>DASPPG010000089.1:0-75987 GCA_035625625.1 Solirubrobacteraceae bacterium
GAAGAAGATCCGGGTCAGCTCGGCCGGCGGCGCATCGCCGGTGGTGGCGCCCGAGATGACGATCGTGCCGCCCGGCTTGAGCGCGCGGACCGAATGGGCCCACGTCGCCTGGCCGGTTGTCTCCATGACCGCATCGACCCGCTCGGGCAGTCGCGCGCCGGGCTCGAACGCCTGCTCGGCGCCGAGCTCTAGCGCCCGCGCACGCTTCTCCTCGCTTCGTCCGGTGACCCACACCCGGATCCCGGCCGCGCTGCCCAGCACGGTCAGCGCGGTGGCGACGCCGCCGGTGGCGCCCTGTATGAGGATGGTCGCGCCGGGTGGCACGCGCCCGCGACTGAACAGCATCCGGTAGGCGGTCAGCCAGGCGGTCGGGAGACAGGCGGCCTCCTCGAAGGACAGCTCCGTCGGCTTCGGGAGCAGGTTCCAGCGGGGGACGGCCACCCTCTCGGAGAACGTCCCCTGGTAGCGCTCGGAGAACAGCGAGCGGCGGGGGTCGAGCGTCTCGTCGCCGTGCCAGGCCGGGTCGCTGATGACGGCGTGCACGAGCACCTCGTTGCCCTCCTCGTCGAGGCCGGCGGCGTCGCAGCCGAGGGTCATCGGGAGGCGATTCTCGGGTAACCCGACCCCTCGCAGAGACCACAGGTCGTGGTGGTTGAGAGATGCGGCCTTGACCGTGATCGTGGTCCAGCCGTCGGGAGGCTCGGGCTCGGGCCGCTCGTCGATGCGCAGCCCGGTCAGCGGGTCGTCGCGGTCGATGGCGGCGGCGTACACGGCGAGCATGGGGTCGAATCATGCCTGAGGTGCCGGGGTCGCGCGGCGCGGGGTGCGACAATCACGTGCGCATGGCCACCGTCACCGCGAGCGCCGCCAAGGCGGTCGACGCCCCGCCCGAGCGCGTCCTCGAGTTCCTGCGCGACTACCGCCAGGAGCGGCCGCGCATCCTGACCGAGAACTACACGGCCTACCGGGTCGAGCAGGGCGGCAACGGAGCGGGCACGGTGATCGGCTACCACTTCGCCGCCGGCGGCCGGGAGCGCGACTACCGCCTGAGCGTCGATGAGGAGGGTGGCGAGCTCGTCGAGCGCGACCAGCTGTCGTCGTTCGTCAGCCGGTGGACCGTCGCGCCAAACGGATCGGGCTCGGAGGTGACGCTCGAGTCCTCGTGGCAGGGCGCCGGCGGGATCGGCGGAATGTTCGAGCGGACGTTCGCGCCGATGGGGTTGCGACGGATCTACGGCCAGATGCTGGACAAGCTAGCCGCCGCCGTCTCAGCCGGCGCCGCTTAGGACCCGGATTCGATCCGCTGCTTAAGCTCGCCGGCGCGGGCGCGCACGAGCATGTCTCTAAGCAGGTCGACGAGCGGCCCGCGAATCACCAGGCTCAGCATCCGTCCGAGGTCGACCTCGAGCTTGTAGGTGGCGCGAGTGCGATCGTCGCCCAGATCTTCGAGCTCCCAGCTGCCCTCGACGGACTTGAGCTCGCCCTTCTCTTGCGTCCAGCTCAGGTGGGTCGGTCCGTCGTAGGTGAAGCGGACCGTGGACTTGATCGTCCGCACCTTGGCGTCGGTTGCGGCCTCGCACAGGATCGCGTGGCCTTGGTCATCGCGCTCGAGTGCGTGCATCCCCTTGAGCCCGCCCTGCCACTCGGGGGCGGCCTCGACGTCCTCGACCAGCGCCCACACCTGGTCGAGTGGGGCCTGGATGTCGGCGGTCGAGCTTCCGGTGATGTTGCCCATCGGGTGCTGACGTTACACGGCTTCGGTCAGCTCGCGGATCCGATTTCGCAGGCGAAGCACGTCGGGGCGTCGACCGCTGAACAGCTCGACCCGGTGGCGGAGGTCGAGGCGGGCGCGCTTGACCACGTCGGCCATGAACGCATCGCAGGTGACGAGCTCGCAGTGGGTGAGGGCCTGGGCGAGGGCGTCGAGGTCGGCGGCGTCACTGGGCCTGGCGGCGCGCTCGGGCAGCTCGTGCTCGATCACCCAGGTCATCCGCCTCTGGATTTCTCGGGCCGGGCGGTCGAGACGGTCTGGGAGCCGGCGGCCTTGGGAGAGCTCGTGCAGCAGCTCCATGAGGTTGAGGTCCGGGCGCGGTCTCGACTCTCGCTCGTGGACGGCTGATTCGAGTACGTGGATCGCTCCTCTTTGGACCGCGTCGTGCAGCACGGGGGCGAGCTCCCTGAACGCCGGCTTGTCCTTGGCGATCCCGCTCAGGTAGTTCTGGTCGAGGTACAGCGAGACGGCCGCCCGATCGGCCGGTGGGTCATAAGTGCGCACTCGGCAATCTTCGCCGCTCGACTGCGCTGATATGACCCGCAAATGGCGCTGAATCGGCGTTCGCCGGGAGTGGGAGGGCGAGCGCGCACATATGACCCACAATGGTGGCGATGACGGTGGTGGAGATCGCGACCGCGCACGGCCCAGCCCGCGCGCACGTGACGAAGGTCCGAGGCGCGCACGGGGCGCTGGTGCTCGGGCATGGCGCCGGCGGGGGCATCGGCTCGCGGGATTTGGGCGCCGCGTCGGAGGCAGCGCTCGGCACCGGGTTCAGCGTGGCGCTCGTCGAGCAGCCCTACCGCGTCGCGGGGCGCCGCTCGCCAGCGCCCGCCGGCCAGCTCGACGCCGCGTGGATTGCAGTGATCGAGCACCTGCGGGCCAAAGCGCTGCGGGGGCTGCCGCTCGTGTGCGGCGGGCGCTCGTCGGGCGCCCGCGTGGCCTGCCGCACCGCCGCAGAGACGGGCGCCACCGCCGTCCTGTGCCTGGCCTTTCCGCTGCACCCGCCCGGACGCCCGAACGCGCCCAGCCGCCAGGACGAGCTCGACGCCGTGGGCGTGCCCGTGCTCGTCGTCCAGGGCGAAAGCGACCCGTTCGGGATGCCGCCGCCAGGCCCGTCCCGCACCGTGGTGACCGTCAAGGGCAACCACAGCCTGCGGAGCGATCTGGAGGCGGTGCGGAGCGCGATAGGTCAGTGGCTCTCCCAGCTACGCTGACCGGCGTGTGCAAGCGGATCGGACACGGTGGCGCCAGCGCGCTGGCCCCGGCAAACACGCTGGCCTCGTTCGACGCCGCCCGCGAGGTCGGCATCGACATGGTCGAGTTCGACGTGCGGGCCTGGAACCGTGAGCTCGTGCTTGCCCACACGGTCTTCCATGCCCGCCTTGGCGGAAACGTGCGTCTTTCCGAGGCGCTCCGGCACCTGTCGAGTCGCCGCTTCGCCGATCTAGAGCTGAACGTCGACGTCAAGCACGTCGGGTGCGAGGCGGCACTGCTCGATCGTCTGCGCCACGGGGGGCTGCTCGAGCGCACGCTGATCTCCTCCCAGGTCCCCGACGTGGTTGACCGGGTGCGGGCGCTCGAGCCGCGGGCTCGGGTGGGGATCTCGGTCGGCGGCCGGCTCGCGCGTATGAGCCGGCGGTGGCGCGACTGGCGAGCGGTGGCGCTGGCGGGGCTGCACAGTGGCCGCTGGGATGCGCTGATGGCCCAGCACCGGCTCGTGAACGACGCGCTGCTGCAGGACGTGGTCGAGCGCGACGGGCGGCTGTACGCCTGGACGGTGAACGAGCGCGCGGCGATCGGCCAGTTGCGCCGGCTCGGGGTGCACGGAATCGCCACGGCCGATCCACGGTTGTTCGCGTAGCCGTGCGGGCGGCCAGGTTGACTGAGCTCGTGGAGCGGCCCGAGCGCGGCCGAGTGTTCACCGAGGCGGTGCGTGCGGGTCTGGCCGACTGCGCTCCCAGCGGCCGGGTCCGGCTCGACTCACTGGCCCGCTACACGCAGGACATCGCCTACGCCGACGCCCTCGACGTGGGACTGTCCGAAACCGCGCGGTGGGTCGTCCGTCGCACCCGCATGCGGGTTGATCGCTTCCCGCGCTTCGGGCAGCCGCTCGCGCTGACCACGTTTTGCAGCGGCCTCGGCCGGATGTGGGCCGAGCGGCGGACCAGCATCGTCGCGGACGAGCACGACGGTGGCGGTGGCGGGCTGGTCGAAGTCGTCTCGCTGTGGGTCCACCTCGATCCGGTCAGCCTCAGGCCCACGCCGCTGCGCGAGGACGAACTCGCCGCGTGGGGCGAGTCGGCCGGCGCCAGGAAGGTGACGGCGCGGCTGCACCACCCGGGCCCCGACGGAGCGCAAGACAGCTTCCCGTGGCACTTCCGCGGCAGCGAATGCGACGTCGCCGACCACGTCAACAACGCCGCGTACTTCCTGCCGCTCGAGGAGGAGCTCCTCCAGGACGACGACCCGCCGTCGATCGACGTCGAGATCGAGTATCGATCCCCGGCGCAACCGGGAGACAAGGTGGTGCTCCGGAGCGGAGCCCGCCGCTGGATCGTCACCCCGGACGGGGAGACCCACGCATCGCTGATCATCACGGGAACCCGCAACCACATCTTGAACAAGGAGGCCTGACCATTGCGTGCCGTCGCCATCACGAAGCCCGGGGACGTCGACGTCCTCGCGGTCGCCGACCTGCCTGCCCGCGAACCCGGGGAGGGTGAGGTCCGGATCGCGGTCAAGGCCGCGGCGGTCAACCCGACCGACATCGGGCTGCGGCAGCGCGGTGGCGGGCCCGACCTTCCGCCGCCCTGGGTCCCGGGCATGGACGCCGCCGGCGTGGTCGAGTCGCTCGGCGCGGGCGTCGACCGGCTCTCGGTGGGGCAAGAGGTGATGGCCGCGGTCAGTCCGCGCCGGCCCGAGGGCGGAGCGCAGCAGGAGCTGCTGGTGGTGCCGACGGCCTCGGTTGTGCCGATTCCCGATGGGGCGAGCCTGCCCGAAGCGGCGACTCTGCCCATGAACGGGCTCACCGCGCAGCGCGGCCTGGACCTGCTCGGGCTGAGCGAGGGGGAGACGCTCGCGGTAGCCGGTGGGGCCGGGCTGCTCGGCTCCTACGTGATCGCGCTGGCCAAGGAGCGCGGCCTGCGAGTCATCGCCGACGCCAAGCCCGAGGACGAGGAGCTCGTCAAGAGCTTCGGCGCCGACGTGGTGGTGCCGCGCGGCGAGCGCTTCGGCGACGCGGTCCGCGCGGTGGCGCCGGACGGCGCCGACGCGGTGTACGACACCGCGCTGCTCTATCGCGACGCGTTTCCCGCGGTTCGGGACGGCGGGCAGGTCGTATTCGTCCGGGGCTGGGACGGCAACGAGGTCGAAGAGCGCGATATCCGCGTGCACCCGGTGATGGTGTTCGAGGTGCTCCAGCGCACCGACTGGCTGGATGAGCTTCGCCTCCTTGCCTCGGAGGGGCGGATCAAGCTGCGCGTGGCCCGCGAGCTTCCGCCCGAACAGGCAGCCGAGGCCCACCGCCTGATGGGTGCGGGTGGTCTGCGCGGGCGCGCCGTGATCGTCTTCTGATCGAGCTCAGGCAGACAGCGACTCGAGCACCGCGCGCGCCGCGTTGTGCCCGGGGATCCCGCTCACACCGCCACCGCGCCGGGCCCCGGCCCCGCATACCCACACGTTGGCGTGGTCGGTCTCGACGCCCCAGCGGCCTACGTCCTCCGCTGACTCGGCAAACGGCCAGGCCAGGTCGCGGTGGAAGATGTGGCCGCCGGGCATCCCGAGCTCGGCCTCGAGTTCGGGGGGCGTGAGCGCCTCGAGGCAGGGCATGCCGTCGGGGCCCCGGAGCAGGCAGTCCTCGAGCCGCTCGCCGAGCACCGAGTCGACCGATCTGAGCGTCGCCTCCACCGCCTCGAGTTTGCGCACCCCGCCGTCGCCGTCGCCGGCGAACAGCCGCGCCGGCATGTGCAGGCCGAACAGGGTCATCGTGTGGACGCCCTGCGCCCGCAGCTCGGGGGACAGAATGCTCGGGTCGGTCAGCGAGTGGCAGTAGATCTCGCACGGCGGCAGGGCCGGGATCTCGCCGGCGCTCGCCTCCCGGTAGGCCTGCTGAAGCTGCTCGTAGCCCTCGTTGATGTGGAACGTCCCGGTGAACGCGTTCTCGGGGTTCACGCTCGCGTCCGGCAGGCGCGGCAGGCGGCGGAGCAGCATGTTGATCTTGAGCTGCGCGCCCTCGGGCGTGTCGTCCGGCGCCGGCTCGCCCAGAAGCTCGCTCAGGACGTCCGGGGCGACGCCCGCCAGGACGTGCCGCGCTCCGAATGTCCGCCCGTCAGCACAGGCAACCTCGGCGTGGCGTTCGTCGGTGCCGATCGTGACGACGTCGGCGCGAGTCACGAACTCCGCGCCCGCGCGTCGCGCGGCATCCGCGAGCGCACTCGACAATGCCCCCATGCCGCCCACCGGCACGTCCCAGCTGCCGCCGACCACGTGGTAGAGGAAGCAGCGGTTCTGGCGCAGCTGCGAATCGTCGGCCCGCGCGAACGTGCCGATAAGGGCGTCGGTGAGAACCGTCCCGCGAGTGAGGTCGTCGGCAAACGTCCGCTCCAGCATCTCGGACAGCGGCGTCTCGAACACCGCGTTCCAGGTGTGGTCGTCGTCGATGAGCCGGCGCATCTCCTCGCGGGACCGCAGCGGCTCGGTCAGGGTGGGGAAGACGCGCTCGGCCACCCGCGCGAGCACGCTTTCCCACGCCGGATGGTCACCGACGGGGGGATACGCGGCGATCCGGCGCCAGCGTAGCTCGGCCCGCACACCCAGGCTTCGCAGCAGCCCCGGCGGGAACAGGCTGACCAGGTACGAGTAGCGCGACAGCCGCGCGTCGACACCCCTGAACGGTGAGACCGACACCGCGGCGCCACCCAGTTCGGCACGACGCTCGAGCACCAGCACCGAGCGGCCGGCACGCGCGACGATCGTCGCGGCCACGAGGGCGTTGTGCCCGCCGCCGACGATCACGACATCGAAATTGGTGGGCGCGGCCATGAGCACACGGGACCATAGGTCCTGAGGCGCCGCCGTCGGGCGCCGACGACAATGGTCTTAGGACCAATTGCCTCTGGTGGGGAGGCGCTGAGCGGCTTAGCCTGGAGAGCATGAGCCAGTCAACCGGAGAAAAAATCGCCGACACCGTACGTTCGTGGCCCGGTGTCGAGGCCGCCCCTCACCGCTTCGGCGGGATCGAGTTCCGGCTCGGCCGCCGCGAGCTCGGACACCTGCACGGCGACCGAATCGCCGACCTGCCGTTCCCCCGCCGCGTGCGCGACCAGCTGATCGCCGAGGGCAGGGCCCGCCCCCACCACGTCCTCCCCGACTCGGGCTGGATTACCGTCTCGATCCGCTCGCCCGAAGAGGCCGAGCGCGCCGTCGAACTGTTCCAGATGGCGTACGAGCGGGCCACGCACGCGCGAGTTGCGCGCGAGCGTGGTGATTAGAGACCAAAAAAACGGGTATAGCGCGCGGTGAAACCCAGGAAGCCGGGTTCCCGGGTCGAACCTCTGGATCATGGATCGCGAGGAGCTCCGTCACCACATCGATTCCGCCGCGCCGGGCGCCTCGGCGAGCCGGCTCGCCTCGCTGATCTTGCACGCGTGCTGGCCCGGCGGGCCGGCGGATCGCTCCGAGCGCGTGGCGCTCGAGTGGCTGCGCCAATGGCATCCGGACCATGCCGCGGCCCAGCTGCCGAGGTGCTCGTGCTCGACCGGGCACTGCATTCTGTGCAACTGAGCCGGTCTCGGTGACCGACTCGACGGCCAGCGGTCCGACCGTCGACCTGCGCGAGCGGGTGGCGATCGTGACCGGTGGCGGGCGCGGCATCGGGCGGGCGATCGCGCTCGGCTATGCCGGAGCCGGCGCCGACGTGGTGATCGGCGTGGCGCGCAACGCCGCCGAGGCCGATGAGGTCGTCGCCGGCGCCGAGACGCTGCCGGGCACCATCCAAGCCGTCCTGGCCGACGTGACCGAGGAGAGCGATGTGGACCGCCTGGTGGAGCGCGCGCTCGCAATTCGCGGGCGGATCGACGTGCTCGTCAACAACGCGGCGCGCGGGATGCGATTCGTCAACGAACGGTTCATGACCGACCCCCTGCCGTTCTGGGAGGCGGATCCCGAGGCGTGGCGGCTGGTCATGGAGACCAACACGGTCGGCGTGTTCCTCATGTCTCGCGCCGTCGTGCCGCACATGCTCGCCGCGAAACGCGGCAGCATCATCAACGTCACGATCAACCACGAAACGATGGTCCGGCGCGGGTTCTCGCCCTACGGACCTTCGAAGGCCGCGCTTGAGGCGATGACGCGAGTGTGGGCGCAGGAACTCGAGGGAACCGGGGTCGTGATCAACCTGCTGGCTCCGGGTGGCGCCACCGCCACCGGCATGGTCCCGGATGACGTGCCCGCCACCGTCCCGCTGCTCTCGCCGGAGATCGTGGTCGCGCCGGCGCTGCACCTCGTGCTGGCCGAGAGCAGCGGTCGGCGCATCCTCGGCACCGAGTGGGAACCTCCCACGTGAGCGCTCGGCGTTTCCCCGCATGTGCGCTCGCCGTTTTTGCTCGGTGGTAGGTTTCGGGTTCGTTTCGGCCGGCGGGCAATCCAGGGGAATGGCGAACCAGTCGTGAACAGCGATTTCAGCGTAGAAGACTGTCGGCAGAGCGACGGCGCAGTCCTCACGGTGAGCGGCGAGCTCGATCTGCGTACCAGCCCGGAGCTCGAGGAGCGGCTCACCGCCGCCTTCGGGTCCGGCATCGAGCTGGTGATTCTCGACCTCAGGCAGATCGACTTCATGGACTCGACCGGACTGCGGGGCCGCAGAGTAGGCTCACGACATGAAGGAGCTGACCGGGAGTGCCGCCGGGACCACGCAGGCATCGCGCGATCAGACGATGTTGCTACTCGAGGACATCGACCGGTATCCGAGCTGGTACCCGGAGGTCGTAAAGGAAGCCGAGGTCCTCGAGCGCGATGGGCAGGGACGGCCGACGAAGGCGCACACGGTGCTCCACGTCGAGCGAGGCCCGCTGACGAAGGACTTCAACCTGGTCATGACCGTGAACGTCGACCCGTCCGCGGGGACAATCGCGCTGAGGCGGATCCCGCACGGACCGGACGATCCTGAGCAGTTCGACGTGACCTGGAGCGTCGATGAGAGCAATAGCACGCGCATCCGGCTCGAGTTGGCGGCGAACCTGAGCGTGCCGCGGCTGATCCCGCTCGGGGGCGTGGGCGATTCGCTGGCCCAGGGGCTGGTCAGTGCGGCGACGAGAGCGCTTCAGTCGTGACCCGGCGCAGCTCGAGGTCGAACGCCTCGCCGATGAGCTCGTAGGAGCGCCGGCGCGCCTGATGGTCGTGGGTGATCGTGACCACGATCACCTCGTCGGCGCCGTACTCCGACGCCACCGTCTCGATCTCCGCCCGGACCTTGGCCGGCGAGCCGACGATCGATCTCCGGCCGGGGCGGGCGCCGTTCAAAGGCTTCCCCTCGCGGTTTAGGAGGTCGACCGCCTTCTCGGGCGGCGGCACCGGGATCAGCTGATTCCGGCGCAGCAGCGTGAACGCCATGCGGCTGCTGGTGGAAAGGAACACGGCCTCCTCCTCGGTGGGCGCTGCGAGGGCCCACACCGCCACGGCGGTTCGCGGGGCCTTGAGGTCGCGGCTGGGCTCGAAGCGCTCCCGGTACAGCCTGGCGATGTCCGCGCCCTCGGCGTTGATGAAGTCCGCGAACGCGTAGGGCAGCCCGAGCTGGGCCGCCCAGATTCCGCTCTGCGCCGAGGAGCCGAGCAGCCAAGGGACCGGGAGCTCAGGGCGGCCGGGAAGGGTGCCCGCGAGGCGGTGGAAGGGGTGGTCGCTTGGCAGCGAGTCGTCGAAGTAGGCGAGCAGCTCGGCGAGCTGCTGGGGGAAGTCGTCGGGGGAAGCCTGGCGGCGGTCGCGCTGGAGCGCGAACGTGGTCAGCGGGTCGGTACCCGCCGCGCGGCCGATCCCGAGGTCAATCCGTCCGGGGAACAGCGCGGCGAGCACGGTGAATGTTTCAGCCACCTTGAACGGGCTGTAGTGGGGCAGCATCACGCCGCCGCTGCCGACCCGGATCCCGTCGGTGGCGGCAGCGATCGGACCGATCAGTGCCTCGGGGCTGGGTCCGGCCAGCATCGGGCCGCCGTGGTGCTCGGCCACCCAGTAGCGGTGGTAGCCGAGCTCGTCGGCGAGGCGGGCCAGGTCGATCGTGTTGTGCAGCGCATCGGCGCCGGTCGACCCCTCGGGGACCGGCGACTGATCGAGAACGGAGACGAGCACGTAGTCGATGTTAGAAAGCGCGGTCGCCTCGTCAGCGCTGGTCCGGCGGCGCCATCCAGTAGAAGAACGGCCCCATGCCGCCCTGGGCGATCGCGAACCAGTACGGAAGCATTGCCTCCTGCACGGCCGCGTTCTCGAGGCCGCCCGCGTAGATCGGATCGAAGCCGGCGTCGCGGTTCAGTCGCTCGACCACGGCCCGAGCCTCCTCGTCCCCGCACCACAGATTGCCCGGCGTGTCCTCGGTGGTCCCGATCCGGTCGTAGATCCTCGCGAAGTTCAGATTGAACGACTTGGCGGTCGGTCCGCCAGTCTTTGACTTGATGAACTCGGCGTTGGAGGCGAATCCGCCCGGTGGCTGGGAGGCGACCAGGTTGGTGGCGTCGATCGCGATCTTGCCGCCGATGCCGCTGAGCGCTTCGAGCGCGTCGGCCACCGCAGCGCCGGGGACCGCGATCAGCACGGCGTCCGCGCCGCCGACGTCGCCACCATCGCGACCGATTCGTTGTACCTCATGGCCAGCTCGCTCCCATCGGTCGGCCAGCCCGCCACCGACATTCCCTTTCCCGACTACCGCGATCTTCATCTCGGCTCCCAGTGAGTGTGGTTAGTCGATTTGTCGGCGCGCCTTAGCCCCGGCGCATCAGCCGGCCGATCGATGCCATCATCTCAGCCGTCTTCGCGTCGCGCTCGTCGGGGGTCTCCGCGCCGATCACGCAGTGGTGAGCGTGATCATCGAGCAGGCCGAGCGCGACCTTGTCGAGCGCGGCCTGAGCGGCGCCGATCTGGGTGAGGATGTCGATGCAGTAGCGGTCCTCGCGCACCATGCTCTCGATCCCGCGGATCTGTCCCTCGATCCGCGCCAGCCGCGCCAGTAGCTGGTCCTTGGTCGCCGTGTATCCGCGGGTCGGTGGCATGCTGGTGGGCGAGTATACCCCCTGGGGGTATGCTCTTAGTTATGAGCCTGATATGGCACGTGATCAGGGACGCGCTGCTGATGGCGTGGCAGGTCTGGTGGGCGCTCGTGCTCGGATTCGCCATCTCCGCGATGGTGCAGGCGTGGGCTCCCCGCGAGCGGGTCGAGCGCGCGCTCGGCGCCGGCGGGGCCCGCCCGGTGTCGCTCGCCACGGCTCTGGGCGCCGTGTCCTCGTCGTGCTCGTACGCCGCGGTGGCGATCGCGCGGTCGCTGTTCGCCAAGGGTGCCAGCGCGGCGAGCGCGCTGGCCTTCCAATTCGCCTCGACCAATCTGGTGTGGGAACTGGGGGTCGTGCTCTGGGTGCTGATCGGCTGGCAGTTCACGCTCGCCGAGTTCTTCGGCGGTCTGGTGATGATTGCCCTGATGACGATCCTGCTCAGGTTGTTCGTCGGCCCAAGGGCCGAGGAGGTGGCGCGGAAGCACGCCATCGGGGCCCTCGGTCAGCACGAGCACGGCTCCGTTTCGTCGCCGCGGCTCCGCTGGCGCGAGCGGCTGCTCAGCGCCGAGGGCTGGAGCGATGTGGCGGACAACTTCCGCTGGGACATGTTGATGCTCTGGAAGGAGATCGCCGCCGGCTTCGTGCTGGCCGGGGTGGCCGCCCAGTTCAGCAACGCGTTCTTCACCTCGCTGTTCGTCACGAACGCTCCGCGTCCGATCCCGACGCTCGAGAACGTGCTCGTCGGCCCGCTGATCGCGGTACTCAGCTTCGTCTGCTCGGTCGGCAACGTGCCGCTCGCGGCCGTGCTGTGGTCGGGCGGAATCAGCTTCGCCGGTGTGCTCTCATTCCTGTTCGCGGACCTGATCGTCCTCCCGATCATCGCGATCTACCGGAAGTTCTACGGCGGCGGCTACGCGGCCCGGATCGTCGCGCTGATGCTGGTCACGATGGTGCTGGCCGCGCTCGCCGTCGACGGTGTGTTCAGCCTGCTCGGATTGATCCCGTCGGGTCCGAGGCCCTCGCGTGCGGCGGTGTTCGGCTCGGTCCACCTCGACTACAAGCTGGTCCTGAACGTGCTCGGCGTGCTGATCTTCGGCACGCTGATGGGGCTGAGCGCCCGCCGCGCCACGCGAGCGCCCGCCGGCGCCCACGCGCATCACTGTCACTAGGAATCAGCCGGCGGCCACGGTGGCGCGGGGCGGTTCGCTCTGCGAGGGCGCCGGCGCCCCACCGCGCTCCCCGTCCTGGCCGACGAAGTCACGCTGGCGGATCAGCACCAGCGTGAGCGCCGCCGCCGCGAACGAAATCAGCGCACCGATCAGGATCACGACGTTCAGCCCGTCGACGAAGCCTGCCCGGGCGGCGCCGGCGGCCAGATCGCGCAGGTGCGCTGGCACGGTCTCGATCGCCTGGAGGACGCTGCCGTTGCTCACCGACGACGCGAGGGCGTGGGCCTGCCCGGCCAGCGCCGTGTGGCTTAGGCGCGCCACCACCGTGCTATCGGCCTGGCTCGCGAGGATGCTCCCCAACGCGGCCACGCCGGTGGCGATCCCGACCTGCCGGAAGGTCGAGTTGATGCCCGACGCCATTCCGGCTCGGGCGGGCTCGACCACGCCAACCGCGGTCGAGGCGAGCGGAACGTTGACAAAGCCGGCGCCGATCCCGCCGACGATCATCCCGGGCAGCAGATGGGTCCAGTCGTCGCTCGGGGTGATCCCGCGCATCAGCAGCAGCCCGATCCCGATCAGCGCGAAGCCCGGAGCGATCAGCATCCGCGTCGGCACGTGCCCCGTGAGCCGCCCGGCCAGTCCGGCGGTGATGAAGATGCCACCGGTCAGCGGCAGCAGGTGAACGCCGGTGTCGATCGCGGAGGAGCCGAGCACGTTCTGCAGGTAGAGCACGATGTAGGTGAGCAGCGAGAACAGCGAGGCGGAGATCGCCCAGGCCGCGATCAAGCCCCCGTTGAAGGTGGGCACACGGAGGAGGTGGAGATCGAGCATGGGGGCGCGCGAGCGCATCTCGATGACCAGGAACAGTGCGATCAGTACCACCGCGGCGATCAGCGACGCGGTCACCGTGGTCGACCCCCATCCTTCCGGATGGCTTCGGATCAGCCCGTATACGAGCGCGGTCAGGCCGAGCGTGAATGTCACGAAGCCGAGCAAGTCGGGACGGCTGGCCACGGGCGCCTTGGATTCCCGCACCTTCCTGAGCGTGACCGCGAGGGCCACCACGCCGATCGGTAGGTTCACGAAGAAGATCCAGCGCCACGAGAGCCCGCTGGTCAGTGCGCCACCGAGCACCGGACCGACGGCCACCGCGACGCCCGTGACGGCGCCGAACACCCCGAACGCCACGCCGCGCTCCTGCGGCAGGAACGCGTCGGCGAGCAGCGCCAGCGAGGTCGCGAACATGATCGCCCCGCCGATGCCCTGGAAGGCGCGGGACAGGGCCAGGAAGGTCGGGTCGGGCGCGAACCCGCACAGCGCCGAGCCGACCGTGAAAACGACGATCCCGACCGCGAACACGAGCCGGCGACCGACGAGGTCTCCGACCGATCCGGCGGTGAGCAGGAAGGCCGCAAGCGTCAGTGCGTAGGCGTCGATCACCCACTGGAGGTCAGACAGCGACGCGTGGAAGGCCTGCTGGATGTACGGCAGCGCGACGTTGACGATCGTGATGTCGAGCAGCAGCATGAACACGCCGGTGCAGACGGCGAGCAGGGTCCACCATTTGCGGTCCATGGGCTACTCCTGTTCTGGGCGGGCTCCACGTTAGCATATATACTGAGTCCATGCTCAGTAATTCCTCAGTCGTGCGGAGGCGGCGCGGGCGGCCATCCGCCGGCGGACGGGACGCGATACTGGCTGCGGCGCTGACGCTGCTGCGCGAGCGTGGGATCGCGCGCGTGACGTCGCGGGAGGTGGCCGCGCTGGCCGGCGTCTCGGAGGCGAGCGTGTTCTACCACTACAAGGACCGCGCCGGGCTGCTGCAGGCGGTGTTCGAGCAGGGCCTGCGACCGCTCGAGGAGCTGGCCCTGCGCGGTTCGCTGACCGGCGCCGGAGTGCACGACGTCCTCACAGCTCTCGGCACCACGCTCGAGCGATTCCTCGACCAGGCGCTGCCGGTGACGGCGGCGGCGCAGTCGGACGCCGCGCTGCGCGACGCGCTGGCCGCTTATATGACCGAGCGCGATCTCGGTCCGCACCGCGGCGTGCGAGCCCTTGGCGACTACCTCGCGGCGGAGCAGGCGGCCGGCCGTGTGAGGGCCGGCTTCGATCCCTACGCGGTGGCGATGATGTTCGTGGGCGCTTGCTACACCCGCGCTTCGCAGCGCCAGATGCCGGCGCACGCGGGCGAACTGCCGCCGCTTGAGGAGATCGTCCGCGCCACCGAGGAGCTGCTTCGGCCGGCGTGACCGGAGTGCCGGCGCTCGGCGCTGCTTGCGCGCACACTTATGATCCAGGTGTGCCCGGTTGACGTTAGAACCACGCGCACCGCACAACGTCGGCTGCCACGGAGCCCGAGCGGTTGGGTGGCGGTGCGCGGGCACCGCCTCGCCTGTATGTCGGCCATAAGCACACCGAGACGGGTGGGGCCGGGTCAGGCGCGCGACTTCGGCAGCGCCTCAGCGCGGCGGCGGGGATCGCGTAGGCTTGCCGTGCGCCGTGACCGCAACCCGCCTGCCCGACCGCACCGAATCCGCACGAGTGCGAGTTCGGGCCGGGATCCGGCGTGGAGCGCCGTTCGGCCTGGCGGTGTTTCTGATCGCGGTCTCGTACGGGGTGCTCGCGCGGCCGGTGATGGGAACGGTGGCGCCGGTCGTGATGTCGATCGTCGTGTTCTCCGGATCGGCGCAGTTCGGTTCGCTGGCGATCCTCGCCGCCGGCGGAGGGGTCGGCGCGGCGATTGCCGCGGGCGTGCTGCTCAACGCTCGCTATCTGGCGATGGGTCTGGCCCTCGCGCCGTCGCTGCGAGGGCGCGCGCTGTCGCGTGCCGCATTCGCGATGACAGTCGTGGATGCGTCATGGGCGTCGGCGAGCGCCGGCGACGGGACCTTCGACCCGTGGTACATGGTCGGGGTGACGGTGCCGCAGTACCCCGGCTGGGTCCTGGGCACGGTCATCGGCGTGCTGGCGGGCAAGGCTCTTGGCAACCCCCAGGCGCTCGGCCTGGACGCCCTGTTTCCCGCCTTCTTCGTGGCGCTGCTGTTCGAGGAGGCGCGGGGCCGCAGGAAAAGGGCAGCCGCCGCCGGCGGCGCCGGGATCGCGCTCGCGCTGACCCCGGTGGCGCCGGCGGGTCTCCCGATCCTCGCGGCAGCCGCGGCGGCCATCGTCGCCTCGAGGATGCGGCCTTGAGCGCGGTGTGGATCACCGTCGTGGCCCTGGCGCTCGCCACCGCGGCGCTGAAGCTGGCGGGGCCGCTCATGCTGGGCGGCCGCGAGGTGCCGCCGGTCGCGATGAGCATCGTCGAGCTGCTCGCGGCGGCGCTGCTGGCTGCGCTCGTGGTCGTCGAGACGTTCGGGCAGGGCCGGTCGCTCACGCTTGACGCTCGCGTGCTCGGGGTGGCGTTCGCGGCGATCGCGCTGCTGCGGCGGGCATCGATCACGGTGGCGGTTCTCGGCGCGGCGGTCGTGACCGCCGTGGCGCGTGCGCTGTTCTGACGCGAGGGCACGAACCGGGACGGCTGCCAGGTGCGCTCGGAGCCGGCCGGCTATGCGGGCGCGATCGCCGGACCGCCATCGCCCTGAGCGGGCCGCTCGCGGGTCGAGCGCTCCGGCGGAGATTCCTCGCGCGGGGAGTACGACTGGTCAGCGTGGACGATGAGCACCGGGATCGGGCTGTGGTTGAGCGCGTAGTGGCTGACGCTGCCGAACAGCGACGCTGCCAGCGCACGCCGGCCGCGCGAGCCCATCACGAGCAGGTCGTGGTCGCCGGACTTGACCGCGCAGGCCAGCGCCGACCGGATCGGGCGGCGACTGACGACGGTGGTCACGGGCACGTCGTTGGGCACGCGGGCGACCGCGCGCTTCATGATCCCGACCGCCTCGCGCTCGAGGTCCAGGGAGGTCACGGCGGCGGCGTTGGCGCCGATCGCGGTCGCGGCCCACGCCGGCGGCTGGCTTACGGCGGTCAAGATGGTGATCCGCCCGTTGCCGGCTCGCGCGATATCGATGGCTTCTTCGAGTGCCCGCTGGGCATGCTCGGAGCCATCGACGCTGACGAGGATGTTGCGGAACATGTCGTCACTCTACGCGCAAACGATTGGCATGCCAAATATTAGCATCACAACCGGTATACTGGCAAGGTGACGTCGGGGGGGTCGAAAAAATTTCTGGCCGGCTTCGATGCGCTAACCCAGGCCGTGCGCCGGGCGCGGGGAGCGAACGGCCGGGGGTCCGAAGGCGGGCTGACCCTCTCGCAGTACGGGCTGCTCGAGGTGCTCGCCGACCGGTCCAGCGCGCGGGTGCAGGAACTGGCCGCCCACGCCGGCATCACGGCTTCGACCGCCACCCGCATCCTCGACGCGCTCGAGCGTCGCGAGATCGTGCGGCGGACGCGGTTGGACGAGGATCGGCGCGCGGTGGCGGTCAGCCTCACCGACACCGGCCGGCAGCTGGTACGCGCCGAGCGCGATTGGCTGCGCGGCCGCGAGCAGGCCTTCTACGGCGCGCTTCCCTCCGCCGAGCAGGAGCTCGCGCCCGACCTGCTGTTCCGGCTCGCCGCGCTGATCGACGAGCTCGCGGCCGGTCCCGAGGATTGAAGCCGCGCGGCGCGCCGCCACTTGGCCCGATCCGCTCGACGATTCCCCGCCGCGGGTCTTAAACATAACGCTCACACAAAGATCACGGCTGGGCAACCAGGGCGGTCGTCCGCCCTCCATATAACGAGCCTCGCATCTGACGGCAAACCATAAGGAGCCATCCGCACATGCGAAGAGCTACAAGGATCGGGACTGCGGCCGCGGTGATCGCGGCGGCGGCGATCGGCGGTTCGGCAGCGGCGGTGTCCGCGCACCAACCGCAATCGGACCATTACCAGCACGGCAACCAGATCAAGCACGTGTTGCTGATATCGGTCGATGGAATGCACCAGTCGGATCTGGACTGGTACGTCGCCAACCATCCCAATTCGGAGCTGGCGCGGCTGGCGACGGGCGGCGCTGAATACACCGACGCACACACCGCCGACCCGTCGGACTCCGATCCGGCCGGAACGGCGATCATGACCGGCGGGGACCCGAAGGTCACCGGCATCTACTACGACGACGAGTACAGCCACGGCGTCTTCCCGCCGGGGACGACGAACTGCTCCGGGCCGGTCCCGGGCGGCGACGTGATCTACGACTCGCCGGACGACAAGCTCGCCAACGTGCCGGACCTGCTCACGGGCAGCACCACCAACACGTTCCCGTCCTTCGACGAGGGCGGCTCGATCTACTCGGGTAACGGCGGTGCCAGCGGCGCCTTCCCCGGCGATGACACGAACCCGGCCTTGATCATGAACCTGAGTGACCACCCGCAGTCGGGTCTGAACCCGGCGACGTACCCGGTCGACCCGAAGACCTGCCAGCCGATCCAACCGTGGGACTTCGTGGGGGTCAACACGATCTTCCAGGTGATCCACGCCGCCGGTATGCGGACGGCATATTCGGAGAAGCACGCGATCTACTCGTCGTTCAACGGCCCGGGCTCGAACGGCACGAGCATCGACGATTTCTTCGCACCGGAGATCGACTCGCAGGCGGTCGAGCCGAACGGCGTGCCGTACCCGGTCGACGACGCGTGGACGGCCGACAACGCCGCGACCAAGCAGTACGACTCCTATAAGGTCCAGGCGGTCATCAACTGGATCAACGGCTACGACCACTCCGGCAAGGGGCCGAAGGTCGGCACGCCGGCGATCTACGGGATGAACTTCCAGACCGTCTCGACCGCGGAGAAGCTGAAGAGCTCACCGGCGGTACTGGTCGGCCCGAACGCGCAGGGCGACTACACCGAAGGACCGAAGCTGCCCGGCGGCTACACGACCGTGAACGGCCAACAGGTGCCGGGCCCGCTGCTGCAGAGCGCGCTCGACTACGTGAACGATTCCCTGCAGGAGATGGCCGACACGATCCAGGCCGACGGCGAGGCCGACTCGACGGCGATCATCCTGACGGCCAAGCACGGCCAGTCGCCACTGAACAACAACCAGCTCCAGCGGATCGACGACGGTCCGATCATCTCCGGCGTCAACGCCGCGTGGGCGGCACTTCACCCGAGCACCCCGACGCTCGTCGTCCAGGAAGCCGACGACGACGGGCTGCTGTGGTGGCTGTCGGATCGCTCGCAGGCGGCGACTGACTTCGTCAAGAACTACCTGTGGACGCACACCGCCCCGGCGGTCAACTACGCCGGCCAGACGATCACCGTCCAGCATTCCGGCCTGACGAGGATCTTCGCCGGCGAGCAGTCGGCGGCGTTCTTCGGCGTCCCGAACTCCGACCCGCACCACCCGGACGTGTTCGGGATCTCGCAGGTCGGCACGATCTACACCACCGGGTCGAAGATCGCCGAGCACGGCGGGGACAACCCCGGCGACCGGGACGTGCCGCTTGTCGTCTACGCGCCGGGCGTCGTGCGGCCCGGTTCGTCGGGCCAGTGGGTCGAGACCACCCAGGTGGCGCCGACGATCCTACGCCTGCTCGGGCTCAACCCGTACGCCCTCCAAGCTGTCCAGCGGGAGGGCACGCAGGTTCTGCCGGGCATCGACCAGCATCGCGGCGGGTAGGCCGAGCATCCTGATTCGACGGGCGAGCATGTCGAAACGCGGCATGCTCGCCCGTCATAGGGTTGAAGCCGCTAAGGCGCCGCCGTCAGGCGCCGCCGACCATTTCCCAATCAACCGAGCGGCCCAACCAACCCGAGGAGGCTTGATGCCGCAGTACATGCTGTTCATCTACAACCCGGTCGAGAGTCCGCTCAGCCCCGAGCAGCTACGCGAGGTGGGGCCGCGCTTCGACGCCTACACGGAGGGACTCCGGCAGGCGGGCGTACACGTGGGGGGCGACGCGCTCGAAGGCATCGAGATCGCCACCACGCTGCGCGAACGCGACGGCGAGGTGCAGATCACCGACGGGCCGTTCGCGGAGACCAAGGAGTACCTGGCCGGCTATTACCTGATCAACTGCCCCGACCTCGACACCGCGCTCGACCACGCGTCGCGCATGCCGAACCTCGCGTACGGGTCGGTCGAGGTCCGGCCCGTGTGGGACCGGACGGGACCGCCGATGAGCTCACGCGCCGAGTTGCAGGCTCACGCGTAACGCCACTTCGGGGGTCGGTTGGGCTAGCCGCAAGGCCACTCGACCGACCCCCCGCGTGTCGGGTTTGGCCCGCCCGGCCGTTGGCATCGGGGCCGTCGCGCGGAACCGTGTTGGATGTGAGCGTGTCCCTGCCTGATGCGAACGACGCCTTGGCGGCAGTCCTGCCGATGGGATCGGCCGGTGCCGCGATCGCGTCGGTGGGGGTGAGCCTGCCCCAGACGGTCGTCACCAATGCGGAGATCGCGCCGCGCATCGGGGTCACCGACGAATGGATCGTGCGCCGCACCGGCATCCGTTCGCGGCGCATGGCGGACCCGGCCGAGCGGCTCGTTACCCATGCCACGAACGCCGCCGCGGCGGCGCTTCGGCGCGCCGACGTGGCGCCCGACCAGGTCGACCTCGTGCTCGTCGCCACCACCACGCCCGACGAGGTCATGCCGAACGCCGCTCCGCAGGTCGCGCACGAGCTCGGCGCGGTTCGCGCCGGCGCCTTCGACGTCGGCGCGGCGTGTACCGGGTTCCTGTCGGCGCTCGCGGTCGGCACGGGGCAGATCGAGGCCGGGCGGGCGCAGTGCGCGGTCGTGGTCGGCGCAGACTTCATGTCCCGGATCACGGATCCCGACGACCGCGTCACCGCCGCCGTGTTCGCCGACGGCGCCGGGGCGGTTGTCCTTCGGGCCACCGCCGAGGCGACCCGGATCGGGCCGATCGTGCTCGGTTCGGACGGTGCCGGCGCCGACCACATCATCGTTCCGCGCGAGGAGGGCTCGATCCGCATGCGCGGCCACGAGACCTTCCGCGAGGCGGTGGCGCGCCTATCGCTCGCCACCCTGCAGGCGGTGCGGCTGGCCGGCGCCCGCCTGGACGAGATCGACTTGTTCGTCTACCACCAGGCCAACGGCCGGATCCTCGCCGCAGTGGGCGAGCGCCTCGACCTCCGGGCCGATCGCGTGGTCGATTGCATCTCGGAGTACGGCAACACATCGGCGGCGACACTCCCGCTCGCGCTCGCGCACGTCGAGGACGACGGGCGCCTGCGGCCCGGGAACCGGGTGCTGCTGGGCGCCTTCGGCGCCGGCTTCACGTGGGGCGCCACCGTCGTGGAATGGACCCAACCCGCCCTGAGCGTATGAGCCGCGTGCTGATCACCGGCGTGGGGGCCGTGACGCCCCTGGGCGTGGGCGCCCGCGAGCTTTACGAGGGCTGGGTGGCCCGGCGGATCGGGATCGAGGATGGGGTGGGAGCCTGCCGTGACTTCGACCCGACCGACTTCATGAGCGCCAAGGAGGCGCGGCGGTCCGACCGCTTCGCTCAGCTGGCGATCGCGGCCGGCGCGCAGGCGCTGGCGGACGCGGGGTGGGAGGCCGAGGGGCCCCCAGCCGACCCGGCCGAGGTAGGCTGCGTGATCGGCTCGGGCATCGGCGGGATGGCCACGTTCGAGGCCAACTGCGAGACGCTGCTCGAGCGCGGGCCCGACCGGGTCTCTGCGCTCGCGATCCCGCTCATCATGGGCAACGCCGCCGCTGGCCTGGTGGCCATGCGCCACAAGCTTCAGGGACCCGCCTTCGGGGTGATGTCGGCCTGCGCGTCGGGCGCGCACGCGATCGGAGAGGCGGCGCGGATGATCCAATCCGGACAGGTCCGCGCGGTGGTCACGGGCGGCGCCGAAGCGACCCTCACACCCCTGGCCAAGGCCGCCTTCGCCAAGATGGAGGCGACCTCGCCGAGCGGCATCTCGCGCCCGTTCGACGCGCGGCGCGACGGGTTCGTGATGGGTGAGGGGGCGGGCGTGCTCGTGCTCGAGTCGGAGGGACTGGCCAGAGAGCGCGGCGCGCGCGTGCTCGGAGAGGTGCTCGGCTACGCGGCCACGGCCGACGCCCACCACCTGACCGCGCCCGAGCCCACCGGCCGCCCGGCGGCGACGGCGATCACGCGCGCGCTGCGCAGCGCGGACCTCGCCCCCGAGCACATCGACTACGTCAACGCCCACGGGACCTCGACGCCGCTCAACGACCGCTCGGAGACCGAGGCGATCAAGCTGGCGCTGGGCGAATGCGCCTACAACGTCCCCGTCTCGTCGACCAAGTCCGCGATCGGCCACCTGCTCGGCGCGGCAGGCGCCGTCGAGGCGATCGCCACCGTGCTGGCGCTGTGCGACGGTGTCGCGCCGCCCACGCTCGGTTACGAGGAGCCCGACCCCGGTCTCGATCTCGACTACGTCGCCGACGGCCCCCGGCCCCTCGTCGCAAACGGCAACGGGAACGGTCATGGGCGCCTGATCGCGATCTCGAACTCGTTCGGGTTCGGCGGGCACAACGCCGTGCTTTGCCTGGGAGACGCGGCATGAGACTCGCCGTCGCCCCGGACCCGAGAACCGAGACCGCCGAGGTCGCGCTCGACGCGTACGGGCGTCTGGAGGCGTTGTGCGATCCCGGCTCGCTCGAGCTGATCCGCACCGACGTGCTCTCGCCCGCGATGGGCGAGAAGGCACGCGCGGGCGACGGCGCGCTCGCCGGCGCCGGCCTGATCGACGGGCGCCAGGTGTTCTGCTACGCCCAAGACTCCACCTACGCCGGTGGCTCGCTCGGCGAGCAGCACGCGAACACGATCGTCCGCGTGCTCGAGCTGGCCGACAAGGCGCGCGCGCCGGTGGTCGGTTTCGTCTCCTCGGGTGGCGCGCGGATGCAGGAAGGCGTCGCCGCGCTCGGCGGGTACGGCCGCATCTTCCACCGCACCGTGAAGTTGTCCGGGCGCGTGCCGCAGGTGTCGATCGTCACCGGTCTCTCGGCCGGCGGTGGCGCCTACTCGCCGGCGCTGACCGACTGGGTGGTGATGACCGAGCAGTCGAGCATGTTCCTCACCGGGCCCGGCGTCGTCCGCGAGGCGCTCGGCGAGGATGTGAGCGCCGACCAGCTCGGGGGCACACGGGTGCACGAGCGCAACGGCGTCTGCCACTTCGTGGCCCCGAGCGACCTCAACGCGGCGTTTCTGGCGCGCGAGCTGCTCGGCTACCTGCCCCGCCACCGGGACGCCTCGCCGCTTGCCGCCCCGCCCCGGGAGCCGCGGGCGTACGACCCCTCCGACCCTGTCCCCGCCGATCCCCGCCGCGTATACAACGTGCGCGAGGTGATCCGAGCGCTGGTTGACGGCGGCGAGCTGCTCGAGGTCGCGGCCGGGTGGGCGCGCAACCTGGTCACGGGCTTCGCCCGGATCGATGGGCGCACGGTCGGAGTGGTGGCCAACCAGCCGCACTACCTGGGCGGGATCATCGACGCCGACGCCGCCCAGAAGGGCGCCCGGTTCGTCTCGAAATGCGACGCGTTCCGGATCCCGTTGCTCGTCCTGGTCGACACACCCGGCTACATGCCGGGGACCAAGCAGGAGTCGGTTGGCGTGATCCGCTTCGGAGCCGACTTCGTGCACGCCTTCGCCGCTGCCGAGGTGCCGCGGGTCACGCTGATCCTGCGCAAAGCGTTCGGCGGCGCCTATATCACGATGAACTCCAAGGACCTGGGAGCCGACTACGTGTTCGCGTGGCCGAACGCCGAGATCGGCGTCATGGCGGCCAAGTCCGCGGTGGGGATCATCCACCGCCGCGAGCTCGCCGCCGCCGACGATCCGGACGCGGCCCGGGAGCGGCTGGCCGCCGATTACGCCGAGACCCGGCTGTGCCCGCAGGCGGCGGCCTCCACGGGCTACATCGACGAGCTGATCACGCCCGGTGAGACCCGCTCGCGGCTGTTGTGGGCGTTCCGATCGCTCGAGCGGGGCGTCTCATGAGCCAGCCGGACGGGGCGGTTCTGCTCACCGGGGCGACCGGTTTCGTCGGCATGGAGCTGCTTGCGCGCTACCTCGAGCGCACCGACCGCCCGGTCGTGGCGATCGTCCGCGCCGGGAGCGACGAGGCCGCCTGTGCGCGCCTCGACGTCGTGCTGGCCAATCTGTTCGGATACCGTGCCGCTCGCTACGGCGGGCGGGTGAGCGCCGTGGCCGGCGAGCTCACCGCCCCCCGGCTCGGCCTGGACCGAGGCCGCTGGGAGCGCCTGGCCGGCTGCGTCAACACGATCGTCCACAGCGCGGCTTCTGTCTCGTTCACGATGCCGCTCGAGCAGGCGCGCGCGGTCAACGTCGAGGGCACCCGCCGCATGCTCGAACTGGCGGCGCGCGCCCGCGACCTCGGGGTGCTCGAGCGCTACGCCCACATCTCGACCGCGTACGTGGCGGGCACGCATGCCGGCCGTTTCTACGAGCGCGACTTCGACCTGGCGCAGAGCTTTCACAACTCGTACGAGCAGACGAAGTTCGAGGCCGAGGAGCTGGTCCGGGGCTCGGGAGGGCGCGACCAGATCCCGTTCATGATCCTGCGGCCTAGCATCGTGGTGGGGGATCGCCATAGCGGCTGGACCTCCGCCTTCAATGTGCTGTACTGGCCACTGCGGGCGCTCGCGCGCGGGATGTTCCCGGCGGTGCCCGCCAGCCCGTCATCGCCGGTCGACGTCGTCTCGATCGACTACGTCGCCGACGCGATCCACGAGCTGTGCGAGCGTGCCGGCGAGCCAGGCCAGACGTACCACCTGACCGCCGGCTCGAACGCGAGCACGATGGGCGAGATCGTCAGCTTCGCGAGTGGCTACTTCCACCGTCCCGGGCCCGAGCTCGTCCCGCCGGCCGAGTTCGCGTCGATGGCGAACGGCGTGGCCAGGACCGTGCTCGAGGAGGGCAGCGCGTACTTCCCGTACTTCTCGGTAGCAGCCACGTTCGACGACGCGTTCACGCGGGCCTGCCTCGAGCCGGCCGGTATTCGCGCCTCGCCGCTGCGCGACTACCTGGGCCGGCTGCTCGACTTCGCCACCCGCGCGCGGTGGGGCAAGCGCCCGATTGCGCGGGCGGAGGCGCGGGTGGCATAGATCAGGTCCCGGGCCCACGCATCCCCCACCCGGGGGGTTGAGCGGATCCCCGTGTTGCATGCGGTCCGGACGGCGAGCATCCTCGAATCAGTGGTCCTGCTCGCCGACACGGCCAGGTTCCGGACCGACGACCCGGACGCTCTTGTACGCGCGTCGCTCGCCTGTCCCATCTGCCTCTGCAGCGACGACCTCGAGTGGCACGCCGCCCTCGACGGATACGATCCGTCGGTGGAATGCCGGTGCCCACGGTGCGAGGAGTCCTGGCGCGTGTTTCTGGAGCCGCAGCAGGCGCTGCGCCTGTCGCTGATGGGCGCGGACTGAACTGTCCTCAAATCCCGTTATGAGCGCGGTCGCGGGATCGCAGGTGGGCGTGGACGCACTCGAGTTGTTCGTCGAGGTTCTGTCGCAGTCCGAGGACGGCGGGGCTCCCTCAGACGATGTGTTCTACGACCGGCTGTGCGATGCGGTGTGCCGGCTGGCGCACATGCGCCGTGCGCTCATCTTCCGCTACGACAACGCGCTGCGGCGGGTGCGAGCGGCCGGCGCGCACGGGTTGAACCTCGAGCAGTTCGCCGACGCGCACGTGACCGTCGAGTCGGCGCCGATCGCCGCCCAGTCGCTGCGCGAGGATCGCGTGATCGAGATCACCGGCGAGATGGCCGGCCAGTTCCCCGACGAGTACATCAGCCTATTTCCGGAGCCAGTCCGGCTCGTGTGCGCCCCGATGGCGGCCGCCGGGCGCGACCTGGGCGTGATTTTCGCCGACCGCCTGCTGTCAGAGCCGCCGCTCGACGACGCCGAGCGACACCTATTGTGGACGCTCGGCAAGGCGGCGGCGCTCGCCTCGGTGGCGCGGATGGTGGCCACGCAGGGAGAGAAGTCGCGCCACCTCGAGCAGCGGATCGACCTCGCCCGTGACATCCACGAGGGCGTTATCCAGCGGCTGTTCGGCATCTCCATGGCGCTGGACGGCGACGGAGATCTGCCCGCCAAGGCCCGCGCGCGGTGCGCGGCCGAGATCCAGGAGGCGCTGTCCGATCTGCGGACCGCGATCCAGCGACCCTTGGGGCGGGCGCCTCGCGCGACCCAGACCACGTTCGTGGCCGAAGTCGAGCGTCTGGCGCGGGTGCATCCCGACCTGGGGGTGACGCTCGAGGCCGGCGACGAGGGCGACGTCCCGCCGGCGCTCGAGCCGCTCGCTCAGTCCGTCCTGGCCGAGGCCGTGCGCAACGCCCACAAACACGCGGATCCCAACCGGGTCAGCGTCCGGATCGGCCGTAGCGGCGGCGCATTCGTGCTCGAGGTGGCCAACGACGGGGTGACCGGGGCCCGGCATCGCGCCGGGGTGGGTCTGCGGTTGGCCGCGCTCGAGGCGCTCCAAAGCGGCGGCGTCGTCGAGTTTGGCGAGCGCGAGCCCGGAACGTGGCAGGTGCGGCTGGTGGTGCCGGATGACCATTGAGGCATCCCTGCGCAGCCCCGATCGCCTGAGCGTGCTCGTCGTCGACGACCATGACGTGGTCCACTGGGGGATCCGGCTGATGCTCACCCAGCAGCCTTGGGTCGACCGGTGCCTCAGCGCGCATACGGGTGCGGAGGCGATCGGGCTGGCGGCCCGTTACCGGCCCCATGTGGCGCTCGTCGACCTGTTCATCGGCGAGGAATCCGGCGCCGAGATCTGCGAGAAGCTGCGCGCGGCCGAGCCGCTGACGCGGGTGCTCTTGTTCTCGGGGGCCGGCGAGATCTCCGCGCCGGCCGCCCGCGCCGCCGGCGCGTCCGGATTCGCGTACAAGGACTGGCCGGCGCGCAAGATCGCGAGCGCGGTGCGGCTGGTCGGGCTGGGCAAGACGGTGTTCGACCAGCAGGAGGCGCCGCAGGCCCTTGGGCTGTCCGAGCGCGAGCGCGATGTCTTGAATCTCATGGCGTCGGGCGCCACCAACCCTGAGATCGCCGAGAAGCTGCATCTGTCCAAGCACACGGTCAAGGAGCACACAAGCGCCGTGTACCGCAAGCTGGGGGTACGCAACCGGACAGAGGCGGTGCAGCGCGGGCAGCGGCTGGGCCTGCTGGCGTAATCTCATCGTTTGGATGAATTGGTTCAGGAGGTTCCGCTGGACGCGGCGCTGAGCGAGATCGCGCGCTTCCTCGCCGCGCGGGCGCCGTTCGACGCGCTCGGGCCCGAGGAGCTCGGCCAGCTGGCCAAGCAGACCGAGATCGAGTTTCACCTGGCCGGCGCTCCGATCCTGACCGAGGACGGCGGCCCCGTCACCTTCCTGCGAGTGATCTACTCGGGCGCCGTCGACATCGCCCACGACGGCCGGCTGCTCGATCTACTGGGCGTCGGGGACGCATTCGGCCACGCGGCGATGCTGTCCGGGCTGCCGCCCGGGTTCGAGGCGCGCGCGGCCGAGGACACCCTGTGCTACCGAATCCCGGTGGCGGTGGCGCGTCCGTTGCTCGACCGAGTCAAGCAGCGGTCGCTCGAGGTCGGTGCGGGGGCTCCCAGCGTCCAGCCGGTGGCGCGGCTGATTCGCTCGCCCACGGTGGTGTGCGAGCCAATGGAGCACATCCGCGAGATCGCGCGGCGGATGACGGAGGCCGGGGCCACCTCGGCGATCATCGACCTGCGCGGAGAGGGCTTCGGGATCGTCACCGACCGCGACATCCGGACCAAGATCGTGGCCGCCGGCCTGCCGCTGAGCGCGCCGGTGGCGACCGTGATGAGCACGCCGGTGTTCACCGTCCCGCCCGATCGGGCCGGCGGTGAGGTGCTGTTCGAGCTCCTTGAGCGCGGGATCCGCCACGCCCCGGTGGTGAGTGATGGCGGTCACCTGATCGGGGTGATCGAAGACACCGATCTGTTCGCGGCGCAGTCGCGCTCGTGGTTCGGGGTGCGGCGGTCGATCTCACGCGCCGGGACGGCCGAGGAGCTGGCCGCGGTGGCGCGGCGGCTGCCCGAAGTGGTGGCTGACCTGCACGCCACGCGGATGCGCGCGCTCGAGGTGGTGCGGGTGCTCTCGGCGCTGGTCGACGCCCTGACCACGCGTGCCCTCGAGCTGGCCGGGCCGGCGCCCGGGGAGGGCGTGGTGTGGGTGGCCGTGGGCAGCCAGGCCCGGCGGGAGCTGACGCCGGTGTCGATCCCGCGAGGAGCGGTGGTGTCGAGTCGGCCGGCGCCGGCCGAGTGGGTTCGATCGCTCGGTGTGGTGCTTGCGGCTTGTGGGTTCTCCGACCGGGAGGTCGTGGCCAGGACGCCGGCTGAATGGTCTGCGCTGGTCAGCGGATCCTCGGACGAGCTCGCCCTCGCGATGCTCGTCGAGCGCCGTGCCCTGTGGGGAACGCCGATCGATCCCCTTCCGGTGGTGGAGGAGGGAGTTCGCGAGGCGGTGATCGGGGCGCTGGCCTCGCGGGCGCTCGCGGCGGTTCCGCCGACGGGGTTCGACGGGGACGCGGTGCTCGCGGCGGACGGCACGCGTAGCGACCGCCTCGACATCCGGCAGGCGGCGATCGTCCCGATCGTCGAACTGGCCCGATGGGGGTCGGCTGTGTCGGGGGTGGTCGAAGGGTCGACGGTCGAGCGGCTGCGCGAGGCGGCCGACGCCGGCGCGTTTGACGTGCAGGATGCGCGGACGCTTGCCGATGCGTTTGAGCTCGGGCTCGAGCTGCGGATCGCCCACCACATGGAGCAGTTGGGGGACGGCCAGGCGCCGGACGATCGCATCGACTGCGTCCGCATCAGCCCGCTGATGCGCGATCACCTACGGGACGTGTTCCGGGCCGTCGCCGCCGTGCAGCGCAGGCTGAGCGCATGAGGCTTCGCCGCGCGCCTCACGGCGCCGCCGCGGCGTTCGCTGAGGCTCCGCGGCCGCCCGACGGCGCGCCGTGGCGCGAGGCGGCGTGGTGCGCCGTCGACCTCGAGATGACCGGGTTGAACCCGCGCACGGACGAGATCGTCGCGATCGGGGCGGTACCGATCGAGGACGGGCGGGTCGTGCTCGGCGCCGGCAGGTACACGCTCGTGCGCGCGTCCAAGCGCTCGCAAGTCGGGGCCGTGCTCGTGCACAAGCTGCGGCTGGCCGACGTGGCCGATGCACCGGCGCTGGATGAGGGGATCGACCTCGTGCTCGAGGCGCTCGCGGGCCGGGTACCGGTGTTCCACACCGCGGCGATCGAGACCGCGTTTCTCGAGCGGCAGTTCTCCCGCCGGCGCGTGCGGCTGCCGCGGGCGGCGGACACGGAGGCACTTGGGCGGGCGTGGCTGCGGCACCGCGACGGTTCCGATCGCGTGCCCGCAAACGGGATTGCGCTGGGTCGATTGGCGGCGGCGCTGGGTCAGCCGGCGGAGCTGCCCCACCACGCGCTCGGCGACGCGCTGACCACGGCGACGGCGTTCATCGCGCTGGCCAGCCTGCTCGACACGGTGGCGCCCCAGACCGTCGGATCGCTGGTACGCGCGAGCGCCGGCGAGCGAATGACGGTGGCGCGGCGCTTCGGTCCGGCGTGATTCCGTTGTGGCCATGATCTTCGAGGAGCCCGACGGCGGGATCGCCGTCAAGCTCGTGCATGCGTTGGAGCTGCGTGGCCCTCGATAGTCGGACGTTTCGATCAGCACCCCGATCGCCCGACTGGGCGGGCCGGCGGACTACACGGTGGTGAGGAGGTGTTCCGGATGACGCGGCCGGCGGAGCAGCGGTGGCGTATGGCGCGTCAGGTCTGCAGGCCGAGGATGGCGTCGCCCAGCCACGCGGCCTCCTCCGTCCAGGAGGCGACCGGGGCGAGCGGGCGGACCACGAACTTCGACAGGCCGGCATCGATGTAGCCCTCGATGAAGTCGCGCAAGCCGATCCGGCCGACCGGCACGAAGGCCAGCGGGTCGATGTCGGGTCGGCGGCCAGCGAGCGGGGCCACCAGCTCGGCATCCGGAGCGAGGCGGGCGTAGGGGATGCTCATCCCAAAGTGCTCGGGGTCGACCTCGCGTCCGGCGCGCCCCGCCGCCTCGTGGATGTCGCGGCGTGCGGGTCCGGCCTCGGCGGGGGTCAGCTGAGCGCCCAGCCATCCGTCGGCGATCCGCCCGACGCGGTCCAGCGCCTGGGGTCCGCGTCCGCCCAGCCACACTTCCAGCGGATCCTGGACCGGGCGCGCGGCCGGTGCCAGGTGGTCGAACGTCCAGCGATCGGAGCGATGGTCCACGGTCTCGCCCGCCCACCAGCTCCGCACCAGGCCGAGCACCTCCTCGAGCACGTCGCCGCGCCGTGCTCCGTTCAGCCCGAGTGCCTGGCGCTCATCGGGCTGGCCGAGGCCGGTGACGAAACTGAGCAGCAGCCGGCCGCCGGAGATCTGGTCGAGCTGGGCCAGTTCCTTGGCGAGCAGGAAGGGATTGCGGCCCAGGGGCACGAGGTTGGCGCCCAGATGCAAGCGGGTCGTGCGCCCGGCGGCCAGCGCCAGCCCGAGCAGCGGGTCGAGAACCGGGGCGACCGGGAGGTCCGACAGCCACAGCCCGTCGAAGCCGGCGGCCTCGATCGACTCGGCGAACCCGGCCAGCTCCGCTCCGGATAGCGATCCGGCGTGGGGGGCGACGGCAAAGCGGATCTTCACGTCCTCACAGCCTAAACTCGTTCCAGGCCCGACCACGTCAAGAAGCTTCCGATGTCGACCAGCTCGCCCAACGACTTCAACGCCCGGATCATTGAACAGTTCCGCGCCAACGGCGGGCGGGTCGGAGCCCCGTTTGAGAACACGCCGCTTCTGCTCCTGCACCACATCGGCGCCCGGACCGGCACCGAACGGGTCAACCCGGTCGCCTACCTGGCCGACGGGAGCCGGTACGTCATCTTCGCCTCCAAGGCGGGGGCGCCGACCAATCCCGACTGGTACCACAATCTCCGGGCCCATCCGGACGTGACAATCGAGATCGGGACCGACACGCTCAAGGCGACCGCGCAAGAAGCAACCGGCGAGGACCGCGACCGCCTGTTCGCAGCGATGGCCGAGCGCTCCCCCAACTTCGCCGAGTACCAGCGCAAGACCGACCGCATCATCCCGGTCATCGTGCTCGAGCCCGTCGGCTGACGGTCGTCCGCGTCTCGGGTGGTCTGAGACCAGAGAGAACCCGCCGGCCGGCGGCGCGTCCAGCGGATCGCCTTCAGCGCTGAGGGTGGGCCCCTATCCCTGACCGGCCGACGTCCGCCACGCAGCAAGCGTCGCGTTCAGATCATCGACTGGGCGCTGTACCTCAACGCGGCGGCGCTCCACGTTGGGGCCGTTGGCGGCCGAGATTCCGATGCACGCGCAATGACGGCCGTCCCGCAGGACGACGTGTGCGACGTAGCGGTAGCCGCGAAACGGGCCGAGCGCGAAGTGGTCGACGCTCTCCCACGGAACCCTACGTGGGGCTCCTAGGAGCCCGACGATGCGCACGCCGTCTGGCCCAACCCGGATCCCCGCCAGCCAAAAGCGCCAGCTCATCAGTAGGAACACGGCGGCGAATATGGCGCCGACGACGGGAGCCTTGCCGAACGCCGCGAGCGCGATGCAGCCAAGCGTGCCTGCGGTGGCGGCTACTGCTCCGCGCAGCGTGCCAACCGAACGAACGAGACGAGGTCTCGGCGCGGGGTTGCCGGTCGTCGGGAGCGATTCCATCGGGACCGCATCGGCTGAGCAGTCGCCCGTATCGAGCTAGGGGAGGGACCAGTCGCCGGTTGTTCGATGTGTGAATCGACGTACAGCGGTAGGTGAGCAAGGCAACAGCGCGTCGTGAACTCACTTCAGGGTGCCCGTGCCCCCCGCCTGCAACCGGCTCGTCATGCGCCAAAGCACCGCCCTCCCGCACGAGCTCGGCACCCCGGTGAGGGCGGGCAGCTGACCGCTGCCCGCCGTCTCCCCGGTCCCGTGGGACGTATGTGGCCCGCGGCAGGCATGGATACCCGAGTGGCCGCGAGGCGTTGTCACCTCTGGTCTTGTCGGCGGGCGTTAGCCGGGACTTGAAACTTTGGCGAGAGACGTTGAGACTCGGCTGATCTCGAATGGATCACCCAGAGTGAGAGTCCGGTGGCACTCAAGATTGAGCCGACTCGACACCGCTCGGGGCGGGGAGTGGCCGTCGCCGATATGGCGGGCCTGGCGCGGACCGTCATTCCAAGCCCCGTCCAGCGAGGGCAGTGGTCGAGCGTGCATAGTCTGCGGGTGGTCGGAAGCATGCGGTTCGCCGGCCGCAGCCGAGCTATGGTCGCAGGCGGTTGAGGATCTGGCTGAGGGCGGCCTGGAGGATCGCGGACTGGAGGGCGGAGTTGAGCTGGCTCGGGTCGCGGAGTTCGTGGAGGAGCTCGTTGATGTTGAGTTCGTCGACCGTCGCGCGCAGCAGCGGCCCGGTGGGGAGCAGGTGGTCGATGACTCCGTCCGGGATTGCTCCGATGATCGTCTTGGCGATCCCGGGGAGGCTGGACTGGTCGAGCGCTTCGGGAAGGAGCTGGGACACCTTGGGTAGGCGGCCGTCGTGGTCGAGCCGGTCGACGGCGTCGAGGAGGCCCGCTTTTAGCGCGGCGGTCGTCTGGGGGTTCAGGGTGCTGGTCTCCGCGAGGGCGAGCACGAGCCGCTCGCGGGAGATGCCGAGTTGGCACGCGGCGTCGTCGAGGCCGAGCAGGACGATCTGTTCTGCGAGCGGTTCTAGCTGCGCCGGGATGGGTGGAACTGGGCGCGGCGTGCATGGATTGGCGGGCCGGAGCGGAGCGTAGTGGCCGCCGCCGGCGGCGACCTGGACGCCGAGGACTGCGGCCACGAGCAGCACGGCGATGAGCGGCAGCGCGAGTCGCCTCATGAGGGACTCCGATCGCGCAACGCGAGGGCGGGTCCGAGCGCGAGTAGCGCCAGTCCGGCGGCGACGAGGAAGGAGTTGCGGAACGCGCGGGTCGCGGCGCGCGTGAGCTGATCCTGGAGGCCGCGCTCCAGGGTCGCGGCCGCGGGCGCTTCCGTCGTCGGCAGGCGCAAGGTCGTGAACGCGGGCCGCAGGTCGGGCACGCGGCCGCGTTCGACAGACAGTTGGCGCCCCAGCTGCTCGGCAAGGTCGAGCTTGGTAGACACGGGGAGCGGGGCGTCGAGCACGAGGCTTGCGATCGCCTCTTTGGCGGGCGTCTCGGCGTGGCGCAGGTCGGCCGTGAAAATTGGTGTGAGGATCGCCAGGCCGACGACGACGCCGGCGTGCCGCGCGGCGATCGTCCAGCCGCCGTGAAGTGCGCGTGGGATTCGGTCGCGCAGCGCCGCCGCGGTGAGCGAGTCGATCGAGAGCCCGAGGCCGAGGCCGATCAGCATCTGCGGCGCGAGCGTCCAGGCCAGCTGTGCACCGGGCAGGAGCGCCAGGCCGGTGAGGCCGCCGGCGATCAGTACCGACCCAGCGATGGCCTCCGACCGGGTCCCCGCGCGCACGCCCCGGAACACGGGACCGGCCGCCAGGGCTGCTATCGGCACCGCGGTGACGGCGAGGGCCGCCACTGCGGGCGAATGGTCCCAGCCGTCCACGAGCATCAACACCAGCAGAAACAGCGCCGCCGTGAGCGCCGCCGAGAGCAGCGCCAGCGCCAGGTTGGCCAGCACGTGCGGGCGGTCCGGCGAGGTGTCAAGCGTCGGCCCGCGCCGCACGGCCCGACCCCGCAGGGCGAACGCGACCGGCAGTGCGAGCAGCACCGCCGGGACCTGCACGACGAAGATCGACCGCCACGTGAACGCCGAAGTCAACAGTCCTCCGATCACCGGACCAAGCGCCGCTCCGGCGACACCGGCCGTCGCCCACCGCCGCGCTCCCGCGCGATCGGCCCCGGTGGCTTGAACGAGCAGCTCGAGGCTGCCCACGATCACGAGCGCACCCCCAGCCGCCTGGGCCGCCCGGGCCGCGACCAGTACGCCCAGTGATGGTGCCACCGCGCAAACCGTCGTCGCCGCCGCGAACCCGACCACACCACCACCGGTCGCCACGGCCGGATCTCCACGCACGCACACGCGCGCCGCGGGAACCGCGACCAGCGCAAGCGTGAGATTGAACGCGATCAGAACCCACGCGACCCCCCCAACCTGAGCGTCGAAATCCCGCAGGATCTCCGGCAACGCCAGAGTCACGACCCCGGAGTCGCCGAGAACCACCGCGACCGCGACCGAAAGCGCCGCAACGGCGGCGGTGCGTGCCGCCGGCGGGCGTGCCGACTTGTCGCTGGGATCCGCGCCCATCACAACGGACTCTCCCTATCACGATGCCAGCACCGACAAAGGCGCCGCTCTTCCTGGGCACTGGCACAAGAGCGAAGCACTCGCGCGGAGGGTCACCGCGGGTTACCTTCGACCGATGCCGGTTCTGATCGCGCTGATGGGGCTACGGGGGTGCGGCAAGACGACGCTCGCCGACCATCTGGCCGAGCTCGCGCCCCGTCTGCATCGCCTCTCACGCGACGAGGTCCGCGGCCAGCTCTTCTCCTCGCCGGACTATTCAAGCGCGAAGAAACGGGCCATCTTCTCGGAGCTGCTTGACCTCGCCGAACGGGAGCTCCGAGCCGGCCGAGACGTGCTCATCGACGGGATGACGTTCTCGCGGGCGAGCGAGCGGGAGCGCGCGAAGCCGGCGGCCGAGTTCGCCGGCGCGGAGCTGATGCTGGTCCACTGCGACTGCCCGCTCGACGTGGCCGTCGCGCGCGTGCGGCGCGACCTGGCAGCGGGAACCCACCCGGCGGCCGACCGTGACGAGGACGCGGTGAGGCAGTCTGCCGCCCACTTCGCTCCGATCCCCTCGAACGCGTTCAGGCTGGACATGACCCGGCCCGGCGATGAGCTGGCGCGAGAGCTCAAGGTGCACATCGAGCGCGAGCGGCCCTCGCGCTAGCCGCCGACCGGCCACGGCAGACAACTCGTCGGAACGCGCATGCTGGGGGCTAGGGGTACCGCACAACATCACGTTCCCTCTTCCCCGTTCCGGGTCAAGTGGTGGAGCGTGCGAGTCCCGGCTTCGTTCCCCAATCGATGCAAAGCGCCCAACAGACTGCCTGACGGGCGATCCACAGAGCTGGGCGTTCTTCCGCAGCGAACACAGCTCTCCGCCGTCGGGGCGAAGACCCTGGCGACCAAGACGCTCGCGGTGATAACCCGCCTCACGAAAGCCGGGCGATGCACGTGTGTGTCCGATTCGGCGTCCAGACTAAGGTCTTGATCCGCCCGCTCGCCGGCCGCCAATCGTGCTGCGACGGTGGCGGCTGCGCTCCGCGAAGTGGCTAGCGGCGGATCCGCACCTGGCGGCTCAGGCGGTGTCTCCAAACTGGACAAGTTCGCGGTCCGCTACCAGGGCCGCTGCGAGTGCGAGGGCTCGTAGCTGGTCTGAGGTTCCGGCGCGTATTTCGACGACGACGTCCACAAGTCTGCGAGAGCGCCTGACGCTGGGAATGTGAACGCGCGCTATCCGTTGCCCCGGTGTGATCCTGGAGCTCGAAGGGACCGGAGTCGTCAGTTAGGACGACTTCGTAGCGCCAGTTCCGGTAGCCGAGCACTTCCCAATTGATCCCAACTTCGTGCAGGCTGAGGACGCACCGGTCCTCTGGGTCGCGGATTTCATACGAGCAGCGGCGCTCGGCCACTGCCACGCCGATGGGGGTCCCGCGTCCGTCGAATAACTGAAAATCGCCCCGGTGCTTGCCGCGGGCGACAACCACCGACGCCGTCGTTAGCGTGTCACCCTTGCCGCCGCGCTGGACGCGCGCTGTCATCAGCGGCTTCGCGATGTCCTCGCTCGACGGCGTCTCTGGCCGCGGCCGCAACGGGTTCACGAGTAAGTCCTTCGCATCCGGTCGGTTGGGGTGGATCGATCCTACAGCCGCACAGGACGTCCTATGGACGGAGCGGGGTCGTAGGTCCGCACTCGACGGAACGCCATCGCCGAGAGCGCAGTTGTGACCCAAATACCTCTCTGAATCCGCATTCACCCGGAGGGCGACGTCGAGTGTCGGGATATGACCCGCGTGGCGGCTGCCGGTTCGGCGCTCGACCGGCCTACATCCCGACCTTGCACGCGACGACCACAGTGCGGTCGATCGACCGCCAGCAGTCCGACCAGCCCGATCGCGAGGACCACCAGTTCCCCCGAAGTGGCGACCGGGTGCACGGTCGCGGGCGTCCAGGCCAGCAGGGCGGTCGCCACGACGCACACGACGACGTTGGCCGCGAACACCTTCCACAGCAGTGACACGTGCTCCCATCGCCTCATAGGCATACGGTATATCGGCATGAGCGCCGATCAGCCACGCTTCCAACCACCGGACGCCAGTGTCGCGCCCCGTTACACCGGCATCCGCACGTTCGCCCGGCTTCCACAGTTCCCGGTCCCCCATGACGGGGTCGACGCGGCGGTGATCGGGGTTCCGTTCGACACCGCAACGAGCTTCCGCCCCGGCGCGCGCTTCGGGCCCGAGGCGATCCGCTCCGCCTCGGCGCTGCTGCGCCCGTATAACCCGGCCCTCGACGTTGACGTATTCGCCACCCTGGCCACCGTCGACGGCGGCGACATCGCGATCACGCCCGGCAACGCTCTGCGGACGACCGAGCAAATCGACGCCGCCCTGCAGCCGGTGCTACGCGCCGGCATCGTGCCGCTCGTGCTTGGCGGCGACCACTCGATCGTCCTCGGCGAGTTGCGCGCGCAAAAGGCGGTGCATGGTCCGGTCGCGCTGGTCCTGCTCGACGCGCACGCCGACACGTGGGATCAGTACTACGGCGAGCGGTATTTCCACGGCACGCCGTTCCGCCGCGCGGTCGAGGAGGGGCTGGTCGATCCCTCGCGGTCGCTGCTGGCCGGCATGCGCGGGCCGCTCTACGGGCCGGGCGACCTCGACGAGCCGCTCGAGCTCGGCTTCGAGGTGATCACGGGTTCCGAACTCGCCGCCTTGTCTCCGGGCGAGTACGGCGAGCGCGTGCGGTCGCGGATCGGGTCCGACGACCTGATACGACGGGAGGCTGGTCCGGTATTCCTCTCGTTCGACATCGACGTCCTCGACCCCGCGTGGGCGCCCGGCACCGGCACGCCCGAGGTTGCCGGCCTCGAACCCCGAAAGGCGCTCGCGTTCCTCCGAGCCCTGGCCGGCATCCCGTTCACCGGGTTCGACGTGGTCGAGGTCTCGCCGCCCTACGACTCGGCCGGACAGGTCACGGCGCTGCACGGCGCGGCGGTTGCGTACGAGCTCCTGACGTTGCTGGCGGTGTCGAGACGTTGAGCGAGACGATCGCGGTCGCTTGCTGCCAGCTCGCGCCTCGCCTCGGCGAGCTGGAGCACGACGGGGCGCAGTGCCGTGAGGCGATCGATGCGGGACCGAGCGGGGCGTCGAATGGGTCACCGGCACGGTGATCGTCGGCCCGAGGGGTACCCGCTCGCGGACCGGCGCGCGCGTACGAGCCGGTCACACTGATGGCGAGGTGCAAGCTCGGGCGAGCGCGTGACAAGCGCACCAGCGAGCGCAACGACGCGCTGGGCGACCGGCGGCCCGAGCTGGATGCCTACTCAGAAGAGCTGCAGGTAGCGGTCGAGCTCCCACTGGCTGATCTGCTCGTGGGCGGCCTGCCACTCGCGGCGCTTGACCTTGGCGAAGTAGTCGACGTAGTCGCCGTCGCGGGTCTTGCCAAAGGCGCGGCGGAGGACGTCGTTCTTTTCCAGCTCGCGGACGGCGTCGAGCAGGGGTGGTGCGCAGGGCCCAACGGCGGGTTGGCGCATGGTCACCGCCCTGACCGACGGCTGCTGAGGTCGGTTGCTAACGGGGCGTAAAGAAGTATCGTGCGCAACCACATTCGGAGGCGAAAGTGTGCGCGCCCGTGCTATTGGCCCGATGTCGAGCAGGCTCTAGCCTGGGCTCGCCATGTGTGGCATCGCCGGTCTCTACACGAAGTCGGCCACGCTCCGTGAGCATCTCGGCGCGCATCTTGCGGACATGCTCGAGCAGCTCTCGGACCGCGGCCCGGACAGCGCGGGCGTCGCGTTCTACCGCGACGCGGCGCCGCCTGGCTGGTGCAAGGTGTCGCTGCACTCGCCGTCCGCTGCGCCTGACTGGAACGCGCTGAGCGGCGAGCTCTCGGTCCAGTTCGGAGAAGCCTCGGCTCCTCGCGTGCGCGCGACGCACGCGGTGTTCGAGATCGCCGCGGAGGCGGAGGAGGCCGAGGCGTGGCTGCTCGAGCGCCACCCCGAGCTGACACTGATGAGCGCCGGCCGGTCGATCGAGATCTACAAGGAGGCGGATCTGCCGACGCGGTTCGTCCAGAAGTTCGCGCTCAGCGAGATCGCCGGCAGTCACGCGCTCGGGCACACCCGAATGGCGACCGAGAGCCGAGTCACGACCGCCGGTTCGCATCCGTTCTCGACCGGCCTCGACCTGTGCCTGGTCCACAACGGCTCCTGTCGAATCACAACCGTCTCCGGCGAACGCTGCAGCGCGAGGGCATGGTGTTCCGGACCGAGAACGACAGCGAGGTGGCGGCCGGGTACCTGACCTGGCGGCTGCGCGAGGGCGCCAGTCTGGAGGAGGCGTTGGAGGGTTGCTTGGAGGACCTGGACGGGTTCTACACGTTCGCGGTCGGGACGGCGGACGGGTTCGCGGTGCTACGCCACCCGGTCGCCTGCAAGCCGGCGGTCATGGCCGAGACCGACGAATGGGTCGCGATGGCGTCCGAGTACCGGGCGATCGCGGTGCTGCCGGGGGCGGAGGACGCTGTCACCTGGGAGCCCGCCCCGGGGCATGTCTACAGCTGGGGCACGGCTTCCTTGGTGGAGTGAGCGCTGATGGCCACGCCTGAAATAACCCGCGAGGCGGTCCGGTCGTTCGACCTTGCCGAGCAGACTGTCCGGGAGCTGAACCAGACACTCCATTCCGGCAACGGCGCCGGCGGCCGGGTGCTCGTCCGCAACCCGAGCGGGCGGCACGCGATCGCGGTCGGGCTCGACGCGCCCTACGAGGTCGAGATCGAGGGCCATGTCGGCTACTACTGCGCCGGCATGAACAAGCACGCCACCGTGCGGGTGCGCGGCAACTGCGGCGTCGGGGTGGCCGAGAACATGATGTCAGGAGCGGTGGTGGTCACCGGCAGCGCCTCGCAGTCGGCGGGGGCGTCCGGTCGCGGAGGTCTGTTGGTGATCCACGGCGACGCGTCTGCTCGCTGCGGGATCTCGCTGAAGGGCGCCGACATCGTGGTGCGCGGGTCGATCGGCCACATGGGGGCGTTCATGGCCCAGAAGGGCTGCCTGGTGGTGTGCGGCGACGCCGGCGATTCGCTCGGGGATTCGCTGTACGAGGCGCGGCTGTACGTGCGGGGGTCAGTGGCGAGCCTGGGCGCCGACTGCATCGAGAAGGAGATGCGCGACGAGCACATTGAGCAGGTGCGCTCGTTGCTCGACGCCGCCGGATTCGACGATGTGGATCCGGCCGACTTCCGTCGCTACGGATCGGCGCGGCGGCTCTACAACTTCCACGTCGACAACCTCGGGAGCTATTGATGGCAGGTGTCGCCGGCGACGATCTGCTGTTCCTCGGCGCCTCGGTATCGCGCTATCCACTCGAGGGTTACCGAGAGAAGTGCGCCACCGACGTCGTGATCGGGACGCGATACGCGCGTGAGCCGGTGCGCCTGGACATTCCGCTCACGATCGCCGGCATGAGCTTCGGTGCTCTGTCGGCTCAGGCGAAAGAGGCGCTCGGCCGGGGCGCCACCGAGGTCGGGACCTCGACGACCACCGGCGACGGGGGTATGACGCCGGAGCAGCGCGAGCACTCGCGGCTGCTTGTTTACCAGTTGCTGCCCTCGCGCTATGGCATGAACCCGGATGACCTACGGCGCGCCGACGCCATCGAGGTCGTGGTCGGCCAGGGTGCGAAGCCGGGCGGTGGCGGGATGCTGCTGGGCCACAAGATCTCCGACCGGGTGGCGGAGATGCGCGACCTGCCGACCGGGATCGACCGGCGAAGCGCATGCCGGCGTCCCGACTGGACGGGCCCCGACGACCTCGAGATCAAGATCGAGGAACTCCGCGAGATCACCGACTGGCGGATCCCCATCTACGTGAAGGTCGGTGCTTCGCGGACCTATTACCACGTGGCGCTCGCGGTCAAGGCCGGCGCCGACGCGATCGTCCTCGACGGCATGCAGGGCGGCACCGCGGCCACCCAGGACGTGTTCATCGAGCACGTAGGCATCCCGATCCTGGCCGCCATCCCGCAAGCGGTGGAGTCGCTGGTCGAACTCGGCATGCACCGCGTGGTTCAGCTGCTACTACGACGACTACCAGGCGGGTCTCGACCCGGCCGGGATCTCGACTCAGGATCCGTCGTTGGCGGCCCGGCTGGACCCGGTGGAAGGCGGTCGGCGCCTGGCGAACTACCTGCGGACGCTGACTTTGGAAGCGCAGACGCTGGCCCGGGCGTGCGGCAAGTCGCACCTGCACAACCTCGAGCCCGAGGACCTGGTGGCGCTGACGATCGAGGCCGCGGCGATGGCACGTGTGCCGCTGGCCGGGACGAGCTGGATCCCGGGCCTCGTGGCGCAGCCTTAGCGCCGGGTCCGGGGGGCGGTCGGCCGACCCATCCTCGCCCTGCCGGGCGGGCTGGCACCATGAGCGCGTGGACGTGGACGAGCTATACGGCCTGCCGCTCGACCGCTTCACGCCCGAGCGCAATGCCCTGGCGCGCGAGCTGCGAAACACCCGGCGGCGGGATGAGGCGGCCGAGGTCGCGGCGCTGCGCAAGCCCTCGGTTGCCGCGTGGGCGGTCAACCAGCTGGTCCGAACACAGCGCCGGGGGATCGGAGAACTGTTCGAGGCGGGCGATGGGCTGCGCGACGTTCACGACGCCGTGATCGCAGGGCGCGGCGACGGCAGCTCGCTGCGGGCCGCGGTGGAGCAGGAACGTCTCGCGGTCGAGGCGCTGATCGAGTCGGCCCGCGGCCTGCTGACGTCCGACGGCCACGAGCTCAGCCCGACGATCATCGACCGTGTCGCCGACACGCTGCACGCGGCGGCGCTCGACGACGACGCGCGCCGTCAGGTCCAGGGTGGCCGCCTCGAGCGCGAGCTGCGCCACGTCGGGCTGGGCGTCGTGGTCGGCGCGCCGGCGCCCGCCCGGGCACGGCCGGAAAGTGGGCGAGCGGCCGGCGCGTCCAAGCAGCGGGCGGCCGAGGCGCCCAAGAAACGTGCCGCCGCGACCGGGGACACGGAGCGGGCGGTGCGCGAACGTGCGCAGGCGCGAGTCGAGGCGAGGGCCGAGGCGCGCGCCGTCGAGCGTGAAGCCCGCCGGCGGCTGGAGCGCTCGGAACGGAGCGCCAAGCTTGCGCTCGAGCGCCGTGACCGGGCGGCACAGTCCCTCGAGGACGCCGAGGTGGAGCTGGCCGACGCCGAGGAAGAGTTGCGCGCGGCACAGGCGCAGCTCGACGACGCCGAGCGCGCCGTGCAAGACGCGTCTGACTGAGGTGGCCGGCAGCCGGCGAACTACGCTCGGTGAGCTACCGCAATGATGATGACCAATCACGACACGAGGCCGGCCGCGGCGATGCTCACCGGTCGCTGGCGCCACCAGAACTCGGGCTTGGCCCGATCGCGCGTGTAATGCCCCTCGGGCGGGATGCCGACCCAATCGTCCTCGTCGTCGTACGGGCTCACGCCTCCGGCCTATGAGAGAGGACCCGGCCTCGCAGCAGACGACTCGCACCTCCCCGGGGCTGCTGTTCGTGCGCTACGGCGTCGGCGGGGTGATGTTGCTCGCCGGCATCGTGATGTTGATCGTCTCGCCCTCGGGACTCGGCACCGAAGGATTCGGCATGGCCGTCGGCGGCGGCCTGGCCGTGCTGCTCCTCAACCTGCTGTACCGGGTCGGGGTAAGCGGCGACCGCGAGCGCGAACAGGAGGAGCGCGCCCGGGAGTACTTCGACGAGCACGGAGTATGGCCGGACGAGGGGCCTTCGAGCGGGTAGCTTGCCGGGCATGAACCATCGACCGTTCGCACGACTGGATCGACCTGTACCAGATCCATCGCCCCGAGTTCGACACCAACCTCGACGAGACGCTCGGTGCCCTGACCGATCTGGTGCGCGCCGGCAAGGTCCGCTACATCGGCTCCTCGACCTTCCCGGCAAGCCTGATCGTCGAGGGCCAGTGGGTGGCGGAGAAGCGCGGGCGCGAGCGGTTCGTGTGCGAGCAGCCGCCGTACTCGATCCTGGTCCGGGGAGTCGAGCAGGACGTGCTCCCCACGTGCCTTCGGCACGGCATGGGGGTGATTCCGTGGAGTCCGCTGGCCGGCGGCTGGCTCACCGGGCGCTACCGCAAGGACGCCCACCTGCCGGAGACCCACCGGGCGCAGCGGATCCCGGCGCGTTACGACATGTCGCTGCCCGGCAATCAGCTCAAGCTCGACGCGGCGGACGCGCTCGCCCGCCTGGCCGAGGAGGCGGGCATGACGCTGATCGAGCTGGCGCTGGCGTTCGTGCTCTCGCACCCGGCCGTCACGGCGCCGATCATCGGCCCGCGCACGATGGAGCAGCTCGAGTCGCAGCTCGGCGCCGCCGAGGTCACGCTGTCAGACGAGCTGCTCGACCGGATCGATGAGATCGTTCCCCCCGGCGTCACCCTGAACCGTGTGGACGCCGGTTGGCAGAACCCGGCGCTCGAGCCCGGTGCGCGCCGTAGACGCTGAGCGCACAATCGTTCGAAATTCGGCACGTCGGCGTAAGCGTCACGTCCGACCGGACGTTCATTCTTTGACAAGGAGAATCGAACGGTGTTGGACGCCGACAAGAGTGCGGTCATCGCCGGGGGCTACGTCACCGAGCTCGTCTACGAGCTGCTGGACGCTCACGTCGACACGATGCGCTTGGCCGACGAACTGGCCACAGACCCGGCATGGGCCGCGCATCTCGACTACCTGCGCGACCTGCAGCGAGTCGGGCGCGAGGCGCTCGCCCGCGCCGCCAACCAGGCCGGCTGCGGCCAAGCCGGCTGAACCGCAGACCTTAGCCTGGATCCAGGCTAAGGAACCGCCGGGACGACCACGAGCGGACGGTCGTCGGACAGGCCGTCGGTGTCGAAGCCGGTCTCGTCGAGCCGCTGGACATGCGGCATCCGCTCGAGGAAGGCATCGGCCGGCTCGAGGAAGCCGATGCGGTGCGTGCGGTAGTGCATGGGCACTACCCAGCGCGGACTCAGGCGCTCGACGATCGCCGCCGCCTGCTCGGCTCCGATCGTCGGTCCGTCGCCGACCGGGAGGAACACGAGGTCCACCTGCCCGATCGCCGCCGCCTGCTCGTCGCGTAGCGAACGCTGGCCGAAGTCTCCGAAGTGGGCGATGCGCAGCCCGTCGAACCCGAACACGAAGATCGAGTTCGGACCGCGCTCAGTGCCGGCGGCCTCGTCGTGCTCGGAGGCGATGGCGATGATCTCGCCAATCGGCGACTCGAGCCGGCCCGCCGTCGAGCGCAGAATCGCCGGATCTCCCTCGATCGTCTCCACTCCGTTGTGATCAAAGTGCTCGTGCGTCACGAGCACGAGGTCCGCGTCGACGCCGACCGGCAAGGGGTACTCGAATTTCAGGCCGCGGGAGGCCATCGGCGCCGGATCGCCGAACGGGTCGATGAACACGGTTCCCTCAGGTCCACTCAACCGAAACGCGGCCTGGCCATACCAATCGACGCGCACCTAGCTCCTCTCGTCGGAGAATGTGGCAAGGCGCCGCCGTCAGGCGCCGCCGACCAATCTAATTTCCCTGCAGTCGCCCGAACCGGGCGCCCGCGGAAGCTTACGTGTCGGGCGAAACTGCTCAGGCGCCGCCGTCAGGCGCCGCCGACAAATTCTGCTCAGTGTATGAAGACGGCTTCGGCACCGACGATCGCGAGTGTGACGATCACGCACAGCGCGATGGTGACGAAGATTCGAAGTGTCTCGGTGCTTTCGCCGGAGAGGATCTGGATCAGGCCCGGCCGATCAGGATGCATCTCCATCAGGGTGCCAGTGGTTTTTCCGCATGTAGGACAACGATCGAGCATCGGTCCCCCCTTCAAGGGAAGCTCTTGTGGCTTGAGTTGGGTTTGTCGACGGTCTACCCGGCAGCGGGCACCGCACACACGGCACAATGAGATGCCGCCGGGGCGGCCCACTGTAACGCGAAAACCGGCTTACGCGGGTGATCGGCATGTTGGCGCCGGCCTTGACCGCGTTAGCTTCAGGTTTACGCGCTGGCCGCGATAAGGTGCCGCCCCATGCCGGATCGCGCCGCCATCGTCACCGGAGCCTCTCGCGGGATCGGATTCGCGTTGGCGGAGGCGCTCGGGGACGAGGGTTACGCCCTCACAATCACCGCCCGCAAGCCGGAGTCGCTCGAGCGCGCGGCCTCCGAGTTGCGCGACCGTGGGTTCGACGTGGAGCAAGTCCCGGCCAATCTGGCCGACGAGGACGCGGTGCGCGAAGTGGTCCGTCGGCACCGTGACCGCTACGGGCGGCTCGACGTGCTCGTCAACAACGCCGGCATCGGCGTCGGCGCCAAGCTCGACGAGCACCAGACCAAATACGTCGACATCCAGCTCGCTGTCAACCTGCGCGCGCCGATTCTGTTCTACCGCGAGTGCGCCGACATGCTCCGCGCCGCCGGCGCCGAGCATCGCAACGCGCTCGTCGTCAACCTGGCCTCGCTCGCCGGAAAGTCGCCCCAGGCCTGGCTGTCGGTGTACTCGGCGACCAAGGCGGCGATCGCCGCCTACACGGTGTCGATGAACAAGGAATTCGCCAAGCACGGCGTCAAGTCGGTGGCGTTAGCGCCCGGCTTCGTCGACACCGACATGGCCGATTACGTGAAGGACAGGATCCCGGCCGAGGAGATGCTCCGCACCAGCGACATCGCCGAGGCGGTGCGGTTCCTGCTGCGCGTCTCGCCCCAGTGTCTGATTGGTGAGATCGTCTTTCAGCGGCCGGGGGAGATCTTGTGAGCGCCCCTCTATCCGGGCGCAGGATCCTGATCACGGGCGCGGCTCGCGGAATCGGCGCCGCCACCGCCAAGCGGCTACACGCGCGCGGTGCTCGGCTCGTGCTGGCCGGGATCGAGCCCGATGTGCTGGCGCGTATCGCCGCCGAGTGCGGGGACGCGATGGCCGTGGTGTGCGACGTGCGCGACTCCGACCAGGTGGAGGCCGCGGTGGAGGCGGCCGCCGAGCACCTCGGCGGATTGGACGTGGTCGTCGCCAACGCCGGCGTGGCCGCGCAGCTGCCGCTGATCGGCGGCGACCCCGAGGTGTTCGAGCGCACGATCGAGGTGAACCTGCTGGGCGTCTACTACACGCTGCGTGCCGCCGGTCCGCACATCGCCCACCCGGGCGGCTACGCGCTCGCCATCTCCTCGCTCGCGGCGGCCGTTCACCCGCCGCTCCTCGGCGCCTATTCGGCGTCGAAGGCCGGCGTCGAGGCACTCGCCGACTCGCTGCGGATAGAACTCGCGCCGAGCGGCGCGCGCGTTGGCGTGGCCTACTTCGCCGAGCTCGACACCGACATGGTGCGTCAGGGCTTCGGCACCGAGGCGGCCAGGAGGATGAGCGAGGTCGGCCCGCGCCGGCGGCCGGTGACGCCGGTCGAGGCGGGCATCGATGCGATCGAGCGCGGCATCGCGCGCCGCTCTCGCCGCGTTGTCGCGCCGCGCTGGGTCTCCCCGATCCTGCCAATGCGGATGCTGGCCCAACGCGTGGTCGAGATGGCCACGCGCTCCTCGATCGAGGGCGTGCTCGAGATCGCGCGCTCGGAGGGTGCGCCGCTGACCACGCCCCAGCCGTTGGTCTCGCGCGCGCGGCGCGACTCGTAGCGGCGCGTCCCCGCTCGCAGCGGCGCGTCCCCACTCGTAGCTAACTCTTATCCGCCTCCTACCGGGGTCCGACGGCGCGGGCGCACCGTCTTACGCGGTCGACGAAAGGAGGTGAACAAATGCGCAGAATCAAACCGCTGATCGTGACCCTTGCCACGACGGCGGCTATCGCAGGCGGCGGCGCGGCGATCGCGAATGCGGCCACGTCGGGAACGACGACCGGCAGCACGAGCACGGCCACGCCGTCGCACACCACCACGACCGCCCCAGGGCGGAGCAATCACGCTCCGCCGCAGGGCAATGGTGGCGCCGGTCATCACTGCACCAACATGGGATCCGCGCCGGCTAACGGCTCGAGTTCCTCCTCGTACTGACGCCAACCGGCTACGACCCGGCCGGGACGCCGGTCGGGTCGTCCGGGCGCCGGCAAGGAACCCCTGTTTGATTTCGGACACGGGTGCGCCGAACCCCCCGCCGTACAGTTGGAGGATGGCCTCGACGGGGACCGGACGGCGACTGAGCACTGTGGCAATGCGCCGGCCGGATCCTCGGGGCGAGAACTACAAGTGGATCGCGCTCTCTAACTGCACGCTCGGCGTGCTGCTCGCGACGCTCGACGCGTCGATCACGCTGATCGCGATGCCCGACATCTTCCGCGGCATCCACCTGGATCCGCTGGTGCCCGGCAACAGCTTCTACCTGCTGTGGATGATCTTCGGCTTCCTAATCGTGACGAGCGTGCTGATCGTCAGCCTCGGACGCCTCGGCGACATGTTCGGCCGGGTGCGGATCTACAACCTGGGGTTCGTCATCTACACGGCGGCGTCGCTGATCCTGACCGTCGACTGGCTGAACGGACGTCCGGGAGCGACGTTCCTGATCGCGTTCCGGATCGTGCAGGGCGTCGGCGCGGCCTGCCTGCTCGCCAACTCGGCGGCGATCATCACCGACGCCTTCCCCGCCAACAAGCGAGGGATGGCGCTCGGGATCAACAACATCGTCGGCGTCAGCGGCATGTTCGTGGGACTCGTGCTCGGTGGCATCCTCGCCCCCATCAACTGGCGACTGGTGTTTCTGATCTCCGTGCCCGTGGGGCTGTTCGGGACGGTGTGGGCCTACCTGAAGCTCCAGGAGATCTCGACGCCGAAGCGCGCCCGCATCGACTGGGGAGGCAACGTCACGTTCGCGGTCGGGCTGATCCTGGTCATGATCGCGATCACCTACGGCATCCGCCCGTACGGGAGCTCGACGACCGGGTGGGGGAGCCCCCGCGTGATCGGGCTCCTGGCCTGCGGGTTCGCCTCGCTGGCCGCGTTCGTAGCCATCGAGCGGCGCGTCACCGACCCGATGTTCCGGCTGCCGCTGTTCAAGATCCGCGCGTTCACCTTCGGCACCCTGTCGACGTTCCTGTCGGCGGTGGCGCGCGGCGGCCTGATGTTCATGCTGATCATCTGGCTCCAGGGCATCTGGCTGCCCCAGCACGGCTACGACTTCGCCAAGACGCCGCTGTACGCCGGGATCTACATGCTGCCGCTGACGATCGGAATGCTGATCGCGGGGCCGACGTCCGGGTACCTGTCGGACCGCTTCGGCGCGCGCCCGTTCGCGACGGGCGGGATGATCAGCGCCGCCGTCAGCTTCGTGCTGCTCGCGCTGCTCCCGACCGACTTCTCCTATTCGGTGTTCGGCGCGATCCTGTTCCTGAACGGCGTATCGATGGGCATGTTCGCCTCGCCCAACCGCGCCGGCGTCATGAACAGCCTGCCCCCGGGCGACCGCGGCGCCGGCGGCGGCATGAACCAGACGTTCCAGAACTCCGCCCAGGTGCTGTCGGTCGGCGTCTTCTTCACGCTGATGATCCTCGGGCTGGCGGCGAACCTGCCGCACGCGATGGCCTCGGGACTCGAGGCGCACGGCGTGCCCGCGGCCGCCGCTCAGCGAGCGGCCCACCTGCCGCCGGTCTCGATCCTGTTCGCGGCCTTCCTCGGCTACAACCCGATCCAGCACCTGCTCGGTGGCTCGGTACTGGCGCACCTGCCCGCGCACACCCAGGCCGTGCTCACCGGACGCTCGTTCTTCCCGAACCTGATCTCAACGCCGTTCCGCGACGGCCTGCACGAGGCGTTCGCGTTCGCGATCATCGCGTGCCTGGTGGCGGCGGTGGCGTCGTGGTCGCGGGGCGAGCGCTACGTGGACGCCGGCGAGGTTGCGGTCGACGCGGCCCCCCGCCGGGCAAGGACGCCCGGCGGAATGGCCCCACGGACGCCGGCGAAGCCGGCCCCAGAAACAACTTCCCTGTTGGCCAGCCAGCCAATAGGATCGCCGCGTGACCCCGACCCGCGACGATCTGGACCAGGTCCTCGTCAGCGAACTTGAGTTCTGGCGGGACGGGCCGCCTCACGATCTGTTCCGCGAGCTGCGGTCGGGGTGCCCGGTCCACTGGACCGCCACCATCCCCGAATACCCCGGGGAGGCCGGCTACTGGTCGGTGACCCGCCCCGAGGACATCCACGCGGTCAGCCGGAACTGGCAGACGTACTCCTCGGAGCTCGGGGGCATCACCTCGGTCGGCGTGTTTCCCCTCAAGCTCATCCGCGCGATGTTCATCGGCATGGATCCGCCCCGGCACGACCGCCTCAAGATGCTCTTCCAGGCCGGGTTCACGCCCCGGCGGATCGCCGCGCACGAGCCGGCGATTCGGGCGATCGTGAACCGCGTCCTCGACCGACTCGACGGTCGCGACGAGTGCGACCTGGTGACCGAGGTGGCCCAGCCCGTCGTCTCGCGGGTGATCGGCAGCTTCATGGGCGTCCCGCCTGAGGACGACGCCGTCTGGGCCCGGCTGATGAACTCGACGCTCGCGGTCGGCGACCCGGATTTGAGTCCTCGCGGGGTCGACACGCTGCTTGAGGACTCGATCCCCGAGCTGTTCGAGCGCTGTCGGCAACTGATCGCCGAGCGCCGCGTGCGGCCAACCGACGATCTGACCAGCGTGCTCGTGCACGCCGAGGTCGAGGGAGAGAAGCTCGACGAGCAGGAGATCGTGATGGGCTTCTTCCTGCTGATGGCCGCCGGCAACGACAGCACCAAGGCGACCTACTCGAGCGGGATGCGTGCCCTACTCGAGCAGCCCGATCAGCGGCGGCTCCTGCTCGAGGATCGGTCGCTGATCCCAGGCGCGGTGGAGGAGGCGCTGCGGATGTTTCCTGCGTTCGCGCACTTCGCGCGGACGGCGACGCGCGACACCGAGCTCGCGGGGCAGCCGATCGGCCAGGGCGAGAAGGTCGTCATGTGGTACGTGTCCTCGGGTCGGGACGAGGATCGCTACCGGGATCCGCACTGCTTCGACGTCCGCCGCAACCCCGAGCATCAGGCGTTCGGCGCGGGCGGACGGCATTTTTGTCTTGGCGCGGCCCTGGCTCGGCTCGAGCTGCGGGTGCTATTCGAGGAGACGCTGGCGCGCTATCCCGGCATGGAGCTGGCCGGCCAGCCCACGTGGGTGGTCTCGACGTTCGTCAATCAGCTCAAGACGCTTCCGGTCCGGCTCGCACCCGACCGGGAGCGAGCGGATTAGCGCGTCGGTAGCAGGCCCAGCTTGCGCGCGAGGCCGGCGGCGTCGACCCGCCGCTTGGCGCCCAGCTTGCGCAGGATGTTCGAGACGTGCACGCCCGCGGTGCTCGGGCTGATGCAGAGGGCGGCGGCGATCTCGCGGTTGGTGTGACCCTCGGCGAGGAGCTCGAGCACCGCAAGCGAGGAGCGCCACGATCAGCTCGGCGCATCCGTCGACGACCTGCTCGCAGTTGTCGAGGGCCAAGAGCGTCGACTCGGGAAACTGGCGGGCGAGCGCGGCCGCAGCCGGGTCGCCGGTCAGGTCGCTATCCAGCACGGTCGCTGCGACGACCTGGGGGACGAGCTCAGACTCGAACGTCGTCGAGAGGTCGATCCACCACGCGCCGCCGATGAAGTCCGGCCGCATCGCGCCGGCGAGGGCTATGGCCAGCCGGGTCTTGCCGGCGCCGCCCGGGCCGTCCCCTGCTTCGCCGGCTACACCGGATTCCTCGGCTAGACCCGACATGACTCGCTAGATCCGCGGTCCCGCCAGCGCCTTCCGCCGAGGGCGGCGGAAGGCCCACCTTCTGTCTCTTCTGCCCGTCCTCTCATCGACCATGAAACGGAGCGTCACATGACCCCTGCACCGATTCTCAACGTGATCCTCGCCGCCGCCGTACTGGTGGCGATCGTGGGCCTGCTCGCCCACAGCATCCACGCTGACCGCGTCGCTGGCCGCGCCGGCACCTGATCCCCTTGATCCTGATCGCTACACGACGCCGGTAAGTACGAGCAGGCCGATGGCCACCAGGACCCCGGCAGTGATGATGTTGCCCCACCGCTCGAGCCACTGTCCCCGCACCTGGTAGCCGCCGGCGGCGGCGAACAGGGTGAGGCCGACGATCGTCGCGATCGTCACCGTGCCGAACACGACCACCGACCCGATCGCCGCGCCGGCGCCGGCGGTGGTGGCCGCGAGGAACACCGGGAGGATGGTGAGGTCGGGCGAGGCCGCGGCGCCGAACGGGACCATCACCGAGAGCAGCGAGTGGGAGGAGCGATCGGTGTGCTCGTGGTCGTGGTCGTGGTCGTGAGCGTGGCCATGTCCGTGGCCGGTCAGTTCGAGCACGCAGAACGCCACGCCGGTGGCGATGAGCAGTGAGCCCACGATTGCGTCCTGCGCGTGCTCGACCGTCGAGCGCAGCTGCAGGCCGATCGCGACGATCAGCGCGCCCAGGACGATCGAAACCAACACGTGGGCCACCCCGGCGAGTCCGGACAGCCGCGCCACCCTGCTCAGTGGGTAGCGCCGCGTCCGGCCGACCACGGCCAGCGGTACCCAGTGGTCCGGGAGGATCGCGTGGCCGAAGCCGACGCCGGCGGCAGCCACCAGGAGCGCGGGGGTTGTGCTCATCGTGGGCAGGCTAGACCGTTGCGCGACGCCCCCGCCACCGCGGGTGCGGGACGAGCCTCCGCCCCGGATGTGGTCGCTACTGCTTCCACCCGGGTTCAGCAACGACGGCAGCTAGCGGCGCCCGCCGGAGGGCCGGTCAGCGCGTTGCCCGGCGCAGCGAGAGACCCAGCAGCGCCAGTACCGCCAGCGGCATGACCCACCAGGCCGCCGCGCCGGCGCTCGCGATCAGCGCTGTCACTCCGAGCGCCACGACCACACCGAGCGCGATCGCGGGATCGTCACCCACGACGAATTCCCACACCGCGTGAGCCGCGTGAACCAGCCAGCTCACGCTGTGCTCCCGACCGCCGGTGCGACCGCGTGCTGGCGGCGAAGCCACTGGACCAACCCGAGCGACGCGACGAGCACGCCGGGGATGATCACGAGCAGCGCCGCGTCACCTCCCGGCCAAGACGCGCCGGCGCCCTCGGTTCCCCAGAAGATGCCGAACGAGGTGAGCATCACCCCGACACAGAACTTCATCGCGTTCTCGGGCACGCGCGCGAGCGGGGCGCGGACGGCCACGCCGGTCGCGATGACGACCGCCACCGCCACGGCCGCGGCGAGCGCGGCCAGTCCGATGTCGTGCTGGTTGGCGCCGAAGGTGAGCACGATGAACGCCACCTCGAGACCCTCGAGCAGCACGCCCTTGAAGGCGATCGTAAACGCGTAGCCGTCGAAGCCGGCGCCGGCGCCCGCCGCGGCGCGGGCAGCGTCGGTCTCGGCCGCGAATGCCTGCGCCTCGTCGCGAACGGCCTTCAGGCCGGCGGCGCGGAGAACCGCCTTGCGGAGCCATTGCAGCCCGAAGACGAGCAGCAGCGCGCCGACCACCACGCGCAGCGCGTTGATCGGGAGCGCGGTCAGCGCCGGGCCGAGCGCGGCGACGATCACGGCAAGCGCGGCGGCGGCGGCGGCGACGCCGATCAGCGCCCAACGCCAGCTGCGCGTGATCCCGACCGCGAGCACGATCGTCAGCGCCTCCACCGCCTCGACGGCGCAGGCGAGGAACACCGAGATCGCGAGACCGAGCTCCGTACCGGACATGCTTTGAGTATGGCGTGGATTGGGGTGTTGTCGGCGGCGCCTGACGGCGGCGCGTTGGAGGCTTGTCGGCGGCGCGTGGCGGCGGCGCCTCAGTGATTTCCGTTGGGGCTCAAGTCGAGCCCGAACTGCTCGCGCAGCCCGTCGTAGCCGGTGTCTGTGACGTGCACCGCGCGGCTGCGGTCGGCACGCCGCACCCAGCCCAGGTCCAGCATCCGCGTCGCGATAGCCGCTCCCAGCGAGCCCGCCAGATGGTGGCGCTGTTCGCTCCAGTCCACGCAGTAGCGGACCAGCGGCCGGCGCGCCGGCAGCGAGTCGAAGTCGATGCCGAACGCCTTCAGCTCACGGACGCCGGCGGGCGTCACGCGGTAGTCGTGGTCGGAGCCGAAGGCGGCCAGCCGGTCGGACAGCGCCGAATCGGGGTCGAACGTCCCGTCGCCGCCGGTCAGCAGATCTTGCTCGATCAGAGCCTCCATCAGCTGCGTGCCGAGCACCCCCGCGAGATGGTCGTAGCAGGTGCGCGCGAATCGGACCGCGTGCGCCTTGCTGCCCCGCTTGAGCGAGCGGACCGTCGCCGGGGGAGAGATCCGGGCAAGCGCCTCGATCAACTCGCCGACCTCGGGTCCGGCGAGCCGGAAGTAGCGGTGGCGGCCGTGGCGCTCGACGCGGAGCATCCCGCCCTTGACGAGCCGGGCCAGGTGTGCCGACGCGGTCGATGCGGCCACGCCGGCCTCGTCGGCCAGCACGCTGGCCGGCAGCGCGCGGCCGTCCCCGAGCGCGAGCAGGATGCGCGCGCGGCCCCGGTCGGCGACGAGCGCTCCGATGCTCGCGATGTCGGCATCGCCGTTCATGAGATTGAGGGTAGCGCGGCGATATTTCGTCTCCGGGCGAAACGTGGCACGGCTGTCATCATGGGTTGGGGATGAGTTCGGGAAATCACGGATTCGCAGCATCGATGGGCGCCGGCGGTTCGGGGGCGATGCGCTCGCTGCGCGGCTCGGACCGCAAGCCGCCGCCGCTGATGGACCCGAGCCGCCAGCGCGACACGCATCGGATCCTCGCGCTGTTCAGGCCGTACCGGTTCCGTCTGTCAGCGGTCCTGGTGCTGATCGTGCTCTCGGCCGGCGTCGGGATCCTCCAGCCGTTCCTGCTCCGGCAAGCGCTCGACGTCGGCATTCTCAAGCACGACGAGACCGTCCTGACCCTGACCGTGCTGGGGATGATCGCGATCTCGATCTTCACCAACGCCACGAGCGTCTGGCAGACGTACATGTCGAACGTCGTCGGCCAGCGCGTGATGCACGACCTGCGCGCCGCCGTCTACCAGCACCTACAGCGGATGTCGCTCGCGTTCTTCACCCGCACGCGCACGGGCGAGGTGCAGTCGCGGATCGCCAACGACATCGGCGGGCTCGACAGCGTCGTCACCACGACGGCCACGACGATCGCGCAAAACGCGACCACGGTCATCGCCTCGCTCGTCGCGATGTGCCTGCTCGACTGGCGCCTGGCCATCATCTCGCTGGTATTTGTGCCGCCGTCGGTGTGGATGACCCGGCGCGTGGGCCAGATCCGCCGTCGGATCACGACCGAGCAGCAGCGCCGTCTGGCGGACATGTCGGCACTGGTATCCGAGTCGCTGTCGGTGTCGGGGATCATGCTCGGCAAGACGATGGGCCGAGGCACCGACCTGGCCAATCGGTTCACGGGAGAGTCCGAGGACATCGCCGCGCTCGAGGTCCGCTCGCGGATGGCGGGGCGCTGGATGATGGCCACGATCCAGTTCACGTTCGCCGTCCAGCCGGCGCTGATCTACTGGCTCGCCGGACAGAGCTTCGTCGGCAACTCGATCTCGATCGGGACCGTGGTCGCGTTCACCACGCTCCAGACGCGGCTGCTGTTCCCGATCCAGTCGCTGCTCGGGGTCCAGGCTGACATGCAGAGCTCGCTTGCCCTGTTCGACCGCATCTTCGAGTACCTCGATCTCCCGGTCGACATCGTCGAGGCGGAGCACCCGGTCGTGCTCCGGCCCGGCGAGCTGCTCGGCGAGGTCCGCTTCGAGGACGTGTCGTTCCGCTATGGCGTGCAGGGTTCAGAGGATCGCTGGACGCTGCGCGACATCGACATGGTCGTTCCCGCCGGCACGCGCACAGCGGTGGTGGGGGAGACGGGCGCCGGCAAGACCACGCTTGGCTATCTGGTGGCGCGGCTCTACGAGCCCCAGGAGGGGCGCGTGACGATCGACGGCGTCGACGTGCGCGACGCCTCGCTCGCATCATTGGCGTCGACGGTGGGCGTGGTCTCTCAGGAGACCTACCTGTTCCACGCCAGCGTGCGCGAGAACCTCCGCTTCGCCTGTCCCGACGCAACCGACGAGCAGATCGAGGAGGCGGCGCGCACCGCGCGGATCCACGATCTGATCGCGTCGCTTCCCGAGGGCTACGACACGGTCGTCGGCGAGCGCGGCTATCGCTTCTCCGGCGGGGAGAAGCAGCGGATGGCGATCGCGCGAACCATCCTGCGCAACCCGCCGGTGCTCGTCCTCGACGAGGCCACGAGCTCACTCGACACCCAGACCGAGGCCGCCGTCCAGGCCGAGCTCGAGCGCCTGGCCGAGGGCCGGACCACGCTCACGATCGCGCACCGGCTTTCAACCGTCCGCGATGCCGACCAGATCGTCGTTCTCGACCAGGGGCGGATCGTTGAGCGGGGGACGCACGAGGAGCTGATGGAACGCGGTGGCGCCTACGCCGCCCTGGTGGCGCGAGACGTGACCGACGCGATCGCCGAAGAGGCGTAGCCCAGCGGTGAGTGGGCGCGTCTCGAGCGAGCTGCTGCTGGTCGGAAGCCGCGCCGCCACGCGACCGCGTCGCGCTATCTCGGCGACTTCGGCGTGGCCATGTATTGCGGCTTCGGGCGACAGCCAGGCGCGGACGGCATGGAGACGATGCGCGAGCACCAGCGGGTGGTGCGCTCGCTGCGCGGCCGGTAGCTAGGCCAGTCTCCCGCAGCTGAGGCTGGACGAGAGACGGGCCATGTATTTTCCGGTTTCCCGGCCAGGCTCCAGTCATCTAGCCAGCGAGCCAGGTCGTGATCAGGTAGTTCCCGATCGTGCCGGGCGGCGGGATCGCGATCCGCTCGTGCGCCAGGGCATCGCGGAGTTCGCCGCGCTCCCACCAGCGCGCGTCGATCAGCTCGGCGGGCTCCGGCTCGGGCACGACGGCGCTGTCGGGATCCACGAACGCCCAGAACGCGATCATCAGCGCGGCCGGGAACGGCCAGGGCTGCGCGGCGACGTACTCCACCGCCGCGACCTCGACCCCGGTCTCCTCGCGGGCCTCGCGCGCCACCGCCTCCTCGAGTGTCTCGCCCGGCTCGACGAAGCCGGCGAGCGCCGACCACCGGTGCTCGGGCGCGCCGTGGCGCCGGCTGAGCAGGCAGCGCTCGCCGGCGGTGACGAGCATCGTCACTGCGGGATCGGTCCGCGGGAACACGACCAGACCGCACCCGGGGCACCGGCGGCGGTGTCCGGCGGCCTCGACCACGGTCGGATGGCCGGAGCGTCCGCAGTAACGGTTTGTCCGATGCCAGCCCACCATGCCGACTGCGTAAGCGGCGATGGCGGCCTCGACCGGGTCGAGCTCGGCGGCCAGGCCGCGGAGCCCGACGAACTGTGCTTCTAGCCCCGTGTCGTCGGTCGCGTCGAAGGCGAAGACGGCGGCGCCCGACGGCTCGAGCCCGAGGAACGTGAGGGAAGCATCCGCCGGCAGCTCCGCGAGCGGGGTCCGTTCGAGCGCGCGCTCGGCGCTGAACGCGACGTCCTGGCCGGGGCCGACCAGCACCGCGCGCGAGGTGTCGAGCCGGCGCACACGCTTCTCCGCGTCGCCGGTCCGCAGATCGTGCGCGCGGTCGAGCGTGCCGCCGGCGAAGGCGATCGCTGCCGGCGCAGGTGTCGTGCGGTCGGCCATTACCTTCCGATTGTGGGGCATTGAGCGGGCCTTTCGACGACCGGTCGGAGCTTGCACCGAGGGGGCTTCGCCGTACCCGGCGGCATTCGCCCGAGCCCGGCACTCCGTAGCCAAGCTTGCGATCCGCCTCGCACCGCGTCGCCGCCATTTATTGGTGGCGGCGACGCGCGGTGCGGGCTCTAGGACACCTGCAGGTAGGTCATCACCACCGGCCCGATGCGGATGACGTCGCCATCCACGATGTTGGTGGCGATGATCGGACGACCGTTGACGAACGTGCCGTTTGCGCTGCGGTTGTCCAGCAAGCGGGTGCCGTGGCCGTGGCGGACCAGGATCGCGTGGCTGCGGGATACCCGTTGCTCCTCGACCCGCACGTCGGACGTGAGACCGCGCCCGATGTGCGTGACCTTCGAGTCGAGGGGCACCAGCCATTCGGTCCCGTTGTCCGCGAACGCCAAATAATGGCCGAAGGGGGCCAGCCGCCGGCTGATCGCCCGACTGCGAGTGCGATGATCGAGCAGCCGGAGCGAATCGAGGACCGGCTCGGTGTCCGGCGCCTCGAGCGGAGCGGTCTGCTCCTCGTGGGTAGGCGCGACGGTGGGCTCTGAGATACCGAGTGGCGCTTGGGTCGTCATGGCGTGGATCACACCAGCCGTCCGGCAGAGCAACGTCAACCCCTCATAAGAGGTGTTGAAGACCGCCGTTACGCGGACGTGACTTGTGTAACGGAACCCCGCCCGCCCACGCCCGTCCACCGGCGCTCGCGGCGCCGTCAGGCGAGCGCCGGAGCGAACGCGAGATCGTCTTCCTCGAGCAACTGGGCGAGCTTGGCCCGCGTGTCGTTCTCGCACAGCGGCGAGTACACGACCAGGCGTTGCTCGGTCTGCTCGCCGTGGTGGAAGACGGCGTGCGCGAACGAGAGCCGACCGACCAGCGGATGGGCGAGGTCCTTGCGTCCCACGGCGCTGCCCGCCACCTCGTGGCGCTTCCACAGCTTGCGGAACTCGGGGCTCGACGACTCGAGCGCGGAGATCAGCTCCTCGAAGGCGGGGGCGCCGATGTGCCTCGCGCTGTCGGCGCGGAACTTGGCCACCAGTAGGCGGGCGCTCGACGCCCAGTCGCTGGAGCACAGCTCGCGCCGCGACGGGTCCATGAACCACAGCCACACGTGGTTGCGCGACAGCGGCTCCGGCCCGGGCTCCCAACCGAACACGCGTTCGAACGACTTGTTCCAGGCCAGGTAGTCCCAGCGCCGGCCGAGCAGGTACACCGGACCAGGACCGGTGTTCTCGACCAGCTGGCGCAGCGTGGAGGAGACCTCCTCGACCGGCGCCTTGCACGGGGGCGCCTCCTCGCCGCGACCGAGCAGGATCACGTGCGCCCGCTCGGCCGGCGTCAGCTGGAGCGCGCGCGACACGGCCTCGAGCACCTCGAGCGACGCGCGCACGTCGCGGCCCTGCTCGAGCCACGTGTACCAGGTGGTGCCGACTCCGGCGAGCAGCGCCACCTCCTCGCGCCGCAGACCGGGCGTCCGCCGGCGTCCGCCGTCGGGCAGCCCGACCTGCTCGGGTTGAAGGGTCGCGCGCTTCGTGCGTAGGAAATCCGCCAGCTCGGCGCGACGCCGGTCGCCGTTCGACGACCTCACAGGCTGGGCGCGGTTGCCGTTCTTACGAGCACTGGGTGTGAGATCTACTACCAGGATAAACCCCTCTCTTGTACCTGGATAGGAATTGTTGCACAGTGTCAAGCGTGAACTCAACTAGCGCCTCCAACTCCAAGTCCGACCGCTCGACGAACGCGCTTCTCCTGGTCGTCTGCCTGGCCCAGTTCATGGTCATCCTGGACGTCGCAATCGTCAACGTAGCACTGCCGTCGATGCGCGCCGGGTTGCATTTCTCGACCACCGGCCTGCAGTGGGTCGTGAACGCATACACGCTCACGTTCGCGGGCTTCCTGATGCTGGGCGGACGCTCGGCCGACCTGCTGGGTCGCCGTCGGGTGTTCCTCACCGGTGTCGCGCTGTTCTCCCTGTCCTCGCTCGTGTGCGCGCTGGCCGACTCGCGCGGCCTGCTCATCGGCGCGCGCGGGCTGCAGGGATTCGCCGGAGCCGTCCTCTCGCCGGCCACTCTCTCGATCATTACCTCTTCGCTCCCGGAAGGCCGCGAGCGCAACCGCGGTCTGGCCGCATGGGGCGCCGTGGGCGGCCTCGGCGCGTCATCGGGTGCGCTGCTGGGCGGCGTGCTCACCCAGGCCTTCGGCTGGCCGGCGATTTTCGCGGTCAACGTGCCGCTCGGCATCGTCGTGGTCGTCCTCGGCCTCCGCGTGATCCCGATCCACCGGCCCGCGGAAGGGCGGCGCCACTTCGACGCGACCGGCGCGCTGCTCGTGACCGGTGCGCTGGTGAGCGTGACCTACGGCATCGTTCGGACCGACACGCTGGGCTGGGGGTCCACGGGCGTCCTCGTGCCCCTGATTACGGGACTGATCCTGCTGGCGGCGTTCCTGGTCGTTGAGGCGCGCTTCGCCGAGCAGCCGCTGGTGCCGCTGTCGATCTTCCGGATCGGCCACCTGAGCGCCGCCAACGCGGTGGTGCTGCTGCTCTACGCCTCGCAGTTTCCGGGCTGGTTCTTCCTGACTCTGTACCTCCAGCAGGTGCTCCACTACGACGCGATCGAGGCGGGGCTCGGCTTCCTGCCGATGACCCTGTCGATCTTTGCCGCGTCGACCGTGGCGCCGCGAGTGGTGGCGAGGTTCGGACCACGCCGGGTGATCACGACCGGCATGCTGACCTCGGCGGTCGGACTGATGCTGCTGAGCGGCGTCACCCCGGGCGGCACATACGTGCACACCGTGCTCCTCGGAGCCTTCCTGTCGGCGCTCGGGATGGGCTTCACGCTCGTCCCCGCGACGATCGTCGCGATGCAGGGCGTGGCGGGCCGCGAGAGCGGCGTCGCCTCGGGTCTGCTCAACACCTCGCGACTCGTCGGCGGCGCGCTCGGTCTCGCGGTGCTGAGCACGATTGCCGCTGGGCAGAGCAGCGCGGCGGGCGGGACACCGCTATCGATGACCAACGGCTTCGAGCTCGCCTACCACGTCGGGACCGTATTCGCGCTCGCCGGCGCGGCGATCGCGGCGTTCCTGCTGCGCGAGCCGGCGTCCAAGGTGGTACAGCTCAAGACGACCGAGGAAGGTGGTGAGCGTGAGGCGCTGGCGGCTTGATATGACGGCCCGGCCGGTAGTGATCACCGAGGTGTTCGAGCCGGTTGTGCGAGAGCAGGTCCGGGCGCTCGACCGCCGACCCTGGCGGCGCTCGAGGAGTGCGATGATGCGCGAGTTCGGATGCTCCCCACGCGCCACCTCCTCGAGTTCCTTCTCACGGTCTACATCCTGATCGTCATTCCGGGCCCGAGCGTGCTGTTCGTGATCAGTCGCGGCGTCGCGCTCGGGCGCCGGGCGGCGCTGGCGTCGGTGCTCGGCAACACTGGTGGCCTGATCCTCCAGCTGGTGCTGGTGGCGATCGGGATCGGCTCGATCGTGGCCAGCTCGGACGCGGTGTTCACCGTGATCAAGCTGCTCGGCGCCGCGTACCTGGTGTACCTCGGCGCACGGAACATCCTGCGGCGCAAGTCGCTGTCCTCGCTGTTCACGCCGGCCGCGGCCGCCGAGCCGAAGCCGCTGCGCCGGATCGCCCGCGAGGGCTTCTTCGTAGGGGCGACGAACCCCAAGGGCGTGCTCATGTTCACGGCGATCCTGCCCCAGTTCATCGAACGGTCGCAGGGGCACGTCACGCTGCAGATAGCACTGCTCGGGTCGATCTGCGTGGTGATCGGGCTGCTGTCGGACGCCGCGTGGGCGGTCGCTTCGGGAACGGCGCGTCACTGGTTCGGACGCTCGGCGCGCCGGCTCGAGCGCATGACCGGCGCCGGCGGGGCAATGCTGATCGCGCTCGGGTTCGGCCTGGCGGTCACGTCGCGTAGGGGCTGACCGGCGAGGTGAGCGCGCGAGGCTCGCGCCGGAGCGCCGGCATCCTCCTGCACCGCCGGCGCGGCGACGAGCTCGAGGTCCTGCTCGTCCATCCCGGCGGTCCGTTCTGGGCGCGCCGCGACCTCGGGGCGTGGTCGATCCCCAAGGGCGAGTACGCCGACGGGGAGGAACCGTTCGCCGCGGCGCGCCGCGAGTTCCAGGAGGAGCTCGGCACCGCGCCGCCGGACGGCGATGCGGCCGACCTGGGGGAGGTCCGCCAAAAGAGCGGCAAGCTCGTCCGCGCGTGGGCGATCGCCGGCGACCTCGACCCAGCCACCGCGAGCAGCAACACGTTCGAGATGGAATGGCCACCTCGGTCGGGGAGGAAGATCGAGGTCCCCGAGGTCGACCGCGTCGAGTGGTTCGCGCTCGCCGCGGCGCGGGAGAAGATCAACGCCGCCCAGGTGGCGCTGCTCGATCGGCTCGCCCAGCTTCTGGGTGGGTAACACCCCGGGGGTGAGCTCGTCCGGCAACCGCATCGGTCCGACCGCGCACTACACGGGCTACGTGTGGGCGCGCAACGGCCTCTCGCACCCGGACCTCGCGACGCGGGAGGGCCGGCTCCTGTTCGACTCGCTGCAGCCGGTGATGCTGGGCAGCCGGGCGATCGGTGGCGCCACACTCGAGGCCTACCTGCTGGCCCGCCACCGGGCGATCGACGCGCTGCTCGAGCGGGCGATCGACGCCGGCGAGGTCGGCCAAGTGATCGAGGTCGCGGCGGGACTGTCGCCTCGCGGGTGGCGGTTCACGCGGCGGTATGGGGCGCGGCTGGTCTATGTCGAGGCCGACCTGCCGGAGATGGCGGAGCACAAGCGCGCGGCGCTTGAGCGGATGGGATCGCTCTCCGAGCGCCACCGGGTGCGCGAGGTTGACGCTTTGCGTGAGGATCAGGGACCGGGCAGCCTCGCCGCGGTGGCGGGCGAACTCGACTCGGACGAAGGTCTGGCGATTGTCACCGAGGGGCTGCTCGGGTACCTGCCGACCGACGCGGTCGAGGGCATCTGGCGGCGGTTCGCGCACACGCTGGCCGGATTTGCCGCCGGCCGCTACATCTCCGACCTGCATTTAGCCGGCGCGGCCACGCCTCAGGTCCGGGCGTTCCGAGTGGCGCTGTCCGCGTTCGTGCGTGGGCGCGTGTACCTGCACTTCTCGGACGCGGGAGAGGCGGAGAAGGCGCTGCTAGCGGCCGGGTTCGCGACCGCCAAGGTGCGGCCCGCGGTCCACGTGATCGGGCGCGGCGAGGGCCGGGGAAGCCGGCTCGCTAACATCCTTGAGGCGTCAATCACCTGACCCCGGAGGCGTCAACGACATGATTTCGGCCACGCTGTACAGCGATCCAGCTTGCCCCTGGGCCTACTCCGAAAGCCCTGCTCTCCGCGTGATCGAGTGGCGGTACGGCGACCAGCTGGACTGGCGGCTTGTGCTCGTCGGTCTCACCGAGGAGGCCTCGCAATACGAGAACCGCGGCTTCACCCCGCTGCGCGGGGCTCTCGGCCAGGCGAGCTTCCGCCGCCGCTACGGAATGCCGTTCTCACCGACCCCGAAAGCACGCATGAGCGCGACCTCGCGCGCGTGCCGGGCGGTCGTGGCCGCGCGGATGAGCGATCCCGGCAGCGAGTGGCGCGTGTTCCGCGCGATCCAGCTTCACAACTTCAACTCGCCGATGCTGCTCGACGACGACGGGGATCTGCTGAACGCCCTGCGCAACGTACCCGGCGTCGACGCGGAGCAGATCGTGTCGAGGATTGACGCTCCCGACGTGGTCGAGGCCTACCGGTCGGATCGCGACGAGACCCGCAAGGCCGCCGGCTCGGCCGCCGAGCTCCAGGGCAAGACCGCCACCACCGACGGCCCGGTCCGTTTCACGGCTCCCTCGGTGGTATTCGAGTCGGGTCGCGCGCGGCTCGTCGCCGGCGGCTTTCAGCCGGTCGAGGCTTACGACGTGCTGATCGCGAACATCGACCCGAAGCTTCACCGCGAGCCGCCGCCGGAGGACCCGGCGCCGCTGCTCGAGCGCTTCCCCGACGGGCTGACCACCCAGGAGGTCGCGGCGCTGCTCGCAAAGGGCAACGACCGCCCCGACCGGACCACGGCCGAGGCCGGGCTGCTCGAGCTGCTTGCTGCCGGCGCGGCGGTGCGCGACGCGCTCGGCGACGACGCGCTGTGGCGCTCGGCGATGTACGTCGACCGGCCGGCGATGGTGCCCGCCGCCCTGCAGGCGTTGGCCGTCAGCTGACACGAGACTTGGGGCCTTCGGTCCTGACTTTCTCCACAACCACCGAGTACGCGCCCGGTGAAAACGGATTCACTCGGGCGTAGCGCGAGTTCGGCCGCACTGGACCTGTGGGCCGGTGCCGAGTGTCGAGAAACTCGCGACTCGTAGACTCAGGGCACGTTCGACCTGAGCGCGCTCCCACTCCCGATCGTCCAGGCGCCGCTCGCCGGGGGTCCGTCGACGCCCGAGCTGGCGGTCGCCGTGTGCGAGGCCGGCGGTATGGGGTTCGTGGCCGCCGGCTACAAGCGCGCGGACGCGGTCGCCCAAGAGATGCGCGCAGTGCGTGCGGGCACCGCGGCGCCGTTCGGAGTCAACCTGTTCGTGCCCAGCGCTGAGCCGGCCGACCGTGACACGTACGGGGAATACCTGCGCGAGCTCGCGCCCGAGGCCGAGCGCCAGGGGGTCGAGCTCGGGGAGGCGCGGCTCGACGACGAGGACTGGGATGCGAAGCTCGAGCTCCTGTGCGGCGACCCGCCGGCGGTGACGTCGTTCACGTTCGGCTGTCCGGCGCCCGAGGTGTTCGATCGGCTGCACACCGCCGGCGTCGCCGCGTGGGTAACGGTCACCAACCGCAGCGAGGCGGCCGCCGCGGAGGTGGCCGGCGCCGACGGTCTGGTCGTGCAAGGGAGCGAAGCCGGCGGCCATCGCGGCGGGTTCCTGGATGACGGATCGGACGAGGGCGGAATCGGACTGCTCGCGCTGCTGCGGGTGCTGGCGGGCTCGACGCGGCTTCCGCTGATCGCGACGGGCGGCATCGCCGACGGCGCGGCGCTGGCCGCGGTGCTCTGCGCCGGCGCGACCGTCGCTCAGGTCGGTACCGCGCTCCTGCTGGCGCCGGAGGCCGGCACGGCGGGCGCCCACCGCGCGGCGCTCGCCGAGTCGCGCCCGACGCGGGTGACGCGGGCGTTTACCGGGCGCCCGGCGCGCGGGATCGTCAACCGTTTCCTCGTCGAGCATTCGGACAGCGCGCCGTGTGCGTACCCGGAGATCCACTACGCGACCAGCCCGCTGCGCGCGGCCGCCCGGCAACGTGGCGACGCCGAGACGCTGCACCTGTGGGCGGGTCAGGCCCACGAGCTTGCGCGCGCGCAACCGGCGGGGGAGATCGTGCGCGAGATGGCGGCCGAGGCGGCCGCGGTCCTCGAGCGGGTCAGCGGGGACCTGCGCGATCGAGGTACCAGTGGCGGTTACCGCTCACTGCCCACCTGACGTCCTCGCCATCTTCCGAGCCGACGGGGATCAGGCTGAAGCGGCTGATCGTGCGCTGTTCGCCGACCTGGTCTGAGTAGAGGAGCTCGACGGCCACCGGCTCGCGGCGCGCGATCGCGTCGGCGATCTCGCGATGCTGGGGGTCGCTCGCGTCTCTGATCGCCCCCTGCCAGAGGCCGATGTCCCCGGCGGGGATGTAGAGGTCGCGGGCCTGGGCGCGGAACTCGTCCTCGGGGACGTGGTCGTTGACGCGGCGCTGTAGGCCGGGCCGCACCGACCAGGCCTGACACACGCCGATACCGGCGCCGATGTTGCGCAGGCTCATCACGAGGTACACGATCCCGTCCACGTACTCGGCCGCGCCGCGGCTGCCCTCGACCCTGATCCAGTGCTGGTCTCCGAACATGATCTTCTCGCTGGTGTCGTCGTTCCGAGACTGGACGAACAGCGGCCGGCGCTGCTCCTGGAGGGCCTGTTCGGCGATCCGGGCCGAGCGGTTGGACGACTTGACCGCGGAGAACGTCGCCACCGCCAGCACGAGCGTCCCGCCGGCGGTGGCGAGCGAGGAGATCGTCTCCCAGTTCGCCATCAGGCTCCGGTGAAGGCGGGCGGGCGCTTCTGTACGAACGCCGCGGCGCCCTCGACGAAGTCCTGGCTGCGTCCGAGCGCGTGCTGCAGCTCGGCCTCGAGGTCGAGCTGGGCGTCCAGGTCACCATAGATGAAGTGGTTGAGCGCGCGTTTGGAGCTTGCGTACGAACGGGTCGGTCCGGCCGCGAGGCGCTCGACCAACGCGCCCGCCTCGGCCATCAGGCGGTCGTCCGGATACACCCAGTTGATGAGCCCCCACTCGAGTGCCTGAGGCGCCGGGATGCGCTCGCCGAGCAGCGCCATCTGAAAGGCGCGTGCGCGCCCGACCGCGGGCGGGACGAGCGCCGTCGAGCCGCCGTCGGGCATCAGCCCGACGTTCACGAACGCCAGCCCGAAGAAGGCCGACTCGGCTGCCATGATCAGGTCGCAGGCGAGCGCCAGCGAGCAGCCGATCCCGGCCGCGGGGCCGTTGACCGCCGCGACCACGGGCTTCTCCAGGCGGCGGATCCCGGCGATGATCGGGTGGTAGATCTCGCGCAGCTCCCGTCCGATGTCGGGCATGCCGTCGTCGGCCGGCTCAAATCCGGCCTTCAGGTCCGCGCCGGAGGAGAAGCCCCGGCCGGCGCCGGTGATCAGGACCGCGCGCACCGACTCGTCCGCCGCGTCACGCTCGATGATCGTCCGGAGCTCGAGGCCGAACTGGGGCGTCCAGGCGTTCAGCGATTCGGGCCGGTTCAGGGTCAGCCGGCCGATCGCACCCGACTGCTCCCAGATGATTGTCTCGTAGGCCAAGTCCGACTCCTTCCTATGCGAGTTCAAGCTTCAGTGGCAGCTTCTCCAGACCGTAGATCCCCGACGGCGTCCCGAAGTCGAGCTCGCCGTCGAGGGTCAGCGAGGTGACACGCTCGGCCAGGAAGGCGAGCGCCTCCTGCATCTCCGCGCGGGCGAGGTTGGCGCCCACGCAGTAGTGGATGCCGGCGCCGAAGGTGAGCAGACGCTGGCGCTGGCCGGTGCGGTCGGCGGTCAGGTCGAAGACGTCAGGGCGCCCCCCGTCGCGGTGGGCATGCCAGGCCGATACGAGCACGATCGATCCCGCCGGGAAAGTGACGCCGCGGTACTCCACCTCGTCGATCAGGATGCGGGCGGTGAACGGGGTGATCGGCTCGAACCGGAGCGCCTCCTCCACCGCCACCGGCGCCAGCTCGCGCGGGTCGCCGCGCAGGACCTCCCACTGGTCGGGGTGCTCGGCCAGTAGCCGCACGGCGTGGGCGAGCTGGCTCTGGCTCGTGTCGACCCCGCCGACGAGGATGTTCAGCACGAGGTTGCGCAGCTCGTCGTCGGAAAGGCGGTCGCCCGCCTCCTCGGCCTTGATCAGGGCCGAGATCAGGTCGTCGGCGGGATTGACATCCCCGCCCGCCCGGCGCGCCGCGATCAGCTCGTCCTCGTAGGCGTAGAACTCGGCCACCGCCCGCTCGATCTGCTCCCGCTCTGCCATCAGGCTGGTCGGGTCGAACTGGCGCTGAATGACGTTCGACCAGTGGTGAAGCCGCGGGGCGTCGTCGAGCGGGGCGCCCATCACCCCGGCGATCACCAGCGACGGGTACGGCTTAGCGAAGTCCGCGATGAACTCGCAGCGGCCGTCCTCTTCTCGGATCCCGGTGAGGAGCTGGTCGAGGAAGCGCCGCATGGCCGGCCGGTAGCGGTCGACCGCGCGCGGCGAGAGCGCGGGGTTGACCAGGTTGCGCAGACGGCGGTGATCGTCCCCGTTGACGTTGATGATGTTCTTGACGATCTCCTCGCGCAACGGGCCGTCGGTGATCCCGAACAGATCGGCGATCGTCAAACCCGGGAACACGGCGGACTTGGTGCGCAGGAAGAACTCGCCGGACTCTCGGTCGAGGACGATGAAGCCGAATGGGCTGGCGGCCAGCCAGCCCTCGTACCCGTGGAGCTCCGTCATCGCCTGCCGGTAGCGCTCTCCGCGCAGCGAAGAGTCGGTGTGATCGAAGCTGGGGAGGTCGAGCTCGGCGGCGAGCGGCACCGCGCGAGCATAGTTGTGCGGCGCCTTAGTCGTCCTCGACGATGAAGTCCCACCCGACCAGCGGCTTGTGGCCCGCCTGTGTGATGCCTGTCGGGTTGTAGACGATCGACCCGTCGCCGGCGGAGATGATCGTGCTCATGATGAGCGTCAGACGCTGGCCTGAGTCGAGCCGCGTCGGAAGTGGGCCGCCGCCCTTGACTCGGATTTGCGGAACGATGTTGTTGCCGAGCTGGTCGAGGATCGTGAAGTCATCCGGTGCGAGCGGGATCGTGCCGTGCGTCTGCGTGAAAGTGAGGAGGAACTGCGCGGGGATCGTCGGATCGTTTGTTCCGACGTACTTGTTGTTGTAGAGCGGACCGTTCATCGTGGCCAGTGTGTCACCGCTGGTCAGGTCGAGCACCACGCTGTCGCCCTGAATAGCCAGCTGGGGGTGCGATGGGGTCGCGGTCACGATCCGGTTCACTGCGATCGTGCCGCGGGGGATGAAGCTGGGGATCCCAGGTTTCAGGTCCTTTGGCGCGGGTGCATGGAGAGAGGCCATCACCTGCGCGTGGATCGCCAGCTCCTGAGCCCGAACCGCGGCCGACACCTTGGCCGGCTTCGGGGCCGCCGTCTGTGTGGACGTCGGCGCGGAGGCGCTCGTCGCGCACCCGGTCAGCGCGAGGCCAGCCACGAGGAGCACGGGCGTGAGCCGGGCCCTCAGGCCCGGCTCACGAGCACTTCCGACGTCAGATGTGCGGTGCTTCACGCCCGCTTGACGATCTCACCCGCCCCAGTTTCGCCCCGATGCGTTGGTGAACACGTCGGGGCCGAACGGGACGAGGCCGGGCTGCGCGGCGTAGCCGAGGTGACCCTCGCCATCGAGACCGGGCGACGCCGAGGCCACGCCGAACAGGTCCTCCATCGTCCGCAGCCAGCTGTAGTGGTTGTAGTAGACGCTGCTGACCGTGCCCGGTTTGATGTACGGGCTGATCAGCACGCTGCCGGTGTCACCACCGCCCGGCGTCGGCGTGGTGGCGTCGTAGTACGGATCGGTCAGACCCGAGCACGACGACGACGATCCACCCATGTTCGCCGGCGTCGGATCGCAGTCGGCGGCGAGCGAGACGCTCGTCACCGTCCCGGTCGGGGTGATCGGGGTGCCCGAGGAGTTGACGAGCGTGAAGGAGCCCTCCTCCTCGAACCCGGTCGAGCCATTCGCGCCGACCGGGACGTTCGTCGCCGTCAACCCCGTCGGACTGCAGCTCGACGGGGTGCAGGCACCAGTCGGGCCGTCGGTGACCGTCCCGACGTACGCACCGCTCGGGATGTTCGTGCCGCTGACCGGACGACCCTCGTCGGTGATCTTGATCGAGTTGTCGGTGATCGTCGACGAGCCGGAACTGCCCGAGACCCCGCTAGTGTCCGTCCGCGCCTTCGTCAGCGAGTCGGTCGCGGTCGTCGCGGCCTGGGGCCCGAGCACGCACGTACCGACTGCCCCGGTCGCCAGGTTGTACGGGGTCGGTTGCACCGTGTTGCTCGGGGTCTGCGGGACGCAGTTGTCCGGCCGGTCGAGGCCGGCGGCGTCGCCCGGACCCGGCGAGAGCTGCTCGCCCGTGGTCGGGTCCTGGATGAGCGGCGTGTTCGGGCCGGTCGGCTCGCTGTTCACCTCCGTGACGTGACCGTGTGCATCGATTGTCTCGCCCGCCGCGTCGGTCGCGAGCGCGGCCGACGCCCCCGGCGCGATGTGCAGCGTGTCGTACTTGCCGGAGTCGTTGTAGAACGAGTTGTTGTACGTGTACGGCGGATACCCCTCGTCGAACGTGATGTCGATCAGGCCGCCGTCCTTGAACTCGCTCGAGCTCTCGATCTCGGGGATCACGTGCTGCAGGAACAGGTCCGCGGCAAACAGCCCGCCGGTGCCGTTGGTCGGCGCGTTCGGGATATCCGGCTTCGAGAAGCCGCCCGACAGGTTGCCGCCCTCGGGGTACCCGTTCAGCTCCGTCGAGGCAGCGGCGGAGCCATTCACGCACTCCGCGTCGTGGGCGTCCGAGCAATTGTCCGGAGTGATCCACACGAAGTTGGGGTACGCGTTCGGGTGGCTCTGGTCGGCCTGCAGGTCGCTGTAGAAGTCATGCCCGGGGTTGTCGAAGAACGGCTCGATCTGCGAGCTGTTGCAGTCCTTGGGGTTGTCGAGCAGCGACGCGAACCAGGGGAACGGGAAGTGCTTGGGCACGTAGGCGCCGCCGGCGCTCGCCGAGCCCGGGTTCGGATCCGCCGTCGAGCTCGTCGGGAGCGGATTCGCATACGGCCAGGTGGTCGCTGTCGAGCTGTCATACGGCGCGCCACACGCGTCCTCGTCGAGGGTGAGGTTGCCGGCGCCGGTACTGGCGGTCGGGCCGCTGTTGGTCGTGTCGCCGAGGTCCTGGGCGTAGCCCTTCCACGTGATCCCCGCCGCGTCGAACTGGTTGAACAGCGTCTGCACGCTCGACGGATACACGCACCCGAGCGTGGTGGGTGTGTGGGTCGAGGAATTGCCGATGTAGCCGTTCGGGCCCGCCGCTGCCGTCCACTGGCCGAAATTCGGGTTGACCGTCAGGCTCCCGCCGGCAACGTCGACGCCGTTGTCAGTGGCGCCGCCGCCCGCGAATGCGGCATTGTCATCGTTGTTGTAATACGTGCAGTCGTCCTGGACGTCTGGCTGCGGCGCCTGTCCCGACACCAGCGTGGTGTAGTTGTCCTGGCTGGAGTGGCCGGTGGCGAAGTAGTTTTTCAGCAAGGCGCCCTGCTTCGGCAGCGTCTGCCACAGGTACGTGTTGTTGTTGAGCCCTGTGAACGACGCGTCATAGGACTTGTTCTCGAGGATGATCAGCCACACGTGCTTGACCTTCCCAGGCTGGATCCCGAGGTGGTCGAAATATCTGTGCCCGGACGGGCTTGCGATCGAAAAGGACTGCCGGATTTGCCCACCACGGTGCGACGACCCGTGCGCGCCGGCCGACCCTGACATGAGCAAAGGAAGCCCCACACCGACCACCGCCAGGGCGGCGGTTCCAACGCCCAGCATCCGGTTCCGCGCGGCCCGCGCGGCACCAGAGCTATCGCGCGCACCCGCGCGCGCTCGGACGAACCGAGTGATCATCACGATCCTTTCTTGCGCTTTTTTGCCAACAGACCCCGAGCCGAGTCTTCCAGCCAAGCCACGGGCGCCGTGTGGCCAAGCTGTGAAGTTGGTGTGTAGCTTCGGCCCCCGCTGGCACACCCTGTCGAGCGGTCACAGCTCGTTCGCAAATCGGCCACAACCCGATAACCCTGACGGACCAGGCGTCGATCATCAGCTTCATCGAGTGCAACTGGAACCTGCCGTCGATTACCCGTTCGGCCGGTCAGGTTGCCGGCCGCCCGCGGTTCTTCAGTCCGCGCCCAGCGTCGCGTCGAGCCACGCCGCCACCCGCGGGACATCGCCCGGGTCGACGTTGTGGGCGGCCTCGGACTCGCGATAGTCGACCGCGAAGCCGGCCTGCTCGAGCAGCTCCCGGGCGTGGCGGGCAAAGGTCACCGGGATCACGAAGTCATTGCGGCCGTGCGCGATCAGCACGCGCGTCTGCTCGTTCCGGGCGAGGTCCGGCTCCCACCCCTCGACGGTCGGGATGAACCCCGACAGGGCGAGGATGCCGGCCGGCACCGGCCGGCCGGCGCCGAGCCCCAGCGCGTAGCTCATCACGGTTCCCATCGAGAAGCCGCCCAGTACCGCGCGCTCCGGGCCGATCCCGGTCCGCTCCCACAGCGCATCGTGGAAGTCCGCGAGCCCGCGGTACGCGGACTGGAAGCTGCCCGGATCGGGGTAGCCCACGCGCGGGACCAGGTACCAGTGGTACCCCGGCGAGCCGGGGAGCCTGAGCGGCGCCCTCGGCGCCACCACGTGCAGACGCTGCTCGGGGTCGAGCACGTCGGCCAGCCCGATCAGGTCCTGCTCGTCGCTGCCACGGCCGTGGTGCAGGACCAGCAGACCATCGGGTTCGGTCCGCGGCGGGCGCTCGGCGAAGGCGAGGGTCATCGGGGCGGGAGCCTAGTCAACGGTGACTCCTAGACTCAGATTCGATGGCAGGCACGATTCGCAAGGTGGCTCGCGTCGTCCCGCTGGCGCGGCTGCTGGCCACTGCCCAGGTCCTGATGCTGGCCCGCCGGCACTGGCTCCGGCTCGAGCCTGACGAGCGCCGGCGGGTGATCACGCTGGTCCGGCGCGGCCGTGGGGTGGGACACAACCTGTCGGTGGCGGAGCGCGCGGAGCTCGCCCGGCTGATCGCCAAGGCCGACCCGCGGCTGTTCGCCGGCCTGGTGGCGCAGCGGTTCTCTCCGGTGCCGCTCCCTCGGCGAGTCGTCCGCGGACGCAAACGCCCTTGACCCTCACCTGACGTCAGGCTCTAGCGTCCGCGTCATCCGGCGTCAGCTCGGCTTCGCGCTGTCGGAGATCCAGGGGCCCGGACCACTTTTCCGGGCCGGCCGGCGGCGGTAGCCTCCCCTCATGGAAGCGGTGATCGCCCTGTCGCTTGCGGCGATCCCGCTTGGCGTCCTCGTTAGTGCCCTGGGCGATCGGTCTCTGCGCCGGCGCTCCCGGTTCTGGTGGCGGTTCGGCGCGGTAGTCATCTGCATCGTCTTGCCGTGGACGGTGGCGCTGGTCGGATCGGTTGGCGAGCACGGCTTCATTGTGCTGTCGTGGATAGCGCTCGCCTGGGGGGTGTTACTCGTCGGCTTGGCGCCGCTTCTGCTCTTCCGTGGCTCCGGTCCTGACCCTGGGCCGTCCGACGACGATGGCCCCGGACCCGAGGACGATCGGCAACCCCCGCATCGCCCGATTGGCGGGATCCCGCTGCCCGATGCCGAGCAGCCCACGACGCGCGTCCGCGGACCGCACCCGCCTCGGCCTGCCGCGCATCCGCGCCGTTCCGCGCGCGAGCGCGAACGGCCATTGCGCCTGTTGCCGCTGCGGCCCGGCCGTCGCCGCGCCGCTAGCGGTAAGACCTGATCTGGTCTGCTGGGAACGCGCGTATCTCAAGCGGCTGGACCTTGGTCATTGATCGGCCCAGGCAGTCGTGCGAGTTAGCAGCGTCGCAATGGCGCGCCGTTGGCGTTCCGTGAGCGAGCCGATCGACTTGTCCTCTCGGATGGCAGCCTGCGCGAGGAGCGCGCGGGAGCGAACGTCGCCCCAGCCGCGTTGGCTTGCCAACAGCCGCGCGAGTGGCATGCTCGCGATCTCCGACGGACACGTCAGGATCACGTCGGCTGCTGAGAGCTGCCCGTCGGCAATTCGGGTTTTCAGTTCCGAGCGTGCACGCCGGACCTCGTTTGCCAGCTGAAGCGCGCGTGCGGGCTGCGAGCGCGCAGCAAGAGTTGCCTCTGTCATAGGTGTCCCCCGTTCGTCGGTCCGCTCCCGCTCAGCCGCGGGCCGGTCGGAACCTACGACCGGCCGAGCGTTGTGTGCAATCCGTAATGCGCCGCAGACGGTCGTGCTGGTTTGCGCAATTTGGGCACTTCTCACGCCCGGGAGTTGGTATCCAACTACGCGCGGGAGTCGCCGACGATCACTCGCCATTCCCGGCGAGGCCGTCTCAGTCGGTGATCGCGATATGGCGCGGCTGGGCCTCGACTCGCGCCAGCCATGCGTTGATGGCCGGGTAGGGCGCGAGGTCGAACCCACCCTCCGGGGCCACATGGGTGTAGGCGTAGAGCGCGATGTCGGCGATTGTGTAGCGCTCGGCGACCAGAAACTCGCGCCCGGCCAGGTGCCCCTCCATCGCGCGCAACGCGGCCGTGCCCCCCCGTCGCTTGGCCTCGGCATCGCTGTCGGGCGGGGTGATACCGGCGATCGCCCAGAACCGCGCCACCGCGATGTAGGGCTCGTGGCTGTACTGCTCGAAAAACAGCCATTGGAGCACCTGGGCCCGGTCGTAGCGGTCCTCGGGCAGGTACGGCGTGCCCTCGGCGAAGTAGAACGTGATCGCGTTGGATTCCGCGAGGCTCCGTCCGTCGTCGAGGACGAGCGTGGGCACGCGCAACGCCGGGTTCAGTTCCCCCAGTAATTCCTGGCGCCCCGAGCGGTCGATCACGTCGACCTCGCGGCGCTCGTACTCGATGCCCAGGTGGGCGAAGAGCTGCCGGACCTTGTAACAGTTGCCCGATACCCGCGAGTCGTACAGGAGCATGACCTGCACACTTTTATCAGGGGCCACCAACTACCCCGCAGACACGCCTCAGGCGGCTGCGGCCTGGATCGGCTCGAACAGCGGCCGCGCGGCCTCGTCGGCCCACATCAGCGCCTCGACGTAGAGCTCGCCGGCGCCCCGCACCAGCTTTCGGGCCCGCTCGAAGTCGCCCGCCTCGAGCGCGGTGACGCACTCGAGCAGGGCGCCCTTCTCGCCCTTGCGCTGAGTGAGCGCATTGCGCATGTCGGCGGGGAAGGGAATCAGACCCACCACGTCCTCGATCGGGGCGTCCATCAGCGCATCGATTACCGAGAACAGCCCGAGCGTGAACAGCTCGCCGGGCCTGGGCCCGGGCAGCTGCTCGCCGGCGCGCTCGCAGAAGCAGGCCCTGGTCAGGGCGGTCACGGTCAGCTCGGGCGGCTTGCCGTCCACGCTGGCCAGCACCGTGAGCGTGGCCCACCGCTTGAGGTTCTGGACGCCGAGCAGCGCCAGTGCCTGGCGGATCGAGCTGATCTCGAACCGCAGCCCGAAGAAGGCGGAGTTGATGTAGCGCAGCAGCCGAAAGCTGAGTCCGACGTCGCGGCCGATCATCCGCTCGAGCTGACCGAGCTGCACGGCGGGATCCTGGAGCGCGGCCAGCACCTGAAGGAGCGAGGCGCGGTTGGCGAGGATCCCGCGGTTGTGCAGCAGCTCGGGGCGGCAGAAGAAGAAGCCCTGGAACAGATCGCAGCCCAGCTCGGCGCAGAAGGCGTGGTCCTTGGGCGACTCGACCTTCTCTGCCAGCACCGTCGCCCCGTAGGGCTTCAGCCGAGCCACCTCACGCGCCATCCGGTCGCGTCCGAGGGCGAGGAGGTCGAGCTTCACAACGTCGACCAGCGTGAGGACGCGCTCGGCGCTCACCGTGTACTGGAAGTCATCGAGGGCGAGCCGGTAGCCCTGGCGCTTGAGGTCGATCAGCGCATGGACGAAGCGCTCGTCGAGCAGCTCGTCCTCGAGGATCTCGAGGCCGACCACCGCCGGCGGCATCGTTGCGGCCAGGCCGCCGAGGACGAACTCGCGGGACACGTTGACCCACGCCGCCTTGGATCCCACGATGCGTTCGAGCCCGATCTCGGTGAACGAGTTGAGGACCACCGACGCGGTCGCCCCTTCCGAGTCGGCCACCAGCGCGGTGGTGGCGTCGCCGCCCCGGAACAGCAGCTCATAACCGGCGACGTGCAGGTCCCGGTCGAAGATCGGCTGTCGGGCGACGAAGACTTCTGGCATGGCGGAGGCGGAGCTAGCGGTACCCCTGCCTGCCTAATCGGCCCGACGCGCCGGAATCTGAACCCTCAGGCGCGGATCTTGCGCCCTCCGTGGTCATTACGCTTACCGTCAGGTGAGCGCTGCACCGCTGGTGTCGGTGGAGGAGGTTCGGTCCGATTCCGGCCTGTCAGGGGCCACGCGACTCGACGTCCGCTGGGAGCTTGCCTGGCCCCCGCGCGCCGGGCGCCGGGCGTATCTGGACGGGCACATCCCCGGGGCGGCGTTCATCGACCTCGAGACGGCCCTCGCCGGACCGCCGGGGGAGGGCGGACGCCACCCGCTCCCCGCGGCGGGTGACTTCGAGGCGGCGATGCGCGCCGCCGGCGTATCGGGCGAGCGGCCGGTGATCGTCTACGACGGCGGCAACTCGATCGCGGCGGCGCGGGCGTGGTGGCTGCTTCGCTACTTCGGCCACGCTCAGGTCTCTGTTTTGGATGGGGGTTTCAGTGGCTGGCTGGCCGCCGGGCTCGCCATCGAGCGGGGCGCGACCGCGCCCGGACTGGGCGACTTCATGGCGCGGGCCGGCGGGATGCCACTGCTTGATGCCGCGGGCGCCGCGCGGCTGGTCGCCGGCGGCGGCGTGCTCCTCGACGCCCGAGCGCCGGAGCGCTTCCGTGGCGAGAGCGAACCGATCGATCCGGTCGCCGGCCACATTCCGGGGGCGGTCAACGTGCCGAGCCCGTCGCTGCTGGACGCCACCGGGCACTTTCTCGACCCGGTCGACTTACGCCGGCGGTTCGAGGCGGCCGGGGCCGGCGAGGGTGTCGGGGTTGGTGCCTACTGCGGGTCGGGCATCACCGCGGCCCACGAGGTGCTCGGGTTGGAGGTCGCGGGGTTCTCCGGGGCCGCGTTGTACGTCGGATCCTGGAGCGAGTGGATCACAGACCCTGAGCGGCCTGTGGCCGTCGGCGGTTGATCCTCAGAAGCGAAGACGTCCGCGCGGTAGGCGAAGCGTGGCCGCGCGATGCGATTTGGCTTGAACAGCGGTCCGGCCCCGGGCATCAACCGTGATCGATATGCGGGTCGACGAGACGTTGCCCAGCTTTGCCAGTGGCGCATGGGACAGCGTCACCCTCACCGAGGCCGTGTGACCTCCGACGATGTGGAAGTGTTGACGGCCCAGCACTGCCGGCCGACCCGGGGCCACCGTGGCGATCTGGACCGTGCCATCACAGTGCGACTGGCTCGGCGGGCAGGCCAACCGCACGGCGGTGGCGCCATGGCTGTCGGTCAACACTGCGGTGGCGATTCCGACGCTCCAGCCACTGCGGCTTGGAGACGAACCGAAGCCGGGCGAGCCGCTCCAGCATGGCTCGTAGGCGGTGCCGTCGAGGTTGACGTTGTAGAGCGCGCCCATGATCCCCGCGCGGTTATCCGCGGCGCAGAACTGGTTCGTCGAGAGGTTGTACTCGGCATTGAGCACCGGCTTGCCCGCGGTGAGGTACGGCTGGAAGGCGGAGCACTCGGAGTACTCGTTGCACTGCTCGTCGAGCACCCCGTCGAAGTATGGCTCTAGGGTCTTCGCTTGTTCGGGGTCGTTCTTCTGCAGGACGGCCAAGCCCAGTGAGTGTGCTTCCCCGGCAACCCACTCGTCGTAGGTGAGCTGGTCTTGCGCGGAGATGTCGAACCCGGTGTCATTCTCGTAGCCGTCCATGTTGTCCGGCTCGATCGCATCAAAGCCCTTCCTCTTGCACATCTGGAAGCGAGCTGTCATGAGCGGCTCGAGCACGGATAACTGCCGGATGTCGAGCCACCGCTCACCGGGCCAGCCGTTGGGCTGACCGAGCACAGAGCTTGGGAACTTGCTCGCGTCCGGACGCCAGTTCTCCCACGTCCCCACGTCGATGTAGCAGATCACATGCTTCCCGGCCGCGTGCAGGGTCGCGACCTCGGACGGGCTGTTGTCGAACCCGTCGATGTCGTAAGCCGCGGCCGGATACGAGTTGTTGACCGTCCCCGTCAGCTGCCAATACCACGACAGGCGCTGCGGCGGCATCCACCGTGCGAATGCCGCGGGGACGGTGAATATCAACGTTGCAACCGCTGCTAGTACGAGAGCGGTCGAACCGTAAGCCGCGATTCTGCGGTTACGCACACCGTCAATCTAGCAGCGGGTTTCGTCTGAAGCGGACTCAGACCAGACCACCGCGAACCGCGCGCACGGCGGCCTGAATGCGGTTCTCGACCTGCAACTTGATGAGGATGCTCGAGACATGGTTCTTGATCGTGTGCTGGCTCAGGAACAGCGCGTTGGCGATTTCAGAATTGTCAAGGCCCCGGGCGAGCAAATCCAAGACCTCCAGCTCGCGTGGCGTCAGGTCGGCCCCGGTAAGTGCGGGCTCGACCTCCGGCGGCTCGCGTAGGCGACGTATCAGGTGGCGGGCGATCCGCGGCGAGATGAACGATTCCCCGCGTTCGGCCGACCGGATTCCCTCCACGATCTGTTCGACCGGGGAATCCTTCAGGACGTAGCCACACGCTCCTGCGAGCAGCGCATCCATTACGTGCTGATCATCGGAGGAGACCGTCAGCACCAGCACGCGCACCAGTGGTGCCACCGCGGTCAGCCGCTGCGTCGCCTCGATCCCGGACATGCCGGGCATCGTCAGATCCATCAGCACCACCCCGGGCCCCATCTCGGCCGCCTGCCGGATAGCGTCCGCGGCTAGCGCCGCCTCGCCGACGACCTGAATCCCTCGCTCCTCGAGGAGACCGATCAGCCCACGGCGGAATAGTTCGTGGTCGTCGACCACGATGACCTTAAGGTCCGTGCCCCTCACGACTCCGAGGTTATCTGGTCGGCTCGGAAGCGCGCGGGACGGTAGCCGGCGGTCTAGGTCCTGCGGCGTTTTAGCTATAAGGTCCTGCTGATTTTTACCTGTTTCTTGTGTTTCGGGCGCCGCCTGCGACCGTGCCGATAGACCTTGCGGACCGCGTGCCTGGCGTGCTTCTTCTTTTTCTTCTTCTTCTTCCCGTGTGAGCCGCTGTTGCCGCCGGTCTGGGTGACGGGGCCGGAGGAGGTGCCGACGCCGGGGGAGCCGCCACTTGTGGGAGCGCCGCCGGTCGAACCACCACCGGTGCCGCCACCGCCCGAACCATCGCCGGTGCCGCCACCGCCGCCCGTCCCGGTGGCGCCCGGACTGGTCTGGCCGACGGGCGCGCACGAGTCGTAGGTCTGTCCGTCCAGGTTGACGTCGAACAGCGCACCGGTGATGCCGGCTGCTGTGTCGCTAGGGCAGAACTTGGCGGTCGTCTCGCCGTCCTGCGTGTACTCGGCGTTGAGCACAGGCTTTCCCGC
>DASPPG010000090.1:0-13195 GCA_035625625.1 Solirubrobacteraceae bacterium
GCATATCGGGTTCGCGCACAATCGCGATGGCGACCGACTCGTCGCCTTTGCGCTCGTCCGGGTGACGGAGGCCGGACGATTCAGATCGTGGTGGCATTGTGATACCGGCGCTCGCTCTGTGCGTGTGATGCTCTTGTCGCCGATGCGATGCCCGCTCCGACGACCGTCTGAGGATGAAAGGAGTCGCCAGCACGGCCCGGTAGTGGATGCCTGCTCCACGCCTGCACCAGTCACGGAGCCCGCGCGACCGCTCTGGTCGTCGATGGGTAGCGCGGCTGGACTGATCGAGGCGACAGCAGTTGAGGACGTGGCTGGCGTAGGTAAGCCGGGGCGTCAGGGCAGCTACTAGTGGCCGATGTGGGCTAGCTCGATCGAAACGATCCAGAACCACGCAAGCGGCGAGACGTCAAAGAGGCGTTCGAAAAGCCCGACGGCCTGAGTCAAGGCTTGGATATTCGGCCGCTCTACTCCATGTCGATGTCGCCTCCGACAGCACCCGTCGCGCCGAGCGCTAGCTCGAGCGCGTCTTCGGCTGACAATTCACCTCCGGCCCGCCACGCAGCGTTCCAGTTTTCCTCGTTCGGGGCGTCGGCACGTGCTTGTGCCTGCCACCGGCCCCTCAACAGGACGATGTTGGGAGCCTCGGCGAGCCGTACGCGCTCGCGGCCACGGTCGGCCGCAGCCCAGAGGGTCGCGGCTCGCATGGGTTGATGTCTGATCGCCGCAAGCGTGCCGGCCAACGACAGCAGCGACGTCGCGCTTTCGAGGTCGTAGACGGATTTCAGGGCATCGATCGCAGCGCCAATCTGGCCGGAGGCGCGATCGAGCTCATCGCGTCCCAGCGATATCTCCGCCTGGGTAACCAGCGTGTGGGCGATCATCGGCCGCGAGTCGATCTCGCGCGCGCGTGCCAATGCCTCGGCGGCAAGTGCGTCCGCGGCGTCGAGGTCACCGGTCTCAAGCGCAAGAGTTGCAAGGTTTGCGCCGGTGAGGGCAATCTCGCTGGACTGGCCCCGGCGCCGAGCCAGCTCTAGCGATTCCTCGAGCATTGGGCGTGCCGCCCCGAGGTTTCCGCGTCGTGCCTGCATCACCGCGTAGTTGTTCAACGCGACCCTCAGCGCCGAGCCGTCGCCCGCGCGCCGCGCGCTGGCGATCGCCTCGATGTGATGGCGTTCGGCGCTGTCATGGTCGCTCAGAGCTTCCGCCCCCCAGCCGAGGTGACTGAGCGCGTGAGCCGCTAGTCGCTCGTCTCCATCGCGCCGCGCGAGCGATAGCGCCTCCACTAGCAGCGGCTGCGCGCCCTCGGCGTCACCCACCTTGAGTGCGAGCTGGCCCGCCGCAGCGAGCGCTCGACCGCGGTCGGGGACATCGACTGGGGCGCGTGCGAGCACGTCAGTCAGTCGACTGAGCCCCTCGAACGCGTAGCCTTGCACCACCCAGAACCACTCCAGGTTTGCCGCCATCCGAACCGCCCGTGTCGGGTCGTGCTCGGCGAAGTAGTCCAGCGCGGCGCGGAGATTCGCCTGCTCTTGTTCGAGCCGCAGCAGCCAGCTTCGCTGCTCTGCACCGTGCAGTTGGGGGGCGGCTTGCTCGGTCTGTTCGTAGTAATGGTCGGCATGTTCTTGCGCCGCGCGGTCGATGCGGCCGTCCGCCGCGGCGCGCTCGATCGCGAACTCTCTGATGGTTTCGAGCATCCAGACGCGCGGCTCTTGATCCCGATCTTCGCGGCGGCCGAGGAGGCTCTTCTCAGCGAGCGAGATCAATCTCCCCGTGGATGCCTGGCCCCAGATCGCCTCGGCCGAGTCGATCCGCACGCCGCCGATGAATGGCGCCAGCGATGCGAACAGCGCCTGCTCCGCGTCCGCGAGCAGCTGGTAGCTCCAGTCGATCGTGGCGCGCAGCGTCCGCAGCCGTTCGGGAAGGTCGCGAGGCCCCTCGGGCAACTCCAGGCGTTCGGCGAGGCGCGTCTCAAGGACGCGCGGACTGAACATAGCGATCCTAGGAGCGGCCATTTCCAGCGCCAGCGGCAGCCCGTCGAGCCGTAGGCAGATGCGCTCAACCGCCGCGCGATCCTCAGCGTCCGTGCTCAGCTCAGGGCGAACCGCAGCGGCGCGCTGGAGGAACAGTTCGCTGGCATCGCCGACGGGCATAGATCCGATCTCCATCCGATGCTCACCCCGGATCCGCAGCGGCTCGCGGCTCGTGCACAGCACATCAAGCCTCGGCGCGGCAGCCAGCAAGTCCGCCACCACACCAGTTGCGTCCAGAAGGTGCTCGAAGTTGTCGAGCACCAGCAGAATTTCCCGCTCTGCCACTTTCGTGATCAGCGTCTGCCGCAATGGCTCCCCACGGACCGGATCGATCTCCAGCACCCGTGCGAGTTCGGCAACCATCAACCCCTGATCCGGGATCGGCGCAAGGGGCACGATCCACGCCCCGTCGCGGTAACCCGCAATCGCGTGCGCGGCAAGCTCGATCGACAAGCGGGTCTTCCCAGCACCCCCGGGCCCCAGCAGTGTCAGCAGCCGAACCACTTCCTGAGAAAGCAGGTCGAGCGCACGCACCATTTCGTCCTGCCGCCCCACCAGCGGGTGCGCCGGCGTCGGCAAATTGGATCGATTCAACGACCGCAATGAGGGAAACTCGCCGTCCAAATCCGGGGCAATCAGCTGGAACAAATGCTCGGGTGCAGACAGGTCCTTCAGCCGGTGGTAGCCCAGATCACGAACGGGCACCGCCGATCCAAGGAGCCCCACCACCGCATCGGTCAGCAACACTTGCCCGCCGTACGCAACCGACATCACCCGTGCCGCGCGGTGAACGTCGATGCCCACGAACTCGCCGTCGCTGATAGAGGGCACCCCAGCGTGGATGCCCATCCGCACCCGCGGCGCCTCCCCACCCGGCCACTCCACCGTGGCGAACTCGCGCTGCGCGCTCGCCGCACATTCGATCGCGTCGCCGGCATGCTCGAACACCGCGAAGAACGAATCCCCAGCCGTATGTACCTCGCAACCTCCGGCGACCCGGATCGCCGTCCGCATCACGCGATGATGCTCACTTATGACATCGGCAAACCGCTCGCCCAGCCGCTGCAGCATCCGAGTGGATCCCTCGATGTCCGTGAACAGCAGAGCTAACGTAGCCCTGTTCATGACGACAGATGATCTTCAACCACGGGTCAGCAGACAAGTCGCTGCCTGACCGCGTGGACATCTTTCCCTTCCGGGCGAGACCCACATCCGCCCGCTGAGTCAGGATGCTCGTTGTCACACACGCGTCGGCGTCCCGTACCGAAACGCGGATGACCCAGGCACTCCGACCGCCCGAACAGCGCGCGCCGTGCACCATCGACATCACTACCGCCTTCCATGCCAAGGAGCCACGATCTCGGCCACCCCGCCGACCGCGTCGGCTGCTCCTTCCGGACAAACTCGACCACGAGGACGGCTCCGACCGCCGTGGCTGCTGTGTCGACAAGGAATCGCGCCGTGGCGGCGCCGCCCGGCCATCCTGACGTCGCCATTGCGCTCGTCCGGCCTGTGCTCGCGCGAGAACGAAACCACCAGTGACGGATCGGTGAACGTCGAGGCCGACAGACGCTCGAGTCCGGGCACAAGGATGACTCAGTGACAGCAAAACGAGCGAGTCGCTGCAGCCCTAGCCTTGCGCCTCGGCAGGTCGATCAGCTGCTCGAGAATCCGCGACATCGTCGGCGAGCACCGACGCGCGAGAGCATGGCCACGCTGCGCGACGACATCGCGGACATCGAAGCCCGTCTGGACGATGCGGAGGACACCGCACGCGATCTCCCCCACGGCGAGAAGTACCTATGGCTAGTGCTCGGCTTTTTGCGCCGGCTGCTCGAGCTGCACCTCGAGCTCGTCGACGAGGTCGAGCGGGAGCTTGACCCGCGAAGGCCTGACTCGGCTCCGAAGGCCTGATGCGGTTATGGAGACGTGCGGCGGTCGAGCCTGAGCTCGCACATATCAACCGACGCGCGCGTCCCCGGCGTCTCGGAGGCGTCCATCGCCCCGAATGCCTCGTCGCCCTGGCGCATGTCCTCTACGGTGTCAAAGAGCTGAACGACGACGGCCGTTCCCTGTGCCTCGTCGAACAGCAGCTGTATTCCGGTCGTAGGCACGCCGGGTGGGGGGCCACCGGCTTCCTCGACGCGCGCCACGAGCTCCTGCACTCGCTCGGCCGTCACATCGGTGAATCGGACAACGCGTACATACATGTCAGCTCTCCTCGGGTTGGGTGTGGACTTAGCGCTGCTTATCGGGACTGCCGCCGTGAACATTCGCGACCGTCACACGAGCGCCGGTACGGCGGTACTTTGGCTGGGACAGATGTTCCCGTTGAGCCCGAACACGTTGGCCGGGTCATACGTGTCCTTCAGCTCCACGAGGCGCGCCTTGTGGAATAGACGAAAACCGATCACGTCGTGGTCGGTTCTCGTCCTCGCCGGTCGCGCCAGACGAGCCAAAGCCATTCCAACCAGCAGCATTCGGGTTGATCGACGCGGCTGACGCTGACGCAAGTGGCCCAAAGGGAGTAGTGCCGTGTCCTAAGAGGCGTTGGGGCGCGCCTTTGGGCGCACCCCGTTTCCTCGTCATCAGCCCGGCAGCGCTCCCTCTGGCTGACGCTCAGGCGTGTACTGATCCGCTGGCTCGAGGAAATCGCGCAATTGAATGCGCAGCTCCTCGTTGTTCTCGTGACCGTGCACCGAGGCGGCGTGCTCGGCCGCGGCCTGCACCACCTCATCCTCCTCGCCGATGATCACCAGCGAGCAATTTGTCTCACTGGGCCAGCGACGGCAGTCGGCCATCACCCGGGCCATAAGGGTTCCTCCTTCCGGTCGCCCGTTCCGATCCTCCCGCGTTGGAGCACCGGCGTCAAGTGCGTCGAATCGCCACCTGCACCCAGTCGCCGTGGCCATCCAGCCTCTCGCAATCGCCTGCCAGAACGGCAGGGCCATGCCGCGGCCAGCACGAGAGCCGGAGCCAGTCCGCCGCAAGAGCCCGAACTGCGGAACGTCGCCAAAGCGATCATCTGGTAAGGCTTGCGGTGCCTATGAAAGGGATCGCGCGGGGGCGGCCCGTTGAGGCTTGCGGTTGCGTAAAACGCGGGCGAGGAGTTCACTGCAGTCGCCCGTCGCTCGTGCGCAACGCCAGCGATCGTCCGAGTGATGCCTCGGTCGGCTCGACCTCGGCGCGCGTGCCGTCCACGGATATGTACGGCTGAGCGGATTGCTCCGGATCGACCGTCGCTCCGCGCCGCACGGGTCGCAGTCGTTGCCTGTGTTGTTGCGAGTGCACCGCCGGCCGGGCTGCCTTGGTCGGGGTGGCGTGTGCGGGGGTGGGCGCGCTCATCCCGCTCCCGCAGAGGGATGAATGAGTTCGTCGCGGCCGGAATGGTCGATCCGGTATGTCCCCGGGTCGGACCGCTCGCATGCAGGCTTCCCGGGTGTCTGTTGGCGTCCGATTGCATCTGTTTTGGCCCGGTTCAGCCGGGTTGATGAGGAAAACGGGCACGATCCCTTGACATCCAACAGAAACGGCGTTATAAAGACGGAGTCAAACATCGAATCCAACGGAAACGGACTCGGATCTCGTATGTATCAAGAAGAACGGCACGCGGCAATTCTCGAGAGGGCCCGGAACAGCGGGCGTGTGGACGTCGGCGAGCTTGCGGTCGATTTCGACGTCACTCCGGAGACGGTCCGGCGAGACCTGACCAGCCTCGAGCGCCATGGGTTTCTGCGCCGGGTGCATGGGGGCGCGATCCCGGTCGAGCGGCTGGGGTTCGAGCCTGGCCTGCCGGCTCGCGATCAGGCGATGGCCTCGGAGAAGGCACGGATCGCGACGGCCGCGCTTGACGAGCTTCCGCCCGAGGGGGCGATTTTGCTGGACGCGGGGACGACGACCGCCCGGCTCGCGGAGATGCTCCCGACCGACCGGGAGCTCACGGTCGTCACGAACGCGGTGCCGATCGCGATGTTGCTGTCGGCCCGCCCTAACGTGACCGTGCTGACGGTCGGCGGACGGGTTCGCGGCCGCACGTTGGCGATGGTCGACGGGTGGGCGCTGCGGGTGCTCGCCGACACCTACGTCGACGTCGCGTTCATCGGCACCAACGGCGTCAGCGTCGAGCGTGGGTTAACGACACCGGATGTCGCCGAGGCGGCGGTCAAGGGCGCGATGATGGCCGCCGCGCGCCGGGTCGTGGTGCTCGCCGACCACACGAAGGTCGGGAACGACTGCTTCGCGCGTTTCGGCGAGCTCCACGCCGTCGACACGCTCGTGAGCGACGACGGCCTCGACCTCCACATCGCGGCGGACCTCCAGGCGGCAGGCCCGAGGGTCGTGCTCGCATGATCGTCACGTTCACCGCCAATCCGAGCGTCGACCGGACGTTGGAGATTTCACAGCTCGTTCGCGGCGCGGTCATGCGGGCCACACGGACTCGCGTCGACGGCGGCGGCAAGGGCGTGAACGTCACGCGCGCGCTCGCCGCCAACGGCTACCCGAGCATCGCGGTGCTTCCGAACGGCGGCGCCGAGGGCGCGCAGCTGATGGGCCTGCTCGAGGCCGAGCGGCTGCTGGTCCATCCGGTTCCGATCGCCGGCGCGATCCGCGCCAACGTCACGATCGTCGAGCCGGACGGCGCGACCACGAAGGTCAACGAGCAGGGTCCGATGCTGAGCGATGCCGAGGTCGTGCAGCTGACTGATGCGCTGCTGCAGGCGGCTTGTGGCGCGGACTGGGCTGTCCTGTCCGGAAGCCTGCCGCCCGGGGCGCCGGCCGATTGGTACGCAACCTTGACCGTGGCGTTGCACGAGCAGGGCGTCCGAGTCGCCGTTGACACCGATGGCGCGGGATTGCCGGCGACGTTCGCTGCCGCTCCGGATCTGGTCAAGCCCAACCAGCGCGAGCTCGCGGAGGCAAGCGGCATGCCGGTCGGCGGGCGCACGGACGCGCTCGCCGCGGTTGGGCGGATCCGGGCGGCCGGTGCACGCACGGTGCTCGCGAGTCTTGGCGCAGACGGCGCGCTGCTGATTGAAGCCGGCGGGGCCTACCACGGCAGCGCTCAGGTCGGCGCGCCGCGGAGCACCGTCGGCGCTGGCGACGCGATGCTCGCGGGCTTTCTCGCGGCGGGCGGCGCCGGCGTCGAGGCGCTGGCCGAGGCCGTCGCCTGGGGCACGGCTGCCGTCTCGCTTCCCGGGAGCCGCATGCCGGCCCCCAATGACCTTGACCGCAATGCGGTGAAGACAACCCAAATGAACACGCTGGAGGTCGCACGTGAGCACGCTCACCACCCCTGAACTGATTGACCTTAACCTCGGCGCTGGTGACCGCGCCGGAGCGACGCGTCTGCTCGCGCAGCGGCTGGTTTCCGCGGGACGGGTGAGCGACCTCGACGGGTTCCTCGCCGACGTGACCGCGCGCGAGGAACAGATGCCGACTGGGCTCGAGGGCGGGATCGGGATTCCGCACGCCCGGTCGCCGCACGTCACCGAGCCGTCGCTCGCGTTCGGGCGGGCCGACGCGGGCGTCGACTTCGGCGCTGAGGACGGGCCCGCGCACCTGATCTTCCTGATCGCGGCGCCGTCCGAAGGCGGTGCCGATCACATGACGATCCTCGCCTCGCTCGCGCGGCGGCTGGTACACGCCTCGTTCCGTGAGGCACTGACTCAAGTAACTGATGCTGCTGCGGCGGCGGATCTGATCACCCGGGAGGTGGGTGGAGCATGAAACTCGTTGCCGTCACATCGTGTCCCACGGGGATAGCGCACACTTACATGGCCGCCGAGGCGATCGAGCAGGCGGCGAAGACTGCTGGGCATGAGATCTCGGTCGAGACCCAGGGGGCCGCCGGCGCGACGCCGATCCCACCCGAGGTCATCGCCGCGGCCGACGCGGTGATCTTCGCGGCCGACGTGGAGGTCCGCGGGCGCGAGCGCTTCGCGGGCAAGCCGACGATCCAGACGAGCGTCAAGCGCGGGATCAACGGCGCGGCGCAGCTGATCACCGAGGCCGAGGAGGCCGCGGCCGCGGCTTCCGCCACCCATTCCGAGCTCGAGACGGGCGCAGCCGTTGCCGCGGCCGACCAGGCGGACCTCCGGGGTGCCTCCCCCGTCGGGCTGTCGACGAAGGTCGAGCCCGGCGCCCGCTTCGGCGCGAAGTTACGCCAGTGGCTGATGACGGGCGTCAGTTACATGATCCCGTTCGTCGCGGCGGGCGGGATCCTGATCGCGCTGTCGTTCCTGTTCGGCGGCGCCTCCGTGGCCACCAAGGTCAACGGCGGCACGTTCAACGGCCACACCTACGCCGCGATCACCGACCCGACGAAGATCCTCAGCCAGGTCGGCTTCGCCGGCGTCATGTACTTCATCGGCTCGACCGCGTTCAAGATGCTCGTGCCGATCCTCGCCGGGTTCATCGCGTTCGCGATGGCCGACCGGCCCGGGCTCGTGCCCGGTGTCGTGGCCGGCCTGCTCGCCGTGGCCGTCGGATGCGGGTTCCTCGGCGGCCTGATCGGTGGACTGATCGCCGGCGCGGTGACGCTCGCGATCTTGAGGCTCAAGGTTCCGCGTGCGCTCGCGGGGGTGATGCCGGTCGTGATCATCCCATTGGTGACCACGCTGATCGTCGGCGTGATCATGGTCGTCGTGATCGGCAAGCCGATCGCCTCGGCGCAGAGCTCGCTGACCGACTGGCTAAACGGCCTCAGTGGCACCAACGGCGTCGTCCTGGGCCTGCTGCTCGGCGCGATGATGGCGTTCGACATGGGCGGCCCGGTCAACAAGGTCGCCTACACGTTCGGACTCGCCAGTCTGGCGAGCGGCAACACCAAGATCATGGCTGCGGTGATGGCCGCCGGCATGGTGCCACCGCTGGCGTGCGCGCTCGCGAGCGTCCTCCGGCCGCGGTTGTTCACCAGCACCGAGCGCAAGGCCGGCGAGGCCGCGTGGCTGCTCGGCCTGTCGTTCATCACCGAAGGAGCGATCCCGTTCGCGGCGGCCGACCCACTCCGCGTGATTCCGTCGCTGATGGCCGGGAGTGCCGTCACCGGCGCGCTGTCAATGGCGTTCGGGGCCACCTCGCGCGCCCCGCATGGGGGCATCTGGGTCGTCGGCCTGATCGGCAATCCCGGTCTGTATCTGGTCGCGATCCTCGCTGGGATGGTGGTCGGCACGACCGCGCTCATCGCGCTCAAGTCGATTCGCGGCGATGTCGTCGAGACCGAGGCGCGGCCGCAGGAGACGGCGGCCCCCGTAGTTCCGGGCAACGTCGTAGCCGCCTGAACATCGAGAACGAAACGAACAGATATCCCGAGGAGACACCAAGTCATGCCAGAGAAGACAGTCACAGTCGGTTCGAGCGTCGGCCTGCACGCCCGCCCCGCGAGCCTGTTCGTCCAGGCCGCGGCACGCCAACCGGTCAAGGTCAAGATCGCCAAGCCCGGGGGTGAGCCCGTCGACGCGCGCAGCATCCTGCTCGTGCTCGGGCTCGACGCGCGCGGCGGCGAGGAGGTCATCCTCTCCGCCGAGGGCGACGGCGCCGAGCAGGCGCTCGAAGAGCTCGCCGCGGTCGTTGCGACCAACCACGACGCCGAGGCGGCATAGATGGCGCGCTGGCTACACGGGCTCGGGGTCAGCGGCGGCGAGGCGGTCGGGGCGGTCGCCCGACTCGCTTCCCCGCCCGCGCTCTTTCCCACCACAGAAGTCGTCGTCGACGCCGCCGGCGAAGCTGCCCGCGCGATCGACGCGCTCACGGCGGTCGCCGAGGATCTCCAGCAGCGGGCCTCGACCGTCACCGGGGCGGCCAGCGACGTGCTCATCGCACAGTCGATGATCGCCGGCGATCCCGTTCTGATGGACGGCGTGAGCGCGCTGATCGAGACGGGTCAGGACGCTCCGCATGCAGTCGACGCAGCAATCGGCGAGCACCGGCGGGCGCTCGAGGCCGCCGGTGGCTACCTCGCCGAGCGTGCCGCCGACCTGAATGACATCCGCGATCGCGCAGTCGCGCACCTGCTCGGCCTGCCGATGCCCGGCATCCCGGACCCCGGTCACCCGTTTGTGCTGGTCGCCGTGGATCTGGCGCCCGCCGACACGGCGACACTCGACCCCGCTAAGGTGCTCGCGATCGTCACTGAGCGCGGCGGGCCGACCGGGCACACCGCGATCCTCGCCAAGCAACTCGGGATCCCGGCCGTGACCGCATGCGGCGACGCCGCCGGCCTGAGCGACGGGCAGTCGGTGCTCGTCGACGGCGCCAACGGCGAGGTCGTCGCCGATCCCAGCGATGGGATGATCGCGGATGCCCAGCGGCGAGCCGACGCGAAAGCCGAGCGCCGGGCTCGCAGCCACGGACCCGGCAGGACCGCGGACGGCGTCTCTATCCCGCTACTGGTCAACGTCGGTGGACCCGGCGATCTGGCGGCGACATCGGAGGCCGACTCCGAGGGCGTCGGGCTCCTGCGGACCGAGTTCCTGTTCCTCGACCGGCCGACCGCGCCGAGCTTCGACGAGCAGGTCGAGGCGTATCGAGCGGTGTTCGACGCGTTCGGCGGCCGCCGCGTGGTTGTACGTACGCTCGACGTCGGCGCCGACAAGCCGCTGGCCTACCTGCCCCAGGACGAGGAGCCGAACCCTGCGCTCGGCGTGCGGGGCCTGCGACTGGCCCAGGCCAACCCGGAGCTGCTCGACGATCAGCTGCGCGCGATCGCCCAGGCAGCCGCGCGAGGCGACGCCGACGTCTGGGTGATGGCGCCAATGGTCGCGACCGCGCAAGAGGCGCGAACGTTCGCGGACGTCGCCCGCGCACACGGACTCGCACGGGTCGGCGTGATGATCGAGGTCCCGTCCGCGGCGCTCAAGGCCCAGCAGGTCCTCGCAGCGGTGGACTTCGCGAGCATCGGCACCAACGATCTCGCGCAGTACACGTTCGCCGCCGACCGTCTCGCCGGCGACCTCGCCGAGCTGCTCGATCCATGGCAGCCCGCGTTGCTCGCGCTGATCGCGCAAAGCGCCGGCGCCGGCGCCGGCTCCGCCGAGGGTCGCCCGATCGGGGTGTGTGGCGAAGCGGCAAGCGACCCGATGCTGGCGCTGGTGCTTGTCGGACTCGGGATCACCAGCCTGTCGATGGCGCCGACCTGTCTCGCCGACGTACGCGCTGCACTCGCCGAGCGCTCGCTCGAGGAATGCCAAGCGCTCGCCGAAGCCGCGCTGAACGCGTCGAGCGCCGTCACCGCGCGCGCGGCGGTGTCGGAGCTCGTGCGCCAACAGTCCGCCGCACCCGAGGTCGCCGAGTCCCAGCCGGCCTAGCTCACGAGGCTCGGCGGCCGCGGGTGCGCTCGTTCCCGTTGGTCGCACCGCGGCCCACAACGCAAAAGATCGGTTTCTGCTGTCGGGCGACCATGCGCAAGTTCGGGCTGGACCGTGCGACAGTGAGTAGCGCTGGGCGAGGTGCCGATGCCCGACGTGTACCCACCTATGCGCGGCCAGACGCCAGGGCCAACTGGGAGCTCGGTGGTCGTTCAGGCGCGCACTATCGCATTCATGTTCTTGTCGGCGGTGACCTTGGTTGTGCGACCAGGCGCATGTTCGGCACGACGTGCTGCTAGCTCGCGATTAGCAACCACGTCTACGTTTCGCGCCTTTCACCGGGTTGCGCTTTTGCCACTCAGTGATCGCGATCAGGCGCACCCGGGCGCCGCGACTATCGCTTCGAGTCGACGAACCGATCGTCGGGCGTCATCGCACCGGAAATGGTCGAGTCGCTGCCGTCCAAGCTGTCCTCGGCCCAGCCGCGGTGTGGGCTCATCCTGCGGATGGCAGGGTGACGGCGAGCCAGCGGTCGGCGAATCGGTCTAGGAGGATGTTCACCTGGTAGGTGTCTTGTCCGTCGGTGACGTTCGCGTTCGCCAGCCAGTGTGCCGCTTGTTGGGTGAGCGCGAGGGTCGCGATCCGGGGGTGGAGTGCGCGGATGGCGGCCGGCACTTGGGGTGGGTTGGCGGCGAGCGCGGCTCGCAGCGCTGGGGTGAGGTCGCGCAGTTGGCTGGCGGTGGCCTGGCCGTAGATGTACGCGAGGTAGCTCCGGGTGAAGGCGAGCGCGGCGTGGCGCGGCCGCGGCCGGGCCGGTGGCCGGCGGAGCCGGCGGGTTGGGCGTGATCAGGGTGTCGAGGTCGGGCGGAACCAGTTCGGCGAGCACCCACCGGCTGCCGCGCGTTGTGAGGAGGAGCTCGGCGGTGGTCGTCTGGCGGCCGCGTGCGTCGATGATCGCGTAGCTCGCAGCCCAGCTGTCCCCGTCACGGTTGAGACTCGTGAGCCGCACCTGGGCGACGTGCAGGTGTGCGGGAAGCGGGCCGCTCTGGCGCGCGATCGCGAGGGCTTGCGGTGTGAGCGCCGGCAGCCGCCACGCGGGGAGTTGACCTGCGAGGTAGCGGGCGTACGCGTGTGCGACGGTGGTCGCGACGGCCCCCGGCCGAGTGGGCTTAATGGTTCCAGGGCTTGGTGTCGGTTGGGGAGTGATGGTCGACGGGCTGGTGCGCGCCGCGGCGTCGACGTGCTTGTCCGTGCGGGAGTGGACCGGTTGCGTGTCGGTGGATGCGATCGCGAGGATGCACACCGTGGCGAGCAGCGATCGCTTGAGCGCTCTCGCGGTGGGGCGGCGTGTCAGAGTCCCGGTGGGTGGCGTTCGGTCCATGTGTTGCCGTCGGCGAGTTGGGCGGGGAGGATCGTGGCGGGTTGCCAGCGCGGTCCGCTGCCGGGCGGGGTGGTTGGCGTTGTTGTCCAGTGGGCGGTGTCGAGCACGATCCCGGCCACGTCGATGAGGGCGTGCCCGGCGGAGGCGTACACGGTGATCCACTGGCCGGGGCCGGGATCGCGGCCTGGACCTGTTCGGGGGCGTCGAGCGGGGCGGCGGCGAGCCCGTCCGGGAGGATCCGCGCGTCGGTTCCCGGGGTGGTGGGGCCGGCGGTGATGCACCCGCCGGCGGATGCGGTGTCGGTGGCCAGGTCTGTGTTGCCGGCGCCGGCGGTCTGGGCGTAGTGCTGGGCGAGTTGCTGGACTTGGGTGAGGTACCAGTCGGCGTGGTTGTAGGCGTAGATCGCCGCTGGCCAGTCTGCGGGGGCGCGGTGGGCGTGGAGGTAGCGGGCGGCGGTGTAGATGGCGTCCCACGGGTCG
>DASPPG010000091.1:0-63810 GCA_035625625.1 Solirubrobacteraceae bacterium
TGTTCCCGTGCTGATCCGGGGCGAGGTGTGGGGGAACCTGTATCTGACCGAGAAGCAAGGCGGCGAGGAGTTCACCGACGCCGATCAGGAAGCGGCGGTGATCTTGGCTGAGTGGGTCGGGGTGGCGATTGAGAAAGCCCGCGCGTATGAGCGCAGCGAGCATCAGCGCCGCGAGCGCGAGCGGGCGGTGCTCGAGCTCCGGGCCACGCGCGATGTCGCGCTGGCCGCCGGCGCTGCCACCGGTCCCGACCGCGTGCTGGAGCTGGTGGCCAAACGCGGGCGAGCGTTGCTGGATGCCCAGTCGACGCTCGTCATGCTCCGTGACGGTTCCGAGCTGGTCGTGGCCGCCAGCAGCGGATACGCCGACCCTCCGCGCGGCCGGCGGGTGCCGGTCTCAGGCTCCTTCTGGGGCGAGGTGATCGAGACCCGAAGCCCGCTGCGGATCGGTGAGACAGCCTCCCGAATCCGCCTCGCGCCGGATGGCCCCGGGTTCCCGAGCGCCCGCACGGCGCTGCTCGTCCCGATGCTTCACCTCGGCGTGGCGTTCGGGGTGCTCGCGGCGTTTGACCGCGGCATCGAACGCGCCCCGTTCACCGCAGGCGACGAGAAGCGGCTGGAGAACTTCGCCGCAACCGCCGCCAACGCAGTGGCGATCGCCAAACGTGTGGATCCACACCCGGCGGCCCGGGACGGCGGACAGCAGAAACCCGCGCACGCACTGGTTCAAGGGACGCTGCAGCTCCTCGACGGTCTCCAGGACACGTTGTCGACCGCGCTACGGCACTCCAACCGAGATCACTACGAGGCGACGATCACGGAGGCGAACGCAACGATCGCGCAAGCGCTCAGAAGCCTCCGCTCGGCAGCCATGACCAACGACACCCCGTAACAACAGCAACGACCGGAGTGACGGGCTCGACGTCGGCGATTCCGCTATGCCTGCTTCTCGTCGTCAGGATGCTGTCGCCGCGGCGGCTGCGTCATCCCCAAGCCGCACTGGCGAGGGTGCACGTCGTTAGTCAGCCATCGTCTCCCGAGACATGGCCTACGGTCAGCAGGCTGAGCGAGCGCGAGCCACGCCTGGGCAGCGCGCACCCCGAGGCCCTCGCCACCAATCGAACCGCCGAGCCTGTGGGTAGGCGACATCCGATCGTGAACGAGACACACGCCAGCCCGCGCACGGCCGTGTGGCTGCGGGCGTCAGCTCTGCCCGGCGGCCATCGGGACTCGTGGTGTAGCGTCGCTCCTGTCGCGACGATCGTGTCGCCACCAACCGTCGCCCCATCGCACGCTAGCCGGCCGGCCAAAGGTGGCCGGGGCGTCTGGGGCGAGGTCGGCCGTCGATTGCGTTTCCTTGCCGCTCGCGCCGCCTGACGAGCCTGCTTGCGGGCCTCCTCATGGCGCCTTGTCGTCGTCGTGGCGGTGCGCTCGCGCTCCCACGAGCCGGGCAGCGCCTGCAGCGCGGCCACGTCACTGGTGCAGAAGGTACTCGCCGAGCCCGAATGGGCCGGACGGCTCACCGACGTCGACCTACGCGGCTCACGCCGCGGTTCTGGTCGAACATCAACCCGTACGGCACTTTCTACCTCGACATGGCGCACCGACTTGGCGTCGGGCTTCCGCTCGCATCACACGAGTCGGCAGTCCTCGTGTGGCCAGCTACTTTGCGGCTGGGGACAGCTACCTACCAAGAGGGCCTCATTCGTGTGTAACGGATGCGCCGCTCTGACCGTATGGCGTTTGTAAAGGAGTTGTTGTGCACAGGATGGACATCGAGGCGATTGGTGAGCTCGCGGGCGAGGCGCTCGCGGCAGCGGGCGGGTTGATCCAGGAGATGCACGAGCGGATCGCCGAGCGGCCGTTCGAGATCCTGGGTCCGGGGGCGGCGCCTGTACGCGTGGTGCACGACGGGATCACGCAGGGCGTCTATCGTGGAGTGCGGCTGGGCCTGCGTCTGGTGCCGCGCGGAGCCGCCGGGCTGGTCGCGCTGCGCGCCGGTGACGACGGGATGGCTCTCGAAGCGACACCAGCCGGATCGGTGACGCTCGCGGCGGTGAACGGGCTGGTCGGCAACCACCTCGCCGAGCGCGGCAACCGGCTGGCGTTGGGGATGGAGGTCCGCCGCGGCGGCACCGCCGTGCCGGTCACGCCGGGGGGGTTGGCGAGCGCGTTCCCCGATGCGACCTCACGCATCGCCGTGTTCGTGCACGGGCTTTGCGAGACCGACGAGGCGTGGCGGCAGCCTCCGCTCGGCGGAGATCGCGCCGGGCGGCGGACGTACGGAGAGCGCCTGCGGGATGAGCTCGGGTTCACCCCCGTCCACGTCCGCTACAACACCGGCCTGCGCATCTCCCGGAACGGGCGGGAGCTTGCGGTGCTGCTGGACGAGCTCGTGCACGGCTGGCCGACCAGCGTTACTCAGCTCGTGCTCGTCGGGCATTCGATGGGTGGCCTGGTGGCACGCAGCGCGTGCCATTACGCCGAGCAGGACGCGCGACGGTGGACCGACGTCGTGCGCCACGTGTTCTGCCTCGGCGCGCCGCACCTCGGCGTCGACCTGGAGAAGGGTGTCAACGTGATCGCGTGGGCGCTCGGGCGAGTCCCCGAGACGCGCGGCTTGAGCTCGTTTCTAAACGCCCGCAGCGTCGGAATCAAGGACCTGCGGTTTGGCGCGTGCGTGGATGAGGACTGGCGCGACTCAGATCCCGATGAGTTCCTGCGCGACCGCTGCCACGAGGTGCCGTTCCTCCCCGGCGTCAACTACTACTTCATCGCTGCGTCCACTCGGCAAGGGCCGCTCGGCTCGCTAATCGGCGACCTTCTCGTGCGGATCCCAAGCGCGTCCGGCCGCGGCAACGGCAGGGGGCGTCGAATCCCGTTCGAGCTCGACAGCGGCCTCGAGCTGACCGGCCTGAATCACTTCGACCTCCTGAACCACCCCGCCGTCTACGAACAGATCCGCGCCTGGCTCAGCCGGGCATAGGACAACCGCGGGCTCCCGGCGCCCGGTCGGGATCCACGGGCTGCCAGACCCCGCTGGCAGAACAAGGTGGTCGGCCCGGCCTGGGATGTGCCACAAAAGCCCGTGGAAAGGGTCGCTCGTCGGACAGGTGATCTTGCCGGAACGGGTAACCGCTCAAAGCGCGCTGACTGCCACGGCTCCGGCCAGCTCAGACTTCTCCTCGCGGTCTCCGATCGCTCGAAGCAGGAGCCGGTGATCCGACTGCCCCGACGGCGACGATGCGGAAGTCGTGACCGGACAGAACGCCGACCGGATACATGTGCCATGAGGCGCTGACGCGCCGGGAGGCGCCACCCAGCGTCCGGGCGGTCGAGAACGCGTTCGGGGTGCGGGTGCGGCGCAGCGCAGCCCGCTACTGCGCCGAAACTACGGATCAGGTCGGCCGGAAACTACGGATGAGTTCGGCCCGAAACTACCGGTGTAAGCAACGGTTCACCGGTCTACGTTACCGATGACCGGTTTTCCACATAAGACCGTGCGGCTTGTCCGGAATCTTTCTGGAACGATGTATGTTGCGGTTGTGGAAGATCGGCCGTTTTTTAGGTGCTGACTCAGCCTACCTTCGCTCGTCGCGCCGGCGGATGTGGACGTGGTCGTTCGGATTCGAGGTCTTTGCCTGCCGCTGTGTCCTCCCGCCGGCCGCTGTGTCCTCGCGTCGACAATAACCATCCACCGTCTGCCCCCGCATGGGGTGCGCGAGGGGACGGGGATCGCCGCACACGCCTCGGTCCGCGGCTCGGGCAGAGTAGGTCGCCGCCGCCGCGCGCGCTCGAGTCAGAGGCGATCGAGTTCGCGGTCTCGCTGTACGGCATCAGGACACGCGCTACGACGAGTTGCTGATGGCCGGCGTCGAGCGTGCCGAGGCGCGGGCGCAAGTACGTCACGAAGTGGCGCGGGTGCTTGACCGCTGGCGTCACTGACCCCGGCCCGGCGACAGCCGATACGTTGACGAACGGCACTCACATCGAGGTCGCTTCTTCTTTCACGAAGCCCGAGTCGTGTCATGTGCTCGCCGGCGTCGCCACGAGGCTTCTCCTCCTGATCCGTGGGGAGCCGATGCAGCAGCATCGCGCTCACGGCCCTGTCGGCGACGGAGCGGAAGTGTGGTCGGGCCGCCGGAAGGTGCTGGCGATCGATTAACCCGCCAGACTGCTCGCCGCCGTCAGGCCTGCTGGTTTCCAATCTGAATTCGGAAGCCTCGATTGCTGGGGGGCTGGGTCCGCCGATTTGTCCGCTGGGAGAGCGCGGTCGTCGCTTTCGGGTTGCTCGGAACGCTGGGCGGTTGCGGCAGTCTGACCGGGTCGCCGCTGCCCGCTCGTGGCCGGTTTCGAGAGCGTGTGCTTCCGGTTGTGGTTCGCTTAGGCCAGGCGATGGGTGGGCAAAGGATTGGCTGGCCGTCGTTCATGATTCAGCCGCTTTATGGGTCGCATTCTTGTTCTCGCGTTGCTTTCGGCCGTGAACCCGACGCTGGTCGCGTCGGCGACGGTGATGATGCTGCTGTCGAACCCGATTCGGCTGATGGCGAGCTATCTGGCTGGGGCGCTTTTGACGAGCGTCACGCTCGGGCTCGTGATCGTCTTTTCGTTTGAGTTCTCGGGCGCGGTCAAGACGGACCAGCACACGCTGAGCCCGGCCGCGACGATCGCGTTGGGTGGGCTCTTGCTGGTCGTTTCGTTCGTGCTCGGCACGGGCCGTCACGAGCGTCTGATCGAGCGTCGGCGCGCGCGCAGCAGGGACAAGGGGCCGCCGCGGTGGCAGCGAGCGCTCGGTAAGGGCTCGGCGCGGGTGGCGTTTGTCGTGGGGGCGGTGCTCACGCTCCCAGGCGCCATATATCTCGCCGGGCTTTACCGGATCGACCACTTGAATTACTCGACGGTGGCAACCGTCGGGCTGGTGGTCGCTTTCAACGCGGTGATGCTCGTGTTGTTGGAGGTCCCGCTGGCCGTGTTCGCGGTCGCTCCCGAGCGGACGCTCATGGCGATGGACCGGACGAAGGCGTGGATGGGGCTGCATGGGCGCCAGCTTCTGGTGACGATCCTCGGGGGTGTCGGCGTGTTACTGGTGATCAAGGGCGTGATCGAACTGAACTGATCGACTGATTCGCAGCATCCGGGCATCTCACCGGCTCGCGTCTCGAGAGGCGAGGCAGCGCCATCGACAGCCCGTTCCTTGCTCTTGTCACGACTGGCTCGGTGTGCCCGTGACCGGCAGCGTTCCGTCCGTGAGCCCTAGCGGTCATCCGCCGGGTGGCTGCTGCGGCGGGGTGCGGCGCAGCGCGATGCGGGCCAGTGCGGGGAACACTTCGCTCGGTTTCTCCGGCTCGATCGCTGAGGGAGAGGCGCCAGGATGGCCAGGGGCGACGCTCGCGGCCGGACGCCGGGCGTTCAGGGTGCACGTCGACCACGCGCTTGCCGCGCTCCCCAGCCATCGGTGCAGTGGAGTGGCTACCGGACGCCGCGAGACGAGGGGTGTCGCTGCCGGCGGGGTGAGCTGCACCGCAACCGAGTGGAGGTGAGAGTTGGGATTGCGTAGGCGCCAGCTCGGCCGCTGACATCTGTCAACAACCGGCACCTATCTTTCACTGCATCGACACCGAGGAGAACATCTCCACGGTTCACGCGCGACGAGCGTCGATGATGCACGCCGGCGCCGGCCTCGCGCTGTAAGCCGACTCGTGGGAGCGCTGGTGCGCTCCCGCACCCCCGGCGCCCATGCGTACGATGCGAGCAGCAACCAGGTCCCAGCACTCCTGCCCGATCACAGCGAAAGGCAGTGGAACGCGGCGGAGTTCCGGCCGCGAACGCAGACGTGACGTGGTTGCGGCTGGGTCCGTAGCGCCGTTGCGTTAGTGGGAATCCCACAGCCGGCGAGCACCGTTTTCCGGATTGGGTTTGGTCGAGCGCTCATAGCCTGATAGGTGAGCAAACACATTCGGAAGGGGGCGCATGATGCGCAAATTTCTCTTAGCGGCAGTGGCCGTAGGTACTCTCGCAGTGCCCCTGTGCGCGCTGGCAGTCGTCGGCCTCGTGCTCGCCGCGCCGGCGTTCGGCTCGACACTGAGCGGCCAGTTGACAAGCGCGTCCGGGACGGTGGCGGGTGGGTTCATCGCGGCGACGGGCGTGAACGGTGGTGCGGGGGCGGTGAGCGACTCGAGCGGCGCGTACACGTTGACGCTGCCGGACGGGACCTATCGTCTGGCGGCGAACGCGCCCGGCTACAGGGCGGCGATTCTGCCCTCCGTGACGGTCAGCCGCTCAAGCACGCAGGACGTGACGCTGACGGCGTCGGGGGCGGCGTTCGCTCCGCTGCCGATCTTCGGTGGTTCGCCAACTGGTGTGGCGGCGGACGGGACGCCGGGCGTGTTGTATGTGTCGGGCGGGAACGTCGGCGATCTGTTTCGGAGCGTGGACTACGGTGGGACGTGGACACCGGTGACGGTCGCGAGCGATGACCCGACGAACGGGCTGTCGGGTGCGGCCAACCCGCAACTGGTCACTACCAGCGGGTTCCCGGGACGCGTCTGCACCCGGGCACGAGGTGCTCGATGCCGCCCGGCCAGGAAGCCCCGTGACGAACGTCCCGCAGTCTCCGACCAGTTCCCTCGGTACGCGGCGGCGGCGTTCTCTGAGTCCGGCGCTGACGCGCTGGCCGCGCGAACCTAGGAGCGCTTTTTCGCCACGCCGGTAACACCTGGTGGCCCCATATGGCCCCATGGAACGCTTCCACCATTCCGGTCCATCAACGCCCCGAATCCCAGAACATCATCAAATGCGGGGAAATCGGCAAACCGGAAAGTGGGCGATCCAGGACTCGAACCTGGGACCTCTTCCTTATCAGAGAAGCGCTCTAACCGACTGAGCTAATCGCCCGGGCGTGGAGCGGATTCTAACCGCGTAATGACGCCATACCGGCCGCGGGCCGGCCGTCAGGAGACGGCGCGGACGCGGAGGCGGCGGGCGACGTCGAGGGCGTCGTCGAGCGACTCGAAGGCGATCTGCACTCGGTAGCCGGACCCTTTGGCCGGCGCGACGTCGACCTCGCGTCCCAGAGCCGCGCCGAGGGCGTCGGTGATCAGCTCGATCGCCGCGGCCTGATCGGGGTGGATCGTGGTGCCTGAGCGCGGGCGCCGGCGCCGGCCCGGCGGCGCGCCGGCCGCGCGCGCACGGGCCTCGAGCTCGCGAACCGACCAGCGTCCGCGGGCGGCGTCGCGCGCAAGCGTGCGACGGGCGGCGTTGTCGTCGGTCAGCAGCAGGGCGCGGCCGTGGCCCTCGGTCAGATCACCGTGCTCGAGCAGCTCGAGTGCGTCGTCGGGCAGGTCGAGTAGGCGGATCAGGTTCGAGACGGCGACGCGACTGCGGCCGACTCTGATTCCCACCTCCTCCCGGGTCAGGCCGAGTTCCTCGACCAGGGCGGCGCAGGCGCGCGCCTCGTCGACGGGATTGAGGTCCTCGCGGGCCATGTTCTCGATCAGCGCCACCTCGAGCGAGGCGGAGTCGTCGTGCCGGCGGACGACGGCCGGGATCGCGTCGAGCTCGGCCAGCTGGGCGGCGCGCCAGCGGCGCTCACCGGCGATCAGCTCGTACCGGCCGCTGGGTTGGGGTCGCACGAGCACGGGCTGAAGCACACCCCGCGTTCGGATCGAGCCCGCGAGCGCCATCAGGGAGTCCTCGTCGAACACGTGCCGCGGCTGGTTGGGGCTGGGGTCGATCATGTCGACCGGGATCGGGCGAAGCTCCTGAAGCTCGTCCCGGGGCGCGACGGACAGGATTGCCGCGAGGCCCCGGCCCATTCCCTTTGGTCGCTCAGCCACGCGCGGCCACCTCCTTTGCCAGCTCGAAGTAGGCGTCCGCGCCGGCGCAGTGCGGATCGTGATGGATCACCGGCTTACCAAAACTTGGTGCTTCGCCGATCCGGACGTTGCGCGGGATCACCGTGTCGAACACCAGCTCGGGGAAGTGCTCGCGGACCTCGCGCTCGACGTCCTGCGCGAGCCGGGTCCGGCCGTCATGCATGGTCAGCAGCATCCCCGCCACAGTAAGCCATGGGTTGAGCTCGCGCTGGACCAGAGACAGCGTGTCGAGCAGGCCGGCGAGGCCCTCGAGCGCGAAATACTCGGCCTGGACGGGCACGATCACGCGATCCGCCGCCACGAGAGCGTTGACGGTCAGCGGCCCGAGCGACGGCGGACAGTCGAGCAGGATGAACGCATAACGCTCGCGGATCGGCGCCAGCGCTTCCCGCAGGAGCACCTCCGACCCCGGCATCCGCGGGAGCTCGACGTTCGCACCCGCAAGGTCCGGGCCGGAGGGGGCGACCGAAAGGCGGTCGATGCCCGTGGGGCGGATCACGTCGTCGAACGTCGCCGAGCCGGTGAGGACGTCGTAGACCGTGCCCGGGCCGTCCTTGCTGATCCCCAGCCCGATCGTCGCGTTGGCCTGGGGGTCGATGTCGACGAGCAATGCCTCATATCCGGCCTCGGCGACGCACGCGGCGAGGTTGACCGCGGTGGTCGTCTTGCCGACCCCGCCCTTCTGATTGGCGATCGCGTACACGGTCCCCATGCGGAGACTGAAGCTACCGGCGAGACCGGTCAGATCCCGCATGTTTCCTGGCATCTGAAGGCCCGGCGGCGGCTCAGCGCCGGCCCAGCGGGCGCTTGATCGCCATTCCGGGCCGGCGCGGAAATCCCGCCGGCGTGTCCATCACCTTCGACATGAGGTGGAGGTTCCGGTTCCGTGACGCCGGATACGGCTTCACCGGCACGATCTCGCCGGCCTCGAGCCCGACCTCGGCCGCTGCGCGAGCGCCCACGGCCTCGGCCTCGGCATCTCGCCTGCCCCTCCACACCACAAGGGTGCCGCCGAGACTGAGCAGCGGCGCCGCGTATTCGACGACGACCTCAAGTGGCCCGAGTGCGCGCGCGGTGATCAGATCGAAGGCGCCTAGTCCCTCCGGCCAGGACTCGAGGCGGGCGTGGACAACCTCGACGTTCGGAACCCCGCAGGCGGCGGCGGCGCGCTCGAGGAACGCACACTTGCGGACGGCGCTGTCGACGAGCGCCACGTTCGCTGCCGGCAGCGCGATCGCCAGCGGCAGACCCGGAAGGCCGGCGCCGCTGCCCAGATCAGCCAGGGCACGCGCGCGCCGAACGGGCTCAAGCGCGAGCGCGACCAGCGCATCGGCGAGGTGGTCGTCAACCACCTTGTGCGGGTCGCGCACGGACGTCGGGGCAAGCGGGTCCTCGACGAGCAGACGCTGAAGGCACCGGAGTTGCGTTGCGGCACGGGGAGCCAGGCCGTAGCGCTCGACCAGCCGAGCCAGTCTCGCCTCGAGGCGCTCCGATCCTCCTGGCGTGGTCATCCCCTACCCGGTGCGGCGTAGCCGGGCGCGCTCCCGGGCGATGTACTGTGCGTACCGGCCGCACATCGCCTCGAACCGCTCGGCCGCAGGACCGTCGAGGCCGACGTGGAGCTGCCCTTCGAGGAGCGGCAGGACGTCCCGCACGAGCGCGGGTCCGCGCGCCATCCACTGGTAGTAGGAGCGTCCGCCGTGGTGATAGGGCCCGTACAGGCGGGTTTCCGGGAAGCGCGCCATCAACCAGTTGAAGAGCGCCTCGTGCCGCACGTGCATGCGGATCGTCACCTGGGGCTGTTTACCGTCGCCGCCGAAGGACGCTTCACCGACCAGCAGGCCGATCAGCAGCCCGTGTTCAAACTCCGAGAGCTCCGCCACGCCGGAGGTTCTACACGGAAAGTTGTTTCACCGCACAAAGAATCATGAAACGGCGGGCGAGCGACGTTGTAGGGGTCGGCAGGGGTCGTGAGTTGTGAGCGCTAATCGCGAGTTTTGGGCGCCGAAACGGGACGCCCAGTCCCACGAACTCCCGGGCACGTCGGTGAAGCTCAGTCGACGAGCGGGGCGACGACGAGCCGGCGCTCGGGTTCCTCGCCCTCGCTGTACGTCTCGACGTCGTGGCGGCCCTTGAGGTGCTCGTGCACGACCTTGCGCTCGAGCGCGGTCATCGCCTCCAGCCTGATCGCCCGGCGGTCGTGGATGGCCGCTTCGGCGGCCTGGTCGGCGGCGGCGCGGAGCGCGACGGCACGCCGCTCGCGATAGCCGGCGGCGTCGACCACGACGCGCTTGCGCGTGTTGCTCCCGCGGGAGGCAACCCGGTAGGCGATGTGCTGAATCGCGTCGATGACCTGGCCGCGGCGGCCGATCAGCAGGCCGAGGTCTTCGCCCTCGAGGTCGGCGCGGACCTCCTCGTCGTCCTCGTGGACGAACACCCGCGCGTCCACTCCCACCCCGGCGACGATTCGCTCGAGCAGCTCTTGCACCCGCGCTGCGGCAACCCCGCTCTCAGTATCCACGATCTACCTCCTGCGTCCGGAGCGCTTCTTCTTCTTGCGGGGCGGCGGTGGCGGCGGGGCGGCGGGGCGGCGGCCACTGCCGGCACCGACAGCGGCCGGCTCGGGTTCCTTGGCGCGCCCGCCACGGAGCAGGCCGCCCAGGCCGCCTCCGCCGGCGCCGTTCGGGCCCGAATCGGATGGGCCGCCCCCGTCGGAGTCGCCCTTGCCCCCTGCACTGGGACCTGGTGGGCCGCCCTCGACCGGCGGCGTTGGACTCCCGACCATTCTTCGCACCGTGTACTGCTGGCCCATGGTCCAGAGGTTGGTCGTGATCCAGTACACCAGCAGCCCGGCGGGGAAGTTGATCACGATGATCACGAAGAACAACGGGAGCAGCATCATCAACTGCCGCTGCGTCTTGTCCATCATCGGACTCGACATCATCAGGCTCGAGGCGAGCTGACTCCCGACGTACAAGATGAGCAGGACGATCAGCACCCAGCCGGTCGCCTTGTTGGTCAGGTCCGGGATGAACAGGAATCCCGCGCCGTTGTGCGGTCCGCACGGCGTCGTGTGCCCGGCGGCGGCCGACAGCGACACGTGGTGGGTCGCGGCGTACTTGGCCTGATAGGCCGCCTGGGTCTGCGGGCAGATGTTCTTGCGCAGGTCCTGGCGCAGCATGTAGAAGAGCGAGATGAACACCGGGAGCTGCGCCACCAGCGGCAAGCAGGATCCGAGCGGGTTGATCTGGTTCTCCTTGTAGAACTTCATCAACTCCTGCTGCTGGCGCTGCTTGTCGTCCTTGTACTTGTTCTGGAGCGCCTTGAGCTGGGGCTGCACGCGCTGCATGCGCTGCATCGAGTGGAACTGCTTGACGGTGAGCGGCAGCAGAATCGCCCGCATGAGAACCGTCAGCGCGATGATCGCCACACCCCACGAGAACCCCACGTGGTTGTGGAAGAACAGGAGGACCGACTGGAAGACGTCGATCAGCGGTTGGAAGATATTCGCGGTGACAAACATGGTCAGGCGCTGGGAGCCGGGGCTCGGGGCTTGAACAGCCGCTGGTCCTCGACGGGATCGAATCCCCCGTGACTCCAGGGGTTGCATCGGAGCAGCCGCCAGCCGGCCAGGACAAGCCCTCTGAGTATGCCGAATCTTCCTATCGCCTGCGCGGCATATTCCGAGCACGACGGGTAGTACTTGCAGCGCTCTCCGAGCATCGGCGAGAGCACCCGCTGGTAGATGCGGATCGGCAGCACCGCGAGCCAGCGCCCGACCTTCACGTGCGGCCTCCGGTCGTGCTCGTCTCCACCGTGGTCGAGTCGGCGACGCGGTCCACCAATTCGCTCAGTACGCGGCGAATTCCGGCCAGACCCTCACGTTCAGCTAGAGCATTCGCTTCGTGGCGCGCGACCACCACGGCGTCGGTGCCGGCGGGGAGCCGCTCTCCCTCGACCGCGAACGCCTCGCGGAGTAGGCGCTTGACGTGGTTGCGCTGTACCGCGCCCCCCACCTTGCGCGAGACCGAAAGCCCGAGTCTGGGCTCTTCGGACTCGCCTCGAGGGAACACGTATAGGACCAGCTCCCGGCCCGCATGTGAGCGGCCCTGGCGGAACACGCGGTCAAAGTCGGCGCTACGCGAGAGCCTCACGCGCCCCGCTCGGGGACGAGCGCCGGGCACGCGCACCATCAGACCGTCAGCCGCTTGCGACCCTTGGCGCGACGGCGCTTGAGCGTGAGGCGACCGGCGCGGGTCCGCATCCGGGCGCGAAAGCCATGCGTGCGGGCGCGCTTGCGCTTCTTCGGCTGGTAGGTTCGTTTCATGGCTCACCGGACCCCGCCCGGGGGTTCGAAGCCAGTATACGCAGGGCCGATCGCGACGGACCAGGACCGTCCGAAAGGGCCTAGATTTGTGCCCAAACCACCCGAGCGCGCTTTTTCCCGCGCTTTGCGCCAAGGGCCCCGGCGGCGCCGTTCCGGTCCTGGTGGCGCTGGTATATTCGCCGCCCCGGGCGCCCCGTTCGCCCTCCCTCGCCAATCGCCCCACTCCGTCCCGCAAGGGGTTGCTTGTCGCTGTCTGCGCATGTTGAGCCGACCGCTGCCTGGCGCGAGCTCCGCGCAGAGCTTCGCCGTGCCGTCGGCGAGTCAACGTTCGAGATCTGGCTGGCGGCGCTCGAGCTGCGCTCGGCCCACGACAGCAAACTCGTCGTCGACGCCCCTGCCGCGACCTACGACTGGGTCTCCAAGCGTTTCGGACGGCTCCTCGAGAGCTCCGCGAGGCACGTGTTCGGTGACGACGTCGAGGTCGAGATCGCCACGCACGGTGTCAGGCGGGCGAGCCGGCCGGCGCCTCGACACGAAGCCTTGGACCTCGACGCGAGCGCGCTGAACCCCCGCTACAGCTTCGATCAGTTCATCATCGGCGACGGCAACCGGCTAGCGCACGCCGCCGCGCTCGCGGTCGCCGAACTGCCGGGACAGGCGTACAACCCCCTCTTCCTGCACGCCCCGCCCGGCCTCGGCAAGACTCATCTCCTGCACGCCATCGGGAACTACGTCCAGGCCTTTGGTGATGGCGCCGGCGTCCGCTACACGACCGCCGAAGCTTTTACGAACCAGTTCATCACCGCCCTCGGCTCCCGATCGGTTGACCGTTTCAAGCGCGCTTACCGCGACGCCGACGTGCTCCTGATCGACGACGTCCAGTTCCTCGCGAGCAAGGCAAGAACCGAGGAGGAGTTCTTCCACACGTTCAACGCCGTGTACGAGACCGGACGCCAGCTCGTGGTCACGTGTGACCGGCTGCCCCGTCAGCTCGTGTCGATCGAGGAGCGCCTGCGCGAACGGTTCGAGTCGGGTCTCGTGGCGGTCATTCAACCTCCGGACTTCGCCACCCGCGTCGCAATCCTGCGCAAACGAGCAGCACTCGACCGCATCTGGATCGAGGATGACGCGGTCCTTGAGTCAATCGCCGCACGCGTGACCGACAACGTCCGCGTCCTCGAGGGCGCGCTGATCCGGATCGTCGCCTACAACTCTCTCACGCAGCTCCCGATCGACGTCGAGCTCGCCCAAACGGTCCTTAACGAGATCCGTCCCCGTCCTCAGACAGCCAGCCTTTCCATCGCGGACATTCAGCGGGTCGTCGCCGGTCACTACGGGCTCGCCGTCACGGACCTCGTCTCGTCGAGTCGTGCCGCGCGCGTGAGCTGGCCTCGACAGCTGGCTATTCACCTCGCACGTCAGCTGACCAGCGCCTCGCTCAATGCGATCGGTGAGGCCTTCGGGGGTCGCAACCACGCCACCGTGCTCCACGCCTGCAAGCGGGTCGAGGAACGTGTCGGCAGCGATCAACACGCTGTTGATGAACTGGAGGAGCTGATCGCCGCGATCACGAGCAGCGATACCGACCGGTCGCACTGACAGACTTGCCTGTTCCCCTCACACGCCATCTTTCCCGCTCTCTGCGGCTGATTGGACTGTTTTCAACAACCTTCAACCCCCTATGACTTCTACACCCCTACCGAGGTATTCATCGTGAAGATCTCCTTGGAGCGCGACGCCCTGCTCCGGCAACTTCAGACCGTGAGCCGAGTCGCATCGACACGCAGTGCCATCCAGGCGCTCTCAGGAGTTCAGGTGGTGGCGTCATCGAACGGCTGCGAGCTCCAAGCGACCGATATGGACGTCGGCCTACGCGTGCCCGTAGAGGCCGAGATCGTCCGCGAGGGCGTGGTCGTGCTGCCGGCCCGACTGCTCCTCGACGTGGTGCGCCTCCTGCCGTCGCCGCAGGTATCGCTCGAGCTCCGGGCCGCCCAGCAGGACGTCGAGCTCGTCTCCGGCAACGCCACCTTCCACATTCGGACCTTGAGAGCCGAGGACTTCCCGCCCTTCCCAGAGCCCCAGGACGAGTCGGCGGTTGAGCTACCGGTCGAGGCGTTCGTCTCGACGGCCTTGAAGGTGGCCAGTTCGGCGTCTCGCGACGAGACTCGGCCCGTCCTGACCGGCATCCTGGTTTCCGCGTCAGATCGCGAACTGAGGATGGTGGCTACCGACTCCTACCGCCTCAGCGTCAAGGAGACGGCGCTCGAGTCGCCGCTGCCCTCCGGTTTCGAGGTCAACGTGCCGGCTCGGGCTCTACAGGAGTTGGCGCGCGTGACCGGACACGTCGAGGACGAGCAGTTACGAGTCAGCGTACGCCAGAACCAAATCCTCTTCGAACTGGGCCGGGTGGTCCTGTCCTCGCGCCTGATCGACGGACAGTTCCCGAATTACCGACAACTTCTGCCCGAGACGTTCGAGCACGAGTTGCGCCTGGCCAGCTCGGAGCTGACCGAGGTGGTCCGGCGAATCAGCCTGCTCGCGCAGAAGAACGCCCCGCTGCGCCTGTCGTTTAGCCCCGGCGAGCTGACAGTCTCGGCGCAGACGCCCGACATCGGGGAGGCGCTCGAATCGCTGCCCGTGTCATTTCAGGGCGAGCCGCTCGAGATCGGCTTCAACCCGGAGTTCCTGCGCGCGGGCCTCGAGGCGATCGAAGAGGGTGACGTGGTGCTGAAGCTGATCAGCCCCCTGCGTCCGGGTCTGATCGAGTCGGGTGACGACAGCCGCTTCCGTTATCTGATCATGCCGATCCGGCTGAACGTTTAGGGAGGGGCGGCTGCCGAGTAGACACGAGCACGACGAGGAGCGGGCCCGGTGCAGGTGCTCAGCCTGACCCTGCGCGACTTTCGCTGCTATGACCACCTCCAGGTCGGGCTGGGAGAGGGGCTCACAGTGGTGACGGGTCCGAATGGCGCCGGCAAGACGAACCTACTCGAGGGCATCTACTTTGGCTCTACTGGACGGTCGTGTCGGACGAGCAACGAGCGCGAGCTGGTCAGGTTCGGGGCGGGTGCCGCGCGTACCGTTCTCACCGGCCAGGCCGAGGACGGCCTACATGAGTTGTCAGTCGGCTTCTCGCCGGGCCAGCCTAAGGCGATGCGCGTCGACGGTGCGACGGTCGAGCGGCTGCTCGACGTGGAGACGCGCCCGCTCGTGAGCGTCTTTATGCCCGACCGGCTCGAGCTGATCAAGGGAGCCCCGGCCCTGCGCCGAGCTCACCTCGATCAGTTTGTCGCCGCGCTATGGCCCGCGCGGTCGGCCACGCGCCGCCTGTACGGCCAATCCCTGGCGCAGCGAAACGCGCTGCTGACCCGGATCCGATCGGGACGTGGTTCGCGCGCATCGCTGCTCAGTTGGGATGCTCAGATCGCCCGCTACGGGATCGCCCTGATGGGCGACCGCGCGAACGCGCTCGAGCTGATCGCCGAGCCGTTCGCGCGCCTCGGAGTCGCGCTCGGACTCGATCGCGCGCCGTCGATCTCGTACCGCCCGCGCTCCGGCGCAACCGAACCCGACCAGTTGGCCGGCGAGCTGGCCGAGCGGCTCGAGACCGACCTCGAGCGCGGTTTCAGCGGGCATGGGCCGCATCGCGACGACCTGCTCGCAGAGCATGACGGACACGACCTCCGCGCGTATGGTTCCCAGGGCCAACAACGCCTGGCCTTGCTCGCGCTACTCCTGGCCGAGCGCGAGGCGATCACCGCGTATCGCCCATCGCCGCCGGTGATGCTGCTCGACGACGTGATGAGCGAGCTCGACCGCGACCGCCGGCGTGCGCTCGTGGAGCTGCTGCGATCGAGTCCTGGGCAGTCGGTGATCACGACGACCGACCTTGAGCACGTTCCGGGGTCAGACGACGAGGACGTCACGCACGTGGCGGTCGCGGGCGGACGCCTGTTGGCGACGGTGGCCGAGTGACGGTGGCCGCATGACTTCGTACCGGCGCAGTCCTCGCCAGGCGGGGCTGGCTTTCGATCGGATCCGCGACGACCTCGCCCCCGACACGCTGCTGGCCGAGGTGCAGCAAGCGTGGCGTGGCGCGGTGGGGCCGGCGATTGCGCTCGAGGCGCAGCCCACGCGCGAGCGCGGTGGCGTCCTCACGATCTCGTGCTCGGCCTCGGTATGGGCTCAAGAGCTCGACCTGATGGCCCCGGCGATTGTCGAGCGACTGAACCAGCGGCTTCGCTCGGGCCGGGTGTCGCGGTTGCGCTGCATAACCCTGCCCGCGCAGGTGTGACCCGAAAAAGCTGAGGAGCCGGTGGCGATCGTCCGTGTCGCCACCGGCTCTTGCTGCCCCCCTTTGTGCGTCCCCTACCAGCCGGCGCCCGGGTCCTCCCTGACCCGGTTGCTCAGCCCAAGGGCACGATGTTCCACGTGCCCAGGTTCCACGTCCCCAAGCTTGAGGAGACGCTGCCGCCGGGCTTGGCCGAGCAGGTCGCGCAGTCGTAGCTATTGTCGGTATAACCGGCGCGGAGCGAGCCGGTGGCGCGGTTCCAGGTCGCGACGCTCCAGGTCCCGAGGTTGTAGTCGATATTGCCGGTGGCGGTATTGAGCAGACTGCTCGGGGTGAGGCCCTGATCCGCGATCGGTGGGGCCCAGTCGAGTGCCGCCTTGACCGCATTGGGCTGCTGGAAGGACGAGTTCTCGGTCACGGCGGAGCTGGTCAGTACACCCTTGACCTGATCGGGCATCCACCGAGGGTGGAGTTGGAGGAGGTCGGCGACCAAGCCGGAGATGGCCGGCGCGGCCATCGATGTGCCGCTGGTCTCGATGTACTGGCCGTTGCCGACCACGCAGCCGCAGTTGGTGTTGGCGAACACGCTGTTCGGGGCGAGCACGGACACGATGTGAGCGCCCGGCGCGTACACGTCTGGCTTCTGGAAGCCGTCTTGCGTCGTGCCCTGGCTCGACCACGGCGCGATCGTGTCATTGCCCGGATCCGCGCTGCCGTTCTCGTCCAGCCCGCCAACGGTGATCACGTACGGATCGTTGGCGGGGGAGTACTGCACCGCGTCCGGGGCGGTTCCCCGGTTGCCGGCCGAGACCACGACGACGATGCCGTCCATCCAGGCGGCTTCGACAGCGGCGTCAAGCGGATCGGTCTTGTATGACTGTGGCGTCGAAGAATTGAGTGACAGGTTGATAACGCGGATGTTGTACTGCGCCTCGTGCTCGACGGCGAACTGCAGCGCGTAAATCACGTCGAGGACGGTCGCGTTACCGCTTTCGTCCGACACCTTCACCGAAATCAGGTTGGCGTTCGGAGCCACCCCGATGTACTGACCGTGAAGCGGATCTGAGGCGGGTCGGTTGTCACCGTTACCGGCGATGATGCCGGCCACGTCCGTGCCATGGCCATAGCCATCGGTTGCCGTCGTGGCGTTCTGGTCGTCCACCGCGCTCACGATCACCCGCGAGTGACCGTCCGCGCCGGCGAAGTCGGGAAGGCCACCGTCGACGCCGGTGTCGATCACCGCCACGCCGACGCCGGTGCCGGTGACGCCAAACTTCCACAGTTGCGTGACGCCGAGTGTCTCGTCATAGGTCGTCTGGAGCTGGTCGGTCGAGACCGCCTGGCTGCCCGGCATCAGCGGGAGGTGAAAGCCAAGCGGCAGGCTCTGGGTGGCGACGGTCGTGTTTAGAGAGACCGCGTGCACATCGGAGTTCGACGCCAGGGCCCGGGCCTGAGCCGCCGTCATCTGCAGAGCGAGCCCGTGGATGATCGGGAGCTTGCCGATCACCCGCCCGTGGACGCGGGCGGCGTCAGCCTCGGCCCTCGCCTCGGCGACCGGCGCGTTGAACTGGACGATCGCCTGCACCACGCTGTCCGGGTGGCGCTGGGCCAGGGCCGCGATGCGCGGGTCGAGCGGCGCCGAGGACCCGGCCGCTGCGCTCGAGGCGCCCGTCACGGGCGCCCGCAGGTGTCCGGTCGTGACGCCGAGCGCGAGGCTGAGGACGAGCGCCAGCGCGGCCGCGCCGGCGAGCGCGGACATCCACCGCATTCGCTCGACGATGTGGACAGAACGTGTCATCTCAGGGCAACCTCCGTGCTGCACAACCGCTTACCAGTGATTAGTTCAACTGGCGGCTGGGCCGTCTCGCGTCAGGTGCGAGACCCCTGGCTTTGCGTCCCCACCTCGCGGCGGGTTTGCCCCTGAGCAGTCCTTGTTGCAGGGCTCATCGGCCTAGCGGCCCCGCGACCTGAGAGTCGGTGGACATATGTATGAAAGCAGTTGCGGAGGTATGACAGTCGCCGGGTCGACTGCACGGCCTCATGCACCGGTGGCGCGCCCGTCTAAGCCAGGGAGCGGAGCACGAGCTCGGGCTGCACGGGCTCAGGCCGCCCGAGATAGAAGCCCTGGCCGAGGTCGCACTCGAGCGCCACCAGCGCGGTGACCTGGTCAGGCGTCTCGATCCCCTCCGCGATCACGGTCACCCCGAGCGTGCGGGCAAGCTCGATGATCATCCGGACGAATGACGCCTCGCGGCCGCCGCGCGCCAGGCCGTCGACGAACGACTTGGCGATCTTCAGCATGTCGAACGGCAGGGTGTGGAGGTAGCTGAGCGACGAGTACCCGGTTCCGAAGTCGTCGAGCGCGAAGCGCGCGCCGAGGGACCGCAGGGCCGCGATTGTGGCCGACACGCGCTCGGAGTCCTCAAGCAGGACCGACTCGGTGATCTCGAAGACGATGCTGCGGGGATCCACGTCGGCGCCGGCCAGGATGGCTTGGACCCGGCTCACAAGGTCCGGGTCGCGCAGTTCCACCGCGGAGAGGTTCACGTGTACGGAGATCGCGGAGCCGCCGACGGAACCTCGCCCGGCCTGTGTCTCCCAGCGGTGTGCCTGTTGACACGCTTCCTCGAGGACGTACTGACCGAGCGACAGGATCAGTCCTGTCTCCTCGGCCAGGGGCACGAACTCCGACGGGCCGACCAGGCCGCGGCGCGGGTGCTCCCAGCGCACCAGCGCCTCCTCGGCAACGAGCGCACCGGTGTCGAGGTCGACGATCGGCTGGAAGTAGAGCGTCAGCTCCTGGCGCTCGATTGCCAGCCGGAGCTCCTCCTTCAGCCCGTGCCGCTCGAGCACGGCCGCGCCCATGCTGGGGTGGAACACCTGGAAGTGACCCTTGCCCGTCGTCTTCGCCTTGTACATCGCGACGTCCGCGTCTCGGATGAGCTCCTCGGCCGAAAAATCGCCGATGTGGCTGGTGGCGATCCCGACGCTGACGTACACCGCCACGCTTTCAGACCCCACGCCGACGGGCAGGACGAACGCCTCCATGATCCGCCGGGCCACCCTGACGCCGGCCGCCTCGGCGTCGTCGGAGTCCTCGACCATGACCGCGAACTCGTCGCCGCCGAGCCGCGCCACCAGGTCCTCGGGGCGCAGGCACGCGCGCAACCGCGAAGCGACCGACACCAGCAGCTCGTCGCCGGCGCCGTGGCCGAGGCTGTCGTTGATCGTCTTGAAGTCGTCGAGGTCGATGAACAGGACGGCGACCTCTCCGCGCCCCTGGGCGATCGTCTCCTTGACCTTGTCGGTGAACAGCGAGCGGTTGGCGAGGCTCGTGAGCGGGTCGTGGTAGGCCTGGTGGTGAAGCTGCTCCTGGAGCACGCTGAGCTGCAGCACGGCCTGCTCGAGGCGGTCGTACTGGAGCGCCACGCTGGCGTTGCCGGCGAGCGTGTCGAGCAGGCGCAAGTCCTCGTAGTCGAACGAGCGGACCACGCCGAAGCGGTTGGCGAGCATGATCGCGCCGATCACGCGCTCCTCGCCGGGGAGCGGCGCGACCATTGCGTGCGTCACCCCGCGGGCCTCCAGGTAGCGCTGCAGGCGTCCCCCGCCAAACGGACGGTCGAGGGTGATAGCGCCGCCGCTTCGTTCGAGCAGGTTGCGCATCTCGTCGGCGACGTCGGAGTCGACCGGCTCCATCAACTCGCGGTAACTGCCCGGTCCGAGCAGCGTACGCAGCGACGGGTTCTCCTCCGAGCCGAACAGGATGATCTCCGCCAGCTCGGCGCGGAACGCCTCGAGCGAGCGGACGAGTAGGCCCTCGAGGGCATGCGCGATCTCGCGGGAGCGCGCCAGCGTGCGGTTGGCCTCGTAGAGGAACTCGAGGCGCTGATGACGCTCGCGCTCGGACAGGTAGGCGCGATAGGCGGCGAACAGGGTGACCGAGGGCACGAGCAGCAAGGGCAGAGCGTGGACGTCGGCCCCGGTGATGACCGCGCCGCACAGGCCGAGGCTGGCGTTGCTCGTGGTCACGACCAGATCCATCCCCAGCATCTGGACCCACGTGCGCAGCTTGACCAGCCCCTCCGACAGCGAGATCGCGGCGGCGATCAGCGACGACGCGACGATCGACGAGACCTGGGTGGCGATCAGCGCCGAGATCCAGGTGCGCGTGTCGACCGTCCCACTGACCGGCGCGAGCGCGTGCACCACGAGCAGCGCAATGCACGCGTGCAGCGCGAGTTGGCTCAAATTGAAGACGAGCTTGACCGGCGGGAGCCGGCGGTCAAACAGCAGCACCACGCCGCAGCCGAGCAGGCAGCCGATCCCGAACGACTCGGCGCTGCAGAAGATCAGTCCGAACACGAGCGGGATGTCGCCGAGCGAGAACGAGTGCGCGCCGCGGCGGAAGTGCAGGTGGACCACACAGCGTTCGGCGACCCCGAAGGCGATCGCGATCGCCCACCACGGCAGCTGCGGGTTTGCCAGCGGCGGCAGCCCGTGCACGGGCCCGAGGTAGAGCGCCACCGCGAGCACGAGCACGAGGATGTTCAGCCCCCAGACCGGCTGCACTCTGCGGACGGGCGCGAGCACTCGCGTGACGCGAGACGGGGCCATGGGCTGGGGGTCGGTGGCGGTTTGCGCGGTCATCCTCAAAGCGCCGACGTCATGTCGCCGGCAGCCCCCCTTCGCACAATCATCGGCAGGAGCGCCGAAAAGTTGAGTGTCGGCGCGGAGAGGGCTATCGACGCGCGGCTTAATGCTCCTCGCCGAGCGCGCTGAGCAACCCGTCGCGCAACCCTCGAAACGGGTGTGTCACAGCTCTGCAAATCCTTTTCGTTTTCCCATGTTTGCAGGCAAAACGCCTAAGGCCAACGGGCCGATTCGACGGGCCCCTGTGCTATCCTTATGTGCACAATCTCCGACGCCCCGGAGCGTGCGCCAGGTTGCGCGGGACCGGGGCGTCTCGATGTCATCGGAGGATCGTGGCAACAGACGATGGCGCCCCTGTGCGCCCCAACAACCAAGGTAGTTACGACGCTCAGGACATCACCGTCCTCGAGGGACTCGAGGCGGTGCGGCGGCGGCCCGGCATGTACATCGGCTCCACCGGCGAGCGGGGACTCCACCACCTCGTCTACGAGGTCGTCGACAACTCAGTCGACGAGGCCCTGGCCGGACGGGCCGACCGCGTCGATATCACGATCCATCCGAATAACTCCGTCACCGTGCGCGACAACGGCGCGGGCATCCCGGTGGGGATCATGGAGAAGGAGCAGCGCCCGGCCGTCGAGGTCGTGCTCACCGTCCTGCATGCCGGCGGCAAGTTTGGCGACGGCGGCGGCTACAAGGTCTCGGGGGGGCTACACGGCGTCGGCGTATCGGTCGTAAACGCCCTGTCGGAGCGCCTCGACGTCGAGGTCCGCCGCGACGGGTTCGTGTGGACCCAGTCCTTCTCGCGGGGCAAGCCGCTCGGCGACCTCAAGAAGGGCGAGCCGACCAAGGAGACCGGCACGACGATCACCTTCCTGCCGGACGCCGAAGTCTTCGAGACGCTCGACTTCAACTTCAACACGCTCGAGGAGCGGATGCGCGACACCGCGTTCCTGACTCGCGGCCTGCGAATCATGCTCGTCGACAAGCGCGGCGAGGGTCACAAGGCCGAGTTCCACTACGAGGGTGGGATCGTCGACTTCGTCAAGTACCTGAACCGCAACAAGGAGCCGATCAGCAACAAGGTGATCTCGTTCGAGGGCGAAAGCAGCGAGGGACAGGTCGAAGTCGCAATGCAGTGGAACTCCTCCTACCAGGAGTCGGTGTTCTCGTTCGCCAACAACATCAACACGATCGAGGGCGGCTCGCACCTGTCCGGCTTTCGCTCGGCCCTGACCAGCGCGCTGAACAACTACGCGAAGGACAAGGGCGAGCTCAACAAGGACAAAGACGACAACCTGACCGGCGAGGACGTGCGCGAGGGCCTGACCGCGGTGATCTCGGCCAAGCTGACCGACCCACAGTTCGAGGGTCAGACCAAGACGAAGCTGGGCAACCCCGGCATGCAGGGCTTCGTGCAGTCGGTCGTGTACGCCCGTCTGTCGGAGTGGCTGGAGGAGAACCCGCAGGACGCCCGCCGCGTCATCCGTAAGAGCATCGACGCCGCGCGCGCCCGAGCCGCCGCGCGCAAGGCACGCGATCTGACCCGGCGCAAGTCCGCGCTCGAAAACTCGGCGCTACCCGGGAAGCTCGCCGACTGTTCGGTGAAGGACCCGTCGCTGGCGGAGCTGTTCATCGTCGAGGGCGACTCGGCCGGCGGGTCGGCCGTGAGCGCGCGCGACCGGAGTACCCAGGCGATCCTGCCGTTGCGCGGGAAGATCCTCAACGTCGAGAAGAGCCGGATCGACAAGGTCCTTCAGAACCAGGAGATCCAGGCGCTGATCACGGCGATCGGCACCGGCGTGCGCGACGAGTTCGACATCACCAAGGCGCGCTACCACAAGATCGTGCTGCTGACCGACGCCGACGTCGACGGCGCGCACATCCGCACGCTCGCGCTGACGCTCCTGTTCCGCGAGATGCAGCCGCTGATCGAGGCCGGATACGTGTACATCGCCAAGCCGCCCCTGTATCGGTTGACCCGCGGCCAGAAGCACCGCTACATCGAGCGCGAGTCCGAGCTCGAGGACATCCTGCTCGGCGACAAGTTCGAGAAGATCGAGGTCTTCGATCGCTACAACAAGCCGCTGAAGCTGACCGATACGCGCTGGAAGCGCTTCAAGCGCCTGCTCAAGCAGTACGAAGGATGGGCCTCGGCGCTCCGAGCCGCACACGGCCACGGCGTCATCGACTTTTTGCATCAGGCGAGGCTGCTCGAGCAGGAGATCTCCGACATCGAGTCGCTCATGCGCCACATCGCCAAGGACGGGCAGAACGGCGAGGCCTACCGCTCCGAGCTCCTAGCGGAGAACGACACCGAGGTCGTGGTCCGCACCATCGAGGCCAAGACGGGCCTGGCCACCACGCATCACGTCCCGCGCGCCACTCTCGACGCCGAGGAGTATCGGCAGCTGGCCGAGGTGCACAAGGAGCTGGTCGAGCTGGTGGGCACGCCTCCCTTCCAGGTTCAGCTCGGCGAGCACAGCGTCGACGCGGCCACGTTCGACGAGCTGCGCGAGGCCGTGCTCGGAGTCGCGCAACGCGGGATCGAGTACTACCGCTTCAAGGGCCTCGGCGAGATGGACGCGCACGAGCTGCGCGAGACGACGATGGACCCGTCATCGCGGACGCTCGTGCGGGTCACGATGGAGGACGCGGCGTCGGCCGACATGGTGTTCTCGATGCTGATGGGCGACCAGGTCGAGCCACGACGCGCATTCATCGAAGAGAACGCGCGGCTCGCCACGCTGGACACGTAGGAGGACTGAGTAATGGCATCGATCGACACCATCGGCGGCGGCAACATCGAGCCGCGCGGGCTAGAGGAGGAGATGCGCTCGGCGTATCTCGACTACGCGATGTCGGTGATCGTCGGGCGCGCCTTGCCCGACGTCCGCGACGGCCTCAAGCCGGTCCACCGCCGGATCCTCTACGCGATGAACGAACTCGGCCTGCGGCCGCCGCGCAAGCACGTCAAGTGCGCGACGATCGTGGGCGAGGTGATGGGCAAGTACCACCCGCACGGGGACTCGGCCATCTACGACACCCTCGCGCGGATGGCGCAGGACTTCTCGATGCGCTATCCGCTCATCGACGGGCACGGGAACTTCGGCAACATCGACGGCTGGGGCGCGGCGGCGATGCGCTATACCGAGGCGCGGCTCGACGCGCTGGCGACCGAGATGCTGCGCGACATCGACCAGGAGACGGTCGACTTCGAGCCGAACTTCGACGGCTCCAAGCAGCAGCCCGTGGTTCTCCCGTCGCGGTTCCCGAACCTGCTCGTCAACGGCGGCGCCGGGATCGCTGTCGGGATGGCCACCAACATCCCGCCGCACAATCTGCGCGAGGTGGTGGCGGCGACGCTCGCCTACATCGACGACCCGGCCATCGACGTCGAAGGCTTGATGAAGCACATCAAGGGCCCCGACTTCCCGACGGCCGGGACGATCCTCGGTCGGGACGGGATTCGCGATGCCTACGCCACCGGCCGCGGGCGAATCCGCGTGCAGGCCAAGGCCCACATTGAGCCGATCGGCCAAGGCAAGGAGGCGATCATCGTCTCGGAGCTGCCGTTCATGGTGCGTAAGGGCGGCGACGGTGGGGTGATCGAGAAGATCGCGACGCTCGTCCACGAGAAGAAGCTCTCGGAGATCACCGACATCCGCGACGAGTCGGACCGTAACGGGATGCGGATCGTGATCGAGCTCAAGCGCGACGCGATCCCCAAGGTGGTGCTCAACAAGCTGTTCAAGCACACGCCGATGCAGCAGACATTCGGCGTGAACATGGTCGCGCTGGTCGACAACGTACCGCGCACGCTTTCGCTGCGCGAGGTCATCAGCCACTACGTCGATCACCAGCGCGAGGTCATCGTCCGGCGCACCAAGTACGAGCTGCGCCGCGCCGAGGAGCGCGCCCACGTACTCGAGGGGCTGCTGATCGCGCTCGCGAATCTCGACGAGGTGATCGCGCTGATCCGCGGGTCGCAGACCCCCGAGGTCGCGCGCAACGGCCTGGTCGAGCGATTCGAGCTGACCGTCGTGCAGGCCCAGGCGATCCTCCAGCTGACCCTGAGCCGGCTGACCGCGCTCGAGGCCGACAAGATCAAGCAGGAACATGCCGACTTGGTCGAGCGGATCAAGGAGCTTCGCGAGATCCTGGGCGACGAGAGCCGGGTAATGGCCCTGATCAAGGAGGAGTTGTCGGAGATCGCCGAGACCTACGGCGACGACCGGCGTACCGAGATCGTCCACGCCGAGGGCGAGATCGACATCGAGGACCTGATCGCCGATCAGCAGATGGTCATCTCGATCACCCACTCGGGCTACGTGAAGTCATTGCCCCTGTCGACCTACCGCCAGCAGCGCCGCGGCGGCGTCGGCGTGACCGGAATGGAGATGAAGGAGGACGACTACATCGAGCACCTGTTCGTCTCCTCCACCCACGACTACCTGCTGTTCTTCACCAACCGCGGGAAGGTGTACCGGCTCAAGGTATATGAGCTGCCCGAGGCCTCGCGTACCTCGCGCGGCCGCGCGCTGGTCAACCTGCTGCCTTTGCGCGACGGGGAGCGGGTCCAGTCGGTGCTCGCGACCCGTGACTTCGGCGAGGGCAAGTACCTCGTATTCGCCACTCGGAACGGGATGGTCAAGAAGACCGAGTTCGCCGCCTACAACACCCCCATCAAGGCCGACGGGATCATCGCGATCAACATCCGCGACGACGACGAACTGGTCGCCGTGCGTCGCACCAGCGGCCACGACGACATCATCATCGTCTCGCGCTCGGGCCAGGCGGCGCGCTTCAACGAAAGCCAGGTCCGCCCGATGGGCCGCGACACCAGCGGCGTGCGCGGCATGAACGTCTCGCAAGCGGGCAACGCCGTGCTGGCGATGGACGTGGCGCGCGACGACCAGGAGCTGCTCGTGGTGACCGAGAACGGCTACGGCAAGCGCACGCCGATCCCCGACTACCCGGTCAAGGGCCGCGGGACGATGGGCGTGAAGACGATCACCCTGACCGAGAACAAGGGCGCGCTGGCCGGCGCGCTGGTCGTGCGCGAACACCAGGAGCTCGTGTTCATCTCCCAGAACGGGATGGTCCAGCGCACCTCGGTGCGCGGCATCAACCGCTACGGCCGCGCCTCGCAGGGCGTGAAGGTGATGAACATCCGCGAGGACGACCAGGTGAGCGCGGTGGCGCTGGTGGTCGAGTCCGAAGCGCCCACCGCCGCGGCAGTCGCCGAAGACGAGTAGGCCGGCGGGCACATTTTTTTGCCGGCGCGGGCAGGATCACGCCCGCGGCATTCGCTAATCTGATCATCACCAGAGAAAGGAGGTGGTCCGACTGTCTGAAAGTTCTTGCGGGACCCTGGAGGTGTCCGGCCGCTAAGTCGGAGGCTGACCCCGCTTAGCGGAGTCCCCCCGAGACACCGCCGGGGCGAGCGCCGGGAGTAGTCCCTCCGGCATGCACCAGCTCGCAACGGTCAGAGTCCAGCCAATTTCGTGAAGGGCGCCGTCGTCGAATGGCGCCCTTCGCGCGTTTAATGGCCCCACCCTAGGCGGTGGGCTGTCAGGTTGGCAGCGCCAGGCCGACGAGGTAGGTGGCGCCACCCACGATCACGCCGGCGAGGGTCATCTCGAGGCCGGCGGACCACCAGGTTCGGAGGGTGACGAGCGACTTGGCCGCGCCGACGAGGAAGTGCGCCACCAGCGAGATGATCGCCGCGGTCACGATCGCCACGGTCCCGGTGGTGAAGATGAACGGAATGACGGGGACGATCGCTCCCAACCCGGTCGAGACCCCGGCGGCGACGGCGGCCTGGGCCGGATCGCCGGGCTCGCCGGTTATGCCGAACTCCTCGGCGGCGAGCGCCCGCAGCATTGCTTCGGGCTGCTTGGCGAGCTGCGCCGCCATCGAGTCCGCGGTCGCCTCATCGATGCCCTTCAGCTGGTAGAAGAGTGAGAGCTCCTCCTGCTCCTCCTCGGGGTGCTCGGCGATCTCTTGACGCTCGCGCTCGACGTTGGCCGCCGCCACCTCCGCCTCGGAGCGCTCGGCCAGGAACGCGCCCGTCGCCATCGACAGTGCCGACGCGACCGCCGCCGCGGCGCCGGCCGTGAGCACGAAGCTCGATCCGCCGGTGGCGCCGGACACGCCGGCGACGATCCCGAACACCGCCGCTAGCCCGTCGTTGGCGCCATAGATCGCTCCGCTGATCCACCCGCCGTCGGTTCGGTGCCACTTCTCGCGGCCGAGGAGCTTGTCGAGCCGCACCTGAGCCGGGTGCACGGGCGCCGCCTCGGCCTGCGCGCCTCCGGCGGCCTTGCCGAAGCGCATCTCGTTCACCGTCCGCGAGTGCGCCCGTTCGTCCTTGCGGATTCCGCGCAGCAGCTCGTCGGTGACCGGGTCGCCGGTCGAGCGCTTGTACAGATCATCGACCTCCTCGTCCTCGGCCGCCTCGCGCACGGCCAGCAGCCGGTCGACCGGGGCGATCCGCGCCTGAAGCCGCAGCCAGGGCGACAGGTGGACGCTCTCGGGGGGCGGGATCGCGATCCCCAGCTCGGTCATGCGGGCCTCGAGCCGCGAGCGGTGACCGGCCTCCGCGTCGGCCATGCGCCTGAGGATGTCCGCCTCTCGGTCGGGCATCCGCGCGGCGATCAGTTCGTACACTCGACCAGCGACGATCTCGCCCTGCCACGCTTGGAGCAGTCGCTCGCGGACCTGGCCATCGACATCAGTCGTGCCGGCGGACATCGCGACGTCAGGCTAGCGTGGACAATGGATTGTCGGCGGCGCCGACGGCGGCGCCTCAGGCCGCCAGGTACTGCTGCCAGGCGACCGGGATCGTCGGGCTCGCCACGTGGATGAACACGGTGGCGGGGGGAGTGCGCGGCTGCTTGAGCAGTCGCATCCCGGCCTGGCGTGGGAGCGCGTCGCCCTTGCGCCGGTTGCACGGCGCGCACGAGGCGACGATGTTGTCCCAACTCGAGCCGCCGCCCTTGGAGCGGGGGATCACGTGGTCGACGGTCAGGTTCGAGCGCGAGCCGCAGTACTGGCAGGTCCAGTTGTCGCGGGCGAACACGGCGCGGCGGGTGATCTTGCGCCGGTGGGTGTCACGCGGAATCCGCACGTAGCTGACGAGCCGGATCACGGCGGGGCGGACCATCGTGGAACTCGCGGAATGGAGTTCCCATTCGGCGCGCTCGATCACCTCCGCCTTCTCCTTCAGAAGCAGAACGACGGCGCGCCTGACCGTGCAGACGTTGATCGGCTCGTACGTGGCGTTTAACACGAGCACCCGGCCAACCTCACGTCCGCGTCGCTGGTGCTCTGGAGGCGACGCGGACCACGCTGGCGCAGGTACTGATGTGGCCATAACTAGGCGCGGAGTGTACCGAGGCGCCTGGCAGATCTGATAAGCGTTGGTTACGGCCGGTGAGGCGCCGCCGTCCAGGTTGATTCACGCCACTGCGGCCGGGAATGACCCGAGCACGCGGAGCACCTCGACGTGGCCACGCAGGCCGGCCAGGGCGTCGGCGACGTGCGGCTCGGTGTCCCGTCCCTCGAGATCGAGGAAGAACATGTAGCGCCCGAGCCCTTGCTTGCGCGGCCGCGACTCGATGCGGGTCAGGTTCACGTCTCGTGAGGCGAACTCCGATAGGCAGCGGACGAGCCACCCCGGCGCCTCCGAGCCCACGCCCCAGAAGACGACCGCCGTCTTCCAGGGACCGATCGGAGATCCACACACCTCGGGCGTGCCGACCCCGCCAGGTCGTGTGCCGACCTGCGCGAGCCACACGAATCGAGTCTCGTTGTCCGGCACGTCCTCGACGCCGGCGCGCAGGACCTGGCAGCCGTAGCGCTCGGCGGCCAGCCGGTTGCCGAGCGCGGCCCATGGGCCGTCGTGCTCCGCCACCGTCCGCACCGCCTCGGCGGTCGAGCTCCCGGCCAGGACCTGGGCCCGCGGTAGCCGCGAGCGGATGAAGCGTGCGCACTGCGCCGTCGCCTGGGGATGGGAGACGACCGTCTCGATATCCGACAGCTCGAGCGCGGTCCGGGCGATCAGACAGTGGCGGATGGGGTGGATGACCTCGCCGACGATCGCCACGTCCTCGGTCTCCATCGCCAGCGCGTCGAGCGTGGCGTTGACCGAGCCCTCGAGCGAGTTCTCGATTGGGACCAGGGCGCGCTGGGCGGTCCCGAAGTGGACCGCCATCACGGTGTCGTAGATGGTCGGCTGGGGGACCAGCTCCAGGGCATCCCGGCCGGCAGTGGCGGTGATCAGGGCCTCCTGGGTGAACGTGCCCTCGGGCCCGAAGTAGGCGACGCGCATCCTCCCGAGGTGAGCCCTCTTATACCGACTGCTGGCGGCCGTCGGCCTCGAGCGCGCGGCGAATCGCCTCGTCCTCCTCGGGCGAGAGCTCGAGCTCGGGCTTCCCCTCGCGGACCTCCTTGGCGTAGAGGCGGGCCTGGTCACGGTGGTGGATCGAGGACAGGACGAGTCCCGAGCGATTGGCGTCGAGCAGCGCGATCGAGGTCGACTGGCGGCCCGACATCTCGCCGTAAGCGTCGTAGCGGATGAGCGCCCGGTAGGCGACGGCGTGGTCGAGCCTGCGCTCCGCCGCCGCCATGCGCTGGTCGAGCCGCTCCGCAGCATTCTGGACGTACCCGTAGAGCGCCTCGAACTGCTGCTGGAGCGAGGCGGCGTGGGCGACGAGATCCTGGTCGCCGGCGCCCAGAACAACGCGCTGGTCCGCCCCCACGCGGCGTAGCTTGAGCCACAGGACCGCACAGAGGAGAAGGGCGAGCAGGCCGCACGCGCCGGCAGCCATCGCGACGATCCCGGCGGTGCTGGTCAGGTTGTGCACCAGCGAGAGGATACGGTCACGCGCCCGACCGCGGCCGCGCGAAGCCTTACTGGAAGTCGACCGGGAAGGTCAGCGTGTTGTTGGCGATGTTCTTCTCCCCGGGGACGGGGACGATCGTCGCGACCACCGTCTGTGGCCCGCTCGGCGGGGTGCCGTTGAGTTGTACGTTGCAGGTGTACGACTGACCGGCCTGGGTCTGGGGTACCACGGTCTGGCCGCTCACCTGCGAACCGTCGATTGTGACCTTGCACACGACATCGGTCTCGGTGTTCTGGCCGGTGTTGGCGAAGTTCAGGGTGAACGTCGGCGGAGGGCTGGCGGGGATCGCGTTGCTGGCGCCGGTCGACAGCGTGCTTCCGCCGACGCTGACGGAGTTCAACTGGTGTCCGTGCAGGCCGGGTGCGATCGGCTTGGACGACGTCGGCAGGGTCACGTTGAGCTTGGACGCTATGTAAGTCGGGTCGAGCCACTGGATCGACGGCAGGAACTGACTCGAGTTGACCTGTTCCCCGCCGAGCCCGCCCACGGCGATCCCGGCCGCGCGCAGGGCACCGATGATCTGGGGCACCGTGTAGTCCTTGTAGAGGACGTCGGAGGCGTAGAAGCGCGCCATTTCGGAGGCGATGGTGTTGACGGCGCCCTGGCTCGTCTGGGACTGGAGCGCGGGTGGGACCTGCTTACTGATATTCGTGATCCCGTCGGAGCGCATCTGAAGCGCTAATACGAAGTTCGACTGGGCGCTCTTTACCTCGTCCGGGACGTCGAGTCCCTTGGCTTTACTGAGTTCGCTGCTCGCTTGGTTTGCAACCTCGCTCAGGCTGTTCTGAAGTGACGTCGGATTGGTCTTGGGCCCTGACAGCAGGCTGAAGAACGACTGACCGGTGCTGACCGATTGGGCGTTGAGCGCGGCGACGTTGTTGTTGTAGTCCTTGAGCGCGCTGTTGCGGGCGCTGGTCTCGCAGCTGTTGACGAGCACGGCGATCAGCACGATCGCGATGACGACCACCACGGCCAGCACGACGCGCCGAACCAGGATCGCGTGGCCCGTGGCCGGACGCGGGCGACGAGGACCCCCAGTCGGTCGGCGTCTGCGCGGCGCCGTCCGTGGCGCTGTCCGAGTCTCCTCCGGCTCGTCGAAGAACGACACACTGCTCCTAGGCGGAATCGGGAACGATCAGTATGACCACCCTAACGGCGGTAAGACGATTCTGAACGCCTGAAGCCGAAGGGGAGACCGCCCCGGTCTCGAAAACCTGCTCGTGCGCGAGCCGACCAGGCGTCCCTCAGAGGCACCCACGATACGCCGACCGCCGCCAGAGGGCGCGATGCTCGATGCGACGCCACGCATCGAGGATCGCCGCCCGCGATCGGACGCCCCGCTGGTGCTCGGCCGCTACCGACTGCGCCGGCGGCTCGGCGCGGGCGGGTTCGCCACCGTCTGGCAGGCGTGGGACGAGCGGCTCGACCGAGACGTGGCGGTCAAAATCCTGCCCCGCGAGGGCATCGTCGGCGGCCGCTTCGAGCGCGAGGCCCGGGCCGCGGCGCGACTCGCGCACCCCGCGATCGTCACCCTGTACGAGGCGGCAGTCGACGACGAGGGCGCCTACCTGGTCTCCGAGCTCGTCCACGGTGCGACGCTCGACAAGCTGCTCGCCGCCGGCCGCCTATCGGATGGCGATTTGGTCAGGATCGGGATCGCCCTGTGCGATGCCCTGGCGCACGCCCACGCCCACGGGGTCATCCATCGCGACGTCAAGCCGTCCAACGTGCTCATCCCCGAGCGTCCCACCACGTCCGCGCAGCTCGCTCGCCTGACCGACTTCGGCGTGGCCCGCTTAGCCGGCGGGGAATCCCTGACGATGACCGGGGACGTGATCGGGACCGCTGCCTACATGGCGCCGGAGCAGGCGCAGGGGCTTCCGGCCGCCGCCGCCGCCGATCTGTTCTCGCTCGCCCTCGTCCTCTACGAGGCGCTGAGCGGCGTGAACCCGGTCCGTGACGGCGCAAGCGCACGCGGCGCGCGGCGCGCCGGGGCGTATCTGCCCCCGCTGCGCCGGCAGCGGCGGGACCTCCCGCGTGAGCTCGGGCAGGGCGTCGATCTCGCTGTCCGCCCGCGCGCCCGTGAGCGCGGCACGCTCGGGGAGCTCCGCACGGCGCTTGTGTTCGCCGCCGGGCGGGTGACCGATGAGCCAGGTGTCGTCGCCGCACCGTGGCCGACGCGCACGTTGACAAGAACCGCCGGCGCCGAGCCCGAGGCCGACGACCCGCCATCTCAAGCGGCGAGCGAGGCTGATCAGGAGGTTGAGGGATGGCGGCGACGTGCGGCCGGCGTCCCTCGCGCTAGAGGCGCTTTGCCAACCGATCCCACGGGCAAGCGCGGGACGCTGGCCGTACGGGCCGCCACCCCCTCGCCGTCGGCCGTACGGGCCGCCACCCCCCGACGCGCGCTCGCCGCCGTCGCCACCGCCGCGCTGACCGCCTGGCTGGCTCGACGCGTACCCGGGGCCTCGCCGCTGCCGGCTGCCCTCCTCCCCTGTCTGGCCGCCGCCGTGGTCGCGGCGCTGCCCCGCGTGGGGTGGCTGATGGTGACGACGGCGCTGGCCGTCTCGCTGGCCGTACATTCGCGTCCCGGCGCGGCGGTGCTGCTCCTCGTCGGTGGCCTCGTCCCGGTCTTCCTGTCCCCGCGCGACGGACCGAGCTGGCCGATGGCCGTTGTCGCCCCCGCCCTGAACGTGGTTGGGCTCGTCACCGCCTGGCCGGCGCTGGCCGGATTCGCCGGTACCGCCCGCCGTCGCGTCGCTCTGGCCGCCACCGGGTGGTTGTGGGTCGTCCTCTCTCGCCCCAACCAGGGACAGGGCCTGACCACGGTGGCGACGCTGCACGATGCCACCGCCCACGTGCTCCGGCCGCTGCTCACGGTGGGCACGCCGGCGACGTGCGCGGTCTGGGCGCTGGCCGCGCTCGTCCTTCCTCTGACACGGATCCGGCGCTCGCCGGAGCTCGAATACATCCGAACCGGGGCCTGGGCGACCGCGCTGGCGCTGGCGACGGTCGCCACCGCAAGCCTGGGGGGCGCCACATCCGGTCCGTCGCTCGGCTCGGCACTCCTCGGCGCGTACCTCGGCGGTATCGTGGCAATTGTCACGAGACGGTTGATGGCGCACGCACGCGGGCACCAGAACAGCGAAAGATTCCGACCCAACCGCGTAGCATGAAACGAGCTTGCGACGGGATGTCGCGGCTTCCCCATGACCGTCCTGAAGAGTCTCGAGAACAAGATCGCCGGCCTTGTCGAAGGCACGTTCAGCCGCGCTTTCCGCTCGGAGGTTCGGCCGGTGGAGATCGCACGCAAGCTTGCCCGTGAAATGGAGGAGCACAAGTCGTTTTCCGTGTCGCGGACGTACGCGCCGAACGAGTACCGGGTGTTTCTGTCCCCGCGCGACCGCGAGCGATTCGCCGGCTACGAGTCCGCGCTGACCGCGGAGCTCGCCGGCTATCTGCTCGAGCACGCGCGGCGGGAGCGCCTCACGCTGCTGTCGCGGCCGGTGATCGAGTTCGAGACCGACGACCGGCTCGGCCTTGGCGAGTTTGGGATCCAGACACGGGTAACCCAGCCCCACGAGGAGCCGGTGAGCGCGCCCGCGGAGGCCCAGTCAGGCCGGACCATGGTCTACAGCAGCTCCGAACGGGTGTCGGAGCCACTCGAGGAGCAAGGCCGAGCGCGAGCCCAGTCGGCGCTTCTGCTGATCGACGGCCGCCGGGTGGTGATCGGTCCCGAGGGCGCCACACTGGGCCGCGGGCGGCAGTGTGACGTCGTCATCAACGATCCCAATGTCTCGCGCAAACACGCTGAGATCCGACCGCGCGGCGGATCCTGGGTGGTCACCGACCTTGGGTCGACCAACGGCTCACAGCTGAACGGACGCCGGATCGATGGCCCCGAGGTCCTCCGGCCGGGCGACGAACTCGAGCTCGGCGCGTCCGTGATGACGTTCACGCTCGAGTAGGCATCCCCCAACGATGCTCGCACCCGTCTCCGTAGGACTGAAGTTCGGCTTCCTGATCGTCCTCTATCTGTTCCTGATGTGGGTCGCCTGGAGTGCCCTGCGCGATCTGCGGCGCGGGCGTGACGGCGTGGTGCGCACAGATCAAGCCGCGCAGTACGACGCCACCGGCATGTACGCCGCCACCAACGGTCTCGAGCCCGACGGCGACGGATTCGAGCCGCGGTTACTCGTGCAGCGCGCGCCGGGCCACGAGGCGGGGAGCGCGTATGAAATTCCCAGGCAGGGCGCTACTCTCGGCCGCGGAGACGTCGAGATCAGGCTCGACGATCCGTTCGCCTCTGCTCACCACGCCCGCATCTCCCGGGAGGGCTACGTCGTCGTGATCGAGGACCTGGGATCAACCAATGGCACCTACCTGAACGAACAGCCGCTCACCGGCCCGCAGCCGCTTCACCCCGGCGATCGGATCAGAATCGGCGACTGTGAGTTCTCCTTCGACCAGTGACATGAGGATGCTCCGCGCAGCGGAAACCACCTGCAAGACCGACACCGGCCGGCAGCGGCGCGACAACGAGGACAGCGCCTACGCGCGCGCCCCCGTGTTCGTCGTGGCCGATGGGATGGGCGGTGCCCAGGCTGGCGAGGTCGCCTCGCGGCTCGCGATCGAGGCGTTCGAGCGCGGCCTGCCCGACAATGGCAGCCCGGAGGAGCGGCTGCGCGCGCGGGTCGTCGAGGCCAACCATCAAATCTACGAGCGCTCGCGGGCCGACCGCCAGCGGGCGGGGATGGGAACTACGCTCACCGCCGCCTACGTCGATGACGCCCACGTAGCGATCGCACACGTCGGCGACAGCCGGGCCTATCTGTACCGCGACGGGACGCTCCAGCGCCTCACCCAGGATCACTCGCTGGTCGACGAGCTGGTGCGCCGCGGGAAGCTGACCGAGGAGCAGGCGGCCGAGCATCCGCAGCGCTCGATCATCACGCGCGCGCTCGGGCCCGAGCCGGACGTCGAGGTCGACACATGGACCTATCCGGCGCGCGCCGGCGACGTGGTTCTGCTGTGCAGCGACGGCCTCACCTCGATGATCTCCGAGGAGCGTGTGCGCGAGATCCTCGCAACCCACGACAACTTGGATGAGGCCGCGGACGCGCTCATCAACGAGGCCAACGAGGCCGGCGGCCGGGACAACATCACCGTTGTCCTCTTCCGACTCGAGGAGGCCGGTGTCGGCGATGGAACCGCCGACCAGGAGACGATGGTCGGCGTGGCGGCCCCGCGCCGGCCGGCTGCCGGTGCGGATCCCGACGACGGGCCGGTGGCATCCGGTGCCACGGCTGGACGGGCCGAGCATGCCCGCCGCTCGACGGCCGTCGCGGTAGCGCCGCCCCCGACCAGACCGAGCCTCCGGCGCCTCGCGCCCTCCCCGCCCGGTGCAGCGCGCCGTCTGGTCCCACGACCGCCACCGGTCGCGGAGCGGCACGAGCGCCGCTTCATCAAGCCGCTGGCTGCGCTCTTGGCCACGGCGATCGTGGTCGCGATCATCGGGAGCGCCGGCTATCTCGCCAGCCGGCAGCTCTACTTCATCGGGACCAACGCGCAGGGCATCGTGACGATCTATCGGGGCTTCCCGTACGACCTGCCGTTCGGGGTTCCCCTGTACGAGACCTACTACGTCTCCGGCGTTCCGGCCTCGCTGATCCCGGTGGCCCGCCGCGGTCAGCTGCTCAACAACGACCTGCGTTCACAGACGAACGCGACCTCGCTCGTGATGGACCTCGAGCAGGGGCGGATCTCGCCGTGAAGGAAGGCTGGGGGCAGATTTATCCCTTGGGCGGCGAGCACCACCACTCACGGAGGGCGCTGGTCCCGTGAGGGCACGCAACCGTGAGCTGATCGGGCTGATCCCCGCCTCGCTGCTGGTCACCGCGGGCTTCGCCGGCGTGTTCATCCAGCGCCAGAACGCGCTCTCGAACGTGTCGCTGACCTACGGCGCTCTGTTCCTGGGGCTGTGCATCGCGGCGCACATCTTTATCCGGATCACGCTCCCCCACGCGGACCCGTACATGTTCCCGCTGGTCGCGGTACTGGCCAGCTTCGGCCTGGTGATGATCTACCGGATCGACGCGACCCTGGCGCGCCAGCAGGCCCAGTGGTTCGTGCTCGGGCTGATCCTGTTCGCGGGCACGATCCTCCTGTTCCGCGACTACCGCAAGCTCGAGCAGTACCGCTACATAATCGTGATCGTCTCGCTCGGGCTCCTCGTGCTTCCGCGCCTGCCCGGCATTGGCTACGCGGCCAACGGCGCCTACCTGGGCGTTCGGATCCCCGGCCTGTTCGTGTTCCAGCCGGCCGAGGTCTCGAAGATTGGCCTCGTGATCTTCCTGGCCAGCTATCTGCGCGACACGCGGCAGGTGCTCGTCCAGGGCGGGCGGCGCTTCCTCGGCATCACCCTGCCGCCGCTCAAGCAGTTCGGACCCGTGATCGTTATCTGGGGACTCGCGATGGCGATCCTCGTCGTGCTCAGCGACACCGGCTCCTCGATCATGTTCTACGGCGGCCTGCTCGCGATGCTCTACGTCGCGACCAACCGGCTGTCCTTCGTGGTGATCGGCCTCATGGCCGCGGCGATCGGCTTCTGGTACCTGGGCACGCACATACCGCACATCCACGCCCGCGTGGAGACGTGGCTGCACCCCCTCAACCCGGAGCTGTACCACGCTCCCCTCGGCAGCTACCAGGTGGCCAACGCGCTGTTCGCGCAGGCCGCCGGCGGGCTGTTCGGCGAGGGTTTCGGCCGGGCGGCGTTGACGCTCCCGAACGGCGGAGTGCTCCTGCCCGCGCCCCAGACCGACATGATCTATGCCGTCATCACGGACGAGCTTGGCCTATTCGGCGCGGCGGCGGTGCTCATCACCTACCTGCTGTTCGTGGCCCGTGGGTTCAAGACCGCGATGCTGGCCCGCGACTCGTTCTCGACGCTCCTGGCGGTCGGGCTGAGCGCCATGCTTGCCCTGCAGGTGTTCGTGATTGTCGGCGGCGTCACGCGCGTGATCCCGCTGACCGGGGTGACGCTGCCGTTCATCTCCTACGGCGGGTCATCGATCGTGGCCAACCTCGTCCTAGTCGCGCTGCTGCTGCTCGTGTCCGACCGCGCTCGGAGGCCGGCATGAATGGCCCGATCGTCCGGCTGTTCGGAGTGATCGTGCTCCTGTTCGCGCTGCTCATCGTGTTCACCTCACGCTGGACCGTGTTCGAGGCCGCCAAGCTCCAGAACAACCCGTTGAACGTCCGCACGCTGCTTGACGAGCTGCAGATCAAGCGCGGCCAGATCCTGGCCGCTGATGGCACCGTGCTCGCGCGGTCGGTCCCGGCGGCGGGCAACACCTGGGCTCGCACCTATCCGACCGGCCCGCTGTTCGCACACGCGGTCGGCTACTCGATCGCCACCAAGGGAGAAGCGGCAGGGCTCGAGGAGTCCGCCGCCCCCTACCTGCGGGGGCTGCAAACCGGCCTCTCCTCGATCTTCGGTCAACTGAGCCCGCGGCCGGTTGGCGACGACGTGTACACGACGCTCGACCCCAACGCACAGCGCGCAGCGCAGCAGGCGCTGGCCGGCGAAGCGGGATCAGTGGTCGCGATCGATCCGAGCACGGGCGCGATCAAGGTCATGTACGCGAACCCGACCTACAACGACAACGGCGCCAATCCGGGGGCCGGGTGCGGCGCCAAGGACTGTCTCGTGAATCGTGTGACCCAGGGCCAGTACGCCCCCGGCTCAACCTTCAAGATCGTTACCGCCACCGCCGCGATCGACAGCGGCATGTACACCGAGAACTCGGTCGTCAACGGCAACTCGCCGATCACCGTCTCCGGCGTTCCCCTCTCGAACGACGGCGACCAGAGCTGGGGACCGCAGACGTTGACCACCGCCATGACCTACTCGATCAACACGATCTTCGCCCAGGTGGCGGAGCACGTCGGACGTGCAACGATGACCAAGTACATGAAGCGGTTCGGCTTCTACTCAAAGCCCCCGCTCGACTACCCCTCCGGGCAGATCGGCATCAGCCAGCCGTGGTCGAGTACGACGGGCAAGCCGTTCCCGCCCGGTAGTCCCGACGAGGACATTGGCCGGATCGGGATCGGCGAAGGCGGGCTGCTGGTCACGCCGCTTCAGATGGCCATGGTCGCCTCGGCAGTGGGCGACAACGGCACGCTCATGACTCCGCACCTGATCGCCCGGGTGGTCGACCCGGACGGCGTGACGGTGAAGACAATCAATCCAACCGTCTACAGCCACGTGATGAAGCCGTCCACCGCCCAGGCGGTGACGCGGATGATGGAGAAGGTGGTCGAGGAGGGCACCGGCATCACGGTCCAGATGCCCGGCGTCACGATCGCCGGCAAGACCGGAACGGCGCAGATCGGGCCGAGCGGCTCGAACCTCACCCAGCCGGCGTTCGTCGCCTTTGCACCAGCTCAACATCCGAAGGTGGCCATCGCGGTTATGGTCGACGAGTCGAATGGGGGCTACGGGGCGACGGTGGCAGCGCCCGTAGCCAAAGCGGTATTGCGGGTGTTGCTCTCGGAAGGACAGTGATGGCAGGTCTGGCACCAGGCACCGTCGTCGACGGCCGCTACAGGATCCTCTCCCGGCTAGGCGCCGGCGGGATGGCCGACGTGTTCCTAGCCGAAGACGAGCAGCTTGGTCGCAAGGTCGCGCTGAAGCTTCTCTACCAGCGCTTCGCGGAGGACCCGGGCTTCGTCGAGCGCTTCCGCCGAGAGGCCCAGGCCGCCGCCGGGTTGCAGCACCCCAACGTCGTCAGTGTGTACGACCGCGGCTCCTACGACGGGACCTATTACATCGCGATGGAGTATCTGCCCGGTCGCTCGCTCAAGCAGCTGATTCGGCAGGAGGCGCCACTGGATCCGGTCCGCGCGATCGACATCACCCTCCAGATCCTCAGGGCCGCTCGCTTCGCGCACCGCCGCGGCGTGATCCACCGCGACCTCAAGCCCCACAACGTGATCGTCGACGACCAGGACAACGCCAAGGTGACCGACTTCGGCATCGCCCGCGCCGGGGCGTCGGACATGACCGAGACCGGCTCGATTATGGGCACCGCCCAGTACCTCTCGCCCGAGCAGGCCCAGGGGCACGCGGTCAGCGCCGGCTCGGATCTCTACTCGATCGGTGTCGTCCTCTACGAGATGCTCACCGGCCGCGTCCCGTTCGACGCCGAGTCGGCGGTCACGATCGCGCTCAAGCACGTGTCGGAGGCGCCGCCGCCGATGACTGTGATCAACCCGAGCGTCCCGCCGGAGCTCGAGCAGGTCGTGATGTGGGCGCTCAACAAGAACCCGGTCGACCGTCCGGCCAACGCCGACCAGTTCATCACCGCGCTCGAGCAGGCCAGGACGGCGGTCCTGACCGGCGAGCGCGGTGAGCGCACCGCGAGCATGCCGGCGCTGGCGGGCGTGGCGGCCGGCCGCTACGCCGCCGCGGCCGCCGCCGTGAGCAATCCGCCCGCGGCCCCGCCGCCGCACGAGCCGACGCAATACGACGGCACCTATCAGGTGCTCGACGCCGTCCCCGCCGAAGAGCCGCCTTACGAGCGCCGGCGCCGGCTGTGGCCCTGGCTGGTGGCGCTGCTCGTCTTGCTGCTCGCGGGTGGCGGGGTGGCCGCGTACCTGCTCGCCCGCCCGGCCAAGGTGGTGGTCCCCAGCGTGGTCGGGCAGCCGTTCGGCACCGCCCAGACAGAGCTCCAGAACGACGGTCTCGGGGTGAACCAGATCCAACTCACCAACGCCAAGCCGGCGGGAACGGTGATCAAACAGGATCCGCTCGCCGACACGCAGGTCAAGAAGGGCTCGATCGTCTCGCTGACGGTCTCCTCTGGCCCGGGCAACACGACCGTTCCGACCGTGCTCGGCGAGACCCTTGAGCAGGCCAAGTCGTCGCTCCAGATCGCCGGCCTCAAGCTGGGCAAGGTGGTGCAACAGTCGAGCAACCAGTACAACGCCGGCCAGGTGATCGACACGAGTCCCACGGCCGGCGCCCAGCCTCCCATCGGCACCCCGGTGACGGTCTTCGTCTCGAGCGGCCCGGCGGCGGTGCATGTGCCCGACGTGACCAGCGAGACGGTCGGCCAGGCAAAGGCGGACCTCGAGGCGGCGCCGGGTCAGTTCAACGTAGTCAGCACCCAGCAGGTCTCGAGCACCGTGACGCCGGGAACCGTGATCAGCCAAAGCCCCATCGGCGGGAGCCTGGAGGCACCCGGCTCCACCGTGACGATCTATGTGGCCAAGGCGCCCCCGACGCCGACGGTTCCGAACGTCGTCGGCCAGCGGAGGGGGATGGCCGAGGCCACGCTAGGGTCCCAGGGCTTCCCGGCCACGGTGCAGCGTCAGGATGTGACCAGCCCGGGCCAGAACGATGTCGTCCTCTCGCAGACTCCGAGCGCCGGGACTCAGACCGCCAAGGGGACCAGCGTGACGATCGTGGTCGGGCACTACACGACGACGACGACGCCGACGACCACGACGAGCACGCCGAGCACAACCACGACGACGCCCGCCGGCACCACCTCGGCGCCGAAGAAGAAGTGAAGCCGACACGTGTCGCGGTGCTGGGAGGAGGCCGCTCCTCCGAGCACGAGGTGTCGCTCGCCTCCGCGGCCTCGGTTCGCGAGGGGCTCTCGGACGCCGGCTACGAACCGATCCCGATCGAGATCGGCCGCGACGGAGTGTGGCGGAAGGACGGCGCGACGGTGGCGGTGACGCCGGGGTGCGGGCTGGACGGGGTGGACGTCGTCTTCCCGGTGTTGCACGGGCCGTTCGGCGAAGACGGCACCGTGCAGGGGCTGCTCGAGTGCCTCGACGTCCCGTACGTGGGCGCCGGCGTGCTCGCCTCGGCCCTGTGCATGGACAAGGTGATGTTCAAGGAGCTGATGGCGCACGCAGGCATGCCGCAGGTCGACTACCGCGCGGTCCGGGCAGCGTCGTTTGCCGAGGATCGCGACCGCGTGCTCATGGACCTCGGCGCCCTCGGGGTGCCGGTGTTCGTCAAGCCGGCGCGCCTCGGATCCTCGGTCGGGATTGTGCGGGCGACGTCCGCGGATGAGCTACCCGCGGCCTTGGCGACCGCGTTCGAGCACGACTCGCTGGCGATCGTCGAGGCGGCGGCGCGGGGGCTCGAGGTCGAGTGTTCGGTGATCGGCAACCGCGAGCCCGTCGCCTCCGAGCCGGGTGAGATCGTGCTCGGGGCCGGCGAGGCCGGCTGGTACGACTACGAGGCCAAGTACAGCCCGGGCGGGATGCGCCTGGTCGTGCCGGCGCGCGTTCCCGACGGCGTCCGCGAGTGCATCCAGGAGGTCGCGATCCGGGCGTTTCAGCTCAGTGGATGCAGCGGCCTGGCCCGTGTGGACTTCTTCATCGAGGGCGAGCGGGTGCTCCTGAACGAGCTCAACACGATGCCCGGTTTCACCACCACCAGCGTGTTCGCGGCCCTGTTCGAGGCCAGCGGGGTGCCCTACGCTGAGCTGCTCGACCGGCTCGTGCAGCTGGCCTTCGAGCGCCACGCGGCCGAGGGGCGCGTGCGTCACTGAGACTAAGCGCCGCCGCCAGGCGTCGGCGACTGCAACTCAACTAACGCGTGAGCTTGTAGAGGGCGATCTCGTTGATCGCCGCGTAATTCATGTCCGGGGGCAGCGCCGTGATCCACACCAGGTAGTAGCGGTACCCCGTGGAGCTCGTGCTCAGCGCGATCTTCTGGCCGTTCTGCATGGACGGGACCAGTGCCAGCTCGGTCCAGCCACCCGCGCCGGTGCTGAACACGTCCGGGTCGGGCTGGGAGTTCGAGCCCCAGATCTGCCCGCGCCACCCGGGGGTCTCGGTGTAGAGCACTATCTCCTTCACCGGCACCGCTTTGCTCATGTCGACGTACAGCCCGACGCCGGGCTTCTGGAGCGAGTCGTCGTAATAGTGCTCGGTCAGCCAGGCCGTGCTGAGGCTGCCGTCGATGGCCAGGCCGTCCAGCGCCGGATTCTGCGTCTTGGGGCCGCTGAGCGCGTCGGGGTTGTAGTCGTGGGCGCAGCTTCCGCAGGGCTGGACCGGCGTTAGGTGCGCCGCCGGTGCAGAAACGGACAACCTGGGCGCCGAGTGGTGGGTCCGGGTGCCGAGCCACACCACCACTCCGGCGACGATGGCCACCAGGAGCAAGACCAGCCCGACGGCGGTGGCCCGGTGGCGGACCCGGAAGGGGACGCGGCTCTGGGTCTGGGAGGGCAGCGTCCGCAGCACGCTGGTGACCTCACCGGTGGCGCTGCCGGCACGGGCGGCCTCGATGGCCAGTACGTCCTCGAGGTCGGCGATCAGCTCGGCGTCGTCCGCGTAGCGGTCCTCGAGACGCTTGGCGGTGGCGTTGTCGACGACCGAGGCGAGGGCGGCCGAGATCTCGGGGCGTTTGAACTGCACGTCCGGGATCTGCTCGCGGACGTGCTTCATCGCCACCGCCACTTGGTTCTCGCCCCTGAACGGGACCTCCCCGACCAGCATCTCGTAGAGCACGACGCCGAGCGAGTAGAGATCCGACTGGCCGCTCACATGCCGGCCGAGGGCCTGCTCGGGGGAGACGTAGTCGGTCGTGCCGAGGACCCGGCCGTCCGCGGTCAGCCCCTCCTCGTCGAGCGTGCGGGCGATTCCGAAGTCGGTGACCTTCGCCTGCCCCTCCTCGTCGATGAGCACGTTCTGGGGCTTGACGTCGCGATGGACGATGTGGTGGGCGTGGGCGGTGCCGAGCGCGCGCGCGATCTCGATCGCGTAGGCGACCGCCTCGGTGATCGGCAGCCGGCCGCTACGGCGGATGCGCTCCTTGAGCGTCTCCCCATCGACGTATTCGAACACGATGTAGGGCCGGGGGTGAGCCGGATCGAGATCCTCGCCGTAGTCGATCACGCCGACGATGTGGGGGTGCGAGAGCTGCGCCACCGCCCGCGCCTCGCGGCGGAAGCGCTCGAGCTGATCGGAGTCGGAGGCGATCTCGCGGTGCATGAGCTTGATCGCGACCTGGCGCTGGAGCGTCTCGTCGGTGGCGCGATAGACCGTCGACATCCCGCCGGAGCCGATCCGGGCGTCGAGCCGGTAGCGGCCGTTGAGCGTGGTGCCGAGCAGCGTGCTCACCTAACAGGTCTCGATGTTGGTCTCGGATTGTCTCGGACTCACGGACCGGGCCACTAACCCTTATTTTGCGCCACATCGCCCCGGTCCACACGTACTACTACACCGATCCGATGTGTCCGTGGTCCTGGGCGATCGAACCGGCGCTGCGCAAGCTGGCGGTCGAGTTCGGCGACGGGCTCGACGTGGGGTATGTGATGTGCGGTATGGCGCGGGAGATCGGCGACGCCGGGCCGTTCGTCAGCGAGATGCTCGAGGCGGGCGACCGGAGCGGGATGCCGGTCGATGCAAGGCTGTGGCTGGCCGCGCCCCCGCGCAGCTCGCACCCGGCCTGCCTGGCCGTCAAGGCGGCCTCGGAGCAGGGGGATCCCGTCCTTTATCTCCGCCGGCTCCGCGAGGGGCTGCTCTGCCGCCGGCGCAAGCTCGACACCGCCGACGCCCTGATCGAGGAGGCGCGGGCGGTGCCTGGGCTCGATGTGGAGAAGCTGCGGCTGGGCCTCGCCTCTCACGGGGTGCTGGAGGCGTTCGCCGCCGACCTGGATCGCTGTGGCGCCGTCTCGCCGGAGCACCGGTCGCCGGCGGGCGGCCGCGTCAAGCTGCCCTCGCTCGAGTTCGTTGGCGCGGACGGGGAGGTGCACGGGGTGTACGGCCCCGCGGATTACGGGACGTTGCGGGCGGCGGCGGTGGCGGCCGGCGCCACGCCTGCAGATTCGGTCCCACCCACCCCGCTCTCGGTAGACGACGCCCTGCGGCGCTTCGGCACGATGGCCACCGCCGAAATCGCCCTGGTATGCGATCTCCCTGGGCCCCGGGCGCCGGCCGAGCTGTGGCGACTGGCGTTGGAGTGGCGGGTCCGGGCCGAACGGGTCGGCACCGGCTATCTGTGGTCGTCGGCCTGAGGCGGCGCCGGATAACTCGACACTCGTCGCCGCCAACCCGGTGAACAGTGGTTTACCCGGCTCCGGCGCGGAGAACCCGCGAGTCGCGGGGTGGGTTGGGGTGAGTGTCGCCTCAACCGCCATTGGTTGGATGGGCGAGGCGGCGGACAATCAGGGTCGCGAGCGCGATCCGGTAGAGCGCGTAGGGCAGCAGCGAGCTGTCGCGCTCCAAAGCCTGGATCAGGCGGGTGGAGCCGAGCGTCGAGACGAACGCGGCGCCGGCGCCGGCCGCGAACGGCACCGCCGACCCCGCCGGCAGCCCGCGCCGGGACAGCCGCACCCCCTTGAGCAGGGTGGCGCCGGCGATCACCGGCAGCGCCGCGTGGCGCGACAGGCGGTTGGCGTCCACCCGGGTGAACCGCCGCATGCGGGCCGCGGCGAGGGTCGCGCCGTTGCGCGAGACGCCGGGGATGAGCGAAAACGCCTGCGCCACCCCGAGGCACAGCGCGTCGACCACGCCGGCCTCCTCGTGCCGGCGCTCCTGAGGCGCCCGGTCGGCGAGCGCCATCGCGACCGCGCCGGCGAACAGGCCGGCGGCGACAGTCGGCGGTGTGCCGAAACGCCGCTCGATCGGGCGCTCGAACCGGTAGCCGATGACGGCCGGCGGCGCGAACGAGAGCGCGATCAAGAGCAGCCGGCGCAGCGAGAGGCCACGGACGGCTTCATCCACCTCGCGGCGCAGCGTGATTAGCAGCGCCGCGGCGGTCCCGGTGTGGAGCGCCACCTCGAACGACTTGCGCAGCTCGTCATCGAGCTGGGTGTAGTTCCAACCGGCCAGCCAGGGGATCACCGCGATATGGCCCGAGGAGGAGATCGGGAGCAGCTCGGCGGGCCCGTGCAGCGCGCCGAGGGCCACCGCCTGCCATACCGGCAGCTCAGCGGACGCGGTGCTCGCGCCCGCTAAGGCGCCGCCGTCAGGCGCCGCCGACCGTTCCACTATCTCACCACTAAGCCACGGCGGTCGGGTCGCCCCCCCGCGTTCGCGCCACCCGCACGATCAGGTAGACGATCGCGGCCACCAGCAGGGCGGCGCCCACGTAATCGACGTACTCGAGGTTGTGGCGCCAGCTCTGCCAGTCGCTTCCGACCGCGTTGCCGAGCAGCCCGAGCGCCGTGATCCAGACGATCGAGCCGATCGTGGCGAACACGAGGAACCGCAGGAAGGGCATCCGGGCCACACCCGCGGCGTACGGGAAGGCCGCGCGGGCGAATGGAATCCAACGCGAGACGACGATCACCCCGGAGCCGTAGCGGTCAAACCACTCGTGCGCGCGGTCGAGTTTGCGGATCGAGACATGGAGCTTGTTGCCGTGGCGTTCGACCAGCTCGCGCCGCCCGAAGTAGCCGATCCCGTAGGCGATCGAGGCGCCGATCATGTCGCCCAGCACGCCGAACACGACGATCCCGAACATGCTCAGGTGGCGCTGGAACACGTTGAACCCGGCGAACAGCATCGTCGGCTCCGACCCCGGAACGCCAAACACACCCGAGGCCAGCGTCATCGCCGAGACACCCACGAGCCCCAGGTCACGGATGATGTGCGTCGCGAGCGTGACTAGCGAATCGGTGACGGACCCCGGGCCGAGCAGCATCGTGGCAAATGTAGCGGCCGCCGCCGAATCGACGATCGCGACCCCATGAGCGTTTACTCACCAGCCCCATGCGGATCTGGGTAGATCTGACCAATTCTCCCCACGTGCTCGTGATGCGGCCGGTGATCGCCGACCTGAAGGCGCGCGGTCACGAGGTCGAGGTCACGGCGCGCGACTTCGCCCAGACTCTGGAGTTGTGCGAGCGGTTCGGCATCCCGCACACCGCGATCGGACACCACCGTGGCGGCCGCCTTGCTGCCAAGGCGCGCGGACTGGCCGAACGCTCGGCGGCGCTGACGCGGTGGGCGCGCGGCCGGCGCTTCGATTACGCGCTCGGGCATGGCTCGAACGACGTCACGATCGCCGCGGCGCTGCTGCGCATCCCCAGCTCGACCACCTTCGACTACGAATGGGCGACGGTCCAGCACAACGTCAACTGCCGGCTGGCCAGGGCCGTCGTAGTCCCAGACGCGATCCCGCCCGAGCGTCTGTACCGCTACGGCGCCCGGGGCAAAATCCGCGCCTACCCGGGACTGAAGGAGGAGTACTACCTGGCCGACTTCGAGCCGGATGGTGGGGTCGTGGACGTGCTCGGGCTCGACCGAGCCAGGCCGATCGCGGTCATCCGCACCCCGCCCGAGGTCTCGCTGTACCACCGCTTCGAGAACGACCTGTTCGCCGGCGTGCTCGATCGGCTGGCCGGCACGCAGACGGTCGTGCTCCCCCGCACGCCCGAGCAGCGATCGGCGCTCCAGCGCCGCGGTGGCCTGATCGTGCCCGAGCGTGCCGTCGACGCCCAGTCGCTGGTCGCCTTCGCCGATGTCGTGGTGTCCGCCGGCGGGACGATGAACCGGGAGGCGGTGGCGCTCGGCACGCCCGTCTACACCGTGTTCGAGGGACGCCTCGGCGCGGTCGATGAGCGCCTCATCGCCGAGGGCCGTTTGCGGCGGCTCACTCGCGCGGACGAGCTCGAGGTGGTCAAACGCGACGGACAGCGCGCCGCCAATGAGCGGATTCGGCGGGACCCGGGTGTGCTGGTAGATCTGCTCATTGGGGGGTAATCGCCGGCGCAACCTTCGCCGCCGCGCCCGTGTTAGGGTCCTCGACCGCCTGAGGAGGTGCCCGTGTCACTCATCACATCCAAGCTCCGCTTATTCGCCCGCGTCGTCGCGGCCGTCGGCTGCACGCTGGCCATCGCCGCCACCGGCGCCCAGGCCGCCGCTATCGGCGCCTACACCACCAAGGGCGCCTGGAGCTTCGTGTCGGCGCCGAAGCTTCACCCGCCAAAGCTGACCACCGACGTGAAGACGCAGACGAGCAAGCTCGCCCCCGGGTACTTCATGGTCGCGGTCTTCAAGAACCTGGCCTTCAAGCAGCCGCTGACCGGCCAGAGCGGTCCGCTGATCCTCGACCACAACCTCCAGCCGGTTTGGTTCGACCCCATCGGCACGGGTGCTCTCGCCGGCAATCTGACAACCCAAACCTACAACGGGAAGCCGGCGCTCAGCTGGTGGCAGGGGACGGTGACCGGCCTGGGCCAGACGACCAGCGGAGAGGACGTGGTCGTCGATCAGCACTACCGCCACGTGGCCACGCTCAAGGGCGCCGACGGGTGGATCATCTCCGAGCACGAGATGGTCATCAGCGGGCCCAACGCCTGGGTCACCGCGTACAAGACGGTTCCGTACAACCTGGCGGCGTACGGCGGCTCGGTCAACGGCCAGGTGCTCGACTCGGCGGTGCAGGAGTACAACCTCGCGACCGGACAGCTGCTCTACACCTGGGACGCGCTCAATCCCGGCGGCACGCCGAACATCCCGCTCTCGCAGTCGCAGCAGAAGCCGTTCCCCGGGATCCCCTGGGACGCGTACCACATCAACGGGATCGAGCTGACCGGCAACGGCACCTTCCTGGTGTCGATGCGCAACACCTGGACCGCCTACCTGGTCAACCGCGCCACCAACGCGATCGAGTGGACCGTGAGCGGCAACCCGAAGAACAGCACGTTCAAGCTTCCGGCCAAGGCGCAGTTTCACTGGCAGCACGACGTCCAGCTGCACGGCGACGTGCTCACCGTGTTCAACGACAACTGCTGTCTGTTCTTGGGCCTGTCGGGCGGGAAGGCGAAGTTCGCTAACCCGAACGGCACGATGGAGGGGCTGGTCATCAAGCTCGACCTGCCCAAGCACACCGGCAGCTTCGTCGATGCCTACACCCGTCCGCACACGTACGCCGCGGCCTACCTCGGCAACATCGAGCTCCTTCCTAACGGCAACGTGCAGCTCGGCTGGGGCTCTCAGCCGTTCTTCTCGGAGGAGAGCAAGACCGGCAAGCTGTTGCTTGACGCCGTCTGGCCCGTCCCCGACGAGAGCTACCGCGCCTTCGTTCAGAAGTGGGTCGGAATCCCGTACTACCCGCCGAGCGGTGCCGTGCGTAACAATCGCGGGAAGGCCACCATCTACGCGAGTTGGGATGGCGATACCCAGGTGGTGAGCTGGAGGGTGCTGGCGGGTACAAGCGCCGGGAGCCTCAAGGCTGTGGCGACCACGGCGAAGACCGGCTTTGAAACGACGATCCCCCTTACGAGCTCCTTCAAGGTCTACAAGGTGCAGGCGCTCGATTCTCACCATCACGTGCTGGGCACGTCGAATGCCTTCCCGACGAACAGCTCGTCGACGGGCGGGCTACCTGGCGAGTACTAGCGTCGCGACAGCGGCGGTCGCGCTGTCGGTCCTTCTGTGTCCGATCGCCAGCGCCAAGGCGCCGCCGTCAGGCGCCGCCGACCATCTCGTCAAGACCAAGACCAAGACCAAGCACCCGCCGGCGACTGCGCACCCGAGCGGACCGCCGCCGGTGTACGTGTTTCCGATCCCGGGCAGTCACTTCGCCTCACCCCAGACGCAGATCGCCTTCCGGGGCCTGCCCGTGTCGCAGCTCGGGACGATCACGGTGACCGGGTCGAGCAGCGGCCGGCACGCGGGCACGATCGAGGCCGACTCAGACGGCGACGGCGGCAGCTTCCTCCCCGACCCGAGCGATCCGTTTACGCCCGGCGAGACGGTGACCGTGAGCACATCGCTCAACATCGAGGGGTCCGGGACGGGCACCTTCCAGTTCCAGGTTGCCACGCCGGCGGGATCGCTTCCGGTCGAGAAGCGCCCGCAGCTGCCGCGCGTGAAGGGGGACGTCTGGTATTTCCGCTCGCGTCCGGACCTCACCCCGGCCGCGGTGACGATCACCAAGCCCGATCCGAGCGCGCAGGGGGACATCTTCCTCGCGCCGCAGATCGGCCCGCTTCAGCAGGGCCCCGAGATCATCGGCTCGCAGGGTGGCCTCATCTGGTTCGACCCGGTGCCGGCGGGCGACGCGGCGACCGACTTCCGTGTCCAGACCTACCAAGGCCGTCCGGTGCTGACCTGGTGGCAGGGCAACGAGACCGCCGGCGTCGGGGTCGGGCAGGACATCATCATGAACAGCTCGTACCAGGTGGTCGACACGATCTCGGCGGCCAACGGGCTGTCGGCCGACCTGCACGAGTTCCAGCTCACGGCGCGCGGCACCGCCCTGATCACCTCCCAGTTCACGGTTTACGTCAACGCCTCCGCGGTCGGCGGCAGCGTCCACGAGGTCGTCCTCGACTCGGTCGTGCAAGAGATCGACATCCCCACCGGTCTCGTCCTCTTCCAATGGGACAGCCTCGACCACGTGCCGCTCAGCGCCAGCTACGTGAAGCCGACGACCGGCCGCAAGCCCAACAGCGTCTGGTCGCCCTACGACTACTTCCACGTCAACTCGGTCGCGGTCGACGACGACGGAAATCTCCTGATCTCGGGGCGGAACACCTGGGCCGCGTACAAGGTCAATCGCGAAACCGCGGCGACGATCTGGACGCTGGGCGGCAAGCACTCGAACTTCAGGCTCGGTCCGGGCGCGTCGTTCGCGTTCCAGCACGACGTGCGGGTCCGCGCCGCCGGAGACAGCCTCGTGAGCATGTTCGACGACGGCGCCGGCCCGCCGTACGTGCACTCGGAGTCGCGCGCGCTCGAGCTTCGCCTGAATCTTGCGCGCAAGACCGCCACCGTGCTCTCGCAGATCGACCTCTCGCCGCCGGTCCTCTCGTCCTTTGAGGGAAACGAGCAGGAGATGTCGAACGGCGACGATTTCGTCGGCTGGGGCGAGGCGCCGTACTTCAGCCAGTACAACGCGAAGAACAAGCTCATATTCGAGGGGCGATTCGTCGACGCGAACATCAGCTACCGCGCTTATCGCTTCCCCTGGACCGGGACGCCGACCACCCCGCCGGCCGTGGCAAGCTCCCGCCACGGCCGCAAGATGACGGTCTACGTGAGCTGGAACGGCGCCACCAACGTCTCCAAATGGCGCGTTTTCGGAGGCAGGAGGCCGAGTGCGATGCCGGCGGTGGCGACTGCTACGAAACGGGGTTTCGAGACGGCGATCACCGCGCCGTCCCGTCCGTACGTGTACGTGCAAGCGCTCGACGCCAGGGGCCACGTACTGGCCAGCTCGGCTGTGCAGAGCGTGCCTTAGCCACGTACCGCCTGAGACCGGCGATCGGCCGGAGCGCCCCCTTTAGCGGTTGTTGACAGGATCGTCATTACAATCCGCCTGCATGCGCCGGCGGATCAGATCCGCGGCCTTCCCCGTTCACCGCCACTCAGTGCCGCAGCTGCTCGTGGACGGGATCCTGGTCGCGCTCGCTTACTACCTTGCCTTCCGATTGAGGTTCGAGGACGGCCTCGGGGGGGCCAACGACCGCTACGGAGACCTGCTCACCCACACGATCTACTGGGTCGTGCCGGTCGCCCTCGTGACCCTGGCCCTGTTCGGCCAGTACCAGCGGCTGTGGACGTTCGTCGGCCAGCGCGACTACGAGGCGGTCGTCAAGGGACTCGTCCTGGCCACGCTGGTGATCGTGGGCGCGATCGCGTTCCTGCATCCGGTGACGACGACGGCGGCTTTCCAGGCCACCCCGGTCAACCTGCCCGGCAGCGTCATCGCGCTGTTCTTCCTGCTCGCACTGGCGCTCCTGATCGGCGCTCGATTCCTCGTCCACCTGGTCGTCGAGGGTCGCGTGCGCAGCTTCCGGGCGGCCAAGGGCGCGCGCGACGCTCTGATCGTGGGCGGTGGCGACGGCGGCCGGCTCGTCGTGCGCGAGCTGATCCGCAACCCGCAGCTTCGCCTCCGTCCGGTCGGGTTCGTCGACGATGACCCGCGCAAGCTGGGAATAAAGGACGAGCACGGCTTGAAGGTGCTCGGGACCACGGAATCCGAGGATCTGGCCCGGGTCCTGGACGAGGTCGAGCCCGACGAGGTCGTGATCGCGATCCCCTCCGCTCCGGGGACGCTTCGCGGCCGTGTGGTGGCGGCCTGCCGTGAACGCGGCATCCCGGTGCGCACGACGCCCACCGTGTTCGAACTGCTGAGGGACAGCACCGGCCACCTGAACGTCACCCGTCAGCTGCGCCAGGTGCGGGTCGAGGACATCCTGGGTCGCGAGCCCGTCCGGATGGAGATCGAGCGCGTCGGCGCGTACATGTCGGGGCAGATCGTGATGGTCACCGGCGCCGGCGGGTCGATCGGCTCCGAGCTGTGCCGCCAGATCGCCCGGGTTGCCCCGCGATCGCTGATCCTGGTCGACCACGCCGAGGACAATCTGTTCGAGATCGTGCGCGAGCTCGAGGAGGATCGTCACGTCCGGACGGCCGTTCCGGTGCTCGCCGATTGCAGGGAAGAGGAGCGGATGCGCGAAGTCCTCACGGAGCACCGGCCGAGCATCGTCTTCCATGCGGCCGCCTACAAGCACGTGACGATGATGGAAGTCAACCCGGTCGAGGCGATTCGTAACAACGCGCTGGCCACGCGCGTGGTGGCGCGCATCGCGGCCGAGACGCAGGTGGGCATGTTCGTGCTGGTCTCGACCGACAAGGCGGTCAAGCCGGCAACTGTGATGGGCGCCTCGAAGGCGCTCGCCGAGTGGGCGGTCGAGGCCGCGGCGCTCCGCTATCCGGGGACGAAGTACGCCACCGTGAGGTTCGGCAACGTGCTCGGCTCCTCCGGATCGGTGGTGCCGATCTTCCGGCGGCAGATCGCCGCGGGCGGGCCCGTGACCGTCACCGACCCCCGCATGAAGCGCTATTTCATGACGATCCCCGAAGCGGTGCAGCTCATCATCCGCGCCGGTTCGCTGAGCGAGCGCAGCGGCGAGGTGTTCGTGCTCGAGATGGGCGAGCCCGTGGGGATCCTCGAACTGGCTCGGACGATGATCCACCTGTCCGGACTGGAGCCCGAGCGCGACATCGCGATCGAGGTCGTCGGGGCGCGCCCGGGCGAGAAGATGCACGAGGAGCTGTTCAACCCCTATGAGCGCCTCCAGCCGACGCCCGCCCAGAAGATCCTCCGCGCGGCTCGTGAGCCCCTCGACCCCGGATCGGTGGAGAGGATCTTCGGTGAGATCAACCTGCTGGTGCTCGAGGGTGACGCCGCCGCGCTGGCCAAGCACGTGGCGAAGCTGTCGGACTCGCGTTTGGCCGCGCCAAAGTCGGGTTCCCGGGGCGCCACCCGATCAAGTATTGATCGTCTGCCCACGTAGACTCGCCCTGCACCATGGCATCGATCCCGTTCGCCCTCTCGGTCCATCATTTCATCTCCTCGGTAGGAGCCGATGCCGGCTTCGCGGCGCTGATCGGGCTGGCGCTCCTCGTGCTGCTGTACTTCGCCCACGCCCGCGAGACGGCGACGCTCCGCTCCCGCGCCGACGAGGCCGGGCTGCGGGTGCAGGAGCTCGAGGCCCAGCTCGCGGAGCTGGCCGATCAGGTTGCCGCGCTGCCCGCGGCGATATCGGTCCGGGCCGCCGGCCCACGTGTCGCGGCCGCCCCCGGCGGTGTCCAGCAGCGCGTCGCGGCGGGAGTGGGAGCGGGATACGGACTACTGCCGCCCTCGGCGCCGGCCGGCGTGGGCGCGCCGGCGCTTGCTGCGGCAACCCGGCTGATCCCGATGCCCGAGGTCCCGACTGCCGAGCCCGAGCCCGAGCCCGTGGCCGCGACGGTGGCCGGCGGCAACGGCTCGTCTCGGATCCCGGTGGCCACGGCGGCTGCCGGTACCGTGCAGCGCCCGGTCCAGGCACCCGGCGGCACCCCGCCCCGCCCGCCGGCGGGTCCCGGTCGTGCCGCCGGCGGCGCCGGGCGGCCGGGTGGCACCATCACCGGCCAGCCTCGACCGGCGGGTGCGCAGCCGCGTCCCGGCGCGGGTCAGCAACGTCCCGGAGGCGCCGGCCGGACCGGCGGGCCGAATTACCCGATGCGCCCGGCTCCGCGGCGCTCGCGCACCGGGCGGATGATCGGGGCGATTCTGGTGGCCGCGGTCGGCGTCGCCGCGGTGGTGGCGGCCGTGCTGGTGCTCACCAACAAGGGGAGCTCTTCGACGGCGAGTAAGTCCTCGTCCGCGCTCTCGAGCAGCCTGGCCAGCAGTCGCACGCGCTCGAGGACGGTGCTCGTGCAGCCCTCCAAGGTGACGGTGTCGGTCCTCAATGGGACCGACCTGAACGGGCTGGCGGCACGCGTCGCGTCCAGGCTCGCAGCGGAAGGATTCCGCGAGGGTGCCATCACCAACGCGGCCAACCAGACGCAGACGACGAGCATCGTGGCCTACGTCGCCCCGGCCTACCGGGCGGACGCTTTGGCCGTGGCCTCGACGCTCAAGCTGGGTGCGGCGTCGGTGCAGGCGGTCGGCGGTGGGACCAAGCAGATTGCCTGCTCGAACTCTCCGCTCGGGTGCAACTCCGCGGTCTATGTAACCGTCGGCAGCGACCTCGCCAACCAGTAGCGCGACACGGACGTTGCGAGACCTGCTCGACCTCCCGGAGCGGAGCTCCAAGCCGCGAGACCGCGGGATCACGCACGTGATCGACCGGGGCCTCTCGATCGCCGACATCGAGGGTATGGTCGAGGTGGCCGGCGAGTTCGTCGATATCGTGAAGCTGGGTTGGGGCACCGCGCTGGCGACGGGCAACCTGGAGCCCAAGCTCGCGTGCTACCGGCAGCACGAGATCCCGGTGGTGCTCGGGGGGACGCTGACGGAGCTGGCCATCAGCCGAGGCCGGCTCGAGGAGCTGATCAGCTGGGCGCACGAGCTGGGACTCGAGTACTTCGAGATCTCCGACGGGACGATCGCGCTCGAGCACGAGCGCAAGCTCGAGCTGATCGAGCGCCTGGCGCGCGAGTTCACGGTCCTGTCCGAGGTGGGCTCCAAGGACGACACGGGCGCGATCACGCCCCCGTACGTGTGGGTCGAACAGATGCGTGCGGAGCTCGCGGCGGGGGCCTGGAAGGTGATCGCCGAGGGCCGGGAGGCGGGCACGGCCGGGATCTTCCGCCCGACGGGCGAGGTCCGCGAGGGACTGATCGGCGAGATCGTCCACGAGATCGCACCCGACCGGATCATGTTCGACGCGCCACGCAAGGACCAGCAGGTCTGGTTCGTCCGCCGCTTCGGGCCCGAGGTGAACCTGAGCAACGTGCCGGCGGGCGAGGTGCTGGCGCTCGAGACGCTTCGGCTGGGGCTCCGGTCGGACACGCTCGGCATCGGTGGACGGTGAGCGCCGGCGGCCCTGGCCCCGGCGGCGCGGATCCTTTCACGGGAATCCTGCTGGCCCGGCACGGCCAGACCAACGACAACCTCCCGCCACTGCGCTTCCAGGGGTTCCGGGACACGTCTCTGAATGACACCGGGCGGCGTCAGGCGCACGAACTGGCCGACAAGGTCGCCGTCGAGTCCGAGCCGGTCCGCTCGCTGTGGTCCTCCGACCTGAGCCGGGCGCGGGAGACCGCGGACATCGTCGGCGCGCGGATCGGCCTGTGGCCGCGGCTCGATCCGCGGCTGCGAGAGGCCAACCGGGGTGAGTGGGAGGGACACCTGTTCCCCGAGATCCAGCGGTCCGATCCGGTGCAGTACGCGGCCTGGATGCGTGCCGGCCCTGACTGGCGGTTTCCAGGCGGCGAGTCGCTCCAGGAGCAACAGGACCGCGTGCTCGCCGCGCTCCGGGATGTGGAGGCCGCGGGTGAGCTGCCTGCGCTGGTGGTCTGTCACGGCGGCTCGATCCGGGTGGTGCTGTGCAGCCGCGATCCTCGGGGCCTGAACGCGTTTCACGAGTTCGAGGTCCCTAACGTGGCAGTCTTGCCCTTGTGAGACGTCCCCCGCGGCAGTGCATTGACGGCGACTAGACTTTCCACCGGCGCCTTCGCGGCGCTGGTCGCGGCGACGATCGCGGCGTTCTTCGTCACGCAGCATCTGAAGGTGACCACGCCGCTCATCCAGGGCTATCCACGGTTCGTGCCCGGGGTGATCGATCCGGTGCATCCGGTGAGGTGCGGCATGTACGACACCGGCTCGGCGACGATCTCGTTCTACCTGCAGCACCGAAGCGACACGGTCGACGTGTACGTGATCGACGACAAGACGGGGGCGATCGTCGACACGCTGGCGACCGGCCGTCACATGCGCAAGGACGTGCGCTATCCCGACGGCGTCTTCCACTGGAACGGCCGTGAGTCGAACGGGCAGGTGGCCCCCGACGGGACGTACTACCTGCGAGTCGCCTTGATTCACCAGGGCAGGACGATTGACCTGGACGACGCCTCAGAGACGGTCAAGGTCAAGACGGTTCCGCCGAACCCGGTAATCACGAGCGTCGCGCCGACACTGATCCCAACCGCTTCCGGGTCTACGCGGGTGACGATTCGCTATGCGGGCAACGAGGGCCGCGGCGGGACGATCCTCGTCTATCGGACCGATCTGCCCGGCGGCCCGCGCCTGGTCAAGACGTTCCTGACGCCGTGGAAGGGACAAACCGCGGTGTGGGACGGCACGATCCACCAGCGGCCCGCGCCCGCCGGCACCTATCTCATCGGGCTCGAGGTCACGGATGCGGCCTGCAACACCGGCCGGTTCCCAGCGCATATCCCGCCGGCGTCCGGTACGCCCAATACCACCGTCACCGTCGCGTTAATCGGACGGGTCGGCGCCGCCTGACGGCCGCGCCTTAGCGGCCGTCGCGGGTGCGCCGTACCGTTTGCCTGCGTGACGGGTTACCTCAAGCGTCTGGTCAGCTCGCTCGCGGCCTACCAGGTCGCGGACCTGGCCTCGAAGTTCATGGCCGTGCTGCTGCTGCCGGTGTACACGCGGTTCATTCCGCCCGCCGGCTACGCCGTGGTCGAGCTGCTCGGCAATGGAGTGATCCTGATCAGCATCCTGGTGCGCTTCGGGATGATCGAGTCGTTCCTACGCTTCTACTTCTCTGATGACGACCCGCGCCGCCGGGATGCGCTGGCACGGCGCTCGGTGGCATTCCTGCTCCTGACCACCACGGCGGCCTCGTTGGTGCTCGCGGCGCTGGCGGCGCCGCTGTCGAAGATCGTGCTGGGTTACCGCGACCCGAGCATATTCCGGATCGCGGTGCTGGGCTTGTGGGCGTTCACGAACCTCGAGCTGGCCTACGCGCTGCTGCGTGTGGAAGAGCGCCTGCGCACATACGCGACCGCATCGCTGATCAACGTCGCCCTGACGATCGCCTCCTCCGTGGTGCTGGTCGTGGTACTCGGTCAGGGCGCCCGCGGCCTGCTGCTGGGCAACTACGGCGCTTCGACCGTGGTATTGCTGGGGCTGTGGTGGACGATGCGCCGACGTCTGCTCACCCGTCATCCCGTGGCCGAGGCGCACGGGGTGCTGCTGCGCTTCGGCTTACCCACCGTGCCCGCCGAGGCCTCGGTCTACGCGCTCAGCATCGTCGATCGCTACTACATCTACCACGACCGGTCACCGGCGCTGGCCGGTCTCTACTCGATCGCGGTCAAGCTTGCCGGCGCCGTGGCCTTCATCGTGCGGGCGTTTCAGTACGCCTGGCCGCCGCTGGCCTACTCGGTGCGCGACGACGCCGAAGCGGCCCGGCTGTACGGGCTGGTCACCACCTACTACCTGCTGGTCAGCGGGATGGTGGTGGCGGGACTGACCCTGCTCGGACGGTGGGTCCTGCGGCTGCTGGCGGCCCCCGCCTACTACGACGCCTACCGGGCGCTTCCGTGGGTCGCGCTCGGCTGGGCCCTGTACGGGCTGTGGGTGGTGTTCCTGGTCATCGCCGGCCGCGCCAAGGTGACCACTCGCAACTTCCCGGCCGCGCTCGCGGGGCTGATCGCCAACGTCGTCCTGCTCCTGGTGCTCGTGCCCGGACTCGGGATCGCCGGTGCCGGGATTGCACTCTGCGGCGCGTATGTGGTCATGATCGGGTTTATGCACATCCTGATCCGGCGCGCGTTCGCGGCTGACTTCGAGTGGCGGCGGCTTGTCCAGCTGGCGCTTGTGCTCGGCGGCATGTCAGCCGCCGGCGACGTGCTGCTGCCCACCCACGGCGCGGTGGGGTTCCTGACCCGGGCGGCGGTCCTTGCGGCGATCCCGCTCGTGCTGATGGGGACCGGGTTCGCGCATCGGCAAGAGCTCGAGCAGGCTCGGGCGCTGATCGCCCGCGCTCAGCGCGCTCGGCGAGGGAGAACGCGTGAACCGGCCTGAGGTCACCGTGGTGATGCCCTTCGAAGGCGACGAGCTCGCGGCCCAGGCGGCGCTCGACGCGCTCCTGACGCTCGAGCTGCGACGGGGGGACGAGCTCATCCTGGTTGACAACGCGGGCGCCGGGGTGGCCGGCCAAGCGGTCGCAGCATCGCGGGACGGAGTCGCCGTGATCCAGGCGACCGGGGAGCGCTCGCCTGCCCACGCGCGCAACGTGGGCGCCGCCCGGGCGCACGGCGAGTGGATCCTGTTTCTCGACGCTGATTGCCGCGCTCCCGCCGGCCTGCTCGACGCCTACTTCGCGGCCCCCGTGGCCGCCGACGTGGGCGCGCTGGCCGGGGAGGTGGTGCCGATGCCGGGAGGCGAAACACTGGCCTCGCGCTACGGGTCGGCGCGCAGCTTCCTCTCCCAGCAGGCCCACATGAACCATCCCTATCGCCCGCGTGCGGTGGCGGCCAACCTGCTCGTTCGTCGCGCCGCGTTCGACCAGATCGGGGGCTTCTACGAAGGTGTGCGCGCAGCCGAGGACACCGACTTCAGCTGGCGTCTGCAGCAGGCGGGGTGGCGGCTCGAGCTTCGCCGCAGCGCCCAGGTCGAGCATCGCTACCGGGCCACGCTGCGCGAGCTTCGCCGCCAGTGGCGCGGCTACGCGGCCGGCCGCGCCTGGCTGGGCCGCCGCTACGAGGGCTTCACCCCACAGCCGGCGATGACGCGCGCGGTTGCCCGCCTGCGCCGGCACGTTCTCGGTTCCCCCCGCTCGGCCATCGGCTCCGGCGCGGCTCCTTCGCGCAGCGCGCCCGCCGCCAACGTGGGGCGCCTGGAGCGCAGCCGCTACCTGGCGCTCGACGCGCTGCTGTCCGTCGACGAGCTCGCCGGCCTCGCGCTCTCGAACCGGCCCGCCAGCCGGGAATCCTCGCCCGCCGAGGTTGTGGTCGTCGCCGACCGGTTCCCGGCCCGCAACGACCCTCTGGCCGAGTTTGCCCGAACCCTTGGGCATGCCCGGGTCGAAGCGGCGGCCCGGCCCGACTCGCCCTGCCCATCGACGTCGCAGGCGCTCCGGATCGACTACCGCGAGGACGACGGAATGGCGGCTCGCGCCGGCGCGCTGATCGCGCTGGTCGTGCGCCATCCGCTGCGCTGCGTCGCCGACATCCTGGCGCGCCGGCCGGGCGAGCCGGGCCTGTCGGCGCTGGCGCCGGCGGTACTCCGGCTCCAGCGCGACGCCCACGCGCGGGTGCACGCGATCGGTGGCGAGGAGGTCCGGACGACCGCCCGGCGGCTCGCGCGGCTCGCCGGGCGACCGCTTGACGAGCCGCGCGATTGATGCGAGCCCACATCGTCGATCCCTCGGCGTTCACGCCTCCCTATGACCACGCGCTGTCGAGTGGGCTGGTGAGGGCGGGCGCCGAGGTCGAGCTGATCACGAGCCGTTTCCCGTACGGCGCCGTTCCGTCGCCCGACGGCTACGAGGTCCGTGAGCTGTTCTACCGCCACGCCGTTGGAGCCCCGGGATCGCCTGCTCGACTTGCCTCCAAGCTGCTCGAGCATGTGCCCGACATGCTGCGCTACCGCACGGTGTCGCGCGCGGCCGACGTGGTCCATTTCCAGTGGCTAGCGCTCCAGGCGGTCGACCGGTGGCTGCTTCCCGCCCGCCCGACCGTCCTGACCGCCCACGACCTGCTCCCGCGCGAGCCCCGCCCCGGGCAGGCCTGGGCTCAGCGTCGCCTGTACGACGCGGTCGACGCCGTGGTGGTGCACTCGGCCTACGGACGGGAGCTGCTGGTCTCCGACCTGAGGGTCGATCCCGGCAAGGTGCGCGTCATCCATCACGGCGCGTTTGAGCACCTGACGCGCTTGGAGCACGAGCTTCCGCTGCCCGCCGAGCTGGCTGGGGTCCGCGTACCGGTGGTCCTGTTCTTCGGCCTGCTTCGCCCCTACAAGGGTCTCGAGACACTGCTCGAGGCATGGCGCGGCATCGACGACGCCGAGCTGTGGGTCGTCGGTCGCCCGCGGATGTCGCTCGAGGCGCTCCAGGCGCGGGCCGGCGCCGGCGTGCGGTTCATCCCGCGCTTCGTGTCCGACGCCGAGCTACCCGCGTTCTTCCGTCGCGCCGACGTCGTGGTGCTGCCGTACGTGCGGACGGAGCGACTGGACTGGTCGGGCGTACTGGCCACCGCGCTGGCCTTCGGCAAGCCCACCGTGGTCAGCGACGTGGGCGGGTTCAGCGAGCTCGCGTCCACGGGCGGCGTCCGTTTGGTCCCACCCGGCGATCCCGACGCGCTGCGCAGCGCGTTGGTTCGCCTGCTGGAGGATCCCGGGGAGCGTGAGAGTCTCGCGTCGGGGGCGGTCGCCGCGGCTCGTGGGTCGTATTCGTGGGACGCGGCGGCGCGCGAGACCATGTCGCTCTACCGAGACCTGGTTGGATAGCCCGCCGTGACCGTCCTCGAGATCGTCTTCTGGGTCTGCGTTGCCCTGATCCTCTACGCCCACGTGGGTTATCCGCTGCTGCTCGGGTTGCTCGCGTGGCTGCGAGGCCGCCGGCCGCGGCCGCGGGCCAGGCCGCTGCCCGATGACGAGCTACCGACCGTATCGGTGATCATCGCGGCCTACGCGGAGCAGGACGTGATCGCCGAACGGGTCGCGAACATCCGGGCGCTTGACTACCCGCCGCAGTTGCTCGAGCTGATCATCGCCTGCGACGGGTCCCCCGACGAGACCGCTGCCCGCGCGCGCGAGGCCGGAGCCGACGTCGTTTTGGAGCTGCCTCGGGGCGGAAAGATCCGCGCCCAAGACACCGGCGTGGAGCGCGCCGCCGGCGAGATCGTGGCCTTCTCGGACGCCAACGTGACCTGGGAGCCCGACGCCCTGCGTCGGCTGGTGGCGCCGTTCGCCGAGCCGCGCGTCGGCTACGTATGCGGCGAGGTGCAGCTGGTGGACGCCGCCACCGGGTCAAACCAGGAGGGGCTCTACTGGCGCTACGAGCTCGCCCTGCGCTCGCTCGAGTCGAAGGTGCGGTCGGTCACCGGCGGCAACGGTGCGATCTACGCGACGCGGCGCGAGGCGTACCTGGTCGTCGACCCGATCATGGGCCACGATCTGTCGTTCCCGTTCAACATGGTCAAGCGGGGGTGGCTGGCGGTGGCCGTGCGTGAGGCCCAGGCCAGCGAGAAGATGGTCCCGACGATCGAGGGCGAGTTCGCGCGCAAGCGGCGGATGATGAGCCACACCTGGCCGATCGTCGTGCGCGGGGGGATGCTCTCGCCTCGCGGCTACGACCCCCTGTATGCGCTGATGATCGTCTCGCACCGGATCCTCCGCTACCTGACGCCCTTTCTGCACGTGATCGCGCTCGTGCTCAACATCCTGCTGCTCGGGCAGGGCTGGGTGTACGTGGCCGCGTTCGCGATCCAGGTGCTGGTGCTGCTGGCGGCGGCGCTCGCCGGCGTCGTTCCGGCCAAGCCGATGCTGATCGCCCGCTACTACGTGTTGACGACGGCCTCGCTGGTGGCCGGGCTGTGGGACTGGCTGGTGCACGGCACCTCGGCGGGATGGGAGCCGGCGGAGGGCACGCGATGACGCTCCAGCGCGCGCTCGATGTCGCGATCGCCGGCCCGCTGTCGGTGTTGACCGCGCCGGTCGTGGCCGTGCTCGCCCTGCTGATCCGCTTGGAATCGCCCGGCCATCCGCTCTACACCCAGACCCGCGTCGGCAAGGACGGCCGGCTCTTTGAGATCTACAAGCTCCGGACGATGGTTCGCGGCGCCGAGTTCACCGGAGCCGGCCTGGCCATCCAGGAGGGCGACGACCGGATCACCCGGATCGGGGCGTTCCTGCGCCGTTACTCGCTGGACGAGCTCCCCAACCTGTGGAACGTGCTGCGCGGCGAGATGTCGATCGTTGGCCCGCGCCCGACGCTGGCGGTGCAGGTCGAGCAGTACACCGACCGCCAGCGCGGCCGGCTGGCCGTCAATCCAGGCCTCACCGGCTGGGCTCAGGTGAACGGCCGCGCCTCGCTGCCCTGGCCGGAGCGGATCGAGCTCGACCTGTGGTACGTCGAGCACCGCTCGCTCTGGCTGGACCTCAGGATCCTCGCCCGGACGGCGCGGATGGTGGTCGGTGGGGATGGGATCTACAAGGGAGAGAGGGGCGGATGGATTCCCCCGAACGAAACGTAGCCGTCCTGCTGACGGGCGTCGGCAAGCGCTACGACATAGTCTCCGCGTTCGCCCAGCACGCCACCGTGGTGGCCGCCGACCCCAATCCGCTCGCGCCCGCCCAATACGCCGCCCACCACCGCCGCGCCGTGCCGCGGATCGACGACCCGGACTACGTGCCGGCCTTGCGCGCGCTATGCGACGAGTTTGGGGTGGTGGCCGTCGTCCCGCTGACCGACCTCGACCTCGAGGTTCTGGCTCACGCACGCCGCGCCGGCGAACTGCCGGCCTTCGTGCCCGACCCGGAGATCGCGCGGGCGACCTTCGACAAGTACGAGGCGCACCTGTTGTTGGGGCGCCACGGGCTGCCGTCGCCGCCCACGGTTCTTCCGGGCGAGGCGATCGAGCACTTCCCGGTCATGGTCAAGCCGCGCTGGGGCTCCGGCGCGCGCTCGATCCACCGCGCCGACGACATCCACGCCGCCGACTTCTTCGTGCGCTACATCGGCGAGCCGGCGATGGTGCAGTGGTTCATGGACGGCCCGGAATTCTCGATGGATGTGTTGTGCGATCTGCGGGGGCGGTGCCTGAACGTCATTCCGCGCACGATGATCGAGTCGCGCGGCGGCGAGTCGATCAAGGGCACCGTGATCGCCGACCCCGAGCTGGTCTCGCTCGGTCGCGGCGTGGCGGAGGCGCTCGGCGTGCGTGGCCCGGCGACGATCCAGGCCTTCCGGGATCGCGAGATCGGCCTCGGGATCACCGACGTGAACACGCGCTTCGGTGGCGCCTTCCCGGCGCCGATGTACGCGGCGCTGCCCGGCCGGACCTACCCGGAGCTGATCGTGCGGATGGCGTGCGGGGAGGTCGTCGAGCCGCACGTGGGCGAGTTCCGCGCCGGCGTGACGTTCACGCGGTATTACTGGCAGCTCGAACTCGACTCGGAACTACAGCCCACCGGCCGCGACATCATCGAGCCCCCCGGCCCGCCGCCGCCTCGCTGACGCCCGCGACCTGACTTCCGGCGCCTGGTGCCGAGGGGCTGTGGCGAGTTTTCCTCCATATGCGGAGCTCGGCGTTCAGCTCGGCGATCAGCCGCTGTGCCACCGGCGACTCGAGCGGCTCGGGGCGAACCTCGACGCTCGGCACGTTCCGATCAGGCGTTTGCGGTCCGCGCTCGCCGGCGCGGCCGCTTCGCGCCGTCCCAGCACTCCTCGACAAACGCGGCGATCTTGCCCGTCAGGCGCTCCGGGCTCACGCGCAGCTCGATGATCGAGTCGGCGTCGATGAGCCGCCCGTTGGGGAGCTCGGCGGCCAGCATGTCGGCGTCCGAGAAGGGATGCAGCGGGTCACGGGGGTGCCCGATGACCAGCGCCGGCGCTTGGAAGGATTCGCGCATCGCCCGATCGGGGGCGGTCCGGCCGAACAGGATCCCCTGCAGGACGGCGCCGCTCGGGCCGGGCTCCTGGGCGACCCAGTCGAGCACGAGCTCGGCTAGGAACGGGACCACCTGGCGCGGCACCGCCCGGGCGCCGAGGCTGAGCGCCTTCATCACGGGCTCTCCGTAGGTGAGCGCGAACAGCAGCGGTGTGAACGCGGCGCCGCAGGCGGGGATCGCCTTGTCGAGCACCGGCATCTCGATGATCATGCCGCGCAACCGCTCGGAGGCGGCGGCGGCCACCTCGAGCGTGACGTTGGCCCCGAGCGAGGTCCCGCCCACGACAGCCTGCTCGAGCTCGAGATGGTCGAGGAGCGCGATCGTCTGGCGCGCGAACTCGGGCATCGAGTAGAGGCCCATGTCGTCGGGCCGGTCCGAGGCGCCGTGGCCGAGGAAGTCGAGCGTGACCGCCCGGTTGCCGTGGGCGGCCAGGTCGCCGGCCAGCGGCGCCTGCATCTTCTGTGAGAGCAGCAGGGCGGGCAGGAGCACCGTGGTTCGGTCCCCCTGCCCGTGGACGGTGTAAGCGAGCTTGTAGCCCTCGTAGCTGAAAAATGCCACTGATTTCAGGATACCCTTGGGTGTTGACTGGCTAGTCAGCCAGGCCTGTGCGGTACTGTGCACGGGCCCCACCACTAGGAGGACCGAAAAAATGGCAAAGAGCTTGCGATCGCTGAACGGGCAGGTGGTCGCGATCACCGGTGGAGCCCGCGGGATCGGCCGCGCCACCGCGGCGGCACTGATCGCGCAGGGCGCGCGTGTCGGTATCGGCGACATCGACGCGCCGCTGGCCGCCAAGACCGCATCGGAGCTCGGAGCGGGAACCATCGGGCTGCCGCTCAATGTGACCGACCGCGACAGCTTTGCCGCCTTCCTGGACGAGGTCGAGCGCCAACTGGGCCCGCTCGATGTGCTCGTCA
>DASPPG010000092.1:0-6252 GCA_035625625.1 Solirubrobacteraceae bacterium
TCGTGCTGAACGCTGGCTCTCAATTCCGGCATGCCCAGCGCACCGTCGACGGGTTCGAGATGACGTTCGCCGTCAACCATCTCTCCCACTACTTGCTGGCACGGCTGCTCATGCCCGAGATGGCCGACGGAGGCCGGCTAGAGATCACCACCAGCGATACACACGGTCAATGGCCCCTTGCCCCCAAAACGCTCGACCCCAAGGCACTAGCCCATCCTGCAGAGAAAGGCTCCAGCGTGGCGCGTGCCTATGCGGCGTCAAAGCTGTGCAACCTTCTCACTGCCCGCTCCTTCGCGGCACGAGACGAGGTGAAGGAACGGCACATCACCGTGATTGCGTACAACCCGGGTCTCACTGGCGGTACTGGGCTCGGGGGCCAGCCCGCGCTCGGGGGCCTACTCGCTGCTGCTGCGCGGCCGGTGCTCCGCTTCCTGAGCCTGCTCCTGCCCCAGCTCTACTCGAGTACACCCGAGCAATCAGGCGAAGCGCTCGCACAGCTCGTGTTAGGCCAAGTCACCCCGCCACCCGGCAGGGTTTACGCATCTCATGTCAGAGGCAAGATCACGTTTCCGGATCCGTCACAACTTGCCCAGCGCGACGACGCGCGCGATCTCCTCTGGCGTGAGAGCGCAGCCATGGTCGCCCTTCCGGTTTGATCGACCAGCAGCGGTCTCGGTTGACCGCTCGTTTCACTGCAAGCAGCGCCGCCTCGGCCTGGCGGCGTTGCCGAGACCCGCTTCGCTCGTCGAACATGAATTTCACAACCGCTGGCCAAGCACCTGCAAAGCGCGGAAAGGAGGCGCGGAGTCAAGCGTCCGGCGGCAGTCTGGCGTTGCGCTAGGCATCAGGCGGAAGCCCCCGCGCCAGCCACTGTCATTCGACCGACGTTCTACAACTACGCTCGACGGTCCCACTCGCTTTCAGGCCTCGAACATATGTTCGCCGATGGTCCCCGTACGATCAGTTGTCCTGGCACGATTGCCGACCGGGTGATCGCGCGACTCGCGCGCGCGGCCGGCGGCAGATGTCCAATAGGGATGGCCGCGGCGTCGGCCGAGTCGCGCGCTTTGGTGGCAATGGACCACATGGCCGCGAAGGGTGATGACCGACTTCGGCAAGACGGCAAGCCTCCTTGATCCGCATGAGAGCCCAGAGACCATCGAAGCCGTTCACGCGATCCGCGACGTTCTGACGCCGAAGGAGATCGCTGACCGCTCGAGCTTTTCCTATCAGGCGATCCTGCGCGCGATCCGGCGCGGCGACCTGCGCGCCTACGAACCCGTACCCGGCCGCTACCGGATCGCGATCACGGAGTACGAGCGCTGGCTGCAGACCCCCAGACGCCAGGAGCCCGACACCTCCCGCAGGCCCGATCCGAAACCCCGCCCTCATGCTCGCGCGAACGACACAGATCCTGGAAGCTTCGCTCGCCTGACCGCGATCGAAGGAGGCAGCTGATGGACCTGCGCAAAAAGCCCAACGGCCGCTGGGAGCTGCGCTGGCACGAAGCCGGCCGCAAACGCGGCCGAACGTTTGACCGAAAACGCGACGCCGAGCAGTTCGCCACCCATCTCCAGCGCCGCCGCCAACTCGGACAGGCAGCGATCCCCGACGACATCGCCCTGCGCGAACTCGTCGAGGTCTACTGGCGGCTGCACGCCGTCCCGAACCTCGCGAAATCAACGCGCGACTTCTACAAGCTCGCCTGGGTCAACCACATCATGCCCCGCCTCGGCGACTATCCCGTCCGGGAACTCACGCCCAAACGCCTCACCCGCTTCCGTGAAGAGCTCGAGCGTGCTGGCGTAGGGCAGGCGACTGTGCTGAGGTGCATGCGGATCGTTCAGTCGATTCTGTCGTTCGCGATCACCGAGGAGCTCGTCGACTTCAACGCGATGGCCGCGGTGCGCAAACCGCGCTACGAGCGAGCGCGCGAGCCGCGCATCTTCCTCCCCGGCGAGGTCGAGGAGATCCGCGCCAACCTCAAGCGCTTGCGCGACCGCACGCTCGTGTCCGTGCTCGCCTACTCAGGCCCGCGGCCTGAGGAGGTCGTCTGCCGGCTCATCTGGGAGGACATCGGCCAGCGCGCGATCCGTTACCGCGACACCAAGCGTCACCGCGTCCGCTTCACGCCGCTGCTCGCCCCGCTCGCCCAGGACCTCCGCGAATGGTTCCTCGCGTCCGGCCGGCCTGATAACAAGACTCCTGTGTTCCCCGCGCACGACGGCAAGTTCTGGGACAAAGAGGACTGGGCGAACTGGCGCCGGCGGATCTGGCAGGGGAGAGCCGCAGAGCCGGCGAGCACCCGCAACCCCGGCCGGGCAGCGCAGCCGGGGGCCGCGCCAGCCGGGACGCGTCCACGGGACCTGCGTTCGAGCTACGTCACGCTCCGCGTCTATGAGGGCGTTCCGCTTACCACGATCTCAAGAGAGGTCGGCACGAGCGTGCTGATGATCGAGCGGCACTACGCCGGCGTGATCGAGAACTGGGACGGCCAGCGCGTCCCCGCTGAGGCCCAGATCAGGGCCGCGCGCGCAGCTGATGGACGCGGAATGGACGTGCTGGCGATTCGAGGGACGGCTTCCGGTGACTGAAAAGCCCTGCAAATCGAGAAGTGGGCGATCCAGGACTCGAACCTGGGACCTCTTCCTTATCAGGAATACCTTTTGTCCCCTCCAGTCCCCCCAACGCAAATAATCCCTGCAAACCCTTGGACCACCGCCTGCGGAAGGGGACTGGCGGGGACTGGCCGGGACAACCTGGTGGCCCCATGGTGGCCCCACGGCCGCCGTTCGAGGGCATGGTGTCGTATGACCCGGTAGCGGTCATCGTGCCGACGATACGGTCAAGCCCGGATGCTCCGGCACGCGGCCCGCTGCGGGCCTGCATGATCGCGTCGACCGCCGCGAGCCTGGGCGCGTGGTCGAGCTCGTCAATCACGTGCCCGTAGGTCTCCAGGGTCAGCCGGGGGCTGTGGCCGAGCTGCCGTGCGACGTAGTGAACGGAGCGTCCCTCGTGCAGAAGCAGCGACGCGAAGCTGTGGCGCAGGTCGTAGGGGACGGCGCCGGCGAGGCCGACGCTGGCCAGCAGGCGGGCGAACGTCCGCTCGCGCCAGTTGTCCCAGGTCGTCTTGGTCCAGTGGCTTCCGTCGTGACCCGGGAAGATCAGCTGGTCGGCGGCAGGACGACCGGCCGCCATCCTGAACTCCCGCAGGTCGGCCGCGAGCGGCTCCAGCAGTCGCACGGTCCGTGCCTTGCGCGTCTTGGTCGGCGCGACCCGGCCGGCGGAGATCGCGCGCTCGATCAACAGCGTCCGCTCGCGCACATTCCCCCAGCGCCTCCTGCGGACGCACACCCGAGTAGGCCAGCACCGAGATCAGCGTCGTGTCGCGATGGCGCGTGTACGGCGTACCCGGCGGCTGCACGGTGTAGGCACGGCGCGTGCGCCCCCCGCCCCGAGCAGATTCCGCAACCAGGGCGGATGGAGGGTTCAAGGCCGCGGCGCGTATCGCCTCAACGGTCGCCGGCGCGAGCGGGCGTACTTCCTCGCGGTGCGGCTGGCGCGCCTTCCGCACCGACCTGACCGGGTTGGTCGCGATGTGCTCGGCCTCACACGCCGTCTCGAGAATCGAGCCGAGCAGCACCAGCGCCTTGACAACACCACTCGCGCCAGCACCCCGCCGCAGCCGATCCGCCTGCCAGCGCGCAATCACTTGCGGCGTCAGATCCCTCAGCGCGCAGCCGCCCAGAAACGGGGCAATGTGGCTCACATACAGCCCCTATAGGTGCGCCTGGTGTTCTCGGCCAACTGGGGCGCATACACGGGAATCCACGTGTCGGACACGTAGCTGTCAAGCGTGACCTTCCCGCTATCGATCCCAGCGAGATGCCCCAGCCGCGCACGCAGCCGAATATCCGCCGCAAACGCCTTCGCGTCCGCTTCGCGGTCAAACGTCCGCGACTCCCGCGGGCCGCCACGACCCGTGGGTCGCCACCTGACCCTCCAACTTACCTTGCCTGACTTGGTTTTGCGTCTTTCGATATCCACGGCTCTAGCCAAGCTCTCGCCATGCCGCCTCGACCGCCTCGCTTGCCTTTCTACCGCAACGCCGGCGGGGCTGGCGAGAAACCGGCGCCACAGGCGGTGATCTGGTGGCAAGCCAGTCGTCGAGGGCAGCGTGTGAGATCCGCGGGGAGCGACCGACGCGGCCAGCCACCGGGAGCTCACCACTGCGGACCGCGCGCAAGATCGTCTTCACCGCAACCTGGGCATACTGGGACGCATGCGCCGGCGTCATCAGCGCGCCGGCCGACAGCCGCGCCTCCAGCGCCGCGACCCTCGCCTCCAAGGCGCCGAGATAGGCAGTCAGCGGGCCCACCGGGTCGTTTCCAAGACCATGGGCGGGAGCCGCACGCAGGCTCGGCCTGGCCGCCTTGCCGATCTCGGTCATCACCACTCGCGGCCAGCTGGTCCACTGCCACCACACTGCTTGCGGGCCGCTTGCCAGCACCTCGATCAGCTGGCGTCGCTGCCTGGCTAAGCCTGACCCACGTGGCCTGGCGCCCGGCGGGTGGTTGGAGCGCGCGGCGCGCGCTCCCCGAGGGGCGGGGTGTCCAGCGGCGAGCCGTGTGCTCGCTCCTCGCTCACGAGCAGCCGGTGTACGTGTGAGTGCCGCGGTGCGGCGAGAGCAGGAGCGACGGACGCTCGGCGGCGATGCTTGCGATGATGTGCCGTGGGCACGATCGAGAACCCGAGCCCTACGTTGCGCTTACGCCGCTCTCGCTCGCTGAATCTGTTCTCATCTTGGATTGAGCGCATGACGCTCTGATTCGATCACGGTTTCACAAACCGGACAGTCCGTGGAGCGATAGGCTAGGCGCGGTCGTCGACCATTGTGCACGAATTGTGAGCGCGATCGCGCAGAGCCGTATCAACCTCGCACTGACGCTCAACTAGCGTCTGCCGGCCCACGAACCCCAAATACAACTGAGTCCTGAAGGATGGTGAACTTAAATGGCTAGTGAGGAGCACGAGGCGCGGAGCGCAGTGGAGCGGGTGGCGGAGCTGTCCGATGATGTGATCCAGGCGCTAGACGACGATGCCCGGGCCGCGATCAAGGCGGTGGAGCAGTTCCTGGTCACGGTCGAGGAGGCGTTGCCACAAGGCGAGGGCATGCGTACGGCGGAGAAAAAGATCACCGAGTCGGGCCTGAAGATGGCCCAGCAGCTCATCCACGCGCAATCTGAGTTCCTGCAAAAGGTGGTAGACAGTGCGGGCAAGTCGCTGAGCAGCTCAGAGGAAGAGAAGTAGGACGGCGATAGAGGCGGGGCCGAGTTCGACTGGTCCCTCTCCCGTCGCGCAGGGTCGCGCGCTGCCGGAACGCCACGCGGCTTGTGCAGCTCATGCCCGTGGGCCTGGCGGTCTGGCGGAATTGGATCGTACAGCAAGGATTTCATAGCGAATGCAGCCTTGAGGTCGCAGGGTGGCGACGGGTGTGGTGGCGGGGTGCGGTAGTCGGCGATGAGGCATGTGGTGGTGCGTGAGCGGACACGAGCCGCCTCGATGTGCGTCGCTATGCCGCGTGGCCGATCGGTGCGGCGTTGCGTCGGCCCCAGGGCCAGTGACAGCGGGGTCGCGACGGCGGATTGTGTCTTGGTGATGTTCGGCGTCACTCGGGCGGTGCTGTTGCTTTGCGGGACGTGCGCGATACATGAAATGTTGGCGATAGAGGTTGTGAAATGCGACCTCGGTCGGCCTGGCCGGTGGTCTTGGCCCGTCGGCCTGGAGGAGCACCGTTAGATTTGAGGGTCGTGGGGCAGGGTGGGTGTCTCTCCAGAACCCTGCACGAGGAGTGATGGGGATGAGGGTCGCGGGTTCGCTTCGACGCGGCGGTCGCGGTGCCAGCTGTAGTGCTCCTCGCGTCGGCCAGGATGCTGGCGTGAGGGTTCGCGGTGCGACGTGGCATGTGCCGCCAACGTGTCCTTCCGTGTTTGGTGGACACGTGCGGGCAACCATGCCCGGCGTTTTGTGATCGGAGCGGGAAGGGCCAGCCTGCGTTACAACGCTGTGCGTGTTGTGTCGGCTGCTTGGGAATGCGATGAAGGCCGGCTCCCCCCACCGGGGGCCTCCGCCGGGAGGTGGTCGGCCCTCCGTATCGAACAGCATAGGTGAGGCCACGCGCGGCGGCTATCCGCGCGGGGCCGAGCCATCCGAGACAGAGAGCCGACTACCGGTCACGGTACGCCGCGGGCT
>DASPPG010000093.1:0-2305 GCA_035625625.1 Solirubrobacteraceae bacterium
CGCACCAAACGCACCTACCTCTCAGCCCGCTACCACCGGATCAAGAGCCGCCGCGGACACGCGAAGGCCACGATCGCGACCGCGCACAAGATCCTCACCGCCGCCTAGCACGTCCTCGGCCGCGGCGTCCCGTACGACGAGCTCGGCGAAGAGTTCTTCTACCGCCGCGACACCGAGAACACCGAACGCTACCGCCGACGGCTCATCCGGCAACTCGAACGCCTCGGCCACAAAGTCACTCTCGAAGCCCTACCTGAGGCCGCCTGACCCTAGAGCTACCGCTACCCCACCGCTATTCACGGAGGCTGTCGAACCCCAAGCGCTGCGGCTCCCGGACGGCTATTTTCGATTCAGTGGCCATGCCCGGCGTCGCGGGGCGTTGCAAGTTTGGGTGCGTTGCTGGGCCGGGCACCCGCGAACCATGAAAATCGTGGCGGTCGGTTGCTCGCGGCAACGTCGGCTACTACTTGGTGCCGCGTAGCCCGTGATTCAGTGTGACGTGGAGGCTGCTCGGCACCCCGAACTGTCGCCTTGAGCACGACGAGCAGAATCGTCTGTCCCAGAGAGTCTCCCCCGGGCGACCGCCGTAGATCCGGTGTTCAGCGAGACAAGGAGACCACTGTGGAGACAATGATCGCTCGCTGCTGCGGGCTCGACGTGCATAAGGCGCAGCTGACAGCGTGCGTGCGCCTGCTGATCGAGGGCGTCGTGACCGAAATCGTGGAGACGTTCGGGACCACGACGCCCGACCTGCTGGCGCTGCGCGACTGGCTCAAAGCGCACGCGGTCACTGACGTGGCGATGGAGTCGACCGGCGTGTATTGGAAGCCGGTCTACTACATGCTGGAGGACGAGTTCGAGGTGCGACTCGTCAACGCGGCGCACATCAAACATGTCCCCGGACGCAAGACCGACACGATTGACGCTGCGTGGATTGCGCAGCTGCTCTCGTGCGGGCTTTTGCGCGGTAGTTTCGTGCCGCCCAAGCCGATCCGTCGGCTGCGCGACTTGACGCGGTTTCGCAAGGCGCTGATCGAGGAACGCTCGCGCGCTGTCAACCGCCTGCACAAGCTGCTCGAGGACGCCGGCGTGAAGCTCGCGTGCGTGGCGACCGACGTGATGGGCGTCTCGGGCCGGGCGATGATGCGCGCGCTGATCGACGGCAACGCGGACCCCGAGGCGCTCTCAGAGCTCGCCAAGGGCAAGCTGCGAGCCAAGCTCCCGGAACTGCGCAAGGCGCTCACTCACCGCTTCACCGATCATCACGCCTTCCTGCTCGAACGGATGCTCGCGCACATCGAAGAGCTCGAGTCAGACATCGACGCGATATCCAGGCGGATTGACGAGGAGATCCGCCCTTTCGAGGCAGCGGTTGAGCTGCTGCGATCGATCCCCGGCGTCGAGCGGCGCGCCGCCGAGGCGATCCTCGCCGAGATCGGCACCGACATGTCGGTCTTCCCGACCGCCGCCCACCTGGCCTCCTGGGCCGGTCTATGCCCCGGCCAGAACGAGTCCGCCGGCAAACGCAAGTCAGCCAAGACGCGCAAGGGCTCCAAGTGGCTGCGCAAAACATTGACCGAGTCCGCCCGCGCGGCGGCGCGCACCAAGGAGAGCTACCTATCCGAGCGCTATCGTCGGCTTGCCGCCCGCCGCGGCGACAAGAAGGCGATCATCGCGATCTCCCACGAGATCCTGACCGCCGCCTGGCACATGCTCTCAACCGGCGAGCTCTACCGCGAGCAAGGCGCCGACACCCTGCGCCAACGCGATCAGGATCGCATCCGCCGACGGGCCATCTCACAGCTCGAGAAGCTCGGGCACAAGGTCACGCTCGAAGAGCTACCACAGGCCGCCTGAGACGACCTCACCGGTAATCCTCAACACGCTCCTCGAGGCCACCTAACGCGACCCCGCGGCTACCGCGAGCGCTTATTTTCTGAGCAGCAGTCTTCGCCCCGACCGCCTGGATCGCACGATTGCTCGCCGCGCTAAGCGATCACGCCGTCGGGTGTGATCGCGTGATCGCTCGCCGTCGTCGAAAGGAATCACGCCAAGGATCGCCGTCGCGCTGCTGAGACTGGGCGAAACCAGCGGCCCTGGCTCGCGGTTGCTGACTACTGCTTGACGGATCGCGACCGACGAGTGCTGCGCCGGTGGCGGTTTGCTAGCGGGCGTAGGTAGGGACCTGGGCAAGCACCCGGTCACCGCGGGCCGCCGCTGCTACTTCCCCTCGCGGAGCGGCACGGTGGCGCTTGGGACGGCTGGCTCGAGCTGGATCGACTTGCGCATCGTGGCGGCGATGCAA
>DASPPG010000094.1:0-65778 GCA_035625625.1 Solirubrobacteraceae bacterium
GGACACGACGATCGCGCCGAGCGAGATCACCGCCATCTCGCTCGTGCCGCCACCGACGTCGACGACCATCCGCCCCACGGGCTCCGCGATCGGCAGCCCGGCCCCGATCGCCGCCGCGATCGGCTCCTCGATCAGGTGCACGCGCCGTGCCCCGGCCGCCAGCGACGCCTCCTCGACAGCTCGCCTCTCGACCTCGGTCACTCCCGACGGGGCGCAGACGATCAGCCGCGGATGCGCCATCCGCCGGTCGAGCACCTTGCGGATGAAATGCCGCAGCATCGCCTCGGTCACCTCGAAGTCGGCGATCACGCCGTGGCGGAGCGGTCGGGTTGCGGCAATCGTGGCCGGGGTTCGCCCGATCATGCGCTCGGCGTCGGCACCGACGGCGTGGACCTCGCCGGTGTCGACGTTGGCGGCGACCACCGAGGGCTCGGACACCACGATTCCGCGCCCGCCCACGTACACGAGCGTGTTGGCGGTGCCCAGGTCGATCGCCATGTCGTGCACGCCGAAGGCGGGCGTCAGATGGCGCCGGGAGTTGTCTCTGCGCGATCCGTCTCTACGAAAGCCGATGGCGAAAGGGTGCCAGAAATGGCCGGCGAGGGTGAGAACTCGCCGGTGAGCAGGTGTTAAGACTCTGACCGCCGGCCGAAATCGTCGGTGCCCCCTGACGGCAGCGCCTCAGCGGTCGCCCGGCGGCTTGCGCGGGTACTGCGAGACCGCTTCGCCGACGTTCAGCGCGGTGGCCACGATCCGGTGCTGCTCGGCCGCGTGCGCCACCGGGTAACCCTCGCCGGACGCGGCTCGCTCGGGGCGCCCGATGTAGCCGAACTTCAAGTGGTGCGGCAGGATCTGCATCAGTCGCGGCGACATGTGGGCCCGAGCGCCCATGTTCCGCGGCTCCTCCTGGACCCACACGACCTCCTCGAGCTGCGGGTAGCTCTGGGCCAGGGCCAGGATCTCGAACTGAGGGAACGGATAGAGCAGCTCGACCCGGCCGATCGCGACGTTCGGGTTGTCCTGGCGCGCCTCGTGCCCGGCCAACTCGTAGTAGATCTTGCCGCTGCACAGGATCAGGCGCGTAACCGCGGACGGATCGACGTCAGGGTCGCCGAGCACCGGCTGGAAGCGCCCTTCGGTCAGGTCCTCTACGGCGCTGGTGGCCTGCGACAGCCGTAGCAGGCTCTTGGGGGTCATGATCACGAGCGGGCGCTGTTTGGCCACGCGGGCCTGCCGGCGTAGGAGGTGGAAGTACTGGGCCGGCGTCGTCGGGTCGGCGACGCGGATGTTGCCCTCGGCGGCGAGCTGGAGGAAGCGCTCGAGCCGCGCTGACGAGTGCTCGGGACCGGAGCCCTCGTAGCCGTGGGGCAGGAGCAGGGTCAGGCGCGAGGTCTGGCCCCATTTCGCCAAGCCCGAGACGATGAACTGGTCGATGATGACCTGGGCGCCGTTGGCGAAGTCGCCGAACTGCGCCTCCCACAGCACGAGCGTCTCGGGCGCCTCCTGCGAGTACCCGTACTCGAACCCGAGACAGCCCATCTCGGATAGGGGGCTGTTGTGGAGCTCCATCGGCGCCAGCGCGCCCGGCAGGTGCTGGATCGGGCAGTGCTCCTGGCCCGTCTTGGGGTCGTGCAGGACGAGGTGGCGCTGGCTGAACGTGCCGCGCTCGGTGTCCTGGCCGGTGAGCCGGATCGGGATCCCCTCGGTCAAGAGCGACGCGAACGCGAGCGCCTCGGCGTGCGCCCAGAGGATCCCACCGCCACCGCCACCGTCACCGCCGTCGCTCTCGGACGAACCCTCGAACACCTCGCGGCGCTGCTCGAGCTGGCGCACCAGCTTGGGATGGATCGTGAAGCCGTCGGGGACGGCGAGCAGCTCGTCGTTGAGCACCTTGAGGCGGTCGGTCGACACGGCGGTCTTGACCTCGGGCGACGGCGTGCGGTCGAGCTCGTACTCACCGGTGGCGTGTCTGAGATCCTTGGCCGCCGCGATCCGGTCCTTGAGCTTCTGGTGCTCCTCGGCGAGCACCTCCCACACCCGGTCCGTCAGCTCCGTCGATTCCTGCTCGGAGATCACGCCCTGCTCGATCAGCTGCCGCGCGAACAGCTCGCGCGCCGGCGGGTGCTTCTTGATCACCTGGTACATCTCCGGCTGGGTGTAGGCGGGCTCATCGGCCTCGTTGTGGCCGAAGCGGCGGTAGCCGATCAGGTCGATCAGCACGTCGTGCCCGAACTCCTGGCGGAATGCGAACGCCAGCCTGACCGCCGATATGCACGCGGGGACGTCATCGGCGTTCACGTGGATGATCGGGACGTCGAAACCCTTGGCCAAATCGGAGGCCCAGGTCGTCGAACGCGAGTCGTCGGGATCTGTCGTGAAACCGACTTGATTATTTTGGATTATGTGGATCGTCCCGCCGACGGTGTAGCCATCGAGCGCCTGTAGGTTGAGGGTCTCAGCGACAACACCCTGACCCGGGAACGCGGCGTCGCCGTGCAGGATGATCGGAACCGCCGCGTTGGTTTCGCGATGCGCGTGCGGCCCCTGCCGGGTGGTCTGGGCGGCGCGGGTGGCGCCGGCGGCGACCGGAGCCACGAACTCGAGATGCGAGGGGTTGGACTCCAGGCGGACGATGATCGATTCGCCGCTGGGCAGCTGGTACGCGCCCTGGGCCCCGTGGTGGTACTTCACGTCGCCGGTGCCGCCCTGCGGGATCGTGGTGACCGCCTCGAGCGTCGAGGACCCTTCGAACTCGGCGAAGATCGAGTCGTACGCGCGGCCCAGGTTATGGGCGAGGACGTTCAGCCGCCCGCGATGGGCCATCCCGATCACGACCTCGCGGGCGCCGCGCGTGGCGGCCAGCTGGATCAGCTCGTCGAGCATTGGGACGGTCATGTCGAGGCCCTCGATCGAGAACTGCTTCTGACCCAGATAGGCCTTGTGCATGAACCGCTCGAGCGCGTCGACCTCGGTCAGGCGCCGGAGCAGCGTCTTCTGCTCGTCGGTCTCGAGCGGCGGGCGGAAGCGGCCCGACTCGATCGCCTCGCGCAGCCACAGGCGCTGGCGGTGCGAGGCGATGTGCTCGATCTCGTACGCGATCGGGCCGCAGTAGGTCTCGCGCAGGTGGGGCAGCGCGTCGGCCAGGGTGTCGCCCTCGACGTACATCCGCAGGATGTGGGCCGGGATCCGCCCCATCAGCTCGGGGGTGAGGCCGAGCGGCTGCGGATCGAGCGCCGGGTCGCTCTCGGGCTCGCGCCCCAGCGGGTCGAGCCGGGCGGCGAGGTGCCCGTGCGTGCGGTGGGCCTTCAGCAGCGAGACCGCGGCCTGGACCGCCTGCATCAATTCCTCGTCGGGCATCGCGCCCGGCGTCGGGGCAGCCGGCGGTGCGGGTGCGGCGGCAGCCGGTTCCGGCGCGGCGGCGGGCGCCGTCGCTGTCCGACGCGGGGCAAGCGCCGGCAGGACCAGGCCGAGATCGCCGAACACCTGCTCGTAGAAGCCCTCTTCGCCCTGGAGCAGCGCCTCGATTCGCTGCAGGAAGCGACCCGACTCCGCGCCCTGGATGATCCGGTGGTCGTAGGTCGACGTCATCGTCATGACCTTCTCGGCCCCGATCGCGTCGCCGATCGCGCCCAGGCCCGGCGGATAGCCGATCGCGCCGGTGGCGACGATCGTGCCCTGCCCGACCATCAGCCGCGGCACCGAGGCAATCGTCCCGATCCCACCCGGGTTGGTCAGCGACAGGTTGGCTCCGGTCAGGTCATCGGCGGTGAGGGTGTTGGTGCGGGCCTTATCGACCAGCGCGTTGTAGGCCTCGAGGAACTCGGCGAAGCTCTTGCGGCCGGCGTCGCGGATCACGGGCACCATCAGCGTGCGGCTGCCGTCCTTCTTCTCGACGTCCACCGCCAGCCCGAGGTTGCACGCCCCGTCGTCAACCCGGTGCGGCTTGCCGTCGATGTCGGCGAAGTGGTGGGCCATCACCGCCATGTCATCGGTGGCGACCCGGGCGATCGCGTAGGCGATCAGGTGCGTGAACGACACCCGCCGGCCGGCGTCCTTGAGCTGGGCTCGGCGCTGCTCGAGGACGCTGATGGTGAGCGTGCGGAAGGAGGTCGCGGTCGGGATCGAGCGGCTCTCGTCCATGTAGCGGGCCAGGGCGGCCGCGCCACCGCGGATCGGCTGGGCGCCGGCCGGCGCGGTCGGTGCGGCGGCACGCGGGGCCGGCCGGGCCGGCGCAACACCGTTTCCGCCGTTGGCCTTGGCCGCGAGCACGTCCGCCTTGGTGATGCGGCCGCCGCGCGCCGTGCCGGTCAGCGCCGACAGGTCGACGCCCTGGTCGGCGGCGATGCGACGCGCGACCGGAGAGGCGTTCGCCGCGGTGGCGCCGTCGCCGGGCGCCGAGGGTGCGGGAGGCGGTGCGCTCGGCACCCCATCGCTCGACACAGCGGGTTGCGGCGCGCCGTCCGTCGGGGGCGGGGAAGCCGCGCCGGCGGTCATCCGCGCAATCACCTGCCCGACGCTGACCGTGTCCCCCTCCTCGGCCAGGATCTCGGCGATCGTCCCGGTGGCGGGCGCGGGAAGCTCCATGTCGACCTTGTCAGTCGAGATCTCCACGACCGTGTCGCCCTGCTTGACGGCGTCGCCGACCTTGACCGACCACTCGAGGATCGTGCCCTCGGTTACCGACTCGCCACCGGTCGGCGTGACGATGTCGACCAGCTCGCCACTCGCGGCCTCGGTGGCGGCGACGCCCTCGGCCTCGGTGGTGGCGCCGGCGACGGCCTCCTCGGGAGTAGCGGGCGGCGACTCGCCGGAGACGGGTGTCGCAGGCACGGCGGCGGCGCCGTTGGTCGAGATCTCGGCCAGAAGCGCGCCCACGGCGACGGTCTCGCCCTCGGCGGCGTAGATCTTGACGATCCGCCCGGAGGCAGGTGAGGGGACCTCGGCGTCGACCTTGTCGGTCGAGATCTCGACGATCGTCTCGTCGGCCTCGACGGTGTCTCCCTCCTGCTTGTGCCACTCGAGCACGGTTCCTTCGGCGACGGAGTCTCCCATCGCCGGCATGACGACCTGAACGGTGGCGCTACTGACTGCCATCTAGCGTCTTCAAGGGTAGCCGGGAAACGGTTCGCTGCCTACGCCGCCGATCCTCGATGATGAACCCAATGCTGCCTGCAAAAGGGCCGAGTCCGCCGAGCACCGCGACGGTTACAGCCAGCCAGTAGGGGACGATCCGCGCGCGGGCGGCGGCGATGCAGACGAGCGACATCCCGATCCATATCAAGCCGTGCGCCATGCCGAGCACGAACGTCTCCGGTTGGGGGCCGTGCAGCGCGAACGCGCAGATGAGCAAGGCCAGATAGACGCACGAGTGCGTGAACGACACGATCTCGAGGCGGCCGAAGGTGATCCAGCGCATCAGGTTGTGACGAGCGTCGCGACGCGGCGAAGCGACGGATCGGCCTCGGCGGGCCACTGCGCCGGATCGGCCGGCCACCAGGCGAACTCATCGTGCTCGTCGTCGGCGACGACGGTGGCGCCGTCGGCGAGCCACGCCTGGCCCACCAGCAACACCATCTCGCTGGGGAGCAGCAGGAGCGCCTCGATCCGCAGCCGCTCGGGTTCGACCGACCACTCCTCGAGCAGCTCCCGGCCCATCGTGTCCGCCGGGTTCTCGTCGACCTCGACCGAGCCGCCCGCGCCGAGCGCCCACCTCCCCGGCCACGAGGCCAGCCACTGTGCTCGGCGACCGGCCAGCCAGCTGCCGTCGGCGGCCCTGACCGCACACAGGATGGACAGGCTCTGAGCCGCGCCGTCGGCGGTCAGTCGGAGCGCCCAGCGCGCCGGCTGGAGCTCGAGCGACAGGCGGCCCGGACCCGCCTCGAAATCGACAAGCCGCGCCGCCAGGCCGTCGTGGCTGGGCGAGCCGCGCCGGCGCAGCGCGTCGAGGGCCACATCGGCGGCGTCAGTGGCCTCGCCGGGCGGATCGAACGCGTCCGTGCGCCAGGTGACATCCACCTGGTCTGGATCCCAGGGGCCACGGGCAAGCACGCCGGGAGACACGGCCACGCGGGGAACGGTACCGGTGCCCGCCCGCCGCTAGGCTCGGCGCCCGTGGAGCGGCGGCGCAAGCACTGGGGTTGGGGGTACGAGGACGAACAACCCTCGCCCGAGGAGGTCCGAGCTGCCGCGGGGTTCCTCGTCGGGCGCCTCGGCTTCGGGTCGACCGAGCCCGAGCAGCCCGTCCCCCTCTCGGACGTGTCGTTGCCGGCGCCGCGGGTGACGCCCCCCGCCGCGCTCGCCGCGATCTGCGCCACCGATGAGTACGAGCGCGCGCTGCACTGCTACGGCCGCTCCTACGTCGACATCGTGCGTGCGTTCCGGGGGCGGTTCGAGCACCCGCCCGACGTGGTCGCGCACCCGCGCGACGAGGACGAACTGCGGGCCACGCTCGATTGGGCGCTCTCGATCGGCGCCGCAGTGATCGCCTTCGGCGGCGGCACCAGCGTGGTCGGCGGCGTCGAGGCATCAACCGGCTGCGGGGACCGCGCCGGGGTGGTCACGATCGACCTCAAGGCGCTCGACAGCGTGCTCGAGGTCGACCCGGTCTCGCTGTCCGCGCGGATCCAGGCCGGCGCCACCGGACCGGGCCTGGAGGAGCAACTCGGCGAGCACGGCCTCACCCTGCGGCACTTTCCCCAGTCCTTCCAGTTCTCCACGCTCGGAGGGTGGATCGCCACCCGTGCCGGCGGTCACTTCGCCACCCTCTACACCCACATCGACGACCTCGTCGAGTCGGTGCGGGCGATCACGCCGGCCGGCGTATGGGAATCGCGCCGGCTGCCCGGCTCGGGCGCCGGCGTCTCGCCCGACCGGATGCTGATCGGCTCGGAGGGCACGCTCGGCGTGATCACCGAGGCGTGGGTGAGGGTGCGCCGCCGCCCGGTCCATCGCGCCTCGACGCCGGTGCGCTTCCCGGATTTCATGAGCGGCGCGGAAGCGGTCAGGGCGCTCTCGCAGTCGGGCCTGTATCCGAGCAACTGCCGCCTGATCGACGCGCGCGAGGCCGAGGTGACGGGCGCCGGCGACGGATCGCACGCGCTGCTCGTGCTCGGGTTCGAATCGGCCGAGCACGACGTCGAGCCATGGATGACGGCGGCGCTGGAGATCTGCGCCGACCACGGCGGGACTTGGATCCCGCCCACCCGGCGCGGGTCGGGGCCCGGGCGGGCCTCGGGCGAGGCGGTCGGCAGCTGGCGCGAGGCGTTTCTGCGCGCTCCTTACCTTCGAGATGTGTTCATAGCCATCGGAGTGCTGTCCGAGACCTTCGAGACTGCGATCACCTGGGAGCGCTTCCCGGGATTTAACGAGGGCGTGCTCGCGGGCGTGCAAGATGCCGTGCAGGAGGTGTGCGGCGGCGGGTTCGTGACCTGTCGCCTCACGCACGTCTACCCCGACGGACCAGCGCCGTACTACACGGTCCTCGCGCCCGCTCGCCGCGGTGGCGAGCTCGAGCAGTGGACGCAGATCAAGCGAGCCGCCTCGGAGGCCGTGATCGACGGCGGCGGCACGATCACCCACCACCACGCCGTCGGGCGGGCTCACCGTCCGTGGTACGACGCCCAGCGGCCGGCGCCGTTCGCCGCGGCGCTGCGCGCGGCCAAGGCGGCGGTCGACCCCACCGGCGCGCTCAACCCAGGAGTGCTGATCGACCCGTGACGCTCTACGACGACATCGGGCACACCTACACCAGCACGCGCCACACCGACGCGCGCATCGCCGCGGCCATCTGGAGGGCGCTCGGCGACGCTCGTACGGTGCTGAACGTGGGCGCCGGCGCAGGGGGATACGAGCCCGCCGACCGCGAACTCGTGGCCCTCGAGCCTTCGCCGGTGATGATCGCCCAGCGCCCTCGCGACGCGGCTCCGGTCGTGCAGGGCTGTGCGGAAGAGCTGCCGTTCGAAGACGGCTCGTTCGACGCCGTCATGGCCGTCCTGTCCGACCACCACTGGTCCGACCGGCGGCGGGGCCTGCGCGAGTGCCGCCGCGTCGCGCGCGAGCGGGTCGTCCTGTTCAACGCCGATCCGGGCGAGGCCGACCTGTTCTGGCCGACCATCGAATACCTGCCGGGGTTCCTCGAGCTGATCGCGCCGCGGTACCGGCAATCGGGCGCGTGGGAGGACGAGCTCCGGCTCGCCCTCGGGATCGTCGAGCTCGTCCCCGTGCCGGTGCCCCACGACTGCACCGACGGCTTCTACGGAGCCTTCTGGCGCCGGCCGGAGGCGTACCTGCGCCCCGAGGTTCGGGCGGGCATCTCGGTGTTCGCACAGCTAAGCTCCGACGCGGTGGACCGGGCGGTCGAAGAGCTTGCCGCCGACCTCGAGACCGGTAGGTGGCTGAACAAACACCGTTCGCTACTGGCCACGAGCGAGCTTCACCTCGGCTACTACGTCATCGTCGCCGAGCCAACCCAAACAGGAGGACGTACATGAAGGTGATTGGCGCCGGACTGCCGCGTACCGGCACGCTTTCTCAGAAGGTCGCGCTCGAGATGCTCGGCTTCGGACCCTGCTACCACATGGTCAACGTCCTCACCAACCTGCCGCTGTCGGATGGCTGGGAGGCGGCGATGGACGGCGACCCGGACTGGGACGGGATCTTCGGCGAGCACGAGTCCACCGTCGATTGGCCGGGTGCGTTCTTCTACCGCGAGCTGGCCGATGCGTACCCGGAGGCCAAGGTGGTGCTGAGCGTGCGCGATCCCGAGGCGTGGGAGAAGAGCATGCGCATCACGATCTGGGACACGATCTACGGCCAGTCGGCGGCGGCCCACATATCGAAGGCGCGCGAACTGGTCGACCCCGACTGGCAGCATTACATCCGGCTGATGGCCAGGATGTGGGCGGCGCAGGGCATCTTCAATGGCCCCGAGCTGCGGCATGGGCAGCTGGCCGAGGCGATCGCCCGCTACGAGGAGCAGGTCCAGCGCAACATCCCCGAGGACCGGCTGCTTGTGTGGAGCGTCGGCGAGGGGTGGGAGCCGCTGTGTCGTTTCCTCGAGGTCGACGTGCCCGACACGCCGTTCCCCCGCCTCAACGACTCGAAGATGTACATCGACCGGATCATCGACGGGTCGCTGATGGTGCTGGGCCAGTGGCGTGCGCGTAACGGCGAGATCCAGGAGCCGGCGCAGCAGCCCGTATGAACCATATCCCGTGGCCCGTGGCGAAAAAGGCACGAAATTGGTGCCTTTTTCACCACGCCCCGGGTCGGCGCTAAGCCTCGGCGTTCAGTCGCGACAGGATCGCCGGCGCGGACGGCGCGACCTCCGGCGGCAGCCGCGCCAACAGGTCGAGCCAGGCCGGGTGACGCGCGATCGCCGAGCGGACGCTGGCCACGCCGGCGTCAAGGTCGCCGACCTGAGCGAGCCCCAGGCCGGCCCACACCATCAGCTCGTGGTTGTCCGGGGCGAGTTCGCTCGCGCGCTCGTACAGGGCGGCCGCCTCGTCGTGGCGGCCTGCGTTCAGGAGCTCGTCGCCCTCGCCGGCCAGCGCGTAGGCCGCCTGCAGGTGCGCCAGCCGCCGCAGCTCCACCAGTGGATCGGGATGGTCCTCGACGCGCAGCGAGAAGACCGTGCGCCACGGCTCCCCCTCGGCCGGGACAACCAGAATCGCCGCCGACTGACGGCCGCGGATGTCGCCGCCCTCGCGCTCGGCGGCATCGAGCGCGCCCAGTAGCCGATCGGCACGCGACCCGGTTGCCGCCCCGAAGGCCTCGAGCATCGCCGGCCACACGCGCTCCGAGACCATGATGTTCGCCTGGCAGGAGACGCCGTCGGCGGTGACGTGCCCGGCGTAAGGGATGCAGCTCGAACCGGTGTGCGCAGCCGCCCGGCCGGCGGCGTCGACGATCGCCACCTGGCGCGAGGAGCCGAGCGGGCCCTCGGCCACTATGCGCGTGAGCGCCTCGGGCGCGGGCACGCCGTCGGCGAGCAGGTCGAGAGCGCGTGGACCGTATGCCGCCTCGGCGTTGGCCTGCGTCGCGACTGCGCCCACGCCCGACCTCGCCCAGGTGACGATCGAGCCGACCGAGAACCAGTGCGACTGGACCGCGACCCCGAGTTCCCCGGTGCCGGGATCGCGGGCGACGATCGAGTAGGTCACACGGGCGCCCTGACGAGCGGCTGCTCTAGAACGGAGGCGTGATCCGCGGCGCCGGCCCCGGTGCCTGCAGCGGCTCGGCCAGCTCCTGGTCGGCCACCGCATCGACGACTTCTTCCTCTTCCTCGACCTCTCCCTGGTCGTGCTGGCCGTCGCACAGGATGCGGAACTGGCCGGTCTGGCCGCCGTCCGCCTGAAGCACGATGCCGGGGATCAGCTCCTCGCCCTCCTCGAGGCCGAGGCGCTCGATGTCGAAGTGAGCCATCCCGATCCCCCAGGTGTGGTGATCGGGGTTCTCGCGGTCGTGGGCGTTGACGCCCATCGCGATTTGCCGAAGCAGAATGGCGATCTTGCCGGGATCCGACATCGTCCTGGCCTAGGCTAGCGCGATCACTGAATTTGTCGGCGGCGCCCGACGGCGGCGCCGTAGCCTGGATCCAGGCTCAGCCCCGCTCGATGATCTCGATCCGGTAGTTGTCCGGGTCGCGGACGAAGCACAGGCGGTTGCCACCCTCGCGGATCGTGTACGGCGGCCGCTCGGGCTCGATGCCCTGCTCCTTCAGCCGCGCCAGCGCGCCGTCCATGTCGTCTGTCGAGATCGCGATGTGGCCGTAGGCGGTGCCGAGCTCGTAGGAGTCGACGCCGAAGTTGTAGGTCAGCTCGAGCCTGGGCTCGGGACCGTCGTCGGGCAGGCTCATGAACACGTTGATCGCCTCGTCGCGGATCGGCGCGCGCCGGCGCTCCTCGAACCCCAGCGCCTCGTAGAACGCGACCGAGCGGTCGATGTCGGTGATGCGGTAGCAGGTGTGGAGCAGACTCATGGTTTGCAGCCTAACGAGTAGCCTCCGGACCGTGATCATCGAGCGCTCGATGAACGACGACTTCCTGTCGAACACCTACGTCGTGGCCGACGAGCCGGGGGGTCACGCGGTCATGATCGACGCCGGCGGGCCAGTCGAGCCGTTGCTGGAATTCATCCGACGGGGCCAGCTCACGCTCACGCACGTGCTCCTCACCCACCGCCACCACGACCATGTGTCGGAGGTCCCCGAGGTGCTGGCACCGTATCCGGACACTCCGGTGCTGATCCACGAGCTCGAGCGGGCGAGCGTTCCGTCGGCGACCGGGACGATGGCCCCGGGGGAGAAGATCGTCTCCGGCGCCCTGGAGATCGAACCGATCCACACCCCGGGACACACCGCCGGGATGCTGTCGCTGCTCGTCAACGGGACCGACGTGTTCACCGGCGACACGCTGTTCAAGGGCTCGGTCGGCGGCGTCCGCGCGCCGGGCGCGAGCGGCTACGCCGACCTCAAGTCGTCGATCATGGACAAGCTCCTGAAGCTTCCGCCGGCCACGCGGATCCATCCCGGGCACACCGACCCGACCACGGTGGCCGACGAGCTCGAGCACAATGCGTTCGTGCGGATCTGGCGCGGCCTCGATCCCGAGGGCGACGAGCCGTGCACGGCGCTCGGGCAACCGGCCACGCTGATCCTGTTCGGAGACGACTACGACGGCGGCCACAAGGCGTGGGTGCGGTGGCCCGATGGGTCGGACGACATCGTCCCCGGCTCGCGCGTGCAGCGCGACGCCTAACGTGCCGCCCGCCGGCAGGGCAGTGCTCGTGACCGGCGCCTCCCGGGGTATCGGGGCCGCGGTGGCGCGGGCGTTCGCTGCTTCCGGCGACCGGGTGGGCGTGCACTACGGCTCGCGCCGTGACCAAGCCCAGGACGTGCTCGCCTCGCTCCCGGGCGACGGGCACGTCGTCGGCGGCGCGGACCTGGCCGACGCACAGGCCGTCAGGAGCATGGTCGACGAGGTGGCCGGCGCGCTTGGCGGGATCGACGTGCTCGTCAACAACGCCGGCGTGTTCGAGCCGCACGCCGCCACCGAGACCACCTACGAGGAGTGGGTCAACGCCTGGCGGCGCACCCTCGGTGTGAACCTGATCGGCGCGGCCAACGTCACCTGGTGCGCCCTGCGCCACATGGGCGCCGGCGGGCGCATCGTCAGCGTCTCCTCGCGCGGCGCGTTCCGGGGCGAGCCGAATCACCCCGCCTACGGCGCGAGCAAGGCGGGCCTGATCGCGTTTGGGCAGTCGCTGGCGCGGGCGCTCGGCGAGCGGCGGATCTCGGTCACAGCGGTGGCACCCGGGTTCGTCGAGACCGACATGGCCGCTGCCGAGTTGGGGGGCGAGCGCGGACGGGCGCGGCGCGCCGAGAGCCCACTCGGTCGGGTGGCCACGCCCGAGGAGGTCGCGGCCGCGGTGCACTACCTCGCCTCGCCCGAAGCGGAGCTGGCGAGCGGAACCGTGCTCGATTTCAACGGAGCGTCGTATTTGAGGATGTGACCCGCGGGCCGGCAACCTGCAGGCAGCTAGCATCCAGGGACGTGCCGAAGGACAAGATCCCCACCTCGCGCGTGGGGCGAACCGCCAGGATCGGCGGGCTAGCCGCGGGGCAGGCAATCCGTCAGGCGGGGACCCGCGCGGCGAACGTAACCCGCTCGGGTGACCAGCGCAAGGTCGCGCTCGAGAAGCGCCAGGTTGAGGCGGCCGAGCAGATCGTGGCCGCGCTCGGGACGATGAAGGGCGCCGCCATGAAGGTCGGGCAGGTGCTCTCGTTCCTCGACGTAGGCCTGGTCCCCGACGAGTACCGCGACGAGTTCCAGCGCAAGCTGGCGGCGCTGCGCGACGCGGCCCCCAACGTCTCGTTCAAGGACATGCGCAAGGTGATCGAGGAGGAACTGGAAGAGCCGCTCAAGGAGGTGTTCGCCGAGTTCGACCAGGACCCGATCGCCGCCGCCTCGATCGGCCAGGTCTACCGCGCCCGGCTCCAGGACGGGCGGCGGGTCGCGGTCAAGGTCCAGTATCCCGGCGTCGCCGCCGCGGTCCGGTCGGATATGCAGAACCTCGGCCTGATCCTGCGCCTGGCCAAGCGCATCGCCCCCGGCCTCGATCCCGCGGCGATCGGGCGCGAGATCTCCGAGCGCATCCACGACGAGCTCGACTACGAGCTCGAGGCCCAGAACCAGCGGACTATGGCGCGCATCTTCCGCGGGCACCCATTCATTGTGATCCCCGACGTGATCACCTCACTATCCCGCGAGCGGGTGATGGTCTCGGAGTACGTCCAGGGGACCGGATTCGAGAAGCTGAAGGGCTACCCCCAGGAGGCGCGCGACCGGATCGGCGAGATCCTGTTCCGCTTCTACTTCGGTTCGCTGTACCGGCATCACCAATTCTCCGGCGACCCTCACCCGGGAAACTCGGCGCTGCTCGACGACGGCCGCATGGTGTTCTATGACTTCGGCCTGTTCAAGCGGATGCCGCCGGGCGCGGTCGAGCTCGAGATCCGGGTGGCGCGCGCGATCATCGAGGGCGACACCGACACGATCATGCGGCTGGGATCGGAGGTCGGCTTCTTCCCCGACCCCGACAGGTTCGACCCCCAGCGGGTGCTCGCGCATTTCCGCGCCGCCACCTCCTGGTACACGGTCGATCAGTACACCGAGCTCACGCCCGACTACGCCACCCAGGTGCTGATCGACATGAGCGACCCGCGCTCGGAGTACTTCGGCCAGCTCCGGCAGGAGACCGCGCCACCGGACCACATCTTCGGCCGGCGCATGGAGGTGCTCACGCTCGCCGTGCTGTCGCAGCTGCACGCGCGCGGCAACTTCCACCGGATCGCCCGCGAGTGGTTCTACGACGACCCGCCGGCGACCGAGCTGGGTGAGCAGGAGGCAGAGTTCTACGCCCGCCGCGCCGCCTGAACGCGGAGCGGCGGCCCAGAACTAAACCCGCTGGATCTGGAACAGGCTCGTGGTGCCCGGGCGACCGGACGGCAGCCCCGCGGTGATCCCGACGCGCGCGCCCGTCTTGACCCAACCGAGCTCGACAACACGCTTCGCCGCGTCGGCGATCAGCATCTCGGTCACCTCGTGGCGGCGCATCGAACCTGCCTCGACGCCCCACATCAGGCTGCAGCGGCGCACCGTCTCCTTGCCCGGCGACAGCGCGTAGATCGGCACCTGGGGACGGTGGGCGGAGATCAGCCGCGCCGAGCGCCCCGACAGCGTGGGCACGACCAGCGCGGCGAGGTGTAGGTCGCGCGCAGCGGCGCAGGCGCTGTAGGCGATCGTGTAGGCGGGGTCACGGGCATCGCGCCGCACACGCTCCTCATTCCAGGTCCGGTACGGGAGCGTGTGCTCGGTCCGCTCGGCCACCGAGGCCATCGTCTCGACCGCCTGCACCGGGTAGGAACCGATCGCGGTCTCCTGCGAGAGCATCACGGCATCGGTGCCGTCGAGGATCGCATTGGCCACGTCGGCTACCTCGGCGCGGGTAGGGCGCGACGAGTTGACCATCGAGTCGAGCATCTGGGTGGCGGTGATCGAGGGGCGGGCCAGCTTCCCGGCGACACGCAGCAGCTGCTTCTGGACGATCGGGACATCCTCGATCGGGAGCTCGATCCCGAGGTCCCCGCGCGCCACCATCACGCAGTCGGCCGCGCGGATGATCTCCTCGGCGGCGTCGACCGCCTGGGGCTTCTCGATCTTGGCGATCAGCGGCAGGCGGGTGTGCCGGCGAACGCTGGTCACGTCCTCAGCGGTGCGCACGAACGACAGCGCCACCAGGTCGACGCCGATCGACTCGCCGAAGTGGAGCATGTCGATGTCCTCCTCGGGGACGGCGGGCAGGCCGCGCGTCGAGCCCGGGATGTTGAGGCCCTGGCGCGTGCTCACGCTCCCGCCGATCTCCACCGCGGTCTCGACCTCGCCGTCGCCCTCCCGCACCCTCTGAACGCGCAGGCGAATGGCGCCGTCGGCCAGGTAGATGATGTCTTCGGGATCGACCGCGCCGGCCAGTCCCTTCCACGAGACCGACATCCGCTCGCCGTTGCCGACGAGGCCGTTGTCCCCGCACAGGAGCACCAGCGTCTCGCCCGGCTTGAGTTCGACGGTGCCGTCCTCGAGCTGGCCAATCCGGATCTTCGGCCCCGGCAGGTCCTGGAGGATCGCCACCTGCCGGCCCGCGGCCGCGGCGGCCCGGCGGACCAACTCGGCGTTCTCGGCGTGGAGCTCGCGGTCACCGTGCGAGAAGTTCAGGCGGGCCACGTCCAGGCCCGCCTCGACCATGCGAGTCAGGGTCTCGAGGTCGCGACAGGCGGGTCCGATGGTGGCGACGATCTTGGTTCGGCGCATCTCACCTGTGGAAGCTACTGAACAGCGCGTTAGCGCTCGTTACGGCCCTGTAGGCTCAATCGGCTCGCCGTCGGCCGTGAGCCGTCCGCCCTGGCGCAGGTCGCAGATCAGGTCCCAGTGCAGCGCCGACGCGTTGCGCCCACCCGTCTCCGGATAGGAGCGGCCGAGCGCGAGGTGGACCGTGCCGGCCATCTTCTCGTCGAGCAGGGTCGAACCGGTGGGGCGGTCGATGCCGGCGTTAGTGCCGATACCCAATTCGCCCACGAAGCGAGCGCCGGGATCAGTGGCGAGTGCCGCGTCGAGGTAGGCCTGGCCCCGCTCGGCGGTGGCGCGGACGACCTTGCCGTCCTCGAAGGTCAGCTCGACGCCCTCGACGGGCACGCCGCGCAGGCTCGAGGGGATGGTGAAGCGAATGGTGCCGTTGGCCGAATCCTCGAGTGGTCCGGTGAAGACCTCGCCGCTCGGCATGTTGCGCTTGCCGTTGGAGTTGATCCACGTCCGGCCGTCGACGCGCAGGCGCACGTCGGTGCCGTCGGCCTCGATGCGGATCTCACGCGCTTCGCTGAGCCAATCGACCAGCGACGCCTGGCGATCGTTCAACTCGCGCCACGCCCTGACCGGATCTGGCTGGTCGAGGAAGAGAGCTCGGTCGACGAACCCCTCGTAGTCGTCGTCGCTCATGCCGGCCTGCTGTGCGAGCGCCGGCGTCGGCCACAACGTGCCGCACCAGCGCTTGCGCAGGCGTATCTCCCGGATCGGGTCCAGGGCGCGGGCGGCGCGCGTAATGACGGCCGGGTCGACGCCGGCCAGGGCGCGGGTGTTGTCGGGCGCCTGGATGCTGAGGAATGCGTCGGCCGTCTCGACGTCAGCCATTTCCTGCGGCGAGTAGTTGTCGAGCAGCCCATCGGGCGCGAGGCGGTAGAAGTCCTCGGCCAGCCCCGGGATGGCAATCCGAACGGCCGGCGACCAGGCCCCTCGGCTGATCGCCGCACGGTGGAATGCCCGGACGAGTGGCGCCGCCAGCGGGGTGGTCGACACCAGGATGGAGTCGCGCTCGAGCACCTCGAGGCACCAGTCGCACAGCAGCGCAGCGAAGGCGTCGGGATTGACCCCTACGGCGGACGTCGCCGTGGTCACGGCGCCTGCAGCTCCGGGAAGTGCTCGGCGACGTGCTCGCGCAGGGTGTCGCGCACGAAGCGCCGCTCCTCGGTGGTGGCCATCCGGTAGCGGCCGAGGAGCTCGTTCTGGCGAGTGATGGCCAGCCCCGAGATCGTCCAGGATACCGCCAGGCGCTCGAACAGCACCTCGGTGGCGCGCTGCCAGGCGTCCTCCTGGTTGAGGCCGCCGGCGAGGATGTCGGCGTACTCGCGGCGGGCGCCGGGGGTGAGGGAGCCGCGCAGGGTCAGCACGTTGCCCTCGGCGTCGCGATACTCGGACGTGGGGGCGGAGAGCTTCTCGCGCTGGCGCTTTCGCTGTTTAGCCACCGCTCTAGGCGCTCGCCGCGCGCTCGAGCTGGGCGCGAACGTCGCCGGTGACGGGATCGGCGTGACCGGCCCAAACGGCGGCGGGATCGAGCGCCGCCAGCTTGCGGATCGACGCACGGGCCTGCTCGGTGTCATGGTTGAACGCCGGATGGGGAACGTGGGCGGGCTGATGGCGACCGGTCTGCGGGTCGAGCGTGTAGAGGACGTCCGATACGAGCGCGAGGCGGTCGGACTCGCGGAACAGCGCGATCTGGCCGGGGGCGTGGCCGGGCAGGTGGACGACCCTGAAGCCCGCGATCTCGTCGCCGTCGTCGACCGTGCCGGCGATCGCGACGGGGCCTCCGTCCCAGTGGGCGATCAGGCGCCAGAGCACGGCGCGCCCGCGGGCGTCGAGCTTCGAGCGGTCCCAGTAATCGCGATAGTGCTCGGGCGACTGCGCCGCCTCGCGCTCCGCGGCGTGGCAGTAGACCGGCGCGTTCAGGCCCGGAGCCGCGCCCCGGTGGTCGGCGTCGGCGTGCCCGAGGACCACGCGCCTGATCCCTCCGAGGCGGGCGCCGGCTGCGGCCAGCGCCGCTTTCATGTCGGAGATGCCGGCGTCGAACACGGTGACGCCGCCCTCGTCCTCGATCAGGAAGACGTTCATCGTCTTGGGGATACCACCCTGGACGAGCCAGACGCCCTCGGCGATTCGCTCCGCGCCCGCCCCATGGATCCACGACAGCGCGCGGGTGCGCGCGTTGGCGAGCTGAGTCAGACGCGTCTCGGCGCGCGACCCGGCCGGCGGGAGCACGCCGAGCTGGCGCGCCACGTCGCCGCTGTCCAGGTACGCCTCGAGGCGCTCGATCTTCCCGTCGGCGTTGACGGTCACGACGTCGCATCCCTCCATCTCGAGGTGCGCGCCGTTGGCGACGAAGCCCTGGAAGGTTCCGGGACCGGCGAAGGTGCCGGCGGCTCGCCAGCGGACGACCACCCGGCCGGCACCGTCGCCGTCCGGGCCGATCACCTCGAGGACTTCCCAGCTCAGATCGGGGAACGCTCCGAGCAACTCGGTCTGGAGCTGGCGGACGCCTTCGGGCGCGGTCAGCTCGCGCTGGCCGACGAGCCGCTCGACACCGCCCGGGGACCAAAAGGCGACGGCGGACTCCACGTCGCGCGCGGCGAGCGCCTCGAAATAGCGCTTGGCGACATCTGCGCTCGACATCGGAGGGCCGGAGTCTAGGGTTCGCGGTTCGATGCCGCGGACACGCACACGTGAGCTTGGGCGCGGCGAGCGCGTGATACCCGGTCTGTGGCGGCTGCGGCTGGCCCTGCCGTTTCCCGGCGTGCCCCATTGCAATGCATGGGCGGTGGCCGCCGATGGGGGCATCGTGCTCGTCGACACCGGGATGCACGAGCCGGGATCGATGACCGAGCTCGAGCGCGCGATGGACCAGGTTGGCCTCCGGGTCGACGATGTGCGTCTCGTCGTCTGCACCCATGCGCACGCTGACCACTGGGGTCAGGCCGCGACGATCCGCGACCGGACGGGGTGCGAGATGTGGATGCACCCGAATCACGAGCATGGCTTCGCGGCGTCGACCGATCCCGCCATGGTGCTCGCGCGGCGGGTCGAGATCGGGCGCCAGAGCGGCGTACCCGAGTCAGCGTTGAGCCGTTACGCAGAGGGCGCGAGGGGCGCACCATCCGGAATCGCCCGGGTCATCGAGCCCGACCGCCCGCTGGTGACAGGCGTCTCGATCGACACTGACCTGGGCACGTGGACGACATTCGAGACGCCGGGGCACGCGCCGTCGCACGTCTGCCTGTTCCAGGCCGAACGGCGGCTGCTGATCTCCGGGGACCATGTGCTCGGGCGGATATCGCTGTATTTCGACTATGGCTGGACGCCAGACCCGATCGCCGAGTTCCTGGGCTCACTCGACGTGGTCGACCGGCTCGACGCTCGGCTGGCGCTGTCCGGCCACGGCAAGCCGTTCCTGGACGTGCACGGCCACATAGAGGCAAATCGCCGGCTGGTCGCGGAGCGCCTACACGGCGTGCTGGGGGCGTTGGCGGACGGACCGAGAACCGGCCTCGAGATCACACCGCACCTGCACGACGAGCCGCTCACCGAGCGCAACGCCGGCTGGTGGCTGCCTGAGACGCTCTGCTACCTGCGCCATCTGGAGCTTGCGGGGCAGATCGAGCGGATCTCCGCGGGAGATGTGGAGCGGTGGGTCGGGAAATTGTCGGATTCCCGAACAAAACCTTGACACGATTCTGTCAAGGTTGGTATGGTGCCCTGCCATGCGAATCGATCAGCTGCTTGCCCGGACCGACGAGCCGGTCTTCTCGTTCGAGTTCTTCCCGCCCAAGACCGACGAGGGAGAGCGCAATCTGCGCGAGGCGCTGGGGGCGCTGCGCGAGCTCGAGCCTGATTTCGTCTCGGTGACGTACGGCGCCGGCGGCTCGACGCGCGGCCTGACGCTCGAGCTGACCAAGTGGATCAAGCAGGAGCTCGGGATCGAGGCGATGGCCCACCTCAGCTGCGTGGGCGCGACGCGCGACGAGCTGTGCGTGATCCTGGACAGCCTCAACGAGGCCGGGATCGAGAACGTGCTCGCCCTGCGCGGCGATTCGCCGAAGGACGCAACTGAGTGGCGGCCACACCCCGGCGGCCTGCGCTACTCGAGCGAGCTAGCGGCGCTGATCGACGACCGCTACTCGATGAGCATCGGGGCCGCCTGCTTCCCCGAGGTCCATCCCGAGGCGCCGGATCTGGCCAGCGATTTGCGCTTCCTCAAGCACAAGGTCGAGAGCGGCGCCTCGTTCCTGATCACCCAGCTGTTCTTCGACAACGACGTGTACTTCCGGTTCGTCGAGGAGGCGCGCGCCGCCGGCATCGACGTTCCGATCATTCCGGGGATCATGCCCATCACCGACGTGGGCCAGATCAAACGATTCACGGAGATGTGCGGGGCGTCGATCCCGAAGGCGCTGCTCGATCAGCTCGAGCGCCGGGCCGGCTGTCCAGACGCGGTCCGCGAGCTGGGCGTCTCCTACGCGACGCTCCAGTGCGCCGAGCTGCTCGCGCGCGGCGCGCCCGGAATCCATTTCTACACGCTGAACCGCTCGCCGGCGACCCGCGCGATCCTCGCCGCGCTGCGGCTGCTGCGCCCGTGGGTGGCGCGAGAGGTGGTTAGGACGGAGGAATGATCTCGGTGGCGTGGGCCACCTGCGGCAGCCCGTCGACCTCGTAGCGGACGTCGATCTCGTCGTTTCGCTTGTAGGTCCCGATCCCCCAGAAGCCGAGGAACCAGGCTCGGGCGCCGAGCCGCTGGCGGACCAGCTCGCGCTCGAACAACAGGTCTCCCTCGGAGACCCGGTAGTCGGTTCCGAGCTCCTGGCGTACGCCGTTCACGTACACCTCGAACGGCGATCTAACGCCGGGGGGTAGCTTCACGCGCCAATACGGCATCGAACTGATCAGAGGTCGGCCGGGATCAGGGACATGACGACCACATCCACCCTCTTTCCACGCTTGCGCTCATAGCTTCGCAGCAGACCCTCGTGGACGAAGCCGGCGGCCGCGGCGGCGGCGATGACGGCGCCGTTGTCGGGCTCGGCGAGCATCTCGAGCCGGGCCATGCTGCAGGTCCCGAGCACCCACCCGCCGGCCAGCCTGAGCGCCCGCCGCCCGAGGCCACGCCCCCGGACCTGCGGGGCCAGCCAGATCGCGAGCTGGGCGCGAGCGTTGTCCCAGTCATCGCCGCGCACGCGAACCTGCCCCCGGCACGTGTCGGAGCCCGGCTCGATGATGCTCAGGGTGGCCTGCTCGCCGGCGGCGCGGGCAGTCGGCTCGTGCTCGGCCCGGGTGCCCAGTTCGGCGCCACTGGGCGGGCGGTCCTCGCCGGTCAGCACATGCAGCCGGGGATCGTCCTGGTAAGCGATCAGGATCTCCGGGATGTCGCGCTCCATGTAGTCGCGCAGGGCGACTTGTCCGTCGGTGAGCGGTTCTGCGAGTTGAGGAAACGAGCTCATGTCGGATGCTGACCGTACTCTCTGCCGCGGTGGCCGTGGAAGACCCGTTGTCCGAGATCGAAGACCTCCCCTACCAGGTGCGGCGCTCGGACCGCGCGCGTCGCGTGCGCGTCACGGTCGACGCCGCGCGAGGCGTCGAGGTCGTGCTCCCGCGGCGGGCGCCCGAGCGCGAGGCGGCGGCGGCGATCCGGGAGCTGCGGCCTTGGATCGAGCGCCGGGTCGCCGAGCTTGCCCGCGCGCAGGCCGCCGTGGCGGCACGCGGCGAGAGCGTTCCCTACCTCGGACAGATGCTGGCGCTGGTGAACGAGCCGGGGCGGACACGCGTCACGCGCCGCGGCGACGCGTTGCTCGTCCCCGCCGGCGCTGCGCGTGGGGCCGCGCTCGAGCGCTGGTACCGGCGAGCGGCGCGAGCCGAGATCGAGCCGCGGCTGAAGCGCGCGTGCGCCCTGGCCGGCACGTCGTACTCGGCCCTGACGATCCGCGGGCAGCGAACGCGCTGGGCCAGCTGCTCGCGGTCCGGCGCGATGAGCTTCAACTGGCGACTGCTGCTCGCGCCCGAGCCGGTGCTCGATTACGTCGTCTGGCACGAGGTGTGCCACCTCGAGGTGATGGATCACTCGCCGCGGTTCTGGCGGCTGCTCGCGGCGCGGAGCCCGGCGTATCGCGACCAGATGCGGTGGTTGCGGGCCCACGGCGCCACCTTGGTGCTCTAGTCGAGCTAAGAAAAGCCGGGCCGAGGACCTCGCGCGGACTTGCGTGCGCGCCCCCTGAGCGAGGTCGAGGTCTCGGCCCGGCGCTCCTCGTCGCGATGGCCTGCCGGTCTGCGCCTGGCGACGAGGCACAGCCGCCGGTCCGTACGGACTTGATTGCGGCTACGTTGTTAGGTAACCTACCAAGCGATCGGCATCGCTGTCAAGGGTTTGACGGCGTCATCACAACCAGGGAGGGCGCTACCCTCCGGGAGCCTTGTCAGGAGAATCGATGACTCGCCCCAGCACGAAACCCTTTGGAGAGGCGCTTCGCGCGCTCATGGACACGCGGTCGCTTACCTACCGTGGGCTGGCCGAGGCGACGCGCCGACTCGACGGCAAGGGGATCACTCACGCCCACATCAACATGCTCGCCAACGGGCACGACAAGCCGTCGATGCGCGCCATGGAGCTCATCGCCGCGGCCTGCGAGATCGAGCCCGACTACTTCGCCGAGTACCGTCTCGCCGCGGCGATGCGCGAGCTCGATCCGGCCGAGGTCGGACTCGAGCAGGCGCTCGAGAACCTCAACGCTCGGCTCGGTGCCCGCCGACAAAGCGGCGCCAGAGGACGGCCATCGCCACCGCCGCAAGCGCAACCTCGTCCCACGGGGTAGACAACGGGTCGAAGGGTGAGCAGGCGATCGCGAAGGCAATCGCCCAGACGAGCCAGGCGACCTGCACACCACGTCGAGTCACCTCCGGATAGCGCCACAGGGTCCGCGCCAGACGGTCGGTGAAGAATCCGAGCTCGTCGCGGTCCCCGAGCGCCTTAGCCGCGAGCGACAGCGAGGCCAGCGCCAGCACGAACGCGAGATAGCCGAGCGGTCGCAGGCCAAGACGCAGAATCGCTGAGGCTCCTCTCATCACTACCGAAGTAACGATAGCTCAGGGCCCAACTAGCGCTCTGCGCACCGCCGCCACCGCTTTCTCGTCCGGTCCGACGTCAAGTGCCTGGCGCCGCACCCGGCCGAGATAGGCCTCGGTCGTGCCGTCACCCCGCACGTCGATGCCGGCATGCTTCGAGGCGAGACGCCGCTCCGGTCCCGACAGCTCGATCCTCGCCACGACCTGATCCTCCGGCGCGTAGCGGCGTAGCTTGGTCCCGGCCGGGTTCTCGGTGGCGGACTGCGCCAACGCCGTTACGCGCGTGCTGAGCGCGTCGAGCGCCGGCTCGATGTCTTCGAAGCGTTCCCGGTCGACGCGCCCTTCGGCGCGGACCGTCAGCGTCCAGTTCTCGTGTCCGGGCGTCTTCGGGGCTACCGCTGATCCATCGGAACGTAGTCGCGACCGCGCGCGCCGGTGTAGATCTGGCGCGGCCGGGCGATCTTCTGCTCCTTGTCGTCGATCATCTCGAGCCACTGCGCGATCCAGCCGCTCGTGCGCCCGATCGCGAACAGCACCGGGAACATCTCCATCGGCATCCCGAGCGCCTCGTAGATGAGCCCGGAATAGAAGTCGACGTTCGGGTACAGCTTGCGTTCGATGAAGTAGCTGTCGTCGAGGGCGATCTTCTCGAGCTCGAGTGCGATGTCGAGCAGCGGGTTGGTACCCGTGACCTCGAGCACCTCGTCGAGTGCCTTCTTGATGATCTTGGCCCGCGGGTCGTAGTTCTTGTACACGCGGTGGCCGAAGCCCATCAGGCGCTCCTTGCCGTCCTTCACGCCCTTGATGAAGTCCGGGATGTTGTCCGTGGTCTCGATCCGGCGGAGCATCCGCAGCGCGGCCTCGTTGGCGCCACCGTGCAGCGGCCCGTACAGCGCCGCAACCCCGGCCGCCACCGCCGAGTACGGATCGACCTGGGTCGATCCGACGGCACGCACGGAGCTGGTGGAGGCGTTCTGCTCGTGGTCAGCGTGGAGGATGAACAGGACGTCGAGGGCGTGCTCGAGCCGCGGGTCGGGCTCGTACCGGATCTCGGTCATCTTGTAGATCATCGAGAGGAAGTTCCCCGGGTAGGACAGCTCGTTGTCGGGATAGACGTAGGGCTTGCCCTGGTTGTGGCGGAACGAGAACGCCGCGAGCGTCGGCATCTTGGCCAGTAGCCGGATGACCTGGATGTAGCGGACGTCGTGGTCGTGGATCTGGCTGGCCTCGGGATAGAAGGTCGAAAGTGCCCCGACCGAGGCCAGCAGCATCCCCATCGGGTGGGCGTCGTAGCGGAAGCCCTGCATGAACTCCTTCACGTTCTCGTGCACGAAGGTGTGGATCGTGATCTGGTGCACCCACTCATCGAGCTGACCCCGGGTGGGGAGCTCGCCGTGCACGAGCAGGTAGGCGACCTCCAGGTAGCTCGAGCGCTCGGCCAACTGCTCGATCGGGTAGCCCCGGTATTCGAGGATCCCGTTCTCGCCGTCGATGAACGTGATCGCCGACCGGCACGAGGCCGTGGCCATATAAGCCGGGTCGTAGGTCATCAGGCCGAAGTCGTCGTCGTCGACCTTGATGTTCCGCAGCTCGGTGGCGCGGATCGTGTTGTCCTCGATCGGGATCTCGTACTGCTTCCCGGTCCGGTTGTCGGTGACGGTCAGGGTCTCGTTCGAGGTCGCTGCGCCGGCGCCGTCTCGTTGCTCGGTCTGTGTCGTCATGGCGCTCCTTCTCGCGCGGTTGCGGTGAGGTCCCTCGACCGGGGCATGGCCGGGTAACCGTCCTGGAATTTAGTACCCGGATGGCCCGGGCGAGACATGGCTATTTGGGGAAGGCGCTCGTGACGATGGCCATCGCCATCGCGAGCAGCATCAGCACGGCGCTGCCGCCCATCACGAGCCGCGCGCCGCGGGCGCTGTAAGGGAAGCTTGGACGGGTGAGCCCGATGGCGGCGAGCGACAGCGCCCAGACCACAAGCAGGCCGCCGGCGATGTAGAAAGGGACCTTGGACGGCTCCCCGGCGGCGATCAGCAGGTCGGTCACGCGCGCGAGCCTACTCGATGGCAGCCTGTTTCGCGCTGCGGCTCGGCGTGGCGGGCCGCAGACCCGGATAGCGGCTCTCAGTGGCGGCCCGCTGACCCTGGTAGTGGCTGCCCAGCTCGGGGCTTCCGTAGGGCCGCGCCGCCGGCCGATCGAGCGTCATGAACGAGAGTTGCGCGATCTGGAGCCCCGGATAGAGCTTGATCGGGACGCGGGTGAGGTTGTTCAGCTCCAGCGTGAGCGTCCCCTTCCAGCCGGGATCGCAGAAGCCGGCGGTGGCGTGCACGATCAGGCCGAGACGACCTATTGAGCTCTTCCCTTCGATTCTCGCCACGATGTCGTCGGGCAGCTCGACCCACTCGAGCGTGCGGCCCAGGCAGAACTCACCGGGGTGGATCACGAACGACTCCTCAGCGCCGATCACCACCTCCTCGGTGAGGCCCGACGGGGGCTCACGCAGGTCGATGGCCGAGGCGCGATGGTTGTGGAACACGCGGAACGAGTCGCCCAGGCGCAGGTCGACGCTGGCGGGCTGGACGAGGCTCGGGTCCCACGGCTCGATCCGGATCCGCCCCTGCTGCACGAAGTCGACGATCGTCGCGTCGGAGAGGACGGAGGACGGCACGGTCATCTTGGGACGCAAGTCTGCCAGCGGGGGCGGATCGCGGACGGCTGAGCGCGCCGGTCAGCGCTCGAACGTGCGCGTGCACGCCCGCGTAATCCGCACCCGCGCGGGCGGCTGCGGCGCGGGATCCCCGTGCGGGCCGCGACGGGGGTGGCGCGGGAACGGCTTACGCGGATGACGCGGGTGGCGCCGCATCCCGCCGTCGTCGTCGCCGGACGAGGCCTCGTCGGGCTCCTGCTTGATCGCCCACCAGACGATGTAGATCAGCCCTGCCAGCGGGATCTTCAGGGCCACCATCAACCAGATGAGTCCCCAGGTCACGGTGGCCGATCCTACCCCTATTGGCGTGCTATGTCACCCCCGATTGTTCGCGTCCGGATTCGTACGCAAAAGGTTTGCGTACCGAACAAGGCGGCCGCGCATTACCCCTGCAAAACGTGACAAACCCAAACGCTCCAACCCGCCTTGGCGACATAAGCATTGACCCGGTGCTTATGTGGGCAAGGTCGCGTGGCCGGGGGGAGGTTTGTCACGTTTTGCAGGTGGCCCGGGGTTGCGGCTATGCGAGCTGCTTTTGGAGCGCGCGATCGCGGGCTTGGATCCCATCCTCCGCGCTCCTCGGCGGTTCCGGCGCGCGGCGCGCGAGGGCGGCACCGATCGCCAGCAGCGTCCAGGTGATCGGGTCCTCGAGAAAGTCCGCGTACAGCAGCGTGTGGAACGCGAGGGCGACGAATGCGCCGGCGACCGCAACCCGTACCGGATCGGCCCGGGCGCGGCGCAGCAGCATGACTAGCGCCGCGAGCACCAACGCGATGTAGGCAAGCTCGCCGATCAGCCCCTGCTCGGCGGCGATCGTGATCGGGATCGTGTGCGAGGCGGACGTGGTCTCGCCGAGCGCGTGGTGACGCGCGCTGAACTCCTTCTCGAACGAACCGGACCCGTAGCCCCACAGCGGGCGAGACTTGAAGAGGTCGATCCCGCCCGTGACCAGGCCGGGGCGACCGCTCGAGGCTCCGTTCAGTCCCTGGTTGAGTCCGAACGTGGTCGGCGAAATCGCGATCACCGCCGCGGCCAGTGCGACCACGCCCACGGCAACGAACACCGCCCGGCCCGGGCGCCACCGCAGCGCGGCCAACACCCCGAGCCCGACCAGCAGTGCGCCCATGCTCGAGCGCGACAGCGTCGTCACGAGGCCGCCCCACAGGATCGCAAGGACCGCCAGGGTCACGAGCTGCGTGCGCTGCCGGCGCGCGTAGAGCAGAACGGCCCCGAGCAGGACCATGACGAGCGCGAGAAAGCGGCCAAAGATGTTCGGGTCGAAGAAGACCGAGTTCACGGTGAAGTACACGTGCACCGCGTTGGCCGCGATCAGCTTGGGGTTCAGAAAGATCGTCTTGGTGGCGTACTCGACGAAGCCGACGAGCGAGAACAGCACCGCCAACCCCGCGACCAGCACGAGGCAGTTCCGGGTCAGACGCCGGGTCCAGTCGACGCGGCGGAGCAGGCTGTAGGCGAGCGCAAAGGGGACGTAGAAGAACACCATGTTCTGCAGCGCGGTCTGGAAAGACGGCGAGTACGCGGCTTGCAGGGCGTACAGGACGACGTAGGCGGCGAGCAACCGCTCGAGCCAACGGGCGGCGTCGGCGGCGGGGACGCGCGGGTCGGCCTCCGGGACCTCCGCGGCACCGACCGATCCCGGGCGGAGCGCACGGAAGATGAACCCGACCGATCCGGCGGCGACCACGAAGTACAGCGGCACCAGCAGGTTGGCGGTGGTGCCACCGGCCTGGATCGGGATCCGGAACGGCAGCGCGACGAGCACGGCCCCGGCCAGCAACGCCGGCCGCCGTTCCACGATGAGCGCTGCGACGACGACCGCGACGAGCGCCACCACCGCGCCGACGGCGGCGAGGAGCGGGTGGCGATGGATGACTCCAAGCTGCGGTGAATGCCAGATCGCGGCCAGGAGCAGCACCGGCGAGAGGATCAGCGCGGCGAGCATCGCCACCGCTTGGACCCGTGTATCGCGATGGAGCATGACCACGGCGGCGAGAGCCGCTACGGCCACCACGCCCAGCTTTGGCAGCGGTCCGGAGAGAGCGCCGTAGAGGAGCACGATCTGGATGATCCTCTACCTTTGGAAATAGCATGCCGTCCGAGAAGCTCGCCCCACAGCGTGCAGCCCGGCGCGCCCGCTTCCCGGCGCGCGGGATCCTGGTGTTGCTCGGCTGCGCGGTGGCGCTCGCCGGGTGCGGCGCGGTCCGGGTCCAGCCGACGACCCCGAGCGGGTCGACCCGGCTGGCGAGTCGGGGACGGGTCGACAGCCCGTTGACGGACATGCACGACCACCTCGGGTGCATCCGCGCCGCCCACGTGCCGGCTCAGGTCCTCAGCCCGACCAGGCTTCAGATCGGCACCGCTCCGACGGGTCCGACCGTCGTCTTCACGGCCACCCCGGGAGCGGCGCAGAACTACCAGATCGAGGGGAAGTCGCAGGGCGCCGAGGTGATCGGCACCGCCCTGCTGTATCCGAACCAGGGCTCTGAGCCGGAGGTGGCCGCCATCGAGGCTTGCCTGGATCAGGGCGTGCAGGGCTAGCGAGCGCGTTCTGAGTCAGTCGGCCTCTAGAATGCTGGCGCGTCGCCCGCGCCCGGTGCGCAGGCTGTGTACGCGTCTGCCGTCGCCGTGCGTAACTTGCGAGCGCGGCACCAACCATATCTTCCGGTCTCCGTGTCTGTTCCCACCGCAGAGCTGACAGCACCGGCGCCGTCGACCGACGTCACGGCGCGTGCTCGCGCACTGAAAGCCCGCCTTGGTGGCGGGGCGTTCTACCTGTGGCTCGCGGGCGCGGCCTTGGTGATCGGGGGACTCTCGCTGCTGGTCCCATCTACCCCGAGCTACGACCCGTGGGCCTGGCTCGTGTGGGGCAGGGAGATCATCCACATCAACCTCCAGACCACGGGCGGCCCCTCCTGGAAGCCGCTGCCGATGCTGTTCACGACCGCGTTCGCCGTGTTCGGCAAGGCTCAGCCGGACCTGTGGTTGGTCGTGGCCCGGGCCGGCGCGGTGATGGCCGTGGCGATGGTGTTCAAGATCGCGTGGCGCCTGACCCGCGATCTCGTCAGGACGGGCGAGTCGGTGCAGGGCGGCGCCGGTCGGTGGCTGGCGGTGATCCCGCCGCTCATGGCCGGGTTGATCGCGGCCGGCAGCCTGGTGAACTCGGGCGGGTTCATCTCCGACAATGCGCTCGGCTATTCGGAGGGCTTGGCCACTGCGCTCGCCCTGATCGCGGTCGACAGCTACCTCGACGGCGCCCGGCAGCGCGCTTTCGTAGTGGGCTTCTTCGCGGCCCTCGACCGGCCCGAGCTGTGGTTCTTCTGGGGGCCCTACGGGCTCTACCTGTTCTGGCGTGACCCGGGGGCGCGCCGGCTGGTGCTGGCGCTTTTCGCACTCATCCCCGTCCTCTGGTTCCTGCCCGAGCTGTGGGGCTCGGGCCATCTGCTCCGCGGTGTCACCCGCGCCCAGCACCCCCGCTCCAACAGCGCCGCGTTCGCGAAGTGCCCGGTGTGCACGGTCTACACCAAGGAGGCGTGGCCGGCCGTCCTCAACCGGGTGAAGATCCCGGGAATCATCGGGATGTTGGCCGCGGCAGTCGGCCTCTGGCGGATGCGTGGCTCATGGTGGCCGGGGCGCCATGGCACGGACGGAGGACCGGCGTCGGCGGCCGTGGATCTCGGCCTACGGGCTCGGGCGTGGCTGCTTGCGCTGGGTCTGTTCGGGTTTGTTTGGTGGCTCGGGATCGCGTTCGAAACACAGGCCGGGTTCTCGGGCAACAACCGCTACCTCGTGCTGGGGACGGCTCCGGTCGCCATCGCCGGCGGGACCTCCTGGGGATGGTTCGCCGGCACGATCGCGCGGCTGTGGCGCCGGCTGGGAGAACGATGGGCCGCGCTGCGCCCGCTGGTCACTGCGCAGATCAGTGCTGGGGTGGGCATCGTCGTGGCCCTCTTTCTGTTCCTCGTCTGGCCGCCGTGGATCGGCCAGAACATCGTCAGCCTGCCGAAGACGCACCACGCGCTCGTGTACCAGGCGCACCTACGCCAGGATCTGACCACCGCCGTGCGCGAGGCGGGCGGTTCGCACGCCCTTCTGGACTGCGGGTCGGTGATGACCGAGGGCTTCCAGGTCCCGATGGTGGCGTGGACGCTGGGCGTCCACACGCTGCGGGTGGAGGCCGAGCCCGCGAACCTGGTCGGTCCTCCGTGGCCGAACGTGATCCTCCAGACCCGTGCGCAGTCGAATTCGACCCTGCTCCCCCTGCCGGCGCAGATCATCGCGTGGGAGCACGACGGCGCGCACTACCGGCTGGTCGCCCACGTCCGCACGTTCAGGGTGTTCTCGACATGCGCAGGTAAGGTGCAGGGCTAGTGGTCAGCCCCGCAACTACGCTCGCCCTTGCACAGCCTTCCGGGGGCGACCACTAGATGGCGACGGTCACGGCGCCGCCGGGCGGCATCCCGCGCGTAGTCGACTTCAAGACGCCCAAGCGGCTCGAACGAGTGCCCGTCTGGCTCAGCACGACGGTGTTCCTGATCGTGCTCATGGCCATCTCCGCGTTCCTTCGCACGCGCTACATCAGCGCGCCCGTCGGCCAGTTCTGGGAGGACGAGGCGATCACCACCGGGATCGCTTCCCACTCGCTGGGCGCGATCCCGGGCATCCTGCGCCACGACGGCTCGCCGCCGCTGTTCTATCTGCTGCTGCACTTCTGGATTGGCTGGTTCGGCGCCAGCGAGACGGCCGCGCACTCGCTCTCGCTCCTGTTCGGCCTGCTCTGCATACCCGCCGGCCTGTGGTCGGGCTGGAGCCTGTTCGACCGCCGGACCGGCATGTACATGGCCGTCCTGTGCGCGTTCAGCACGTTCCTGACGGCGTACGCCCAAGAGGCCCGGATGTACGAGCTCATGGGTCTGCTCGGGATCATTGAGACGACCGCGTTCATCCACGGGTTCGTATACCGGCGCCGGCGCTACGTGATCCTGTTCGCGGTGTGCGAGGCGTTGATGCTGTACACGCACGCATGGGGCATCTTCTTTGCGGCGGGCTCGGTGGTGGCGCTGATCCCGATCTGGCTCGCGAGCGACGATCGCCGCGGCATCGTGCGCGACGCCGTGTTGGCGTACGTCGGCGCCGCCGTGCTGTTCCTGCCGTGGGTGCCGAACTTCATCTACCAGGCGACGCACACCGGCGCGCCGTGGGCGCCGACCATCCGGTTCGGCGTCCCGGTGCTCCTCTCGCGCGACCTTCTCGGCGCCGACCGCATCACGGTCACGTTGCTCGTGGCGTGGATCGTCGGGCTGGCGCCGCTGTTCACGAAGCGGTATCGCCGCACCCGCGACGGGACAATCATGTGGTCTCTGATCTGGCTGATCGCGGGCACGCTGATCATCGCCTGGCTCGCCTCGCAGATCACCCCGGCTTTCGTCGCTCGCTACATGGCTCCGATCCTCGCGGCGATCCTGCTGCTGGCCGCGTGGGGGGCCGCCCGGTCGGGAGTATTAGGGCTGGTCTGCATCGCGCTCTCGGTCCTGTTCGTGGTTCACCCCTCCTCGTATGCGCCGGTCTACAAGAGCGACATGGAGGACATCAGCGGCGAGGTGACGCCGCTGCTGCACCATGGCGATCTCGTGGTCAGCGCGCAGCCCGATTCGATGCCGCTGGCCTGGTACTACCTGCCCGCCGGCCTGACGTGGGCGAGCACGATCGGACCGGTCAAGGACCCTAGCTACATGGACTGGGTGTACGCGCAGAAGCGCCTTGAGCACGCGGCTCCCGCGGCGACCCTCGATCCGCTGGTTGCTAGCCTCAAGCCGGGACAGCAATTGCTGTATATACGGCCGCTGACCGAGGGTCAGAACAACTGGAAGGCGCCCTGGACGTCGCTCGTCCGACGGCGCGCGGCGGAGTGGGGCCAGATCCTCCAGGACGACGTGAACAGTGGCGTGCTGAAGACGGTGATGTATGCCCCGCACAACTACCGTGGCGCCAGCATCCTCGCCTACAGCGCCGTCCTCTACCAGAAGGTTTCCTGAGATCCCGTCGAGATGACCGAGCCGAGTTCGAAGTCCAGCCGCGAATCAGCTCCGCGCGGAGCGGACATCACGCCCGAGCGGCCCGTGCTCGCGCTGGGTGGCGGCCCTGCCGGTCTCACCGCCGGCTACCTGCTGGCCAAGCAGGGCAAGCCCGTGATCGTGCTCGAGTCGACCGACCAGGTCGGGGGCATCGCGCGTACTGACGTGCGGGAGGGCTACCGCTTCGACCTCGGCGGCCACCGCTTCTTCACCAAGGCCAAGGAGGTCGACGACCTCTGGCATGAGATCCTCGCTGACGAGTTCCTCAGGCGCCCGCGCCAGAGCCGGATTTACTGGAACCACAAGTTCCTGGAGTACCCGCTGCAGGGAATGGACGTGATCAAGAAGCTCGGGCCGGTCGATCTGACGAAGGCGTTGATGTCCTACATGTGGGCAGCGGCTAAGCCCAAAGGTCGCGAGGACACCTTCGAGCAATGGGTGACCAACCGTTTCGGCCGCTGGCTCTTCAACCAGTTCTTCAAGTCCTACACCGAGAAGGTGTGGGGTGTGTCGACCTCCGAGATCCGGGGCGAGTGGGCGGCGCAGCGGATCAAGGGCCTGTCGTTCTTCGCCGCCGCCAAGAACGCGTTCTTCGGCAACAGGGGCAACCAGATCAAGTCGCTGATCTCGGAGTTCAACTATCCCCGCCTCGGACCCGGGCAGATGTGGGAGAAGATGCGCGACGAGATTCGCGCGCATGGCGGCGAGGTGCGCCTGAACGCGCCGGTGACGAGGATGCGCTTGGACGGCGACCGCGTGGTCGAAGTCGTCGCGGGCGGCGAGACGCTGACGCCCTCCTACGTGATTTCCTCGCTGCCGCTGCGCACGACCGTCGGGATCGCCGAGCCCGACGCCGCGGGCGACGTGCGCGACGCGGCCCGCGGCCTGCGCTACCGCGACTTCCTCACGGTGCTGCTCGTGATCGAGAACGAGCACGTGTTCCCCGACAACTGGATCTACATCCACGACCCGTCCGTGAAGGTTGGGCGCATCCAGAACTTCCGCTCCTGGAGCCCGTTCATGGTCCCCAACGACACCGACGCGTCGATCGGGATGGAGTACTTCTGCTTCGAGGGCGACGAGCTCTGGAGCATGGCCGACCGGGACCTCGTGGCGATGGCGACGCGCGAGATTCAGCAGCTCGGCCTGGCGCGGGCCGACAGGGTGAAGATGGGCTTCGTCGTGCGCGTCCACAAGGCCTACCCGATGTACGACGCCGAGTACGCCGAACGGGTGCAGACGATCCGCGGCTGGCTCGATCAGATCCCGAACCTGATCCAGGTCGGGCGCAACGGCCTGCACCGGTACAACAATTCCGACCACTCGATGCTGACCGCGATGCGCGCCGTGGACAACATCGTCACCGGCGCCAAACACGACATCTGGGCGGTGAACGCCGAGAGCGTGTACCACGAAGAGCACGTCGCGGATGAGCAGCCCTACGTCGACGCGCCCGAGACGCCGGCGATGGAGCACCCGCTCGCGTAGTCGCTTGGGGCGCGAGGTGTGAGATCGATTCGGCTTCTCGTCCTGGTCGGGGCCGCGCTCGCCTGGTCGACGCTTGCGTGGCCGGCGGCGGCGACTGCGCAGTCAGGCGCCACCAACCCATTGTTGCCCGGGTTTCCCCAGCAAACGGTGTCGACCCCGACCACTACCACCGCGGCGCCGACGGTCAACACGACGACCACCGCCGGCAGCGGCAGCGCCTTCAGCGGTAACTCGGCGATCATCATCGCCATCGGCGCGATCGTCGTGCTCGGCGGGATCTCGTTCTTCATCTGGCGCGACGCGCGCAAGCGGGCGCCGGTGCGTCACCGTGCCGCGGGGGCGGGAGCCGACGCCGGCGGCCGCCAGGGGTCGAGGCAACGCGCCAAGCCGCGCAAGCTGAGCCCGGCGGAACGCCGGCGGCGCAAGCGCGGGCGGGCACGGTAGCTGGTGACGCGGTGAACGTTGACCGGAGGGGCACTAGACGCCACCGTCCGGCCTGAGCCGCTGCCTGGCCCGTAGCAGCTGGCGCTCGACCGTCCGTACGGTGCACCCCTCGCGCGCGGCAATCTCCGCGTAGCTCAGTCCCAGCGCGTGCATCCACAGGATGCGCTGCTGGCGCTCCGGCAGCCGCCGGACCTGCTCGAGACGCTCACGGGTCTCGATCGCGGCTTCGGGCCCCGGCACGGTGACCGGCGTCCAGCGCGCGTCCTGCTCGGAGGCGGCCTCGAGGGAGAGGTCGCGGCGGTCGCGGCGCAGCAGCTTGAACGCTTCGTGCACCGCGGTCCGGGCCAGCCAGCTCATGACCGTCTCCCGGTGAACCCGGTCGCGATGGTGGACGAGGCGGCTCCAGGCGAACTGGCAGGCGTCCTCGATCACCACGTCCGGAGCGCGTACGTCGAGCCGGACGATCTGCTCGAGCCGCTTGGCGAGGAGGCTATACAGCTCGCTGACATCGCCGGCGCCGAGAGGCGCGTTCTCTATGACGGACATATTGAGTTGAATTGAGTCTAAATTGAGTTGATCGACCCTAGCATGATCTAAATAGGATTGCTAGGGTCATTCAAGCTCAATTGGCTCAATTCGACTTGGAGGGCTGAAATGGCATTACTTCCTGGGACGCTCGCAATCGCCGGCAACGTCACGGCAACTCCGGACCCCACCGGTCTTCCGGGGAGCAACGTGCTTCAGCAGCTGGTGAATGGCGCCGAGGCGTGGGCCCTCGCCATCGCGTTGATCGGCGCCTTCGTGGGGGCCGCAATGTGGGCACTTGCCTCGCACGCGCACAACCCGCACTACGCGGGTCGGGGCCGCATGGCCGCGGTGATCTCGGGTGCCTCGGCGCTCGTGATCGGTTCCGGCCCCGGACTGGTCAATTTCTTCCAGCACCTGGGGTCGACGGCGAAATGAGCAGTCGCCGGTTCCTGGGCGGAGCACTGGCTGCAGGTGCGCTGCTCGCGGGCTCGGCGGCTGCGGGCGCGGTGGCGCGGCCGGTGAGGACGTCGGTGGCGCGGCCGGCGGTGGTGTCGCGTCAGATCAGCCCGTTACCGACCATGGGCGCCGCGTCGGACCGCGCTCTGACGGGGCACCTTTCGACGGGCGGCAGCATCCTGAATGCCGGCAAGCAGCTGGTGACCGGCAGCCTCCCCGGCGCGGCCGGCACGCTCATCGGCGGCGCCGCCAACGCGGTCGCCTCCAGTGCGACCACTGCGCTCGGTCTTGCGGCGATTGGCACATGGGTGGTGGGCGGCGCCCAGAGCGTGCTCAACGATGCCGCCGCCGCGCTGGGCGACTCGACCCGGCCGCAGCTGGAGACCACCTGGTTCTCCTCGACGTATTGGCGTATGGCGGCAATCGCCGCGGTGCTGACGCTGCCATTCCTGTTCGCCGCTGCGGTGCAGGCGCTGATTCGCTCGGACCTCGCGCTCCTGGCCAAAGCGGCATTCGGCTACCTGCCGCTCGCCATGCTCGCGATCGCGATAGCGGCGCCGCTCGCCACCCTGCTCCTGAGCGCGTGCGATGAGCTGAGCTCCTTCATCTCGCATGCGGCAGGGCAAGCGAGTGCCCATTTCCTAGAGCGGGCGGGCCTCGACACCGCCGCCCTGAGTGCCTTCGACGGCTCGCCCTTCATCGCCTTCCTGGTCGGCCTGTTCATAATCGCGGCCGCGTTCGCCCTCTGGGTCGAGTTGCTGTTGCGGGAGGCGGCCGTGTACGTGATCGTGCTGATGCTGCCGCTGGCGTTCGCCGCGTTCGTGTGGCCGGCGCGGCGGGTCTGGGCGATCCGCGCAGCCGAGCTGCTGGTCGCGTTGATCTTGTCGAAGTTCGCGATCGTCGCGGTCCTCTCGCTCGGTGGTGCTGCGGTGAGCAGCGCGGGCCACAGCGTGACCAGTCTGATGGCCGGCGCGGTGTTGATCATGCTCGCGGCCTTCTCGCCTTGGGTGCTGCTGCGATTGGTCCCACTCGCCGAGCTCGCCAGCGGAGTGGGTGAGCTGCGGGGCGGCCTCCGGACGGCTGATCTCAAGGCCGGGCTCGCCGCGGCGCAGGCAGAACAGGGCGCTGACTGGCTGGTGAGCGCAGCCGCCGGCATGAAGCGACAGGTCGAGATGAAGACGATGGGCGACGGTGGGCCGCCGCGGCAGCCTGACGCTGGGGCTGACCCTCACGCGGCACCCCGCGATCCCTCCGGCGGTTCCGTAGCACCAGCCGGCGGTCCCGTAGCACCAGCCGACGGTCCCGTAGCAACAGCCGGCGGTGCCGAGTCAACCGCCGGCGAGCCCCAACCAGCCGACGGAGAGGCGCCAGCGCGGGAAACTCCGAAGTGGTCGTCCCAGGCCGTCCTCGAGCTCGACGGCGAGAACCTCGGCGCGACCCCCGTCTGGCCGCACCCGGACGCCGAATGACCGACGAGCGTCTCACCTACCGGTTCGGCCCGGTGGAGCGGCGGGGGCTCCTCGGCCAGCTGCGCGCCGGTCAGGCCGGCGTCGTCGCCTTCGGCGTGGTCGCCGGTATCGCGATCCTCGATCGGGAGCCGACTGCCGCCGGCGCGTTCGTCGGGATGGTCGCGCTCGGGGCCTCGCTGGCCGTCGCATTTGCTCCGGTTGGGCGGCGCACTGCCGAGGAGTGGGCTCCGATTGCGCTGTCGTTCGCGCTGCGCTGGGCGAGGCGGCGGCTTCACTTCCGCTCTCGCGCCCCGACCGCCGGGACGCTGGCCAGCGAGGGCCCGGTCACGCTCGCCGCCGGCACGCTCGCCGCCGGACGCTCACGCCCGGTCCGGCGCTTGCTCGGGCAGTCTTGGCCACATCCCCCCGCCACCCTGAAGGACGTCCGGATTCTCGACGTGCCCTATGAGGACCGGACAATCGGCGTGCTGTCCGAGGGACGGCGCCGGCGGCTGACTGCCGTCCTCGCGTGCCGTGTCGTCTCGTTCTCGCTGCTCGATCCCGAGGCGCAGGAGCGCCGGCTGGCCCGGTGGGGGCTAGTCCTTTCGGGAGCCGCCGGCAGTCGCATTCGCCGGATCCAGTGGCTCGAGCGGACGGCGCCGGCGCAGGGGGACGAGCTCGCCCGGTGGCTGCACGACGAGCACGACCCCCACATTCCGCTGCGGGGCACGCCCATGATCGAGTCCTATCTCGAGCTGATCGGCGCCACCACGCGCGCATCCCACGAGCACGAGGTGCTCGTCGCCGTCCAGATCGACGCGCGCCGCGGCGCCGACCGCGGGCGGGGCGCCGCGGCCACGACGCTCATCGAGGAGACGGAGCGGGTCGCTCAGGGAATCGAAGCGGCGGAGGTGACGGTGCTCGGGGCGCTCGGCGGCGGCCAGCTCGCTCGCGCGCTCAGGACCGCGTTCGACCCCTACGCGCGGGCAGAACTGGCGACGCTGGAAGCGGCCGACCCCGGCCGCAACGGTCTCGCCGAAGCCAACGCCTGGCCGCTCGGCGCACGCGAACACTGGGAGGACTACCGAGCCGACGGCGCCCTGCACGCGACGTTCTGGATCGCACAGTGGCCACGGGTCGACGTCTCGCCGATGTTCATGGATGCTTTGCTGGGACGCTCGAGCGTGGTGCGCACGGCGGCGGTGACGTTCGAGCCGATCGCGCCCGCCCGCTCGACGCGCGAGGCCGAGGCCGCGGTAACCCGCGATCACGCCGACCGCGAGCTGCGCCACCGCTTCGGACAGGCCGAGACCGCGCGGCAGCGGCAGGCCCAGGAGGCCGCCGTGCGCCGCGAGGCCGAGCTCGCGGCGGGCCACGCCGAGGTGCGACTGGCCGGGTTCGTCACTGTCTCCGGACGCGATCCGGACGACCTGCGCCGGGCCTGCGCCGAGGTTCACGAGCAGACGGTACGGGCCCGCCTCGAGCTACACCGGATGTACGGACAGCAGGCCGACGCGTTCACGTTCACCCTGCCGCTGTGCCGGGGTCTCCGATGAGCACGTCGGCCAGTGCGTTTCTGACCTACCTGTGGCACTACATGCTGGCCCGGGTGATCTACGACGAGCTGGTCCGCGGTCACGTGCCGGCGACGGTGCTCCCCGTGGCCGTCGCTGTTGTGGGATTCGTCTTGCGACGCAGGAGTCGGACATGACCCGGCCGGCGGCGGACCGGCCCGGGCACCGCTGCACCACCCGTCACGCGCAGGCCGTCTACCCGTTCGTGGCCGGCGGTGGCCTCGGCGGACGCGGCGTGTTCGTCGGACGTGATTCGAGCGGCGGCGCCTTCTGTTACGACCCCTGGGTCCTCTACGGCGAGGGCACGCTCGACGATCCGAACGCGATCGTCCTCGGCAAACTCGGCCACGGGAAGAGCGCGCTCGTCAAGACCCTGTTGTGGCGCATGCTGCTGTTCGGACGCCGCGCGTTCGTGCTCGACGTCAAGCGCGAGTACGGTCCGCTGTGCGCCGCGGTCGGGGTCAAGCCGGTGTCGCTCGAGCCGGGCGGCGGGATCCGGCTGAACCCGCTCGCCTCCCGGCCGGAAGAGCACGCCCAGCTCGAGCTGCTGCGAGCGGTCACGGTCACCGCCACCGGCGGCCCGCTCACCCAGGTTGAGGCGGCCGGCCTGCGCGAGGCGTTGCGTGCCGTGAGGGGCAGTGGCGTAGCCGAGCCGACTCTGCCGCAGATCGCCTGCGTCCTGTTCGACCCGCTGGCGGACATGGCGGAGCGGCTCCGGACCACCGTGCAGCAGCTCGCCATCGACGTCCGGCGCGCAGCGCTGGCCATCCAGGACCTGTGCGAGGGACCGCTCAAGGGGATGTTCGACGGGCCCACCACCCCCGGCCTCGATCTCGACGCGCGGCTCCTCGTCCTCGACCTCCACGCGGTCAAGGACTCCCCCGCCGTCGGCATCCTGATGGCCTGCGCCTCGGCGTGGATGAGCGCGTTGCTGGCGCGGATGGCCGAGCGACCCGGCCGTGAGCGGCTGATCAATGTCGCCGACGAGTCGTGGAAGATCGTCCAGCACACCGGGCTCGGCGAATGGTTCCAGTCGAACTTCAAGCTGGCCCGACAGTTCGGCGTGATGAACCTCGTCGTGCTGCACAAGCTCGCCGATTTGCGGGCGGCAGGCGATGCCGGGTCCCGGGCGGCACGGATTGCCGAGGGCCTGGTCGCGGACGCCTCAACCCGCATCGTCTATCACCAGGACGAAAGCCAGGTGCCGCTCACGCGGACGTTGCTCGGCCTGTCCGAGAACGAGGCCCGGCTGATCTCGATGCTGTCGGCCGGGCAGGCGCTGTGGCGGGTCGGGAGCCGCTCGTTCGTGGTCCAGCACTATCGCTCCCGGCTCGAGACCAAGCTCACCAACACGGACACCGGGATGCGCGTGAGCGAGGAGAGGCTGGCACGCGGATGAGCGGAGACCGTCCGGGCGCACTGTCCGACGTCGCGGTGCTGACGGTGATCGGCTGCCTATTCGGGTTGGCGGGAGCGCTGTGGCTGTGGGGCGGGCTGGCCGGTGTCGTGTTCGGATCGGGCTGGCCGCGGGTCGGCGTGGGCGAGCTGCTCGGGGTGCTGATCCGGCTTCCGGCGCGCCTGTCGGACCCCGCGCGCGCATGGCCGGCGGGCGCGCGCGCTCGGCTGCCGGGAGCCGCCGGGTTCTACGGCGCCCTGGGCCTGCTGTCTGCCGGCGTGATCGCGGTGGCGTCGCTGTCCGTCCGCGCCACCGCCGGATTGCGCTCGGGAGCGGGCGCCCGGTGGGCGAGGTCCGCTGACCTGTCGCGGCTCAGGCACCGAGGCGCCGGCGCAGCCGCCGCCGCAGTCTTAGGAGTCCCGCAAGTCCGCCGCGGCATGCGGCTGGTCCTGGGGCGCCGCGGCGGCCGACTGCTATACGCCGAGGAGCGCCACGCATTGGTGGCGTTCGGCCCGCCCCAGTCGGGCAAGTCGGCCGGCATCGCGATTCCGGCCCTCCTCGAGTGGACCGGACCGGCGGTCGCGAGCTCGATCAAGACCGACCTCCTGTCGGCGACCCGGGCGCGGCGCGAGGCGCTTGGCGAGGTGCTCGTCTTCGATCCGTTCGGACTGGCCCAGAGCTCGTCGCAGACATGGTCTCCGCTCGAGGGCGCGAGAACCTGGGACGGCGCGCTCGAGGTCGCCTGGCGGCTTGCCTCGGCCGGCGAGCTCGACCGCCGGAGCGTCGAGGGCGGCGACTTCTGGGCGGTGGCCGCCGAGCAGCGACTCGCGCCGCTGCTGTACGCCGCGGCGGCCGCCGGCGTGGGTATGGACAGCGTGGTGCGGTGGGTTCACGGTCAGGGTGCACGCGAGCTCGACGAGACACTCGCGCGGATCACCGGTGAGGCGCACGACGAGCGGGAGCTGGCCGGCGCGCACGCGGCCTATGACGCGATCCGGGCGTTCGCGGCCCAGGCGGACCGGACCCGCACCTCGATCGAGGCGACCGCGCAGACGTTGCTGCGCGCCTACCGGTTTCAGCGTGTCATCCAGTCGGCGAGGTCGAGCGAGATCACGGCCGATCGGGTCCTCGATCGAACAACGACGCTCTACCTGATCGGCGACGCCAAGGCGTCGAAACTGCTGCGACCGCTGTTCCTGGCGCTGCTCGGCGAGATCGTCGACCGCGCCTACGAGCGCGCCACGCTGGCCGGCGGCGCCCTGGAGCGTCCGCTTCTCCTGTGCCTGGACGAAGCCGGGAACGTCGCGCCGCTCCCCCACCTCGCGGAGATCGCGTCGACCGCGCCGAGCCACAACATCCAGCTGGTGACGATCTTCCACGATCTCTCCCAGGCCCGCTCGCGTTACGGCCAGCAGGCCGAAACCGTCATCAACAGCCACCGCGCGCGGATGCTCCTGCCGGGGGTGGCGGACCTGGATACGCTGCGCTACTTCGCCGGCCTGATCGGCGAGGAGGAGGCGCGCGATCGCACGCACACGACCGGCACGGGCGGGACGACACGCTCGACCTCCCGCCGGCGCCGGCCGTTGATCGCCGCCGAGACGCTGCGCCAGCTGCCGGATGGGCACGCCCTGCTCCTGTACGGCCGGATCGCGCCGACCCGGGTGCGCCTGCGCCGCTGGTTCGAGGATCGTCGGCTGCGAAGGCTCGCCAGAGGGGCGTCGTGAGCCGGCCGGAACCCGAGGACTGGAACGAGCCCGAGAACGACTGGGAGGAGCCGGTCTCCGCGCGCTGGCCGCTCAGCCCCGAGGGGCTCTATCCGCGCGAACGGTGGATGTGGTTCGAGCAGCTGTGGGCGGACGTGTGCGTGCTCCGTGTCCGCTACCGCCTGTCGCTGCGCAGCGGGTGGTGGGAGGACGCGGCCCAGCTCGAGGCGCTGGCCGCGCTGGCCGCGTGGGTCGAGCGCTACGACTCAGGCGAGTGGGACGACCCTCCCGGCAAGCTGGCGCTGCTCTACGACCTCGAGCGCGTCGCCGCCCTGCTCAGGGATGGTGGCGAGCCGTTTCATCCCGATCGCGACCGGCTGGCGTTCGCGCGCTACCTGATCGAGCTGGGTTGTCAGCCGCCCCCGGATCGCTGATCCGGGGTAGTGGCGACAGGGGCACGGGAGTGGTGAGCGCCCGTGCACGCCGGGCAGACCACTCAGGCATGATCTGATCGCCCGCCCTGCCGACCAAGGAGCCTCGATGCCACTAGCCAAGCAGCGTCCTCGCCAGCCGATGCCTGTGGAGGTCAGGCGCGCGCGGGCGGCCGCCGTGCTCCCGATTCATGAGATCGGCGACAGCGGCCTCGACAGCGAGACCGCGTACGAGCTGATCTCGAGCGAGCTGTTGCTCGACGGCCAGGCGCGTCTGAACTTGGCGACGTTCGTGACGACGTACATGCCGGCGGTAGCGGCCAGGCTGATGGCCGAGACCGCGGACAAGAACATGATCGACAAGGACGAGTACCCACAGACCGCCGAGATCGAGGCGCGGTGCGTGAACATCATCGCCGACATGTGGAACTCGCCCGAGCACGAGCAGGCGACCGGCTGCTCGACGACCGGGTCCAGCGAGGCGGCGATGCTCGGCGGAATGGCGCTTAAGTGGCGCTGGCGGGAGCGGATGAGCAAGGCCGGCAAGCCGACCGACCGGCCAAACCTGGTGATGGGCGCCAACGTCCAGGTGTGCTGGGAGAAGTTCTGCCGCTACTGGGACGTGGAGCCAAAGATAGTGCCGATGGAGGGCGACCGGTTCCACCTCGAGCCCGAGCAGGCCGTGGCCGCGTGCGACGAGAACACGATCGGCGTGGTGGCGATTCTCGGCTCAACGTTCGACGGCAGCTACGAGCCGGTCAAGGAGATCGCCGCCGCCCTGGACCAGCTGGAGAGCGACAAGGGGATCTACGTCCCCGTGCACGTCGACGGCGCGTCCGGCGGGTTCGTGGCCCCCGTCCTCCAGCCGGACCTCGAGTGGGACTTCCGGATCGATCGGGTGCAGTCGATCAATGCCTCGGGCCACAAGTACGGGCTCGTGTACCCCGGCGTCGGCTGGGCGATCTGGCGAAACGAGGAGGCGCTACCGCGCGATCTCGTATTCGACGTCAACTACCTCGGCGGCCACATGCCTACGTTCGCGCTGAACTTCTCGCGCCCGGGGAGCGAGGTCGTCGCGCAGTACTACATGTTCACGACGCTCGGCCGTGAGGGCTACCGGCGAGTCATGCAGGCAGCGCAGGACGTGGCAACCCACATCTCGAGCGAGGTCGCCAAGATGGGCCACTACCGGCTCATCTCGGAGGGCCTGGAGCTTCCGGTGTTCGCGTTCGCGCTCGCACCGGAGGTCGAGAACTACACCGTGTTCGACGTCTCGGACAAACTGCGCCAGCACGGGTGGCTCGTGCCCGCCTATAGCTTTCCCGAGAACCGTCAGGATCTGAGCGTCCTCCGGATCGTCGTCCGCGCCGGGATGACGATGGAGATGGCCAGCCACCTGCTCGACGACCTCCGCAACATAACCGAGTTCCTCGAGTCGCTGGACGCTCCACTGCCGGGTCCGGACACCGATAAGCGCACCGCCTTCGCGCACTGAGCCAGCGATCCCGCGGTCGGGACTCTGACCGCCGTCGCCACCTCCGGCAGGGAGACGCGGGGTTCGTCAAGCTTCTTGGGGCCGACGTCTACGACCCGCCGGGTCGTCGACACGACGCGCCGTTCGGAAAGCTGCTGACCTACAGCACCTCCGCCAGGCGCCGCGCCGCCGCGCTGATCTGGCGCGGCGTGCTGGCCTCGAACACCGCCTGGAGGTCGAGCACGCGAACGCCGAAGGAGTCGAGCTCGCGCGTCCCGACGATGGCGTGGCAGGGCACACCCGCCTGACGGGCCCGCGTCGAGATCTCCGACACGAGCTTGCCGGCCAGACTCTGCTGATCGAGCTTGCCCTCGCCGGTGACGACCGCCCGGGCGGCTCGCATGCGCCGGTCGAAGTCGACGGCGTCGAGCACGAACTGGGCGCCCGGGACGAGCTCGGCGCCGAACTCGGCCCACAGTCCACCTGACAGCCCGCCGGCGGCGCCCGTCATCGGAACCCCGCGCGGATCGCGCCGCAGCCGCCGCGCCTGATCGTTCAGCCGCTTGGTCAGGCAGACGACCGCGGCCTCGTCGGCGCCCTTCTGGGGGCCGAACACGCGCGCAGCCTGCTCGAACGGCGTGCGGACGTCGGTCAGCACGATGATCCGCGCGCCACCCAGCCCGCCCGCCTCCCGGATCGCGCGGATCGCGCCGGCCCCGCCGTCGGTGGTGGCGCTCCCGCCGACGCCCAGGTACACGTCCTGGGCGCCGGCCTCGATCGCCGCCATGATCAGCTGTCCGGTTCCGAACGTGCTCGCCTGCACCGGGTCGCGCTCGGACTCTTCGACGAGCCCCAGGCCACTCGCCACCGCCATCTCGACGATGCCGACAACTGGGCCGGGGGCGCCTTCGCCGATCCCGAATACGGCCTCGATCGGGCGGCCGAGCGGATCCGTCGCCGTCGTCGTGCGACGCTCGCCGTCGAGCGCCACCAGGAGCGCCTCGAGCGTGCCCTCGCCACCATCGGCGACGGGGCACAGGTCGACCGGACGGCCCGCGGCCTCGAGCCCCCGGCCGACGGCGTCCGCGACCTGAGCGGCGGTCAGCGTCCCCTTGAACGAATCGGGAGCCACGAGCACGGTGGTCGGAATGCCGGGTATCGAGGTCACGCGGCAGTATCTTCGGTCATCGGTGCACGAGACGCCCGAGGACATCCGCGCCCTCCAACAGCTGCTTGACCGTAGCTACGAGGCGGCCGGACCGCATCTGCGTAGCATCACCACCCCCGAGCGGCGGGTGAGTGCGGAGGATCTGGTCGAGCTCCTGACCGGGATGTGCCTGCTCGTGGTGGCCACGGTGACCGCCGACTGCCAGCCGATCGCCGGGCCGCTGGACGGCATCTTCTATCGAGGCAGCTTCCACTTTGGAACCTCGCCGGACTCGGTGCGCTACCGGCACCTACTAGCTCGGCCGCAGGTCAGCGCAACGCACCTTCCGCGCGAGGAGTTCGCGGTCAACGTGCACGGCCGCGCGATCCCGGTGGCGATTGGAGACCCCGCCCACCGCGGCCTGCGCGAGACGCTCTTCGAGGTCTACGGGCCGCGCTACGGGGCCGAGGAGTGGGAGCAGTTCCTCGAGGGGGGCGATGACCCGGCACAAGCTCCCGTCTACATGCGGATCGAGCCGGGCCGAATGTTCACCTTCCGGATGGCGTGAAGCCGCCATTACGGACTGGTACGTACCAGTCCGTAATGGTACGTACCAGTTTCGCCGCGACCGGGTCGGCCCGCAACGACTACGAAACGGCAGACGCCACCGCGCGCCCAGCCGTCCGCCCGCTGAACAGGCAGCCGCCCAGGAACGTCCCTTCGAGCGCGCGGTAGCCGTGAACGCCACCGCCGCCGAACCCCGCCACCTCGCCGGCGGAGTACAGGCCGGACAGCGGCTCGCCACCAGGTCGCAGCACACGGCCCGAGAGGTCGGTCTCGAGTCCGCCGAGCGTCTTGCGGGTGAGGATCCACAGGCGCACGGCGATCAGCGGCCCGGCGCCTGGGTCGAGCAGGCGATGGGGCTTCGCCACGCGGCTCAGCCGGTCCGGGAAGTACTTCCGCGCGCCGTGGATCGCGGTGATCTGAAGGTCCTTCGCGTACGGGGTGGCAATCTCGCGGTCGCGCGCCTTGATCTCGCGCTCGAGGTCACCGGCGTCGATCAGGTCGTCTCCGCTCAGCGCGTTCATCCTCCGCACGAGGTCGCGCAGGTCGTCACAGACGATGAAGTCGACGCCGTGTCGTTTGAACGCCTCGACCGGCGCCGGCGCACCCTTGCCCACCCGGCTGGCAAGCACCTGCCGCAGGCTCTTCGAGGTCAGGTCGGGGTTCTGCTCCGAGCCCGACAGCGCGAACTCGCGCTCGATGATCTTCTGGGTCAGGACGAACCAGCTGTAGTCGTAGCCGGTCTTCATCAGGTGCTCGAGCGTGCCGAGCGTGTCGAAACCCGGGAACAGCGGAACCGGCAGGCGCCGTCCCCGCGCGTCGAGCCACAGCGGCGAGGGGCCGGGGAGGATCCGGATACCGTGGCGGCTCCAGATCGGGCTCCAGTTCTCGATCCCTTCGGTGTAGTGCCACATGCGGTCGGGGTTGATGATCCTGCCGCCGGCGTCCTTCGTGATCTTGAGCATCCGCCCGTCGACGTGATCTGGGACGCCCGAGAGCATCCGCGTGGGCGGCTTACCCAGCGCCTGCGGCCATGCCTCTCGGACCAGTTCGTGGTTGGCGCCGATCCCGCCCGAGGTCACGATCACCGCCGGCGCGCTCAGCTCGAACTCGCCCACCGGCGTTCGCGAGCTCGGCTCCCCGCGCGCTACGGAACTCGGTTCGAGCACCTCGCCGGCCACGCCGGCGAGCGCACCGCCGTTCGACGTCAGCACATCGACTCGGTGGCGGAACTTCAAGGTCACCTTGCCCCGGGCGACACCCTCGCGGACCCGGCGCTCGAACGGCTCGACCACGCCGGGGCCAGCGCCCCAGGCGATATGGAAGCGCGGCACGGAGTTCCCGTGCTCGGTGGCCAGGTAGCCGCCACGCTCGGGCCATCCCGGGGTGGGAACGAACCGCACACCCTGGTCGTAGAGCCATTGGCGCTTCTCACCGACGGCAAACTCGACGTAGGCCTCCGCCCGCTTGCGCGGCCACCCGTCTTCCGGCCGGTCGAAGCCGGCGCTGCCAAGCCAGTCTTGGAGCGCGAGCTCGGGCGAATCGTGGACGCGGAGCCGCCGCTGCTCGGGGGTGTCGACGAGGAACAGTCCCCCGAGCGACCAGAACGCCTGCCCACCGAGGGACTGCTCGGGTTCCTGATCGAGCAGGATCACGCGGCGGCCGGCATCGGCAAGCTCCGCGGTGGCGACGAGGCCGGCAAGGCCCGCGCCGACGACGATCGCGTCGGCGTCGCTCACTGCGTCATCTGCTCCAGCTTGCATTCCAGCGGGGTCTTGTCCTCCCGCCAGCGGAGGATCTTCGTGCCGTGGCGGATGCGCCCGCCGCTGGCGTGATCGAACGTCACCTCGACGACGAGCTCGGGGCGCAGGTCGATCCACTCGAGCTCGCGCTCGCTCTGCCAGCGGCTCGGGTCGCCGTGTCCGCGCTCGCCGGTCTCGTAGGGCGCCAGCTTGCTGACCAGGGCGCGCTTCTCGGCTGCCTTCAGCCCCGAGGAGTGGCCCACGATGTGCATCTTGCCGGCGTCGTCGTAGAGGCCGAGGATCAGCGAGCCGACCGTGTCGGGCTCCTTGCCGGGTCGCCAGCCGGCCACCACCGCGTCGATCGTGCGCACCCGCTTGATCTTCATCATGCCGGTCCGCTCGCCGGGGCGATACGGAGCATTGCAGTCTTTTGCGACCACGCCCTCGCCGCTGCGCAGCCATGGTTCTGCCTCGGCGGGGTCGGTCGTGAGGGGGGTGCAATCGATCCCGGTCGAGCACAGCGCCTCGAGCTGCGCCCGCCGCTCGGCGAACGATTTCTCCAGCCACGACTCATCGTCGACGGCCAGCAGGTCGAAGGCGACGTAGCGTGCCGGCGTCTGTTCGGAGAGCATGGTGATCCGGGACAGGGCGGGATGGATCCGGTTCTGGAGCGCGTCGAAGTCCTGCCCGCCCTCCGGGTCGTCAATCACGATCTCGCCGTCGACCACGTAGCGTCCGGCCGGGAAGGACAGCTCGGGGAAGTAGCGCGCGAGCGGCTTCCCGCTCCGGGACTGGATCATCGTCTCTTCGCCGTCGACGAACACGATCGCCCGAAAGCCGTCGTACTTGGGCTCGTAGGACCACTGCTCACCCACCGGCAGGCCGGCACGAGAACGGGCCAGCTGCGGCTCGATCGGGGGCTTGATGGGAAGGTCAAGCAAGGCCCCGATGCTATGCGATGCACGGCCGGTACGATCCGGTCATGACCTCAACGGGCGGGACGGTGGCCGAGCAGGAGTACCTCGAGATGCTGTTCTGGCTGTTCGAGGCCGGGCTGCCGATGACCGGCGCCAACCTGGCCCGCGCCATGCAGCTGTCGGCCCCGACCGTGCACGAGATGCTCGGCCGGTTGGAGCGCGACGGCTACATCGCGCGCAACGCCGAGCGGATGATCGAGTTCACGCCGGAAGGGCGCGAGCACGCCGAGAGCATCGTCAGCCGCCATCGGATGATCGAGCGCTTTCTGACCGACACCGTGGGCGTGCCCTGGGACGATGTCCACGAGGAGGCCGAGAAGCTCGAGCACGCGATGACGCCACGCTTCGAGGCGTACGTGCGCGCCTCTGTCGGCGACGCCAAGACTTGCCCTCACGGCCACCCGATCCGGGTCCACGAGCGGATCGACGGAGTGCCGCTCGCCGACTGCTCGGTCGGGGCCAGGGTGACGATCCTGCGCCTGGAGAACGAGGCCGAGGATCTCCTCCACTACCTGAAGGGCGCAGGGATCGAGCCGGGTCTGGAGGGCGAGGTGGCTTCGAACGACGGCGAAACCGTGGCCGTCCGGTCGAACGGTGCGACCGCGACGATCACCACGAGCGTGGCCGAGACGGTGTCGGTTTTGGCCGACCCCTCGCCGCCGCCGCGAACAGCCCTGCCCGAGCAGTTAGTGCTGGGCCGCGAGCGCTACGGCCGCTGATGGTGTGGTGAATTTCCCTTCATATCGGAGGGAAATTCACCAAGGCCCCGGCTGATTCGCCGTCCCCGCCGGCAATGCGCGCTGACTTGCCAGGCAGCGGCGCATCTGGGCGAAGATCGCCGCGTGGTTCAGCAGGTCGAAGTGGTTGGCCTTGCCGAGGTGGTAGTAGTGCTCGATCGGGAATCGCATCCGCTTGCCCTTGCCCTCGTGGGCCCAGGCGCTCGGCTGGAGCACCAGCAGGTCGCCGATGATCCGACCGGCCGCTGCGTCGGGCTCGCGGGACAGCGTGGCGCAGATGAAGTAGTGGCGCGCGGTGGGGAGAAACGGGATCTCCCGCGAGGTATTGCGCAGGAACGCGTCGCAGTCCTGGTCCATCCAGCACTCGTCGACGAGGTAGCCGTAGCGGAGGTCTTTGATCCCAGAGCTGCGGAGGTTGAGCGCCATGGCCAGCGGCCGGGTCTCCGGCAGGCGACCGAGCGCGGCGCTGGCTGCGTTGGCTGCCTGCTCGAGCGGTGCACCGCGATGCGGAGTCCCCAGCGTGAACACGTGGCGGACCTTGGCCATGCAGGCGCTGCCGGCGCCGTAGTGGCAGGCGCTGCGCGAGACCAGCCCTCCCATCGAGTGCCCGACCAGCGTTATTTCGTGAACGGTGACCGGCCAGTTCGACGCCAGGCGTTCGAGCAGCTCGGCGAGGTCGCGCCCATTCTCGGAGATGTGACGACCGGTGTTGTAGCGCAGGTAGATCGGGGTGTAGCCGAGCTCGATCTCCATCCGGTGGCCGTAGGGGACGTGGCGCGCGGCGCCGAGCTTCCAGGCCTCATCGGTCTCGCACAGCCCGTGCACGAACACCGCCAGCCTCGGCTTGGCGTCCGGATAGGCCAGTGTGAGTCCGGTCCGAGTCATCTCGACGTCCTGCCCCTTGCGCCGGATCGCCATGTTGAGCGCGAGAGCGTTGCGCCGGCGCAGGAGCGTGTCGCCGAATGCCCCGTTGAGCGCGCTGACCACGGCGCGTCCCGCCGGGGAGCGCTGGATCGAGGGAGCCTCGGGGGCCCGCGTCACGCTGGCGGCGAACGCCCCGGCGCGGACGATGGCTCGGGCCAGCTCGCCGGCCGCCGTGTAGGCGCCCTTGGCGATGCGGTCGTGGGCTATCTGCACCGGTAGCGATGCCGGCCCGACCCGCCTCCACACCCGACCGGCGATGCCGCCGTGGAGCTCGTGGATCTGCTTGGTGGCGCCAGCCGCCGCGTCGCCGGCGATGTCTCCGAGGGCCGCGATCTCCTCAGGCCGCATTCACGCCCGCCATGGCGGACAGCTGGTGGTAGGCCTCGGCCAGGCGCTTTACGCCTTCGTCGATCTCCGCCGGCGTCACTCCCGAGTAGGCCAGGCGCAGGCTCGACTTGGCGCCGTCGAGCACGAAGTCGGTGCCCTTCACGAACTGCACGCCGCGTTCGGCAGCCGCCTCGAACAGCGCGCCGACGTCGGTGCCGCGCGGCAGGTCCACCCACAGGAAATAGCCGCCCTGCGGCCTGACGAAGCGGGCCTCGGGTAGGTCTCTCTCGAGGGCGTCGCAAAGCGCGTTGGCGCGTTCCCGGAGCGCGTCACGGACGTTCTCGATCGACCGCTCGATCGCCCCCGACACGCAGAACTGATGGACGATCCCCTCCGCCACCATATTCGGCGAGATGTAGGTCTGGGTCGCGATCTTCACGATCCGGGCGATCACCTCGGCCGGCCCGACCAGGTAGCCCACGCGGATGCCCGGGCAGACGGTCTTCGAGAACGAGGAGGCGTAGACGACGGTCTCACCTTGGTCCATCGAGAGCATCGTCGGAAGGGGCGATCCCTCAAAGCGCAGGGCGACGTAGGGGTCGTCCTCGAACACGGTGAACTCGTGCTCGCGCGCGAGCTCGAGCAGCCGGCTGCGCTTCTCCGCCGACAGCGTGTAGCCGGCGGGGTTCTGGAAGTTGGGGATGATGTGGGCGAGTTTGGGCTTCACGCCGGCCGCCAGCAGACGCTCGACCGCGGCCACGTCGATCCCGTCGGGCTCGAGCTCGACCATGCGCACGTCGGCCTCCCGGTTGCGCAGCGACAGTAGCGTCCGGTCGTAGGTGGGACGCTCGACGATGACTGCGTCCCCCGGCTCGACCAGCGCGTCGAACAGGAAGGCGTCGGCCTGCATCGAGCCGTTGGTGACCACGACCTGCTCGGGCGCGACCTGGTGGCGCCCGGCTATCCAGGCGCGCAGCGGCGGGTAGCCAATGGCCGTTCCGTACGCGGTCATGCCGCCTGGATCGGCGGCGAAGGCGGCGTCGGCGGCGGCGCGGAGCCCGTCGACGTCGACGATGTCGAGCGAGGGTGCGCCGCGGGCGAAGGAGATCGGCGAGGGCATGAACCTGAAGAGTACGGACTTCGGCGGCGGGGGCGCGCGCTAGCCGTCGCTGCGATCGAGCCGGACCTCGATCACCGCCCGATCCGCCCCCTCGTAGCCACGCACGGCAACGTCACGGACGCCGGGCAACCGCGAGACAGCCTGTTCGAACTCGTGCAGGGCTTCGAGGCTAGGGAACGGGCCGGCGGCGATGGTGACGCCGGGATCGTCGTGCCGGCGTGTCGGTGGTGGGCTCGCGGTGGGAGTCGGTCGGGACGGTATCGCCGGCGCCGGCTCGGACGGAATCTCGACGAGGAACTGCTCGTACCCGTCGAGCAGCTCGCGCATCGCAGCGAGCAGGCGCGGGGCCAGCCGGCTGAGGGCCTGTACCTGGAGGTCGCCCCGCGGGCGTGACGACCAGAAATACGGTGCATCGGGGTGGGGAGAAGGCGGTTGTGTCGCTTCTGGCGGCGCCGGCGGTGGCGTCGACTCGGGTGGCGGTGGCGCTGGCTCCGGTGGCGGTCGTGTCGCTCCCGGCTCGGGTGGCGCGCCTTCGAGCGCCGGCGCCGGCTCACGCTCGGGCGAAAGCTCGACCTGGATCTCGCGCAGGAGCCGGTCCATCTCTGCGAGATGCTCGAGGTTGCTCACGTCTTCGCCCGTGGTCACGGCCAGCGCCGGAGCGTAACCGCCGGCGCGGCTGCAGACTCAGGCCGCTGCCGCGAGCAGCGACGCCGCCAGCTCGGCCACCTCGGTCGGCGTCCGGCCGACCCGCACGCCCTTGCTCTCGAGCGCCTCGGCCTTGGCCTTGGCGGTCCCGCGCGTGCCGGACACGATCGCGCCGGCGTGGCCCATGGTCTTGCCCGGTGGCGCAGTGAAGCCGGCGATGTAGGCCACCACTGGTTTGGTGACGTTCTGGGCGATGAACTCGGCGGCGCGCTCCTCGGCGTCGCCACCGATCTCGCCGCACATCACGATCAGCTCGGTTTCGGGGTCTTCCTGGAACATCGCGATGATGTCGATGAAGTCGGAGCCGGGAACGGGATCGCCGCCGATCCCGACGATGGTCGAGTTGCCGAAGCCGCGCTGGGCCAGCACGTTGCCGATCTGGTAGGTGAGCGTGCCCGAGCGCGACACCACGCCGACGTTGCCCTCCCGGAAGAAGGCGGCCGGGATGATGCCGACGTTGGCCTTGCCCGGCGACAGGATCCCGGGACAGTTGGGGCCGATCAGCCGGGCCCGGCCGTTCTTCTTGATCACCGCATAGCCTCGGAGCTCGTCGTGGGCCGGGATGCCCTCGGTGATGGCCACGATCAACGAAACGCCCGCGTCCTCGGCCTCCAAAATCGAGTCGGCCGCGAACCGTGGCGGCACGAAGATCATCGCGGTATTGGCGCCGGTCGCATCCACGGCCTCGTGGAAGGTGTTGAACACCGGAATCCCCTCGACGTCCTGGCCGCCCTTGCCGGGCGTAACGCCGCCGACGACCTGCGTCCCGTAGTCGCGGTTACGCAGCGAGTGGAAGGTGCCCTCGCGCCCGGTGATGCCGGACACGACCAGCTTCGTGTTCGAGTCGACGAGGATGCTCATGCCGGGACCGCCGCCGCCAATTCGACCACCTTCTCCGCCGCTCCGTCCATCGTCGACTCGGTGTACACGTTCGGAAGGTCGGCCTCGGCCAGCAGCTGCCGGCCCTCAACGTCGTTGGTGCCGTCCAACCGGACGACGAACGGCACGGTGGGCTTGATCTGGTTGAACGCCTCGATCAGCCCCCGTGCGACCTCGTCGCAACGCGTGATGCCGCCGAAGATGTTGAACAGCACGGCCTTCACGTTGGGGTTGGAGAGGATCACTTCGACCGCGCTGGTGATCGCGTCGGCCTTCGAGCCACCTCCGGCGTCGAGGAAGTTCGCCGGCGACCCGCCGGCCTGGGCTACCACGTCCAGCGTCGACATGACCAGGCCGGCGCCGTTGCCGAGGATCCCGATGTTGCCGTCGAGCTTGACGTAGGTGAGGTCCCGCTCCTTGGCCATCCGCTCCTGCGGGTCCTCGCGCGAGGGATCGCGCAGCTCGGCGTTGTCGGGGTGGCGGAACAGGGCGTTGTCGTCCAAAGTCACCTTCGCGTCCAACGCGCGGACCTCGCGTTCTGGCGTGATGATCAGCGGGTTGACCTCGACCAGCGTCGCCTCCTCGGCGACGAAGACGTCGTACAAGCGAGCCAGCATCGCGCCGACCGGCCTGACTACGTCCGCGTCGACGGCGGCCTCGAACGCCAGCCGCCGGCCGTGAAACTCCTGAAACCCGACCAGCGGGTCAACGTGCAACCTGGCGATCGCCTCCGGATCCGATTCGGCGACCTCCTCGATGTCCATGCCGCCCTTGGTAGACAGCATGACCAGCGGCGCCTTGGCCGAGCGGTCGAACACGACTGAGGCGTAGTACTCAGCGGCGATTTCGGAAGCGGCCTCGACCCACAGCTCGTGCACGGTCAAGCCCCGGATGTCCATGCCGAGGATCGCCTGGGCCGCGTCACGCGCCTCGCCATGATCGCGCGCGACCTTGATGCCGCCGGCCTTGCCGCGGCCGCCAATCTGCACCTGGGCTTTGATCACGCACGGGTAGCCGATGTCGTCGGCCGCCGTCGCGGCTTCGTCGACCGTCTGCGCGTGACGGCCGGAGGGCACGGGCACGCCATGACGGGCGAACACTTGCTTTCCCTGGTACTCGAGCAGATCCATCCGCGGCTGGACTGTAGTGGGTCAGGCCCGAAGGCTGCCGCGAGACCGCCGAAACGACCGGAAAAGCACGTAGCTCCGTCCCCATGGCATCATGGCCGCGCCATGGCGATCCCAAAGGACATCACGTTTGTCACGTTTGACGTCTACGGGACCCTGATCGACTGGGAAACGGGCGCATACGACGCGTTCAAGGCCGAGGCCGAGCGGGACGGGTTCACGATCGAGCGGGAAGAGCTAATCCCGCTGTTCTACGAGGTGCAGAAGCAGATCCAGGCCGGCTCGTACGAGCTCTACGCCGAGGTGCTGCGACGGACGGCGGTGCAGATCGCAAAGACGCTCGGGTGGCCGCTCGAGCCTTCGCGCGCCGGCTTCCTGCCCGACTCGGTGCAGCGCTGGCCGCCGTTCAAGGAAACGAACCAGGTACTCCAGAAGATCAAGAAGAAGTACAAGGTCGGGTTGATCTCGAACATCGATGACAAGCTGCTGGGCCAGACTCGCCGCCACATCCCGCTCGACTTCGACCTGGTCGTCACCGCCCAGCAGGTGCGGTCCTACAAGCCCGACCCCGCGCACTTCACGGAGTGCGAACGGCGCATCGGCGGCAAGAAGGGCTGGGTCCACATCGCCGCGAGCTACTACTACGACGTCGAGCCGTGCCTGAAGCGCAAGGTGCCCGTGATCTGGGTCAACCGCAACAAGGAGACCCTCGAGTCCAACCAGAAGAAGCCGGACGCCGAGGCGAGCAGCCTGCGCGAGGCGGCCAAGCTGATCGGTGTCTCGTAGGTCGCACTAAATGCGGGTCCTGGCGGTCCACGCCGACGTGATCGTCTTCATCAGCCGCTACTGCCAGACGACGTGCACGGCGGTGCGCGCCGGCGACGAGGGCTTCGTGATCGACTCGCCGGTCTACCCGGACGAACTCGAGGCGCTGGCCGGCGTGCTCGAGCAGGCGGGCTTCCCGGCGTCCGGGCTGCTCTCCACGCACGCCGACTGGGACCACCTGCTCGGCCGGCTCGCCTTTCCGAATGCCTCGCTCGGGTGCGGAGAGAGCACCGCACGACGGCTGGCGGCCGAGCCCGGGGCCGCCCAGCGCGAGCTCAAGCGGTTCGACGAGGAGCAGTACGTGGACGACCGCGGGGCGCTCGCGCTGAGCGGGATCCAGTCGCTCCCGGTGCCGGGGCGGCTGTCGCTCGGACCGGACGAACCGGGGCACGAGCTCGAGCTACATCCGGCCGACGGCCACACCGCCGACGGCACGGCCTATTTCATTCCCTGGTTGGAAACGCTCGTGTGCGGCGATTACCTCTCGCCGGTCGAGATCCCGTGGATCTCGCCGGGCGGCTCGCTCGACGCCTACGAGGCAACCCTCGCGCGGCTTCGACCGATTCTCGACCACGCGCAAACCGTTGTCCCCGGCCACGGCAGGCCGCTACAGCAAACCGAGGCGGTGGCGCTCCTTGACGAGGACGTCGCCTACCTGCGCGAGCTCCGCTCCGCCGGCCTGGACGCGCCGCTGCCGCCGCGCCGCCGGACGGGCGCGCAACGCCGCATCCACGCCCAGAACGTCGAGCAGGTAGAGCGCTCGGACTGAGCGCCGGTGGCACGATGACCTTGGTCGGCGGCGCCTGACGGCGGCGCCTTGGCCGCGCAAGCGCAGCCCCGCCCTCTACCCTACGCCCGCATGGCGTTCTCGAGCCTCGCCACCGTCGCCATCGTCGTGGGCTGCCTGGCCATCGCCGTCGCGGTCGCCGCCGGCGTGCTGCTGATCGGCGGGCGCCGGCGCCTGGCCGAACGCGCGCTGCCGGCGTTCATCGCGGTGCTGGCGGCGGGGATCCTGCTTTCGTTCGCAGCGGTGGCGCAGAGCGAGAACGACCTGCAGCGCCAGGCTGAGCGGACGCTCACGTTCGCCTCCGCGGCGGAACGCGCAGAGTTCGCCCGTACCGGGCATTTCACGCGGTCGGAGCTCCGCCTCGAGCGGCTCAACCGGGGCCTCGCCACCGAGATCAAGGTGGACGGGGCGACCGTGCTCGCGCTTAGGGGACACGAGAAAGGAAGCGTCTTCCTCCGAACCTCGCTTGGCCCGGGGACGCGGGCGCAGGCGACGCTCTATCCACCCACTCCGTGACCACCACCGGCACCGAGAGCGCTCGCCACCGGTCGCGCCCATCGGCGCCCAGCGCGAGCGGTCGAGGACCGTCCTCGTCCAGGTTCGAGCAACCGGTGCACTGGTTGCGCTGGGCGGCCCTGCCGTTCGCCCTCGTCTACCTGATCCTGCTGGCGCACCAACTCGAGAGCATCGTCTCCTCGGCCAACCTGGACGCCGACGTGGCGTCCGGACCGGTCATCGGCGAGCTGTTCGGCGCCGCGCCGGCGCACGCCAACGTGGTACTGGGCGAGTTCGCCTGGTACTCGACCCTGCTGTTCGACCTAGCGACGAAGTGGCTCCCGGCCCACCGGCAGGTGTGGGCGTACGCCCCGTATGTGATGGCGCTGGCGGCCGCCGCGCTGGCAGCATGGTCGGTATCGCAGGTGGCGGACCGTTGGGCGGCGGCCGTGACCGCCGTGCTGCTCATCTGCGCCTCCCCGGCGACGCTGCACCTGGAGCTTTCCACCACCCAGCACGCTCCCGTGTGGTTCTGCCTGGCGCTGCTCGGCGCCTTTCTGGTGCTGCTCGAGCGACGTGGCGGCGCGCTGCGTTGGCCGGTGCTCATCCCGCCAGTGGTGGCCATCGGCACGATCGCCGGCGTCAACGCGGCTTCCGACCCGCTCGTCAGCGTCGCGGTCCTGCCGCCGTTCACACTGGCCCTGGTCGCTACGCGCGTGCTCGTGCCGCGAGGGGACACTGGCCGTGCACTGTGGACAGGGCTCGCCACGCTCGTCGTGACCGGCGTTGCCTGGGGGATAACGGCCGTCGCCATGTCATCGCTGGCGGTGACGCGGGAGCCGGGGCTGCACACCACGAGGATCGTCGTTGGGCACAAGACGGCGACGAACTTCACGCTGTGGTGGAAGTCGATTGCCGTGCTCGGCAACGGGGACTACTTCGGGCGGGCGCTTTCGCCGGCATCGGCGCTGGCATTCGCGTGCGCGGTGCTCAGCATCGCCGCGGTCGTATCGCTTCCCTGGCTGTGTTGGCGGCAGCTCCGCGGTCGGACGCGCGCCGAGCGATCGGCTGATCCGGGAGCCTCGGCGAGGGTGGCGTTCTTCGTGTTCTGGTGCTCATCCGCAGTCCTGCTCACGCTCGCCTTCCTGCTCAGCTCAGCGCCTGCCGACATCGGCGCCGACCGCTATTTAGTCGGACTGCTGTACCCGGCCGCAGCGACAATCCCGGCAGCGGCCGCCGGGCGGCCCCGCGTCGCCGCGGTCGTGCTGGCCGGCGTGTGCACGTTCGCGCTGGGAGGAGTGGTGTCGATGGCGCAGGGTGGCACGAGGCTCCCCATCTCCTCAACGCCGCCCGTCACGTCGGGGGTGGCGAACCAGATCGCCGAAATCGCCGCTCGTGAGCACGTAACCGTTGGATACGCCGGCTACTGGGCCGCGGCCCCGGTCACGTGGGCGACCGGATTCCGCGTCCAGGTCTACCCGGTTGCCGTATGCGACCACCGCAAGCACCTGTGCCGCTTCGACCTGCACTTCATCAGCAGCTGGTACTGGCCGCGGCCGGGCACCGGCAGTTTTCTGCTGGTCGATCCGATGGACAGCGACGTCTGGACCCGCACGCCGGACCTGGGCCGCCCGCGCGCCGTCTACCACGTCGGCCGGGTCACGATGTACATCTATCCCTACGATCTGGCCGCCCGGATCAGGTCGGTGGCGTGACGACCGTACCCGCACGCGCAGTCGCGCAGGCTTTGCTGGATAATTACGCCAGGGGAGGTTTTGGCGAGCCTTCGACAGGACCGACGTGCGCGTGTGCGTCACCGGAAGTCCAGCGGAGGGTCGGCGGCGCCTGATGGCGGCGCCTTGGCGACGACGAGCAATGGCTGATACCCCAACAACACCCGACTCCGTGCTGGAACTCGCCGGCGCGCCGATCAGGCTGAGCGCGGGACACGCCGGCTCCCTCTCATCCGACCGCCAGCGCACCGTGCTGGCGGTGGTATTCGCGGCCGTCGGCTTCGCGATCGCCTGGTATCTGATCCATCACGGCTGGTACGCGCTCGATCGCCAATGGGACACCCGCGAGTACGCCAAGTACGCGAACTACATCGTGGGGCGCGGGCTGTTCCCGTATCGCGACTTCTCGGTTGAGTACCCGCCGCTGTCGCTGCCGATCTTCGTCATCCCGCGTCTGCTTGCCGGCCACAGCTTCTCTGGCTACATGGAGGTGTTCGAGCTGATGATGGCCGTGTGCGGCGTGATCGCCGCCGGCCTGTCGGCGCTGGTGCTCTCGGCCCAGCGGGTCAGCACCCGGCAGTTGGTGTGCGGCGTGGCGCTGATCGCGTTGTCGCCGGTACTGCTCGGTGCGGTGATGCTCTCGCGCTACGACCTGTTCCCGACGATGCTCACGATCGCCGCACTGGCCGCGCTCTACTTCGACCGCAAGTGGAGCGCGTTCGTGCTGCTCGCCCTCGGCACCGCGGCCAAGGCCTACCCGATCGTGATCCTCCCGCTCGCCCTTCTGTACGTGTGGCGTAACGAGGGTCGGCGCGCCGCGCTCTGCGGCCTCGCGCTGTTCGCCGGGGTGGTGCTCGTCTGCTTCCTGCCCTTCCTCGTCGTCGCTCCGCACGGAGTGTGGTGGGCGATCCACGGCCAGGAGAACCGTCCGCTGCAGCTCGAGAGCGTCGGAGCGGCGCTTTTCCTGGCCGCGCATCAACTGGTCGGAGTGCACCTGTCCTACTACTTCACCCACAGCTCGGACAACCTCGACGGCCACGTCCCGATGACGTTCGCGAGCGTGATGAGCATCCTCCAGCTGCTCTCGCTGGTAACGGTGTGGCTGCTCTACGCCCGGGGACCGGCCACCCGCACACGCCTCCTGACGGCTTCCGCAGCGGCCGTGTGCGCGTTCATCGTGTTCGACCGGGTGCTCTCGCCCCAGTACCTGATCTGGCTGGTGCCGCTCGTCGCGGTGCTCCGCGGCCGGCGCGGCCTGGCCGCGGTGTGGCTGCTCGCCTGCGCGATGGCGATGACCCAGATCTACTACCCGCTGCAGTTCGATCCGCTCAGAACCTTCGCGCCGCTCCAGTCGTGGGTGGTGGTGACGCGGGACCTGTTGCTGGTGGCGCTGTTCGCGACGTTGGCCTGGCCGGACCGGGACTTCGCGTGGCCGGAACGACTGCCGGCCTGGCGGCCGCGAGGGGCGCGGGCGGTCGCTACTCGCTCGCCGAGCTGATCACCGCGAGCGTGTCGCCGGTGGCCACCGACGCGCCGACGGCGATCGGGAGCTCGGACACCACACCGGCCTTGTGGGCGGTGATCTCGTTTTCCATCTTCATCGCCTCGATCACGGCGACGAGCGCGCCCTCCGCGACTTCGGCGCCCTGCTCGACGGCCACCTTCAGCACCGTGCCCTGAAGCGGCGAGGCCAGCGTGTCACCGCCGCCGCCACCGCTGCCGCGGCCTGAACGCTCGCGGCGAGGCGCGCGCCGCGACGCCACCGCTCCCTCGGCACCCGCGGGCGCCGGTGCCGCTCCGTTGAGCCCCCCGGCGGCCGCCAGCGGCGGCCCGATGACCTTTACGTCGAATCGCTTGCCGGAGACCTCGACGGTGTAGCTCTGCTGGACCGTCTCAGGGCCCTCCTCGGCTTCGCCGGGCGGCCTCTCCGGTGCCGGGAAGGCGAGCTCCTTCAGCCATGAGCGGTTCTCGACCAGGTCGCGGCAGGTCTCGGCGTCGTGCCACTGGCGCGTCTCGAGCAGCGCCCGGTGGAACGGCAACAGCGTCTTCAAGCCCTCGATCTCGTACTCGGCGAGCGCTCTGAGCATCCGCGCCGTGGCCTGCTCGCGATCCACGTCCCAGACGATCACCTTGGCCACCATCGGGTCGTACATCGGAGAGATCTCCGAGCCCGCCTCGACGCCCGAGTCGACCCGGACGCCCGGTCCGGCGGGCTCCCGGTAGGAGCCGATCTTCCCCGGGGAGGGGGCGAAGTTCTTCGACGCGTCCTCGGCGTTGATCCGGCACTCGATCGCGTGCCCGCGGAGCTCCAACTGGTCCTGGGTGATCGAGAGCGGCTCGCCGGCGGCGACGCGGATGCCCTCCTTGACGATGTCGATCCCGGTCACCATCTCGGTCACGCAATGCTCGACCTGAACGCGCGTGTTCATCTCGAGGAAGAAGTACTCGCCGTCCTGGAGGAGTCCCTCGATCGTGCCCGCCCCGGTGTAGCCGACGGCCGCCGCCGCCTCGGTGGCGATCTTTCCGATCCGGGCGCGCAGCTCGGCATCGACCGCCGGCGCCGGCGCCTCCTCGATCAGCTTCTGGTGGCGGCGCTGCACCGAGCAGTCGCGCTCGCCGAGATGGATCACGTTGCCGTGCGCGTCGGCGAGCACCTGCACTTCGACATGACGGGGATCCGGCAGGTAGCGCTCCAGGTACACCGTCGCGTCGCCGAAGAACTTCTCGCCCTCGCGCGCGGCACCCTCGAACGCGTCCTGTAGCTTGGACTCGTCGAGCGCCACGCGGAAGCCCTTGCCGCCGCCACCACCCGCCGCTTTGACCGCCACCGGGTAGCCGATCGTCTCCCCGATCACCCGCTGCGCCTCCTCGATCGTCCCCACGTGCTCCGTCGTGCCGGGCACGATCGGCACCCCGGCCTTGGCCATCAGCTCGCGAGCGCGGGTCTTCGAGCCCATCGCCTCGATCGCCGAGGCCGGCGGACCGATGAACGTGATCCCGGCCTCCTCCAGAGCGGCGGCGAAGGACGCGTTCTCAGCCAGGAAGCCGTATCCCGGATGGACAGCCTCGGCGCCCGAGCGCTGAACCGCGTCGATCAGCTTCTCGACCACCAGATAGCTCTCGGTCGCGGGGCCAGGGCCGAGCAGGTACGCCTCGCCGGCACGTCTGACGTGGACGGCGTCGCGGTCGAGCTCGGAGTAGACGGCCACCGTCCCGATCCCGAGCTCCTCGCAGGCGCGCATGATGCGGACCGCGATCTCGCCACGGTTTGCAATCAGGACCTTCGAGAACATGGGCCGGGCCACTTTAGAGGGTAAGGGGATTTGTCGGCGGCGCATCAGTGGTTAACCGCCGGCGCCTTTGGCGGCGCCTTGCCGCTGCTTCGGTCCCGCTGTGCCCCGCCGGGAGGCGATTCTCGATCCCACCGGTCAGCTAGAACGCGCTGGTGCCCCATCGCTCGCGCCGCGGCTGCCCTCGCTGAGCGGAATCTGACTGAGGGTCGTGCTCCGCGGCCAGTTTGGCCGACGGAATCGTGGTCGAGCGGGCGGGCGTCCCGGCCGTATCGATCTGCACCGACGCCTTCATAGTGCCGGCGCGGGCGATGGCGGACGTACTCGGTCACCCGGATTTTCAGTTCGTGACCATCCCCCACCCGACTGCGAGCCTGAGTCCCGCCGAGATCGAAACGACCGTGCGGCAGGTCGTGGACGACGTCGTGCGGATCCTCACGACGACCATAGGTGGGTCGGCGACGCCTGGCGGCGGCGCGTCATGACCACCCCGCCCGAGCTCCCGGTGGTCGACATCGACGAGATCCGCCGGGTGATGGAGGACTGCTACGAGCGCGGTTGGACCGACGGACTGCCCGTCGTGCCGGTGACCGCTTCGGTCCTCGCCGAGTTTCTCGCCCAGACGGCGTGCGATCCCGACGACGTGCTGCTGGCCATGCCGCATCTGAACCGCGAGTGCACGGTGCGGCTGGCCGCCATCAACGCCGCCATGGCCGGCTGCCTCCCCGAGTACTTCCCCGTCGTGCTCGCCGCGTGGTCGGCGCTCCTGCAGGAGGGCTACGTCCCCCCCGCCGTGGACATCGACGCGGTCCCCTGGTGGCAGGCCTCATCCTCGTTCCCGCGGGGACGTCCGCTCATCCAACGGCCATCTTAATTTGAATCGTCGGCCGCGCCTGCCGGCGGCGCCTTAGGCCGCAACACGTCCGTCTCGTGATCCAGCAGGAACCGCTTGCGCTCGAGGCCGCCGGCGTATCCGGTGAGATCGCCACCGCCACCGATCACGCGATGGCAAGGGACGATGATCGCGATCGGATTGCGCCCGTTGGCCAGCCCGACCGCGCGTGCGGCGGTGGGGTGGCCGAGCTTCCGTGCCAGCTTTCCGTAGGTCGTCGTGGTGCCGTACGGGATCTCGAGGAGGCTTTGCCAAACGCTCTGAAAGAACCCGCTCCCGCCGTCGAGGGACAGCGGTACGTCGAAGTCCAGGCGCTCGCCGTCGAAGTACTGCTCGAGCTGATCGCGCACGCGCGCGAACGGCTCCTGCGCCCGCCGCGCGCCGCGCACGAGCGCGGGATCATGGCGACGGGGGGCGGTGTAAAGGCCGGTCAGGCGCTCCTCGTCGCCGCATAGCGTGAGCCTCCCGATCGGGCTCTCCAGGTGGGTGTAGAGCATGGTGTTCATGCCCTTAGAACGCGCGGCGGGCGGCCGACGTGAGACCGGTCGATTGATCGATTGGTCGGCGGCGCCTGGCGGCGGCACCTTAGCGAGCGCTGACGATCATCCCGGCCGCCACCGTGTCGTTGCTCGCCTCGTCGATCAGGATGAAGCTGCCGGTGGTGCGGTTGCAGGCGTACTCGTCGACGATCAGCGGCGTGCCGGTGCGCAGGCGGACGCGCCCAATCTCGTTCAGCACCAGCTGGTCGGCAGGCTCGTGCTCCAGGGTGTTGACCTCGACGCGGTAGTCGAGCTCGTCGATCCGGGCCTGGGTGGTCCGGGTGGTGTGCTTGATCACCAGCCGGGTTCCAGGCCGCAGCGGCGCCTCCCCCATCCAGCACACCATCGCGTCAAGCTCGCGCGCCGCAACCGGGGGATCATCGGCCTCGACGATCATGTCCCCGCGCGAGACGTCGAGCGCGTCGGCGACTCGGACCGTCACCGACATGCTCGGGAACGCGACGTCGACCGGGCCGTCGAACGTGTCGATGGCGACGATCTGCGTGCGCTGCCCGCCCGGCAGCACGAGCACGTCATCGCCGGGGCGCAGCATGCCGCCGGCAAGCTGTCCTGCATACCCGCGGTAGTCGGGATCGTCCGAGTGAGGCCCGGGCCGGATCACCCACTGGACCGGGAAGCGCAGGTGGCTCAGGTCCCGATCGGGCGCGATCACCACGTGCTCGAGGTGGTAGAGCAGTGGCGGACCGCCGTACCAGGGCATCTCGAGCGAGCGATCCACCACGTTGTCGCCGTGGAGCGCGCTGATCGGGATGAAGGTGACGTCCGAGATGTCCAGCCGCGCCGTCCAGTCGGTCAGCTCCTCGACGACCTGGTCAAAAGCCGCCTCGTCGTAGGCGACCAGGTCCATCTTGTTAACGCACACGACCAGGTGCGGGATCCGCAGCAGCGAGGCGATGTAGGCGTGACGCCGGGTCTGCTCGCTCACGCCGTTGCGCGCGTCGACCAGGACGATCGAGAGGTCGGCGGTCGAGGCGCCGGTGACCATGTTGCGCGTGTACTGCTCATGGCCGGGCGTGTCGGCGATTACGAACTTGCGCCGGGCGGTCTGGAAGTAGCGGTAGGCGACGTCGATCGTGATCCCCTGCTCGCGCTCTGCGCGCAGGCCGTCGGTGAGCAGGGCCAGGTTCACGAAGCCCTCGCCGCGCCGCTCGGAGGTCAGCACGACGTGCTCGAGCTGATCCTCGAGGATCGCCTTGGAGTCGTGCAGAAGCCGCCCGATCAGCGTCGACTTGCCGTCGTCGACCGATCCGGCCGTGGCGAAACGGAGCAGCTCGCTGGTGCGGGTCATGACGGCATGACCGTTGCTCGAGGCGCCGGGGGTCATAGGCGCCTCAGAAATAGCCCTCGCGCTTGCGATCCTCCATCGCCGCCTCGGTCACCCGGTCGTCGGCACGGGTCTCGCCGCGCTCGGTGACGCGCGTGGCGGCAATCTCGGAGACGACCTCCGGAAGGGTCGTGGCGTAAGAGCGGACCGCGCCGGTGCAGGTCATGTCTCCGACGGTGCGGTAGCGAACAGAGGCCTCGAACGGGGCCTCGCCGTCGATCAGCTGCACATACGGGCTCATCGCGTAGAGCATGCCGTCGCGTTCGAACACCTGGCGGGTGTGGGCGTAGTAGATGCTCGGGACCTCGAGCTTCTCCTGGGCGATGTACTGCCACACATCGAGCTCGGTCCAGTTGGAGAGCGGGAACACGCGCACGTGCTCACCCTTGCGGATCCGGCCGTTGTAGAGGGCCCACACCTCGGGCCGCTGGCGCTTGGGCTCCCACTGGCCGAAGTCGTCGCGGAACGAGAACACCCGCTCCTTGGCCCGGGCGCGTTCCTCGTCGCGCCGCGCGCCACCGAACGCGGCATCGAAGCCGTGCTCGGCGATCGCGTCGAGCAGCGTGACCGTCTGTAGGCGGTTGCGCGACGCGCGCGGACCGGTCTCCTCCGCGACCCGCCCGCGGTCGATCGACTGCTGCACCGACGCGACGATCAGCCGCTCGCCAAGCTTCTCGATCAGGCGGTCGCGGAACTCGAGCACCTCTGGGAAGTTGTGGCCGGTGTCGACGTGCATGATCGGGAACGGGAAGCGGCCCGGACGGAAGGCCTTCTCGGCCAGCCTCAGGAGCACGAGCGAGTCCTTGCCGCCGCTGAAGAGCAGCACGGGGCGCTCGAACTCCGCGGCCACCTCGCGGAAGATGTGGATTGATTCGGCCTCGAGCGACTCCAGATGCGAGAGCTCGTAGTGCAGCGGGTTCAACTGAGCCGTCCCCTTCACTCGTGGATGCCGCACTCGGTCTTGTCGAGGCCGGCCCAGCGGCCCTCGCGTCCGGCACCCGGCCGCGTGCACGGCGCGCACCCGATCGACGCGTAGCCCTGATCGTGCAGCGGATGGTAGGGCAGGTCGTGCTCGAAGATGTACCGCCACAGGTCCTGCTCCGACCAGTCGGCTAGCGGGTTGACCTTCCAGATGCCGCGCCGGCCGTCACGCTCGAGCTTGGCGGCGCCGGCGCGCGTGGGAGCCTGCTCGCGGCGGATCCCGGTGACCCACGCCTCGACGTCGTCGAGCGCGCGCTCGAGCGCGTCGACCTTCGCCTCGCCGCAGCAGCGGACCATCGTCCACGGCTCATCGGGACCGCGGGCGTCGATCACCTCGATCTTGACGCCGAAGCGGTCCTCGAACCGCTTCCAGGTCTGGAGCGTCTCGGGAAACAGGACCCCGGTGTCGATCATGAAGACTCGCCCGTCGGGCTCGATCTCGGTCAGCATGTGGAGCAGGACCGACTCCTCCTTCTGGAAGGAGCAGGCCATCTTCAGCCGCGGATGGAAGCGATCGACCGCGTAGGCGATGACCTCCTGGGCGGAGACGGTCTCGAGATCGGGGATGGCGATACTCATACGCTCTCCAGCGGTCAGACCGCGCACTCGCCCTCTCCACGGATCACCTCGAACGGCGAGCTCTTGGTCCAGTCGACGAAATAGTTCATGTTGTCCAGGCTGAACTCGATCGGCATGGTGAGGTCTTTCACCTGCGCCTCGAACTCCTGCGGACCGATGCGGTCCACAAAAGCGTTGAATTCCTCACCGTCGCGCCGCTCGGATTCGTAGAAGCGTACCCAGCGCTCCACCGCCTCGGGCACGCGCTTGGCGGGGAGGCGGGCCTTGAGCCGCTGACCGTAGCGGACATCGCCGCCCTCGTAGGCGCCGCCGATGTGCGGGATGTAGGCGGGAATGGTGTGCTCGCCGACCTTGATCGAGGCCCCGTAGAAGCCGATGTTGGCGATGTGATGCTGGCCGCATCCGTTCGGGCAGCCGCTCATCTTGACGTGGATCCTCCGGGTCAGCTCGTCGTCGATCTCCATCTGGACGAGGCGCTCGTGGATGGCCTGGTTGAGCCCCATCGAACTGGTGATCCCGAGCTTGCACGAGTCGGTGCCCGGGCAGCTCACCACGTCGGTGATCTCATCGGCGCCGGCATCGCCCAGGCCAAGCAGGCCGAGCGCGCGCCACACGTCGTGGACCGACTCGTCACGGACCCAGCGGAGGATCAGGTTCTGGTGCACGCTGGTCCGGGCGAAGCCGCCGGTGTGGTCACGCATGATCTGCGCCAGGCCACGCAGCTGGTCGGGCGTCAGGTCGCCGCGGGGCACCTTGACCTCGACCGTCGAGAACCCGCGCTGGCGCTGGCGCCGCACGTTGGTCTCGAGGAAGTGCGTGAACTCACGGTTGTCCCCGTTCGGCGTGGCGAAGGTGTGAGGCTGCGCCGGGGCGTTTTCCTGTTCGTCGTACTCGAACAGGATCCTGTCGAGGCTGAAGTCGCGCTCCTCGACCCAGTCGCCGCTTAGCTCCTCCTTGACCAGGTCACGGAACCCATCGATGCCGATCTTGTCGACCAGCACCTTGATCCGGGCCCGGGCGCGGTTGGCGCGCAGCCACTCCTGGCGATCGAAGATCCGCATGCACGCCTCGGTGACCTTCAGATAGTCGCCGTTGTCGAGCTCGACGAACTCGTACAGGGTGGGAGCGAGCCGCGGCATGATCGAGGTACCGCCTCCCACCCGCATCTCGACCCCGCGAACGCCTCGGTCGTTGACCTTCGGGATGAACGCGACGTCGTGTATCCGGGTGATCGCGTTGTCCTCGTCGGTGGCGGCGAACGCCGTCTTGACCTTGCGCGGCATCGCCTGGGTGGTGGGGTGGCGGACGAAGTAGCGGACGTAGGCGCCGGCGTAGGGGGTGATGTCGAACAGCTCGCCCTCGAGCGTGCCGGCGCGCGGATCGCCGGTCACGTTGCGCATCGTGTTGCCGCAGCCCTCGCGGCTGGACAGGCCGGCGTCGCCCAGCTCGCGGATCAGCTCGGCCGCGTCGGGCAGCGGGACGTGGTGCATCTGGATGTTCTGGCGCGTGGTGATGTGGCCCTTGCGTAGCGGCACGTACTTCTCGATCACGTCCGCGAACGCGTCGAGCTGATCGGGCGTGACGCCCCCGAACGGGAGCTTGACCCGGACCATCTGGACGTCGGGCTGGCGCTGGCCATACACGCCCTGCTTGAGGCGGAACTTGATGAACTCCTCGCCGTCGAGCTCGCCCTTGAGGAAGCGGGTGGACTCGGTGTCGAAATCGTCGAACTCGCGCTCGAGGATCGGGATGACGTGCCCGGGTACGTTCTCAAGCACCTCGGGATTCTCGAGTGATCCGGTGCGGGCGCTGTGCATCGGTCTTCCTTCCGGTCGCGG
>DASPPG010000095.1:0-2432 GCA_035625625.1 Solirubrobacteraceae bacterium
TGTGTTGCCATTCGGGCTTACTGGTCATCCTTTGAGGGTCGGCGGACGTCGGAAGAGCGCCAGTTTGGGCTTGCCCGTGCAGAGGGCCCCGTTTAGACCAGCGCCTCCCGACGTTGCGTCGAGGTGCCCGTTGAGCGGCAACAGGAGGTCGCGCCCGTAGAGCGCCATCAGTAAGCAACCGCCAGGGTACCTCGCGCCGACGCTCAGTCAATCGGTTGGAGGGGAGTGTTGGTCGTGTCTGATAGTCGGTTCGCTGGTGTGGATTGGGCCAGCGAGGAGCACGCGGTGTGCGTCGTCGACGAGCGGGGGCGGATCGTCGAAGGACGCCGGTTTCGTCACGACGAGCCGGGGATCCGGGCGCTGTGCTCAAGGCTGTTGCGGCTCAGGGTCGCGCTGGTCGCACTCGAGCGCCCGGACGGGCTGTTGATCGAGCGGCTGCTTGACGCGGGCCTAGGAGCGTGGGTCAGTAATGCGAGAAACGGCGATTTCGACCGATTTCAGGGGTACGAAAATGTCTCGTAGGTGCCTCGCAGGCCGTTAGGCGCCTTCTCACGAGCTTGACTTACTCAAGCACCGATTACTGACCCAGGCTCCTAGTAGTGCTTTGTGAGGTCGGGGATTTCGATGCAACACGACGTCCGCCCCCGAATTCCTCCTCTCCCGTATTCAAACGGTTTACTGGAATCGGGTCCGATGGAATTTCGGGCCGATTCGGAGAACTTCTCGAGTTTCGGCGTTTCCTTCGGATTTGAAGGACTTTTGAGGGCGGCGGCGACGGGCTGAGGAAGCGAAGGGGCATCGGCGGCTTCCTCGAATCCACGGGGTGTTCAAGTCTCGTGGAGGTCACCGCCGATGCCCTTGCATGTTCCCGGTTCGTTGGATGGGCTGCTGTCCCTGCTGGCGCCGTGCTTCTCGCAACCTGCGTTTCAGACGTTCCGGTCGCTGGTGTGCGGGTTCGTTGGCCGGGTTGGGGAGCACACGGTCACGGGGATGTGGCAGGCCGCGAGGTTGGCTGGTCGGGTGCATCACTCTCGCGCGCATGACTTCTTCGCCCGTCGCCGCTGGGATCCGGATGAGCTCGGGCTGGTGCTGTTGGACTTCCTGGTGACCGTGCTCGTGAAGCCTGACGCGCCGCTCTACGTCGCGATCGATGACACGCTGTTCGGGCGCGCTGGTCGTAAGGTGTGGGGCGCGCACTACCTGCACGACGGCTCGCAGCCGGCGGGGCAGGGCAGACGGACCCGCTGGGGGAACTGCTGGGTCAAGGTCGGGCTGGTTGTCGAGCTGCCGTGCCTGGGCGGCCGCAGTGTCTGCCTGCCGGTGCTGTTCAGGCTGTTTCGACCCCGTGACGATGCCCACCCCAGCCGGCGCTCCCAGCCCGAGCTCGCCCGTGAGATGACCGACCTGATCCTCGCCCGTTTCCCACGTCGCACCGTGCATCTGCTGTTCGATGGCGCGTACGCGACCAAGGCGTGGCGAGAGCTGCCCGAGCGGGCGACGATCACCACGCGGATGCGGGCGACCGCCGCGCTGTATGCGCCGGCGCCGCTACCGACCGGCAAGCGCGGGCGCCCGGCGCTGAAAGGCAAGCGGCTGCCGTCGCTGGCCAAGCTCGCCGAGACGCTCGCCTTCAACGCGGTCAAGATCACCGCCCCCGACGGGCGCCAGCGCACCGCCCAGGTCGCCGAGCTTCACTGCCTGTGGTACGGCCCGATCCACACCCGGCCGGTCAAGCTGCTGCTCGTCCGCGACGGCGACCGCACCGAGGGCTACGACATCGCGATCGCCTCCACCGATACCAACGCGACCGCCGCGGAGCTGATCGCCCGCTACGCCGCGCGCTGGACGATCGAGACCAGCTTCCAGGAAGCCAAAGCCAACGGCGTCGGCCAGGCCCGCAACCGCGTCCGCCGCGCGGTCGAGCGCACGGTCCCCTTCGGGTTCCTCTGCCAGACGCTCGCGATCGTCTGGTACCAGCTCTACGGGGACGCCGACCGCGACGTTCGCGCCCGCCGCAGAATCGCTCCCTGGTACCCGCACAAGCAGACCGCCAGCTACAACGACATGCTCGCCGCGCTGCGGCGTGAGCTGATCCGCGCCGAATTTCACTCACAAGCACCCCGCCGGACGCACTCACCACAAATCGCCCAGCTCCAATCACCGCCAGCTCTCACCGCCGCATGAGATCCCGAAAGTCGAGGCTTATCGTCCTTTGTCGCTATTGCGACGTAGATCGTGGATCCGCGAACTGCAGGAGGGCAGCGGAGGCACCGCCAAGAGCCTGGCGATCATGGCTGGCGTCGCGCTGGCGCCCGCGATCGCCGTGCCCGGAGGTTCGGCAACGGTTACGGTCAGTCCAGCCGCGACACAGCAGGCGCGCGACACACGCACGTACAAACCGTCCAGTACGGCACGCCGCGTCGAGTGAGTAT
>DASPPG010000096.1:0-3793 GCA_035625625.1 Solirubrobacteraceae bacterium
CACTCGAAGCTATCCCACCGATGGCAAACGGTGATCCCTCGACCCCCATACAAGTAAAAGTCGGGGCAGGTTGGAGAGTTACAGCGCCGTCGCATAGCCCTTCCACACGGTTGCAGCCATCGGCAATCACCCGGCTCATAATTCCCGTCTGGGGGTGTTCGCGATAAATGAGCTTGGCTGGCTGGCCGATGCCGGGATCAGGATCTAGGGCTCAGTGGGAGGAGGGGACAACCATCCGCCTCGCGACGGATGAGGACATCGAGGCTGCACGGCAAGACTAAGCACAGAGCCCGGATCGCTCCGGGCTCCCGATGCTTGGCGTGGCTATAGCAGCGCGCCGTCAAGAGGACGGCTGGAACGTACCTGAAATGCTGGACGGGAAGCTACTCACATCCCCAACGCTGTTGGACGTATCCAACGTTCCGGAGAAGTTGTACCCATTGATCGTCACCGAGTACTGACCGATATCCGTGTTTTGATCGTCCGCCGTGCAGGTGAGGCTTCCGTTCACGTTGGCGCTACAAGCGGCATCGGAGCTAATCTGAATCGATCTATCGGTCACACCCTTCTGGACGGCGGATGCTACCGCCGACTCAAGCCCCATCTGCACCGATATATCGTTCGGGTTGACGCCACCAGCCGGTCAGGTCCGGCGATGGACGCCCTCGCGACCACGGCGTACGTACTGGGGCAGGAGCAGCCGGTCTTCAGCGGCAAAAAGCACCTTGAGAACGCCGAGCGCCCCCGCTCAAAGCGTCGATTCCTGACGCCTCAGCGGGGGACCCTGGCAAAGCACCACCCACAACTTTTCGCCGCACTCGATGTGGCGAATGACCCGACTGTGCCCGACGAAGCGCTGCTGTCCCGACTGCCTAGTCTTGATGAAGAAGTACTCGATGAAGAAGTACTCGATGAAGAAGTACTCGCATAGAGCCTCCGAGGTCAAGCCACCGGAGATGAGGTATCGGGGGTGGGACGTATCCACGAAGCTGTGTACCTCGAACTGGGACCCAAACATCGTCGGTGGCCCTACCGAACGCCTCCACGCCTTCTCCTCACCTCCAAGGCGTGGTCAGCTTCGATCATCGCGAGATGCTGCCATTGTCATGACGAGCGAATTCGGGCGGCACATCGGTGTCACCGGCGCTAGCTTTGAGCGGGCGTCCCGCTCGCGCTTCGCCATGTCTACGGTCGTCGCGTGGATTTCGAGCCAGTCCAGGTGTGTGACCACGCCGGTAACGAGGCGATCGCCGGGTTGTTCGCTGGCGGGCGCGTGTACGAGTGGCGCGAGAGGTGCGTTAGACCTGGTGTGGGTCTGGACCGTGCTCTGCCCTGCTGCCCGGATGTCACGCTGGCCCTTGGGCGGCGACAGGTGAGCGGGGCTGGCTCGCACGTCAACGGGTCACTCCGGCTCCAGCTACGCATGAGTTCATGTGACCGGGACCCCGTCGAATTCGATGCATGCTGGGCAGAGGCGGAACACCAGCGGATGATCGGTGTCCGCGAAGTACACCTTGGTCGTGAGTACGTCCACGGGCATCGCCGCCTCGCATGCTTGGCAGCAGTCCTTGCGGCACCCTGCGCGCTCTTTCGTCCGCTTGGTCATCGACCGGCCTCCTCCGCGCTGCCGACTTGCGACACGTAGGTACGTGTCGAGCATCCTGAGTAGACCAGACATATCAACCGACCCTTCGTTATGCCGTTCGCGACACGCGAGTGTTTAGTTCCTGCTCGCCTAAGCGACTTTCCGGGGAGCCGGGCCGCGTCTTACGGCGCGGAAGTGTCACGCCTCCAGCGCCGCCTGTCGAACGGCATCCCGCTAGATGCGACGTTTCCCTTAGGCCCCAGCGTCGCTAGCCGCCCCCAGCCCCCCCAAAGTCCCTGGCGCGAGCCGTCCACGAGTATCCGCGGCGGACGGCTATGCCATGCGGTGCGCATCGCTGGGCACAACCTAGTCCTCTCCTCCCCGGCCCCCGGTCGCCCTCACCGATCCGAAGCCCACAGGCGGGCTCCTATGGCCTCTCAGGGCGCCTGCTGCGGCTTGCCAGCTCCGCAGCTCGCTTCTGGATCCGGTCCTCATCAGTCATCACATGCCAGCGCGTGCCTCGACGCTCTCCTGTTCGACGAACACGGCCGGTTGCCTCAAGCTCGCGCAGGCGCCGGAGCACGTCGGCAGGGTCGCCGTTCGACTGCTTGGCGAGCGCGGCGGTGGTCAGCCCATCGCTGCCGAAAAGGAGCCGCTCAACCGTTTCGGCGGGCACGGCCTTGGCTGGCCTGGACGCCCGCTTGCGAGTCTGCTTCGCTCGTGGCCTGGGCGCGGGAGCGGGGCTGCCGTTTGAGCTGAGCGCTGTGAGCGCATCCTCGAGCGACGCGATCTCGCCCTTCAGCCCCCGAATGCGGCCGTCGATCGCCTGGACTAGATCTTCGATGGTTGTGGACATGCCGCCATCGTACGGTTGGCACCAGACGGCCTCGCGTGCGGTGTCAGGCCGTGTGAGCACCGCGTCGTGCGCGTCGGCGCAAATACGAGCGCGTCGGGGGATGTGTACATGGCGCAAGCTCTGGCGCGAGTTGAACAACACGATTGACGCCAGCCGTAAAGTACCGGCCGCAGAGGAACGCACGAGTAAGGAGACGAACGTGCGCGACGATCCCCAGGAAGGCGATCGTGTGGTCGAGAGCAAGACGGGGCACGCGGGCACCGTCGTGGACTGGGAGGAGCACGATCCTTCGACCGTCTACGTTCTCTTCGACTACCAGCGCCCCAGCTCAGAGCCCAAGCGGCGCCTGATCTCCGACCTGACCGTAGTGTCTAAGGCTTGACCGGAGCGTCACACGGCCGGAGTGACCTACGCTAAGGAGGCGGCGGCCGATCCGGAGTGCCGGGAGGCTTCCGGCATCGATGAGTTGGAGACGGTCTGCTGGCCGACCTCGACGATGATGGCTCGATCTCGGCCTCTCGGAGCGCGTATCTCGCGCTCCGCCTGCGCAGCGTCTCTTGGCTTGCTGGCGACGACCGCACGCACAGATAAGATACCGCCGCGGCGACTAGACAGCCAAACCGGACTTACGAGCGCCAGCGGGCTGCCTGCTCGTTCTCGATGAAAGTGCGCGCTGATCGACGAGGACGGTGCCCGGCCTGAGCTACGGTCTCGATCCGAACGCTCGCGAAGGATCCGCCGGGACGCTCGAATCCTCGCCCGGCGCCGGGCCTTCGATCGACTCGACGACCGCCTCGCTCGGTGTAGCGGACGAGTGCAGGCGACCTTCGCGTTGCTCTTGGAGCAGTCGCCGGACACGCTGTTCCTGCCGACGCCGCTGGCGCTCGGCCCGCTCGCGTAGGTCTCCATACCGGCGCCGCTGCTCGTTGGAGTGGCTCGACTGCTTGTCGGTGGGGTCGCTCGTCGGGGACACTTACGGCCACGCTAGTGAGCCACTGGCGGGAGTTCATCGGGGAAAACTGGGGTATGCGCGGTATTCCTTGGCGATCCTGAGCAGAGAGGTCTCGGCTTCTGCCTTCGATCAACTGGGAAGCGCTTTCAGACTGGCTCAAATGCTTATTCCTCTGACGAGGTGTGCGGTCGGCGTTCTGATGGGTTTCTTGATAGTCGTGTTCCGTCGGGAGTAACTTTTGAAAGGCATACATAGGTCGTCATTTCGGGGCTTGAGTTGAGATGTTGCGGTCGCCGGTCTTCATTGTGAGGCGCGCATCGTGTCAAGGCTCGTCGCCGTTGGGCTTGCATGGCATTAGGCATGGGGCTGGCCCGGGCTGCACAAGTGAGCTTCAGCGAAA
>DASPPG010000097.1:0-46378 GCA_035625625.1 Solirubrobacteraceae bacterium
CATCACCCCGTTCCAGAAGGGACCGGACGGGGTGAACGGGGTGACCCCAGTGACGGCGACCACCGGCATCACCGCTACGACGGCGGCCTTCGACCCGGCCGTGAGCTCGCCCACGGGCGACTTGTGGCTGCAAGCGGTCAACGCGACTTCCCCGGTCACTCCGGTCGTGGTCAACCCGGGAATGTCGGCCACCATCCCGGTGGCCATCGCCCCCAGTGGGCGATCGGGCACCGTCGTCAACGGCACGCTCTACGTCGATGACCTGACGATCGTCAATGGACTCGCGACCTGGAACGAGCTGGGAGGAGTGAACGTCGAGCAGGCGAGCGATCTGGCCGCGATCCCGTACCAATACACGATCGGATAGACGGGCGGAGACAACCGCCGCACGCCCACTGAATTCCGGGTTTGGTCTTCGCTGAATTCCGGGTTTGGCCTTCGGGTGCGCCGATGACTGCGTCTAGCGTCACGGCGGGCTGCACGATCGAGCTGGCGCGGTGAAGACGAGCGGCCGCGCCGGCGACTGCCGGCGCGGCCGCTGTGACCTAACCGTGTGCGCTAGTAGCGCCCACCTCCGCAGCGTCCGCCGAGCTGCGGGTTGGGCTGTGGCGCGCTGATGATCGTGCCGCCGTAGCGGGCCACGTCCGGCGTGCCGTATTGGGCGTCACCACCGAGGTCCTGGGTGGTGAGGCCGGCGATCGACTTGCCGAAGTTCCACACGCATGTGCCGCGCGGCGCCGGCAGCTGCGACCTGCCGGACTTGCCGAGCGACCAGTACGGGTAGAACGGCGCGCTGATCGGCGGCACTGTGCAGCCGGCGCCGGTGCCGACGTCGCACAGGTTCGACGAGCCGCCGATGTCCGACTCGAACTGGACCGTTGGATACGGTCTCCCGCCGGTGAACGGGCCTGAGTAACTCGCCGGCGTCGGATGGTTCGGCGTGCCGTCCGGCCAGGTGTTCGGCTGGTAGGAAAGCCCGTCGAAGTCCAGATCGCCGTTCTGGTATCGGTCGGCGAAACAGAAGGCCACCGGCGAGCTTGCGACCGTCGACGTGCCGTTGATCTGCACGACACGGTCGCCCTTGGGGAAGCAGAACCCGTCGGCGAACTCGCACAGCGCACCGCTGTCGGAGTCCTCGGTCGGGCAGGCCACCGGACCGGTGGGTCCCTGGGTCGTCGAGTTCTCACAGATGAACGTGAGCGGGCTACACGGCCCCTCGCCGACGGCGTTGGGGCCCTCGGAACCCCCGTCGCAGGTGTCGTAGGTGTCCGGATCGGAGTAGGACTGCCCGTCCGGATACGTCGTTGAGTACGGATCCTGGCTGCTCACCGAGTCGCACGACTCGGCGTGACCGATCTCCTGCTCCATCAGTACGCCGCCCTCCAGCGCTGCCCAAGGCACCTGGTTCTGCCGCTTGGCGGTGTTGTACTCGGCGTGGAACGTGAACGGGGTACCGTCGCACGTGCTGATGTTGGTGTTCATGAAGCCGTTCGCCGCACTCGCGACCACCCAGCCTGTTCGGTGTGTGGTCAAGTCGGTTATCACCGCTGTCAGCCCCTGTGGCGGGTCAAACAGCGAGATCTCGAGGACGTCTCCACCGTTCATGAACAGCGTGTGGGCATCGGGCAGGAACGTCGACGCGTCGGTCAGCTGCGGACTGGGCGGCCCGGTGGGAACGCCGTTGGTCTGCATATAGGCGAAGTTGCCCGGCTCCTCGCAGGCGGGATTGCACGTCGCGAACCCGTATGTGCACTCGAGGCTGTCGATCGTCAGCGCGCCGCACCACTGGGTCTTGCTGCAGCTCTCGCTGTCGATGAACGGGGTGAAGCCTGGCGGATACAGCTGTAACTCGAGGAACGCGGAACCCGCCGCGTTCGGGTCGTTGATCCCTGAGGTGTTCGAGTCGCTGTCCGGCGTGCACGGATTCTGCGGATACGAGTCCGGGTCGCAGATCGGCAGACCAAACCACGGCGCCACGCTCAGTTCGCCGTAATCCGTTACGCTTCCTGAAGCCGTCGGCGTCTTGGTTGGATCGACCGGGAGCCGCATAAAGTACGTCATCCGGTTGCCCGACCCGGGCTGGCTCGAGATGAACCTGACGCTTGGCTCGTCGTGCCCGACGTACCAGCCGTTGTCGAGGAACCGCGTCGCCTTGCCGTTCTTCACCGCGATGGGATCGGTACATAGGTCCTTCATGCTCGAACGAGCCGACTGGTAGGACGAGCTCCAGGCGTTGCAGTCGAGGTCGTTGGTCGGGTTAGGCGCTACCGCCGCCGACACCATCGCCGGCACAGCCAGAGCAAGCAGCCCAGCCACAACGACAGGCATCACCCACCGGAACGTCACACGACGGTTGCAGACCGACAGCCACGCACTCATCCGCACCCCTCCGCTCTGTGGCCCGCCCCGGCCGGGCAGGTTTGTCAACGCTCGGGCAACCTATTAGGCCCAGTGGAGTTCGGCAAGTGCCTAGCAGAAACTATGGAGTCTCTGGCTCGCCGCGGTAGTGCGGAGGCTCGCCGTGGCGGGCGTCCAACTCGAGGACCGCGGGATCGGCGGTCTCGGGGCGGCGGCTGAAGTAGCCGGTAAAGAACGGCCAGGAGGCGAACATCAGCACGATGCCCAGGATCAGACCGCCGATTCCGACCAAGATCGGGGTCTGGATTCCGGCCAGGGCCTTGGAGTAGTTGTTCCCGGCGGTGTTGTAGTAACCGAAGGCCTTGACCCCCACGTAGCCCATCATCAGCCCGCCCAGAAGCGGGACCACCCCGGCCAGGAAGAAGTTGCGAGCGCTCTTGAAGAGCTCGCGGCGGAAGTAGAACGCGCAGGCGATGCCGGTGAAGCCGTAGTAGAAGCAGACCGCGAAGCCGAGGGCCGAGATCGTGTCGCCGAGGACCTTCTGGTCGGGGTTGAACGCCAGCAGCGCCACCGTCCACACGGTCGACAGGCCGCCCATCAGCAGGGTCGAGAAGGTCGGCGTGAAGAAGCGCGAGTGGATGCGCCCGAACGCCTTCGGGATCGCGCCCCAGCTCGCCATCGACAACGTGGTCCGCGCGGTGGGCAGGATCGTGGTCTGGGTCGAGGCGGAGGCGGAGGTCAGCACGCAGATGATCAGCAGCTTGTCCAACGGCGACCCGAACACCCCGCTGCCGAGCGCGTTCAGCACGTCGGCCGAGTTGGACGCCAGGAAATTCGTGCCGTGGTACGCCTGCGCCGCGACGGCGACCAGCACATAGATCAGGAGCAGGATCACGGTCGAGACGACCGCGGCCTTCCCGGGCCCGCGGTGGCGGTCGCGCGACTCCTCGTTGACCGCGACGCCCGAGTCCCAGCCCCAGTAGATGAAGATGGCGAGGAGGAGGCCCGCGGTCAGCGCGCTCGAGCTCAGGGGGAACGGGTTGAACCACGAGGCGCTCACGTGAATCGAGTGCGTGACGTGGCCGCTGTAGACCTTGATCAGCGCCACGACGAAGAACAGGATCAGCGTGAAGACCTCGAGGGTCAGGAGGAACTGCTGCACGCGCGCCGACAACTCGATCCCGCGGTAGCAGATCCAGGTCATCAGTGCGATCCAGACGACGGAGCCGATGATCAGCGCGAGGTTCGAGGTCTCGAGGCCGTGGAGGCCGAACAGCGAATAGGTGTAGCTGGCCGCAATCTCGGCTAGCGAGGCCATCACGATGATGTCGGCCAGGAAGATCGCCCAGCCGTTGATCCAGCCCAGCTGCGGGCCGAAGGCGCGCGTCACCCACGCGAACGTGGTGCCGGCGTCGGGATCGGCGAGGTTGAAGAAGCGGTAGCCGACCGAGACGAACAGGATCGGGATGAACGCGACGATGAGAACGGCCGGGGCGTGCACGCCCATGCCGGCGACGGCCACGACGAATCCGAGCGTCGCGGCCAGGCTGTACGCGGGCGCGGTCGACGCGATCGCGATGACCAGGTTCGAGGCGTAGCCGAGTGCATCGGCCTTGAGGCCTTTGGCGCCGGGAGCCGTGCGGTCCGGGGCTTGGGTCGGCTGGGTTACGGTGGTGGTGTCCAAGGTGAACGAAAGCTAATGCGGACCGGCGGCCCCCCAGCGGTGAGAAAGTATCGCCGTCTTTAGCCAAAACGTCCAATGCCGCCACGCTACGGTGGTCCGCACATGGCTGAAAGTCAGGTGTCGGTGGCGGTGCTGGGCGCTGCGGGGACGATCGCTCCGGCGATCGTCCACGACCTCGCGCAGTCCGAGGAGGTGGCGGGCATGACGCTGCTCGACCTCGACCCGGACAAGGCCGGCGCGGCGGCGCGCGAGCACGGCGTCGGCAAGGCGACGGCGTCGGGCGTCGACGCGCGCGACGTCGACGCGCTCGCGCGGGCACTGGACGGTGCCGACGTGCTCCTCAACACCGCCTCCTACCGGATCAACCTCGAGGCGATGCAGGCGTGTCTCCAGGCCGGGTGCAACTACCTCGACCTCGGCGGCCTGTACTGGATGACGGGGCGCCAGCTCGAGATGTCGGGCGAATTCGAGGCCGCCGGGCGCCTCGCGGTGCTCGGGATCGGCTCGAGCCCAGGCAAGACCAACCTGATGGCGGCCGAGGCGGTGCGGCGGCTCGGCGACCAGGCCGAGGGAATCGAGTCGATCGAGGTGTGCGCCGCGGGACGGGACCCCGCGGCTCCCAACGACGGCCGCCTGCGGCCGCCCTACGCGATCCAGACGCTGCTCGACGAACTGACCCTCGAGCCGGTGGTGCTCCGCGACGGCCGACCGGACCAGATCGAGCCGCTCACCCCGGGTGGAACGGTCGAGTACGGCGAGCCGATAGGCGCCGCCGAGACGATCTTCACTCTGCACTCCGAGCTGGCTACGTTCGGCGACAGCTTCGGCTGCCAGACCGCGAGCTTCAGGCTGTCGCTCGCGCCGGCGCTGCTGCAGCGGTTACGGGCGCTCGCGGCCGACGCTTCGCCCGACGCGGTGGCGGCGGCGATCCGCGAGGCCGCCTCGCCCTCGAACGAGACCGTGTCGATACATCTGGTCATCGTGCGCGCGGTCGACGGAGAGCTGCTCGAGGCGCGGGCCGTGACCCGGCCCCATTTCGGCCTCGGCGGATCGGTCGTGTCGACGGCCACGCCGGCGGCGGCGTGCGTGCGGTTGTTCGCGCGGGGGGCGCTGACCGCCACCGGCGCCCTGCCCCCCGAGCGCTGCATCGACTCCGGCCTGATGTTCGCCGAGCTCGAGCAGCGCGGCTGCACGTTCAGCTTTACCTAAACCTAAAGGCCGCCCTCGCCTGCCTGAAGTCGGTCAGCCCAATCGACTGGCCGTCAACCACCGGACCCGACCAACCACTACTACTGGCTGACCGCGCCTTCGGCTTCCTGGTCGCGCAGCCACGCCACCGTCTGGGCGATCCCGTCGCGCAGATCGATCTTCGCCTCCCACCCCAGCAGCCGGCGCGCCTTCTCTACCGAGGGCCAGCGCCGCTGCACGTCGACCGTGAAGCTCGGCAGGTGCACCAGCTCGAACTGGTCCGGGTCGTTGCCGCACGCCTCCCAGATGATGCGCGCGAGCTCGGCCACGGTGAGCTCCTCGGAGGCGGAGACGTTGAAGTCCGCGTTCTCGCCGGCGGGCGAGGCCATCGCGGTGACGATCCCGTCGGCGATGTCGTCGATGTGGGTGATCGTCCGGGTCTGCTCGCCGGAGCCGAAAATCTCGAGCGGCCGGTGGCCCGTTAGCGCCTTGTGGATCAGGTCGGGGACGGCGTGGGCGATCCCGGGCTCGTCGGGCTCGGGCAGCTCGCCGGGACCGTAGGCGTTGAACGGGCGGCAGATCGTGTAAGGCAGTGCGTACTCCTCGTGGGCGGCGCGGGTGTAGACCTCGCCGGCCAGCTTTGAGAACCCGTAGGCCGAACGCGGAGCCGGACAGCTATCGAGGTGCTCCTCGGTCGTGGGGAACTCGGTGGCGCGCTCGAACACCATCGACGAGGAGACGTACACGAAGCGCTCGACGTCGTGGTCGATCGCGGCGTGGGCGAGGGTCCCGGTCAGGGCGTTGTTGACCTCAAACAGCGTGAACGGCAGCTTGTGGAAGTTCGCGATGCCGCCCACGATTGCCGCGAGGTGGATCACGTGAGAGCAGCCGTGGACCGCCGCGCCGGCAGCATCTGGCCGGCGGAGGTCGGCGGTGCGGATCTCGCAGCCTTCGCGCATCCACTGGGGCGGCTCGCGGTGGTCGGCGACGCGGACCTCCCAGCGGCTGTCGGATAGCAACCGGCGGACGACGGCCGAGCCGATCGTGCCGGCTCCTCCCGTGACCAGCACGCGGCTCATGCCGTCGCTTCGCGGTCGCCGCGACGCCCAGGCGAGGCGCCGGCAGCGGGCTGGCCGAGCAGGGCCGACGACTCCGAGGCGAACAGGAACACCTGTCCCGTGCCGAGCGCATTCCACGGGTCGACGAGCAGGCAGTCGCGTGCGGCTTGCCGCAGGATCTCGGCCAGGGTTTCCAGACCCTCGAACTCGGAGTGGTTGGTGGCGACGACCACGACGTCGGCGTCGTGGACGGCCTGCTCGAGCGGCTGCGTGGGGGAGGGGGCGTGCGGGTCGCACACCGCCACGTCGGCCAGCTCACGCTCGAGCAGCCGGATGAGCTTGGGTGACAGCGAGTCGCGCTCATCGTCGGTGTTGCGCTTGAAGGTCAGGCCGAGCACCGCCACTTTGCGCGAGCCCAGCCCCCCGATCCTGCGCTTGATCCCCTCGACCAGGAACAGGGGCACCGACTCGTTGACCCGCGAGACGGCGAGGAGCATTCCGGGAGCGTTCGAGCGCTCCTCGGAGAAGGCAAAGTCTTTGCGGAGGCAGGTGCCGGCGGTCATGCCCGGCTGTGAGATCCCCCCGCGCGGATAGTCGCGGTTGATCAGGTCGATCACGTCGAACACATTGGCGCCGTAGCGCTCGCAGTCCATCATCAGCAGGTTGGGGAGGGCGAACGTCGCGTAGCGCAGGATGTTGGTCCAGATCTTGGCCAGCTCGGCCTGCACGGGCGTTGTCCTGACGATCGGGGCGCCGAAGACTGAGAAGGTGGCGGCGGCGCGCTCGGTCGAGGCCTCGCCGACGCCGCCGATGATGCACGGGAGCGTCGAGATCTCCTCGAGGAAGCGGCCCGCGGCGATCCGTTCGGGCGCGTGGGCGACGTACAGGTCCTCGCCGACGCGGAGCCGGCGCTGCTTCTCGAGGTACCCGGCGACGAACTCTGTCGTCCCCGGCGCGATCGTCGAGCGGAGGATCAGGGCGTGCCCGGGGCGGAGCATCGGGAGCAGGTCGTCGACCGCCGCGCGCACCTGGCGCAGGTCGCTCTCGATGTGTGAGAAGGACGGCGTGCCGATCGTGATGACGATGTCGTCGGCCCGCGCGGCGTCCGCGGCCCGCTCGGCCAGCTCCAGGCGTCCGGCGAGAAGCACCCGCTCGAGCAATTCCTGGGTGCCCGCCTCATGAAACGGCATCCTGCCGGCGCGCAGGGACGCGAGCACGGCGGGATCGTGGTCGACGCCGAGCACGCTCACGCCGCGGTCGGCGAACGACAGCGCGAGCGGCAAGCCCACGCGCCCGAGGCCGATCACCGAGAGAGATCTTGGGGCGGCGGCAGCTTCGCCCGCGCCTTGAGAACGCCGCTCGTCCATGGCCCGGCTCAAACCTTGGCGTTGGCGGTGACGCTGCGCAGTGGCTCCAGTCCCGACTCGGCCGGATGCCCGCGTACCTCGCCGGCGAACGCGATCCGATCCAGGCGCGCGATCTCGCGCTCACCCTCGACCCTGGCCGGATGGTCGAGTGGGAGGGGGCGGATCAGCGCCCGAATCCGCTCGCGCAGCTGGAGCGCGAAGTGCGGCGTCGACGCGCCCATCAGCTGGCGCACGTCCTCGACGGTGACCTCATGGTCGGGCTTGAGGCGATCTGGATGCTCGGCTTGGCTCATTTCTGGGGCACCACCTCGAGAAGGCTATCCACCTCGGCCTGAACGGCCACCGAGATCGTGCTCGGATCGCCGATCAGCCAGGCGTGGTTGTAGACCGCGGCGGTCGGTCCCTCCTGGGTGTAGCCGGGGGTTGCGTAGTCCAAGAAGAAGTTCAGCACGGAGGTCGGCAGAGCGGTGCCCGAGTCGAGCACGAGCTGGGGGCCGTAGCTCCCGCTGGCCGACAGCGCCGCCGAGGCCGCGGCATCGAGGGGGAGACTGGCGTTCAGCAGCGTGTAACCGTGGCCGGGGCTGCGCATCGCCCATCCGAAGCTGCCCGGTACGTGGGCACAGGGTTGGTCGACGACGCACGGCGGGTCGCGATAGATCGCGAACGCCACCGAGTTGGCCGCCGGGTCTTGCGCCCCGACACGCGCGACGGTCCCGTACGCGCCTAGCTGGGCCAGCACGCTGTCGGGGATCACGCTGGACGGGCCGAGCACGTAGATGTGGGGGTGCCCGTCCGACACGAGCGCCTGCGCGGTGGGCGCGGGGACGCCGGACGAGGACACGAACAGGACCGGGTCGCCGCTCTCGGCCGCCCACCCGGCGGCGGGCATCGCATAGGCGGGGTCGTCGGCGGAGGCGATCACGACGTCGGAGCTTGCCTTGCCGGCGGCCGCGTTGGCATACCCGTTGATCGCCGCCGCCAGCGCGTATGGCCCGTTGCCCGTGATCGCCTTCGTCTTTAGCCCCTTCGGCGCGGGCACGTCGCCCACCTGGATGACCTGCGCACCCGCGAGCGCCCCGGAGCCGGTGGGAGCCAGCAGGCCGAGTGCGTTGCTCGTGGCCACCGGCAGCGTTCCGGGCCCCGAGAGCAGCACCGGCGCGCTCGTTGGGCTCGACATCAGCACGGAAGACGCGATCGCGGCCTCCCAGTCGTCGGTCGGCGCGATCGTGACCACGGCCGGGTGGGTTCCGGGGGCGGCCGAGGGAAACACCGCCAGCGCCACGCCGGCGGCGTCGCTGATCGGATCCACGCCGGACACGCGCGTGGTGTTCTTGGTGGCGAGCACCGGGAAGCCGATGCCGGTGGCGGGCGAGGCCGGCGTTTGGCTCGTGCTCGTCGTCCTGACGATCAAGGTGGTGGTGCCGCCGCAGCCAGCGATCGCTGCGCATGCGCACACGAGCGCGAACGACGGGATCCAGTTACGCCATCGCATCGCGCTCGGACAGTAGCGAGTGGTGCGTAAGATCGGCGCACGTTGCGGGAAAGGGTGCAATTCCTGCAAAGGGTTCTCGCCCGTGTCCAGGGGCTTCGCTCACGGTCCGTGCCTCGCTACGCTTGGAGGGCTAGTCCAGCAACCCGCCAAGGAGGATGCGATGCCGGGCCTTTCCGGGCGCATGTCGACCGTCATCAAAGCGAAGATCTCGAAGCTCCTCGATCGCGCCGAGGACCCTTCGGAGACCCTCGAGTACAGCTACCAGAAACAGATCGAGCTGCTCCAGAACGTCAAGAAGGGCATCGCCGACGTCGTCACCTCGAAGAAGCGCCTCCAGCTGCAGGAGCAGAAGCTGCGCGATCAGGTGGTGAAGCTCGACACGCAGGCCCGCCAGGCGCTGGCCGCCGGCAACGAGGAGCTGGCCCGAACCGCGCTCGAGCGCAAGAACGTGGCCCAGACCGAGCTGCAGTCGCTCGACTCGCAGGTCGCCCAGCTCGAGCAGCAGCAGGAGCAGATGACCGCCTCCGAGCAGAAGCTGCGGGCCAAGATCGAGCAGTTCCGCTCGCGCAAGGAGGTCATCAAGGCGCAGTACTCGGCGGCCGAGGCGCAGGTGCGGATCTCCGAGGCGGCGACCGGTGTGGGCGAGGAGATGGCCGACGTCGGCCTGGCGATGCAGCGCGCCCTCGACAAGACCGAGAACATGAAGGCGCGGGCCGACGCGGTGCAGGAGCTCGAGGCGGCGGGCACCTTTGAGGATTTCACTCAGCTCGGCGCCGGTGAGGACGACATCGACCGGCAGCTGCGACAGCTCTCGAGCTCGAGCGAGGTCGAGAACGAGTTGGCCAAGATGAGGGCCGAGCTCGGGAGCGGCGGGGGCGGTCCCGCGGGCGAACTCGGCGCCGGCGAGCCGGCCGGCGCAGAACAGCAGGCGGGTCCATCCCAAGGGCAGGGGTCGTGATCGTCAGGATCGCCACCGAGGGGCAGTACGAGCTCACCGAGAGTGACGCGGAAGTCTTCAACCAGCTCGACAACCACGCGGTCGGGGCCTGCGAGGCGGGAGGCGAGGAGCAGTTCCACTCGGCCTTCACCGAGCTGCTCAAGTTCGTGCGGGGGAACGGGCACGCGATGCCGGAGGATCGCCTCGAGCCATCCGACGTGATCCTGCCCCCTCCCGACGTGTCGTTCGAAGAGGCCAAGGCAGAGTTCACCGGCGAGGGCTTGATCCCCGGCTAGTCGGTCGACGGCCGGCGACGTGGTCGCGGTGGTGGGGCGACTACGCCTGACCACGCTGGGCGGCGATCCCCTCGAGGCGGTCGCGTAGGCCGCGGGCGCCCAACGTCGATGGCACCGCCACCAGCGCGGGCAGCCAGAAGGCGAAGATGCGGAAGGTGACCGCGCCGAGGAGCGCCGCGCTGAGCGGCGCGCCGGCGAGAACGAAGCCGCCGGTCATGGCCGCATCGACCCCACCAGCGCCGCCGGCGGGTAGGGGAACCGCCTCGGACACGTAGCCGGTGGCATAGCCGAGCACGAGCGGCGCGACGCCGACGCGGGCCCCGAAAGCCCGGAGCGCCGCCCACGCACACAGCACGTCGCCGGCCCAGAACACCAGGCTGCCGCCGAGCGCTCGCCGACGCAGCGCGGGCGGAGCAGTCATGAGCGTGCGGAGATAGACGAGGGCCTGGACGGCCACGGCGAAGGCACGGCGGATCCGGCCACCATCGGAACCGGCGAGACGCTCGCGGCGCCGCCGGGCGCTGACCCACAGCCCGCCCGCGAAGCAGGCCGGCACAACCACCAGCCAGGCGACCGGGACGATCGTCCCCACCGGCCGCGAGAGACCGACCAGCGCCGCGACCGCGGCCAGGCACGTACCGACCGCGAGCACGGCCCAGCGCAGCGTCTCAAAGGCGATCACGCGCGCGCTTGCGCGCCCGGCCGGCTCGCCGGCCTCGCGTAGGGCCCAGAAGTCCACTGATAGGCCGCCCACGGCGGTCGCCAGCGTGAACGCGCCGAACGCCAGCGCCACCACGCGGAGGGCCACCGAGGCCGGCAGCCACGGTCCGCCGTCCAGCTGGGCCACCGCACGATAACCGGCGAGGTAGCCGGCGTACGCGATCACCTCACCGCCCGCGCACACCACCAGCCAGCCCGGGGTCGCATGACGCACACGGTCGAGCAGATCGGCGGAGTGGGCGGCCTCGGCGATCAGCGCGACGACGAGCGCGGTGACCAGCATCCCGGCGACGACGATGAAGGCCAGGCGCCGGCCGCGTCCGGAGGGCAGCAGGTCATGCAAGCTGGGCGCTCTCGTGCTCGCGGGCCAGACGCTGGACGAGCGGGTCGCTTGGCCCGCGCTGGCGCGCTCGCGCGAGGGCGACTGGATCCTGGGGGGTGGGCGGTCGCATGAAATAGGGAGTATCGAGCACCGTTTTATCCGCCCGCGCCCGGGAAGCCTCCGGGGTAATCGCCAAAGAGGTAGAGAGGGATGTCCACTGTGCTTGTCGTCGTGATCGTTGTCGTGGTCGTGGCCGTGCTGTTCGGCATACTGGCCCGCCTTGCCGTCCGGCGCCGCGAGCGCGGCGCCGAAAGGGTGCTGGCCAGGCGCCGCGAGCGGGCTGTCGCCGAGCACCGCCAGGCCGCCGAGTCGCGCACCGGGCGAGCGGAGGAAGCCGAGCATCGTGCCCGCCTCGCCAGTGCCGTCGCCGAGCGCGAGCGAGCTGAGGCGCGGGTGCACGAGGAGCGGGCTCGGGCGCATGAGCTCGGGCTCGACGACGATCAGCTGACGCAGGAGGAGCCGGCGCGAGCCAGCGCTCAGTCCGCGCCCCGCGAACGCAACGGGGACCGCTGAGCTAAGAAAGGGAGGAGGCCGGAACGTCGAGCACGACGGAGCGCGGTCCGAACGCGGCATCAGACGCATCGCTGGTCGAGCTCGTGAAGCAGCTCTCCGAGCAGAGCAGCCGGCTGGCGCGACAGGAGGTGGAGCTGGCCAAGGCGGAGCTCGCGGTCAAGGGCAAGCGCGCTGGCATCGGCGCCGGCATCTTCGGCGGCGCCGGTGCATTCGGCAAGCACCGGGTCGAGGAGGCGGCGCCGCCTGTGCCCGAGCAGGCCACCGAGGGCGTCAAAGAGGACGTGCAACGTCGAGGCGCTCGCGGCCGCGGCAGATCGGGAGCACCAAGGCCTCGGCTCGAGCCAACCCGGCGCCGCTTGCGGTGGCGGGGGTGAGCGTGGCCGCATTCCTCCTCTGGCGGCTAAGCAGCCGCTGAGGCGCCGCCGTCAGGCGCCGCCGACCCGTCCAATCAAATCGGGATGCCCCACAGGGGGAACCAGCGCTCGAGCTCCTGCTCGACGGGCAGCTCCTTGCCGATCTGGGCCTTGAGCACGAGCTCGCGCTCGTTGTCGCGCTGCTCGCCGGTGCCCGCCGGCGCGAACGGGTAAAAGGCCCCGCGCTTGTAGTTGTAGATCCAGTAGAGAGGCCGCTTGCGCGAGTCCTCGAATCCGAACACCGCGCACAGGACGCGTTCGCCATAGCCGCCAGCCTCCAGCGCACTGCTGACCGCGTTGATCCCCACAACCAGGTCGTCGAAGTCGCCGCCGCGTAGCACAAGCCAGCGGAAGCCGTAGCTGTCGTCGCTGCTGGTCACGGTCGTGCCGCTGTCGGAGGCAGTTGCCTTGACCACCTCCTCCATGTCGCGCACGATGCCGTCGAAGTCGGCGGTGGCGAGCGGCTGGAAGACGATGGCGGCCGCGCCCCGGGTGGTGATCCCGAGCCCGGTCTCCATCGTCACGTAGGCGGTGCTCATCGCGAACAGCCGGTCCGGCGCGGGCTTGGCCAGCTTGTGCTTGCCGGTCAGGACGTCGAGGAAGCCCACGCGGCTTAGGCGGTGCCCTGGAGCTGCGCCTCGAGCCGCTCCAGACGCGCGATCCTCGCCTCGAGCGGCGGGTGGGTCGAGAACAGCGACGCCGCCGCCTGCTTGGCCTTGGGCGGGAAGATATAGAACGCCGCGAGCTGCGTGTTGGCCTGGCGCAGGTCGCGCTGCGGGATGCGGGCCATGCCGCCGTCGATCTTCCTGAGAGCGCTGATCAGGGCGCTGGGCCGGCCGGTGAGGATCGCCGAGCCCCGGTCGGCGGCGAACTCGCGGTAGCGCGAGAGCGCCTGCAGGAGCAGGAACGAGATCACGTAGACCGCGGCGGAGATCAGGATCACGAAGATGAAGGCGTTGCCGCCGCCCTGGTTCTGGTTGTTGCGGCCGCCGCCGAAGCCGCCGCCGAAGAAGAATCCGAACTGCGTGATGAAGGCCGCAATCGAAGCGAAGAAGCTGGCGATCGTCATCACCACCACGTCGCGGTTCAGGACGTGCGTGATCTCGTGCCCGAGCACCGCCTCGAGCTCGCCGGGCTCGAGCAGGTTGAGGATTCCGGTGGTGGCGCACACGGTGGCCGTCTTCGGCGAGCGCCCGACGGCAAACGCGTTCGGCATCGGGGTCTGGGCGATGGCGACGCGAGGCTTGGGAATGTTCGCCTGCACGCACAGGCGATCGATCATCGCGTGAAGCTGGGGCGCCTGCTGGGGCGTCACCTCCTGGGCGCCCATCGAGTAGAGCGCGATCTTGTCGGAGGTGAACAGCTGCAGCGCGAACAGGCCGGCGGCGATGATGGCGATCGTGACCGCGCCGGCGCCGGCCGCGATCAGGACGGCGATCAGCACCGCGTATACCAGCCCCAGCAGGAACATGGTGAAGAGCATGCGCGTCTGGAGGCCGGTGTCGCGACCGAATGAGTTAGAACGGGCCATGGTGCATTAATCTTAGGACGCTCGGCATAAGGAATCCGTGAATGGGAAATATGAGTCCCAGAAGTGGGGTTCCTGCAGGACACGGTTGATTCCATGCCCTTCCCGGCCCGGGCCCGGGACGTGGCGCCCGGGCGTACCTCGCCGGCATTCGCTCGCGTTCATCACGGCGGCCACTCGGTCGGGCCGTGCGGCCAGGGGCCGCGCCCGGGCGGGTGGACTCGGTGGCGGTGTTCACGGCGCGGGGGGAGCGGTCGCTCCAGGTAGTCCGCGGTCGATCGGCGCAGGCGGTCAGCGGCGCGACGCAGACCATCGCCGGGACCCTTTCGGGCCTCGGCGGGAAGCTGAGCGGCACTAGATAGAACGTTCTACTGGGCGGGTTCGCCGGCCGCCCGCGTGAGCCCGCGCTCGATAAAGCGCAGGCTGACCGCCCGTAGGTCGGGGTCGTGCTGGACCGACCGATGGTGCCCCCCGGGGACGACGATCAGGCGGCTGCGAGCGGAGCGGGTGAGCTCCGCCAGCTCGCGTGAGTGCTCGACCGGGACCTGCTCGTCGCCCTCGGCGTGCAGGAGCAGCACGGGGGCGTCGAGGGTGGCGATCGCGTCCCGCTCGTCGTGAGCGGCCAGGAAGGCGTCCACCGCGGACTCGTCGGCCCGGAAGGTGAAGCGGCCCTCGGCCAGCCCGCGGCGAAGGCTCTCGGCGCTCGCCGGGCAGATGGCCACGACCGCCGCGGCGCCGACGGGGCCGGCGCACACGAGTGCCAGATAACCGCCCATGCTCGAGCCCCGGAGGGCGATCGGCGCCCGGGTGTCGTTCAGGCGGTCGCGTAGGAGGGTCGCGATCGTGTCGACGTCGTCGAGCACGCGACCGTCGAGCGATCCCTCGCTCTCGCCGTGCCCGCGCTGGTCGAAGGCGATCGCCGCCAGGCCGGCGCCGAGGGCGGCACGAGCGAAGTCGTGGTGATTCTCCTTGCACGACCCGGCGCCGTGCAGCACGACCACGCCACCGCGGGCCGGCTGTTTTGGGAGCCACAGGGAGTAGGCGAGGCCGTCATGCACGGCGATCTCGCTCGGCAGCTCTACCGTGACCGGGCGGGGTCGAGGCACGCGCCGATGATGGCAGTCGCATGGCATGATCGACGACCGCATGACCGCGATCTCGACCCTGTCCGCCGTCTATCCGCTCGGCTCGCGCGTCAACGAGCACGGCAGGCTGGAAATCGGAGGCTGCGACACGGTCGAGTTGGCCCGCGCGTTCGGGACGCCGGCCTACGTGGTGGCCGAGGACGACCTGCGCTGGCGGGCCCGTGCGTACCTGGACGCGCTGGCCGCCCGCCACGGCGACTACGACGTGCTCTTTGCCTCGAAGGCGTTTCCCTGCACGGCCGTCTACCGGCTGCTGGCCGAGGAGGGGCTGTCCTGTGACGTGGCCTCGGGCGGCGAGCTGTTCCTAGCCCTCCAGGGCGGCTTCGACGCGGCGCGGATCTACTTCCACGGCAACGCCAAGTCGACTGCGGAGCTACGCCAGGCGGTCGACGCCGGCGTCGGCCACATCGTGATCGACTCGCTGCACGAGCTCGAGCGACTGGAAACGGTCGTGGCGCAGGCCGGCCGGCGCCAGGAGGTCCTGATCCGGATCACGCCGGGGGTGGCGGGGGACACCCACCACGCGATCTCGACCGGGCAGGCCGACTCGAAGTTCGGGTTCGCGCCCGAGGCGGCGCGCGAGGCGATCGCGCGGATCGCCGACGCTCCGCACCTAGAGTTGGTCGGGCTGCATTTCCACATCGGCTCGCAGCTGCTCGAGCTCGAGCCGTTCCGCGCCGCAGTGCGAACGCTGGCGGCGCTGGGGGACTTCCCGGTCTACAACGTGGGGGGCGGCCTCGGCGTCGCCTACACCCCGGCCGACCGGCCACCGGCGATCGCCGACTACGTGAACGCGGTCGTGTCGGTCGTGCATGAGCAGCTCGGGGCCGACAAGCGGCTACTGCTCGAGCCAGGGCGGGCGCTGGTGGCCAACTCCACGGTCACGCTGTACACGGTGGAGACGGTCAAGCGGAACGTCTCGACCTGGGTGGCGGTCGACGGCGGTATGTCGGACAACCTGCGCCCGATGCTGTACGGCTCGAGGTACGAGGCGCTGATCGCGGACCGGTCGCTCGCGCCCGCCGAGGAGCGCTGCAACGTCGCCGGCAAGCACTGCGAGTCGGGCGACGTGATCGTGCGCGACGTGTGGCTGGCCGACCCGGCGCCGGGCGACGTGATCGCAACGCCGGTGACAGGGGCATACGGCTACTCGCTGGCCAATAACTACAACGGCGTCCCCCGTCCGCCGGTGATCTTCTGCCGTGACGGCGAGGCTCGCGTCGTCGTGCGCCGCGAGACCTACGAGGACCTGGCCGCGCGTGACGTCGTCTGATTGCGTCTTCCGAGTCGGGCTGCTCGGCCACGGGACCGTTGGTGCGGCGTTCGCTTCGCTGTTGCCGCAGCACGCGGAGCGGATCGAGCGTCTCACCGGGCTGCGGCCGGAGCTGACCGGGGTGATGACGCGGAGTTCCGGGTCGTTCGACGAGATCCTCGAGGGGTCGGACCTGATCGTGGAGCTGATGGGTGGGATCGACCCGACGCGCTCGTATCTGCTGCGGGCGATGCAGGCCGGCCGTCACGTCGTGACCGCCAACAAGCAGCTGCTGTCCCAGTACGGCGAGGAGCTGTGGGACGCCGCCCGCGCACACGGCGTGCAGCTGCGCTTCGAGGGGGCGGTGGCGGGCGTCGTCCCGGTCATCCGGGTCCTGCAGGAGTCGCTGGCTGGGGCGACGATCGACCGCGTGCACGGGATCGTCAACGGCACGACCAACTTCATCCTGAGCGAGATGGCGCGCACAGGCATGACGTTTGCCGAGGCGCTGGCGGAGGCCCAGCGGCTCGGGTACGCCGAGGCCGATCCGACCGAGGACGTCGACGGGCGCGACGCTGCGGCCAAGATGGCGATCCTGGCCCGGCTCGCCTTCGACACGCCCGTGCACCTGGATCAGGTCCGCTACGAGGGAATCGAGCACATCCAGCCCGACGACCTCGCCTACGCCCACGAGCTGGGGCTCGTGCTGAAGCTGATTGGGACGGCCGAGCGGATCGATTCCGGTCTGAGCGTGCGGGTGCATCCGGCTTTCCTGTATCCGCGCCATCCGCTGGCGTCGGTGAGCGGACCGTTCAACGCGGTCACCGTCGAGTCCGAGGCGATCACCGAGATCACGATGTCGGGGCCGGGCGCCGGTGGTCCACAGACCGCGAGCGCCGTGCTCGGCGACGTGATCAGCGCGATGATCCCGCCGGCCTCGACGCCACCTACCTCGCAGGTGCTCGAAGTCGTCGGCGACGTGGTCTCAGCCTTCTACCTGCACCTCGAGGTGGCCGACGAGCCCGGGGTGCTGGCGGCGGTGGCGCGGGTCTTGGCCGAGCAGGATGTGTCGGTCAAGTCGGTCGTGCAGCGCGGGTTGGGCGAGCAGGCGCGGCTGGTGATGGTCGTTCACCCGGTGCTCGAGTCGCGTTTCTCGGCCGCTATGGGCGAGCTGGCGCGCCTCGAGGTGCTGCGGGCGGCACCGCGGGCCATCCGGGTGATCGAGGAAGAGTTCGGCTAGCCGGTGATGCCCGCGGCGCTCGCGGTTCGCGGCTCACTCGGCAAGCCGTTGCGGCCGAGTGAGCCGTGTTCCGTGCTGGGGGCGGTTTAGGGCGCTTTCGGCATGGGCGCCGCCGCGAGTGAGCCGTGTTCCGCCGTGATCGGCGGTACCGGCGACAGGGCAGGACCGCCAACACTTCGGCTAGGGTGCGCCGGCAATGAAGGCGGTTCAGATCGTCGAGCTGAGCGGCCCGCGCGACGCGCTGCGGGTCGTTGACGTACCCGAGCCGGCGCCGGAGCACCCGGCGACTCCCGGTCGCGGCGTCGTCGTCGACGTCAAGGCAGCCGGGGTGGCCTTCCCCGAGGTGCTCCAGACCCGTGGCGAGTACCAGGTGAAGCCCGAGCTGCCGTTCATTCCCGGCAGCGAGGTCGGGGGCGTCGTTCGTTCCGCTCCCGAAGGCGCGGGCCTGGCGCCCGGCGATCGTGTGGCGGCGTTCTGCCTGCTGGGCGGCTGGGCCGAGGTTGCGGTGGCGCCCGAGTTCTTCGCCTTCAAGCTGCCCGACGAGCTCGACTTCGCCCAGGGCGCCGGCCTGGTTCTGAACTACCACACCGCCTACTTCTCGCTGAAGGTGCGCGGCCGGGTGGCCGAGGGCGAGACCGTGCTGGTGCACGGCGCCGCCGGCGGGATCGGGACCGCCACCCTTCAGATCGCGCGTGGTCTCGGAGCGCGGGCGATCGGGGTCGTTTCCACCGAAGAGAAGGAGCGGGTGGCGCGCGAAGCCGGCGCCGACGACGTGGTCCGCAGCGATGGACCGTGGAAGGACCAGGCTCGGGAGATCTCGGGCGGTGGCGTCGACGTGGTGATCGACCCAGTCGGCGGCGACCGCTTCACCGACAGCCTGCGCTCCCTGCGCGAGGGCGGCCGCGTCGTGGTGGTCGGCTTCACCGGCGGCTCGATCCCCGAGGTCCGCGTCAACCGGCTCCTGCTCAACAACACCGAGGTGATCGGCGCCGGCTGGGGCGCCTACGTGATGTCCAAGCCGGACGTCAACCGCCAGATCGGCGACGCGATCACGCAACTGATCGAGCAGGGATTCATCCGTCCGGTCGTGGGCGCCCGGTTCCCGCTCGAGCGGGCAGACGACGCGCTCGAGCTGATCGACGGGCGCGGCGCGACCGGCAAGGTCGTGCTCGACGTCGACTAGCTGCTGAGCTCTACGCGGAAGCTTGTCGTCTTGGCGTTCCCCCCGCGCGGGGTGAAGGTCACCGAGACCGTGACACGGAGGGTGCGCCGGCGATCGAGCGTGGCCCGGCCTCCGGGACCCGGCTTGATCCTTGCGGTGACCTTGCCGGCGCGGTCAACCGAGGAGCGCCAGCGGGCGAATGCGGCGTGCCGGGGCCTGGTCTCCACCACGTCGATCGTGCCCGGCCCGGGCACCGTCACGGTGAAGTCGACCAAGCCGCCACGGTGTGCGTGGACGCGTCCCAGCCGGACGAGGTTGTCCGGCGCCACCGCGTAGAAGACAGTGTCCGAGGAGACACCGCCGTCGTTGCTCGTCGCGGTCACCGTGAAGGTGTGGGAGCCGGGCTTCGTGGTGTCGAGGAGCGCGCCGTTCGGCACCGTGCCGGTGCACGCGCTGATCCCCGTGCCGCTCGGGTCGTCGGTGCAGCTGTAGCTGGCGCGGACGTTCTGGTCGAACGCGTAGTCCTGTCCGCTCAGCGGCGAGAGCAGCGAGATGACCGGGGCGCCGACCAGTTCCAGCGTGGCCGAGGTCGCGTTGCCGGCGCCGCCCTCGTTCGAGCTGACGACGCTGGTCGTGTCGGTGACGTTGCCGGTGCCGACCGCGATCACGTCCTGAACGACCGTGCAGCTCGCCCCCGGCGGGAGCACGCCGCCACTCAGGCCGATGCTGCCGGATCCTGTGGACGCGGTCACGGTGCCGCCGCAGGTGTCGCCGGCGCCGGCCGGACCGCCGACCACGAGGCTTGAGGGGAGGCTGTCGGTGAACCCGATCCCGGTCAGGCTCGCGGTCTGATTGGGGTTCGTGATCGTGAGGGTTAGAGGGGTTGTTCCGTCGAGGCCGAGGAGGGACGTTCCGAACGCGGCGGAGATCGTCGGTGGCGCGACGACGTCCAGATATACGTCACCCGTGCTGGTCGAGGGATCAGAGGATGTCAGGGTCACCGGGTTGTCCCCATTGCCGGCCTCGAGGCCGTCGACCTGAGCGGTGACGGTGCAGCCCGTCCCGAGCCCAACCGGAGCTGAGAAGTCGATCTCGGACGATCCGTTGGCCGTGGCCGTGCCGAGGCAACCCAGGTTCGTGCTCGGGGTGTCGGTGAGGGTGAGCCCGGCCGGAAGCGAGTCCGTGAAGGTGAAGCCACTGGCGGTCGGGTCCGAGCTGGGAATCGTGAACGTGACGGTGCTCGTCGCCCCGACCGCGATCTGCGCAGGCGAGAACGCTTCGCTGATCGTCGCCGTCTGCGCCACCGCCACCGCCGGCATGACCATCACGCCGGCAACCACCAGCGCGCCAGCGAGGAGTCCGGTCCACCACCGCACCGCGGGCACTGTAGCGACCGGCTCTGACATCCTCCTGCCCCATGCCGGGGATCATCGAGCGCTACCGCGAGCGGCTGCCGTTCGACGCGGCAGACCCAGTCGTCTCGCTCGACGAGGGCTCGACTCCGCTGATCTTGGCCGAGCGGCTGTCCGAGAAGGCCGGTGCGGAGGTGTGGCTGAAGATCGAGGGCGCCAACCCGACCGGCTCGTTCAAGGACCGGGGGATGACCTGCGCGGTGTCGGCCGCGGTCCGCGAGGGGGCCGAGGCGGTCATCTGCGCGTCGACCGGGAACACCGCCGCCTCGGCCGCCGCGTATTCGGCCAGGGCAGGGCTGAGAGGCGCGGTGATCGTCCCTGAGGGCAAGATCGCCACCGGGAAACTCGCTCAGGCCCTGATGCATGGCGCCCGGGTGGTGGCGCTCAGGGGCAACTTCGACGAAGCGCTCAAGCTCGTGCGCGAGCTTGTGAACCTCCATCCGATCTCGCTCGTCAACTCGGTCAACGACTTCCGGATCGAGGGCCAGAAGACGGCGGCGTTCGAGATCGTCGAGGAGCTTGCCGGCGAGCTCGACGCGCTATGTATCCCGGTCGGCAACGCCGGCAACATCACCTCGTACTGGAAGGGCTTTCGCGAGGTGGGATTTAAACCGCGCATGTGCGGCTTCCAGGCCGCCGGCGCGGCGCCGCTCGTCCACGGCAAGCCGGTCGAGTACCCCGAGACGGTGGCGAGCGCGATCCGGATCGGCAACCCGGCCCGGTGGGAGGAGGCCATGGACGCGATGACCTCGAGCGGGGGCGCGGTCAGGGCCGTGACCGACGCGGAGATCCTTGCCGCCTGGCGCTTCCTGGCCGCCAACGAGGGGGTGTTCTGCGAGCCGGCCTCGGCGGCCAGCGTCGCCGGGCTGCTCGTCCACGGGGCTGGCGAGGAGGTGCACCGGGTTGTGTGCGTGCTCACCGGCCACGGCCTCAAGGATCCACAGACCGCGCTCGACCACGCGGGCGCCGTCGTGCCCTGCGATCCCGAGCTGGGCGCGATCGAGCGCGCGGTGCTCGGGTGAGTACGGGCCTGTCGCGCCGGCGCGTGGTCCGCGTTCCGGCCTCGTCGGCCAACCTCGGGCCGGGCTTCGACGCGTTCGGAGCCGCGCTCTCGCTGCACCTCGAGCTCGAGGTACGCGAGACCGGCACGTTTGCTGTGCATACCGACCTCGACATTCCCCGCGACCGGACCAACCTCGTGATCCAGGCGTTCGAACGCCTGCACCCGGCGGATGGGTTCGAGTTCACGATCGCCTCGGATATCCCGCTCTCCGGCGGCCTCGGCTCGAGCGCCGCCGCGATCGTAGCCGGCCTGCTCGCCGCCGACCACCTGTTCGAGCTCGACGCGGACGTCCGAGCGATCGGCGCCGAGCTCGAAGGCCATTCCGACAACATCGCCGCGGCGCTGCGCGGCGGGTTCGTCGTCTACGACGGGACGGAGATGCACCGGTTCGAGCCACCGATGGGCCTCGAGGCGGTCCTGGTCGTCCCCCACGAAGCGGTCGCCACGGACCACGCTCGGACGGCGCTCCCAGACGTCGTCCCGCTGCAAGACGCCGTGTTCAACATCGCCCACGCCTCGCTGCTGATGGTCGGTGTGGCCACCTCGAACTGGGACCTGATCGCCGCGGGCCTGAGCGACCGCCTGCACCAGCCGCGTCGCGCGCACCTCTATCCCCGCTCGGCGGAACTCGTCGAGCGCGCCCCGAGCCTCGGTGCGCTCGGCGCGACGATCTCGGGCGCCGGCCCGACCGTGCTCGTGTGGTGCCGATACGACCAGACCAGCGCGGTGATCGATCAGCTCCGCTCCGAGACGAAAGGGTGGGCGAGAGTGATGCGCGCCGGCTTCGAGCTTCAGGGCGCCGACGTGCGCGAGCTCTGACTCTTCAAACGCTCACGCAGCCACTCGGCGTGGCGCTCCTGGAGCTCGCGACCCTGCCGCGTGAAATCGATTATCAGCCGCAGGTCCTCGTTGCTGTAGCGACCGGCGATCGGCTCGTAGAGCTCCCGCATCGGCACGACCATCAGTTCCAGAGCGGTCTCGTACGCCTTGGGCGTGAGCTCGACGAGCACGCGGCGGCGATCGGACTGGTCGGGCACGCGCCGGGCGAGTCCGGCCCGCTCTAGCCGGTCGATCACCGCCGTGATCGCACCGGTGGTCAGCCGGCTGGCCTCGGCGAGATCCCCCGCGCTCATGCTCCCGTGCTGATCCAGGATGTCCAGGCAGCGCGCGTCCGTCCGGTTGACCCCGAGCAGCTGGGAGACGAGCTCGTCGACGACATCGGTGGCGCGCTGGTTGGCCCTGATCTCATTGCTCAGTTCGTCCTGGAGTCGCTCGCGTTCGGAGGGATTGGGCATTTTCACACGGGTCTCTTGACGCCTAAATCTCTTAGTTACTAAGATGCTTGCCGCGTAAGCGAATCCTAGCTTGGAGGTACAGCTCGTGGAATACGCGATCGAGGCCGAGAGCCTCGTCAAGTCTTATCCGAAAGGGGTGACGGCGCTAGACGGCTTGTCCTTCGCCGTCGCGTCAGGCAGCGTGTTCGCGCTGCTCGGCCCCAACGGCGCCGGCAAGTCGACGGCGGTGAAGGTCCTGACAACGCTGACTACGCCCGACGCGGGCCGCGGGATGGTGGCCGGGATCGACGTAACCAAGCAGCCCGACCGGGTGCGGCGGACAATCGGCGTGGTGGCGCAGGGCTCGGGCGTCGACATCCAGGCCACGGGCCGCGAGAACCTGCGCCTGCAGGGGCAGATCCACGGACTTAGATCGCGCCCACCCTCGGCGCTGCAGGAGCGGACCCAGGAGCTGCTGGAGCGGTTTGGGCTGGCCGACGCGGCCGACCGCATCGCCAGGGGCTACAGCGGCGGGATGCAGCGGCGCCTGGACATCGCGATGGCACTCGTCCACGACCCGACCGTGCTGTTTCTGGACGAGCCGACCACCGGCCTCGATCCCGAGGTCCGCGCGGACATGTGGTCGGAGATCGCGAAGCTGGCGGCCGAGCGCGGCAAGACCGTGCTGCTGACCACCCACTACCTCGAGGAGGCCGACCAGCTGGCGGAGCGGGTGGCGATCGTGGACCGCGGGAAAGTGGTCGCCGAGGGCACCCCCGAGGAGCTCAAGCGCGAGCTGCGCGGCGACGCGATCCACGTCGACCTCGACCACGAGTACAACGGTCGCGTAACCGGGGCGCTGAGCCAGCTCGAGGCCGTCCGCGACGTGACCGTCGACGGAAAGACGCTTCGTGCCCGCGCCGACGACGGCGGCCGCGCGGTGCCCCTCGTGCTCCAGGCACTCGAGAGCCACGGCGTGCGCGTCTCTTCGGTGCGCGTCGCCCGGCCCTCGCTCGACGACGTCTATCTCAAGTACACCGGCCGCACCTTCGACGCGGCCGAGGCCGAGCAGGAGGAGGCGAAGTGATGACGCTGATCAGGCACACCCTCTATATGACGCTGCGCCACCTGCGCGAGCTGTGGCGCCAGCCCTGGTTCGTGGCCGTGACGCTCGTGCAGCCGGTGATCTGGCTGCTCTTGTTCGGCGCCCTGTTCAGGCGCGTGATCGAGATCCCCGGCTTCCACGGCCCCTCGTATATCGCGTTCCTCGCGCCCGGCGTGGTCGTGATGACCGCGATGTTCAACGCGGCGTGGAGCGGCATGTCGCTGATCGAGGACATCAACCGGGGCGTCACCGCCCGGTTCTTGGTCTCGCCGGTCCGGCGCGAGGCCCTGATTGCTGGGCGCATCCTCAAGGAGGCCGTGGTCGTCGTGATCCAGTCGCTGATCATCGTCGCCCTGGCGCTGATCGTCGGCGCGAGCTTCCCAGGCGGGCCCGCCGGCGTCGCGGTGTTGTTCGCGGTCTCGGCGCTGCTGGGCGCCACCTTCGGGGCCCTGTCCAACGGCTTCGCTCTGATCATGCGCCAGGAGGAGGCGCTGATCGGTGCCACACAGTTCATCCTGCTCCCGCTCACGTTCCTGTCGACGACGTTCCTGGCGGCGAACCTGATCCCGGGCTGGATGCAGCACGTGGCCGACTTCAACCCGGTCAACTGGGCCGTGGTGGCGGGCCGCACCGCGACCTCGGCCCACCCGGACTGGGGGCTGGCGGCCTCCCGGGCGGCGTTCCTGGCCGCGCTGCTGGTGCTCTGCCTGGCCTTCGCGACGAACGCGTTCCGGTCTTATCAGCGGTCCGTTTGATGACGCCGCGCGAAGCGAGGCGCCTAGCCGCCGCCCGGGCCGAACAGCTGCTGGATCGGGCTGCCACCGCCCGGCCCGCCGCCCGACAGGCGGCCCTGCCACGCGGCCTTCGCCCCGAGATCGCCGGTGTGGAACACGAAGTAGGCGCAGAGAACCGCCAGCGCGGCGAGAGCGGCTCGTAGCAGAACGAGCACAGCGGGGTGACGGGCCAAGCCGTCGAGCCAGGCCAGCCCACTGACCATCCCGGCGGCGACGCGGTGAGCGAACAGCGCGACGATCACCGCCCCCGTGAACAGGATCAGCAGGTCGCGCAGGATCATCGCGGCATGGGCGTGACGGGCGATCAGCGCCGCCGGTCCGAAGCCGCCGTTCAGGTGAAGCGCGTTGCGCAACGCCTCGCCCGCTCCGACGGTCAGGAACGTCGCCGCCAGGGCGATCACCGTGACAATCCCAAGCAGCACGCCGGAGCTCAGGAACCAGCGCGGGCGCGCCACCAGCACCAGCGCCCAGATCGTCGCCACCGGGATCAGGATGACCGGGACATGCAGGAACAGCGGGTGCGCCGGGAGGCCGCTGTAGATCGCCGTTAGGTGGACGGGGACGAGGGCGAAGCTCAGGATCGCGAGGCCCGCGAGCAGGTATTCGGCCCGCCGAAGCGAGCCCGTGTCGAACCGGCCGATGGAGGGCTGAACTGCCAAGGCCGGCGGAGTCTCGGTCCGGTGTCTAAGAGATCTCTAAGAAGGTGCGGCGCCTACGAGACGCGCTCACCGGCGATCTCGCTGGCGAGCGCACGCGCCCGCCGGCGGGGGCCTTCCAGCCCGAGCCGCTTGAGCAGCTCGGCGGCAACCTCGAGGTAGTCGCCGGCCAAGTCTGGGCGATAATCGATGATCGACACCGCCCGTTCGGCCGACTCGGCGTAGGCGATCGACTGACGGATGGTCCTCTCGAGCAGCTTGGAGCCGAAGTGCTGGCGCAGCGAATCGAAGGCCTCGCGGGAGTGGCGGGTGCGCATGTCCGCGATGTTCAGCACCAGGCCGAGCCATTCGAGATCGGGATTGAGGTTCTCGCGGGCAAGCTCGATCACCTCGAGGGCCTGCTCGACCCCCTGAAGCGAGAAGTACTGCGCCTCGGCCGAGATCAGCGCGTGGTCGGAGGCGACGAGGGCGTTGACGGTGAGCAGGCCGAGGGCTGGCGGGCAGTCGATCAGGATCACGTCGTAGTCGTTGCGGACCTCGCGCAACGCCTTCTTGAGCGCGAGCTCCCGGCCCATCTTGCCGCCCAGGGCGAGCTCGGCCTCGGCCAGCCCGAGGTTCGCCGGGATGATTCCCTCGTGGACGGCCGTCCGTGCCTTGGCGGATCCGGACAGGACGTCACCGACCGTGGGGGACGCCTCGGGGTCGACGTCCAGGTAGTCCGACAGGTTCCCCTGAGGGTCGAGGTCGACGGCCAGCACGCTGAGATCGACGCGCCGGAACACGTCGGTCAGCGTCCGCACGGCGGTCGTCTTACCCGTGCCGCCCTTCTGCGAGAGAACCGCGATCGTTGCCGCCATCGAGCGCGTGACTATAGGCCAGCGGCGCGGCCGGCGGTTCCCTTAAGGAGGGGTCGGTTAGCTCGCCTGGGCCGTCGCGCCGTGCTCGCCGGCATGGCTGTAGCGCATGCCTGAGACGACGGGCACGTCCAGGAAATGCAGGTGGTGGCGCCCGATCACGATCTCGTCGCCGTCGGCCAGTGTGCTCCACTCGACCCGCTCGCCGTTGACGAACACGCCGTTCAGGCTCCGGTCGTCCAGCACCCGCAGGCCATCCGGCTGACGCACGATCAGCGCGTGGCGCCGCGACACCGTCGGGTCGTCGAAGCGAATATCGGCCGCGAGGCTCCGCCCGATGCGGGTCCACTCGCGCTGGAGCGCATAGGCCATGGGGTCCTCGCCCTCAGCCCGGTACGCGAGGTACTGCCCGGGCTCGTGCAGCCGTTCACGAATCTCGTCCAGCCAGCCCTGATCGGCGTCCTCGGACGCGACCTCGAGCACGCTCGTCTGGGCGGTCGTGAACAGCGAAGCACGTACGAATTCGGTACCTCCACAGTTCGGGCAGGTGGGCAGTTCGTCCACTGCGTCGAGCGACACGGGGTAATCGCAATCCGTACATCTGAAGGTTCCGGTCCCCGCAACGTTGCCCGACATCCAAGCTTTCATGAAGGCGCGTTCTCCTTGTTACGGGCTACACAGACTTGCCGACTTGGACAAGCCACTAAGGCCATCATATCCTGTGAGTCAAAGGTCCAACAACGCCGCTGGACGGATAGAGGACCAACCGCGAGGCGTTTAGGAGAGCCTTAATAGCACTCGGCAGGAACCCCCTGCACAGCGCCGAACACTCGGTCGATGTGGGATCCCGGGTACCCAGATCAGGCCGATCCACAACTTCAAGTCGCGCTGGTTCGCAGAGCCGTCGGTCGCAGCGATGCCGACCGCGAGCGCTGCGGCGGCTGCCGGCGGACACCGCTGATCGGAGAGCGCGTGTACCTCGACGTCCAGGGCAGGCTCTACTGCGAGCTGTGCCGGGCGCTCGAGTCCGCGGCAATCGTGCGCTCCCAGATCGTGCACGGCCCCGAGTTCGGGCACACCATGCGGCTGACCGATCATCGCGCCGCCTGAAACCTAGAATCACGGGCCGTGGAGCCCTTCACCGTCGAGTCGACCATCTCGAGACCTCGCGAGGAGGTGTTCGAGTACCTCGCGGACATCGCCAACCACGCCGAGTTCACCGACCACTACCTCGTCGACTGGCACCTGACCCGCGAGGACTCCTACGGGACCGGCGCCGGCGCGCGTTTTCGGATCAAAGCGCCCTTCGCCCGCTTCAACTGGGCCGACACGACCTTTGTCGAGGTGCAGCCGCCGTTCCGGATCGTCGAGCGCGGCCGCGGCGGCAAGTACAACCGGATCCGGATGCTCGGGAGGTACACGCTGTCCCCCGGGCCGGGCGGCACCACGCGCGTCGAGTACACGATCGAGACCGTGCCGGTGATGCTCTCGGACCACCTGATGGAGGCGCTCGGCGGGAGCAGGTGGATGCGCCGCAAAACCCGGCGGGCGATGCGCCGGATGCGGACGATCCTCGAGGAGGACCGCGACCGGGGGCGGCGCGCCACCGTAGCCGGTCGCTAAGGCGCCGTCGTCAGGCGCCGCCGACAAATCCCATCTAAACTCCCGCCTCCGTGACCGCCCGCCGTCTGTGGACACTCGCCTGCGCCCTCGGACTGGCCCTCTGCGTGGCGGCCTGCGGCCAGGTGTCGGACCCGTCGAGCGCCCTCAACAACGGCGTGTACGTGAACGCGGGCCCGATGACCTACCAGCTCCAGATCTCGCGCGAGCTGAACCAGTACGCGGTCGAGGACCGGCAGTACCTGGCCGGACTGCCGGCCGGCACCGGGCCGCTCACCCCCGACGAGCTGTGGTACGGCGTCTTTCTGTGGGCGAAGAACCAGACCGACCAGCCCCAGACCACCGCCTCCGAGTTCACCATCGTCGACTCGAGCGGCAACGTCTACCACCCGATCGCCCTCGACGCTGAGCTCAACGGCTACGCCTGGACGCCGCAGATCCTGCAGCCATCGCAGATCGAGCCGGCCCCCAACACCACGGCCAGCTTCGGGCCCACGGGAGGCGCGCTGCTCCTGTTCAAGCTTCCCAACTCGGTCTACGCGAACCGCCCGCTCACTCTGAACATCTACCCGCCCGGTGGCGGGAAGCCGGGGCGGATCTCGCTCGATCTCTGATCCGAGGTCCGTCCGGCGGCGCGGCTCAGTGCCCCTGAAGTGCGGCGACGAGCACCTGGCGCACGGCCGGCGCGGCCGTTGCGCCGCCCGCCCCCTGATTGGGGAACAGCGCCCCGACCACGATCCGCGGATTTCCAGCGGGTGCGTAGCCGACGAACCAGGCGTCGGTCAGCGCGTTGGCGTTGGCGACGCTCGCGCCGCTGGACGTGGACGTGCTCGCGAGCTCGGCCGTGCCGGTCTTGCCGGCCACGGTGACGCCCGGGATCTGCGCCGCCGTGCCGGTGCCGAACTGGACCACCGCGATCATCATCTGCTGAACCTCGCCGGCCACGTGAGCGCTCGTCACCGGCACGAAGCGCGGGGGCTGACCTGCCTCGAGCGTCGGCACCGGCCGCCGGCCGCCCATGGCGATCGTCGCGGCGGCATCGGCCATCTCGAGTGGCGTCGCCAGCACCTTGCCCTGGCCGATCGCCGAGGATCCGACCGCGAGAGCGTCGCCGATCGTGCTCGCCGACGGGATCTGGCTCTCGACGGCCCCTGGGATCGAGGGCTGCTGGTTGAAGCCGAAGCGATCGGCCATCGCCACCAACCGCGCGGCGCCCAGCCGTGCCCCGAGCGGAGCGAACACCGAGTTGCAGGAGACCGCGAACGCGTTCAGCAACGTCCCGCCGCACGCCTCGTCGCTGGCGTTGTGCAGGGTGTAACCGTCGATGGTCGCGGCCGTGTCGATCGGAAACATGGTGTTCAGCTGGACGATGCCGGCCGCGAGCGCCGCCGTTGAGGTGATGATCTTCATCGTCGAGCCGGGCGGCTGGGAGGCCGAGTAGGCGATCCCGGCCGCGGCGAGCACCGCTCCGGTTCGCGGATCCATCGCGATCATGCCGGCGTAGGCGCCGCCGAGCGCGTTGATCGCGGCCTCCTCGAGCGTCGGATCGATCGTCGTGGTCACGTTCTGCCCGGGCACAGGCGCCGCGCGGGCGAGCACGCGCCGGCCTGCCAGCAGCACGCCGCCCGGCTTTCCGGCGAGTTGGGTCTGGAACACGCGCTCGAGCCCGTCCAGCCCGACCTGCGCGTTTGCGGGATACCCCTCCGCGCCGTACATGGCCGTCTCCCCGGCCGGAATCGGTCCGAGCACGCCCACGATCTCCGACGCCACCGCGGGGATCGGCGAGGTGCGGTCGGGACCCTCCGCGAGCGGCGTCCCGTCGGAGGCGAACAGGGTGGCCCGGGGCGGAAGCGACATCCGGCGGCCGAGCCGCTCGCGCCCGGTCAGGCCGGGGAACAGCAATGTGCCCGAGAAGCGCACCGTGGCGCTCGAGCCGCTGCCGACAAAGGGCACCTCGAGCGTCTCCTCGAGAGTTCCGAACAGGCGGGTCTGCACCCGCATCCGCACCGGGATGTACTCGCCCTGCGGGCCGCTCACCCTGACCGGGATCAGCCGCACGACGGTCGCGGTGGCGGCGTCGCGCCGGTACTCGGCGGCGAACCTCGCTTCGCTCAGGTGCGCCCGCGACGCGGGATCGAGCAGCGAATACATGCGCGGGTAGTCGCCGGCGGCCCAGTCGCGTACGTATCCGGTCGCGAGCTGGCGCTCGGCGGCGCCGGGTCCGGGCCGCAGCACGAGCACGATCGCCACCGCGACCGCAGCCAGCCCGACCAGCAGCACCACCAAGCGGAGACGGCGTCTCCACACCCGACGACGACCCCGGACTCGACGCCGGGACGCCCCCTCGACGACAACTACGCGTGCCACATCAACACGGAACGGTAGAAGACAGAGCACCTCGGCCGTGCGGCGCATGCCGTAACAGTGGAGGAACCCGCGCCGTAACCTCTCAGCCGTGACTGGCGTCGACTGGTTGATTGTGGCCTTCACCGTGCTGCTCGCGATGTACGGCTACGCCCAGGGCTTCATCGTTGGGGCCCTGTCGCTCGTCGGCTTCGGGCTGGGCGCGTTCCTGGGTACCCGGCTCGCGCCGCTCGTCCTGCCCGGCGGTTCGCACTCGCAATACGCGCCGCTGTTCGGGCTGCTCGGGGCGCTTCTCGCCGGCGCGGTTCTGGCCAGCGGATTCGAGGGCGTGGGGGCCCGCGCGCGGATGTTCCTGCGGCTGCCCGGGCTGCGGACGGTGGACGGGCTGCTGGGCGCCGCGTTGACCGCCTCGGTGGCGCTCGGGATCGCGTGGATCGTGGGCGCGATCGCACTGCAGTCGTCGGGCTCCGAGGTCCTGCGGCGGGACATCCAACGCTCGGCGATCCTCGCGCAGCTCAACCAGCTACTGCCGCCCTCGGGGCCGATCCTGCATGCGCTGGCCGCGATCGACCCGATCCCCTCGGTCCGCGGGCCGCAGGCCGACGTGTCCCCACCACCGCCCGGGATCGTGGGCGCGCCGGCTGTGGATGCCGCAGGCGCCAGCGTGGTGAAGGTGCTGGGGACCGCGTGCGGTCTCGGGATCGAGGGGAGCGGCTGGGTGGCCGCGCCCGGGGTCGTGGTCACCAACGCCCACGTCGTGGCCGGCGAGAACGACACCACGGTGCAGGTCGGGGGGAACCCACCCGGCCTCGACGCGGACGTGATCGACTTCGATCCGCACGACGACATCGCCGTGCTGCGGGTGACTGGGTTGCACGAGCCGGTGCTGCAGTTGGCTGCGAATCCTCAGTCCGGCACCGCCGCGGCCATTCTGGGCTACCCGCTCGACGGCCCGTTCGACAAGGAGCCGGGCCGGATCGGCCAGACCGAGACCGTCAGCACCGAGGACGCGTACGGCAACGGGCCGGTGCTGCGCAGCATCACCGCGCTACGTGGCCGGGTGCGGCCCGGCAACTCCGGCGGCCCGATGATCGACGCCGGCGGTCAGGTGGTGGCGACCGTGTTCGCAGCGATCACTGGCTCGACCAGCGGCGAGGGCGGGTTCGCGGTGCCGAACGCGTTGGTACGCGCACAACTGCAGGCGGCGCTGGCCCGAAACGCTCCTGTCTCCACCGGCGCCTGCGCCGGCTAGTGGCTGCCGCTAAGGGTTTTGCGGGGGGCGGGCGGTGGTCTGCGCACCGCCCGCCCCTAGGAATGCCCCCGGGGGCCCCAAGGCGTTACCGCCCCCCGATGTCCTCGGCCATTTGACTCACCATCCCGGGCCCCAGCGCCCCCAGGAGCTGGGGATGGTGGTGAGCGAGGTGCCGTTGAGCGGCTGAGAAGAGCTCCTGTTCGTCGTCACCTGCAAGTTGCGCCCCACACTCGCAGTAGGCGATTCGCCTGTGCCCTCCGTTGACTGCGGTCCTGTGGCCGTCATCGCCGCTGCTCTCCGAGACCTCCGTCTGCGCCCCGCCGAGTCCGTCGTTGCATGTCACCTCGGTGTCCACTGAACGGAACCTTGCAGTTTTGACGTTGTCGATACGTTTCCAAAACGTTGCCGCAGGTGGAGCGCGCGAGCGAGACGACCCGGATACAGCTCTGTGGACGGTTGTCCGTGGAGATCGACGGCGTGCAACTCTCCGGGCGATTGCGGGGCAGGCAGGTGCCGATGCTGCTTGCGTACCTGGTGCTGAACCGGGCCCGATACGTCGGCCGGGACGAGCTGATCGGCGCCCTGTGGCCCAACCACGCGCCGGTCTCTCAGGACGCGGCCCTGCGCACGTTGCTCTCGCGGCTGCGCTCGTCGCTCGGGGCCGGCGCACTCTCCGGCCGCGACGAGGTGATCCTGACCCTGCCCGAGCCGGTGTGGATCGACGTCGAAGCCGCCGCGGCCGAGATGACCCGGGCGTTCGACGCGCTGCAGCAGGGGGACGCGCGCCGGGCGTGGGCGCTGGCCCAGGTGCCGCTGAACATCGCCAGCCGCGGGCTCCTCCCGGGCGCTCAGGCCATCTGGCTCGAGGTCCCCCGGCGGGAGCTCGAGGACGTCCACCTGCTGGCGCTCGAGGTGATCGGTCGCGCCGGTCTGGTCATGGGCGGCACGCAGCTCCAATCGGCCGAGCGGGCGGCTCGGTCGCTGATCGAGTCCGAGCCATACCGGGAGTCGGGCTACGTGCTGCTGATGGAGGCGCTCTCCGCCCGCGGCAATGTGGCCGAGGCGCTCCGCGTGTTCGAGGTGCTGCGCACGCTGCTGCGCGACGAGCTCGGCACGAGCCCGTCGCCGGAGACGATCGCCGTGCACGAACACCTGCTCAGACCGCGGGGCCGCACCGGCGAGGATTTGTCCCCCGCCCATCCCGACGGCGACCCGGCGAGGCAGTCAGGCCCGAACCCCATCCCGCTCCCGGCCGAGCTGCGCCAGCGCGCCCAGAGTCCGCCGATCGGCCGCGCCGACGAGCTCGCCCAGCTGGAGGAGGAGTGGGAGCTCGCCTGCCGGGAGGCGCGCTCGGGGCGGCTTGTGCTGCTCGCGGGCGACGCCGGCGTCGGCAAGACGACGCTGACCGCGGACGTGGCCCGCAGGGTCCACGAGGAGGGAGCGATCGTGCTCGCCGGCCGCTCCCCTCGCGAGACCGTGGTCCCATACCAGCCGATCCTCGAGGCGCTGCGTCACTGGGCGCTGAATGCGTCGCTGAGCGACCTGCGCGCCACCGCGCGCGAGTACGGCTCCGAGCTGGCCCGTCTGATCCCCGAACTGCGCCGCCGCGCCCCGGACCTGCCCCCGCCGCCGCTCGACGAGCCCGACACCGAGCGCTATCGCCTGTTCGAGGCGGTGGTGGGGCTGCTGACCGAGCTATCGCGCTCCGCACCGGTGCTGCTCGTGCTCGACGACCTCCAGTGGGCCGATCGCCCGACCCTGCTGCTCCTGCGCCACCTGGCGCGGGCCGCCAGCCCGGCCCGGGTCCTGATCCTCGCGGCCTACCGCTCGACCGAACGTGGGGACACGTTCAACAGCGCGCTGACCGAGCTGCTCCGTGACCGGCTCGCGTCACAGATGGAGATCGGGGGCCTCAGCGAGCCGGACACCGCCGAGCTGGTGCGGCTACGCGCCGGGGAGACGCCGTCGCGCTCGTTCGCCCACGCGCTGTACGAGGAGACCGAGGGCAATCCCTTCTTCGTCGAGGAGATCCTCCGCCAGCTGCTCGAGGCCGGGGTCCACGCGGGCAGCGCCACCGCGTCCGAGCTGCAGAGCTTCGGATTGCCCGAGGGGGTCAAGGAGGTCATCGCATGGCGGCTGGGCAGGCTCGAGCCGCCGGCGATCGAGCTGCTGCGAGTGGCGGCGGCGATCGGCCGCGACGTCGATGCGGCGCTGCTCGAACGCGTTGTGCTGCTGGCGGAGGACGACTTCCTGAGCGCGCTCGAGGAGGCACTCGCCGCCGGGCTCCTGATCGAATCGGACGAGAACCCGGGCTCGTACGTGTTCTCCCACGCGCTGGTCCGGGAGACTCTGTATGAGGGGATGTCGGTTCCGCGCCGGGCGCGGATCCACAAGCGGGTGGGCGAGGCGATCGAGGCGGCGCAGGGGCGCCGGCAAGGGCGTTACCTGCCCGAGCTGGCACACCACTTCACTCGGGGGGTGGCCGACGAGGAGGACGCCGAGGAGGCGATCGGCTACGCCCTACGAGCGGCCGAGCAGGCGACCACGATGCTCGCCCACGAGGAAGCGGCCGAGCACTACGCGCGGGCGCTCGACGTGCAGGGACGCTTCCAGCCCGAGGCGACCGAGCGACGCTGCGAACTGCTCCTCGCGCTCGGCGAGGCGCGGGTGCGGGGCGGGGAGCGGGCGCGGGCTTCCACCGCCTTCCGCGAGGCCGCCGCGCTGGCCGAGCGGCTGAATGACGGCGCGGCCCTCGCGCGAGCGGCGATCGGGGCGTCCCAGCGGTACGTGCAGCCGGCGGGGGTCGTTGACACCGACCTGATCGCGATGATCGAGCGCGCGCTCGAGCTCCAGCCCGATCGAACGTTGACGCGCGTGCGCCTGCTGGCCTGCCTGAGCGGGGCGATCTACTACTCGCCCGAGCGCGAGCGGATGCCGGCGCTGAGTCAGGAAGCGGTGGAGATCGCGGCCGAGCTCGACGACCCCGAGGCTCGCGCCTACGCCTGCGGGGCGCGGCGGAGGGTCTTGTGGGACCCACCCCACCTGCAGGAACGGGTCGAGGTTTCGACCGAGATGCTCACGCTGGCCCGTCAGATCGGCAACCTCGAGCTGCAGCTCCATGCGCACGCCTGGCTCGTCGTCGACCTGCTCGAACGCGGCGACCGCGACGCGGTGGAGGCCCAGATGGAGGCGTTCAAGGACGGCGCGGACCGCCTGCGCCAGCCGCTGTTCGAGTGGAACTCGCTCCTGTGGGAGGCGACGCGTGCGCTGCTCGCCGGATCGCTTAGCCGTGCCGACCAGCTCGCCGCCGAGGCCCTCGCTGCCGGCGGCCCGGCGGAGGCGGTGACCGCCTCGCAGTACTACGCGATCCAGGTGCTCGCGATTCGCCGCGACCAGGGGCGAATGGGGGAGCTCGAGCAGGCCGCACGCCGGCTGGTGGCCGACAACCCGGACCGGCCGGCTTGGCGCGCCGCGCTGGCCAACCTGCTGTGCGACGGCGGCAGGCTGACCGAGGCAAGGGAGGAGTTCGAGCGGCTCGCCGTCCACGACTTCGAGGATGTGCCCAGGGACCTCGACTGGATGATCGCGATGACCCTGCTCAGCGAGGTGTGCGCCGAGCTGGGCGACGCGCGGCGGGCGGCGCTTCTGTACGCGGCGCTCGAGCCCTACGCGGACGTCAACGTGGTGATCGGCTTCGCCGCGGCGTGCCTCGGGTCAGCGGCGAGCTTCCTGGGGAGGCTGGCGGCGACGATGGGGCGGCCCGACCTCGCCGCCCAGCACTTCGAACGTGCACTCCAGGTCAACGAGGAGCTCCGTGCCCCGGGTTGCCTGGCGCGGACGCAGGTCGACTATGCCTGGGCGATTCTGGGCACCGGTGGGCACGGGTCTGATCCACGCGCGGACGAGTTGCTGGCCGCGGCGGCCAAGACGGCCGCCGAGCTCGGGCTGGGGGCGGTGGCGCGCAAGGTCCAGGCATTGGATGCCCGTCCAGGCGCCCCCTCTGCCCCCGGAAGGCGCCCGTCTAGCTCGTCTAGCTCGACGCCAGGGTCAGCATCGCCGCGCTCCCGGCGGGGACCGTGAACGCGTAGGCGCTGTGGGCGGGCGCCACGACGAAGGCCCTCCGCGGGCCGGCCGGAAGGCCCGTCGCCGTGGCCGGCCCGAAGCTCTGACCGGCGAGCGTGACGCCGCTGCGAGCCGCAACGCCGGGCGCCTGCAAACGCTCGAGCGTCCCGCTCAGCCGGCCCGCGGCTGCCGGCAGGTGGACGGCGATGGCCCGCGCGCGCGAGCCCTCGTTGATGACCACGACCCGGATCGTGCGATCGGGCGCCCGCGTCGCCCATGCCGTCAGGCCGGGGCCGGCGCCCCGCGAGAACGACGCCCTGAGCAGGCGCGAGCCCGTGGGCGCCGCCTGCGCGAACATGTCGAGCCCGTAGTACTCGGGCGCCACCGTACCGCGCCACTGTCCGTCCGCTCGCCGGAAGCTGAAGAGGTTGGTGCCGACGCCGGGGAAGGTGTGGATGTTGACGCCGTCGACTCCGACCCTGGCCATCTCGAACAGCGTGTCGAGCGCCCACAGTGCAGAGGCGAACGACTCGCCCACGGCGGGCACGTTCCCGCAGGAGATCGTGTTCATCTCGTCGATCCGGACCGCCACGTGATGGGCGTGGGCCACCTTCACCGCCGCCGCGACGCTGTCGGCCAGCGAGCGCGACGAACTCGGCGCGAGCAGGTTGGCGACCGTCGGGTAGTTCGGCTCATCCGGACTGACGAAGCATTGCTGGAGCGGGTAGCGGTGCAGGGTGGCGACCGTCACCCGGGGCTGGTCTGAGATGAACGTGCCCAGCTTCGCGAACCAGCTCGGCGCGCCATCGGTCGGCCCCGCGAGGGGGACATCGGGCAGCGCCCGGGCGATCCGCGTGAAGTCCTGCTCGAAGTCGGCGAAGTCATAACCCGGCGGGCGTCCCGGCGCGCCGGAGAACCCCCAGACGAACGATCCGTACAGCTCGGGTTCGTTGCCGGGCTCGAGCGCCTCGATCCGTGGCCGTCCGATCCCGTCCACGAGCGCCCTTCCCTCCGCGCCGGCGACGGCCGTGCTGTCGGCCTCGAGGTTGATTCCGAGGATCAGCCGCGCCCCGAGGGTCGTGGCGAGCGAGCGGGTGACCGCGATCCAACCCGGAGTCAGCGTGTAGGTCACTCCGGCCGGCTTGCGCAACCCGGGGGCCGGCCACCACGAGTTGTCGGTCGTGACGCCGCCGATCCGGAGCACGGGCGCGGACTCGCCGGCCAGGTTGCGGATCAGCTGGACGAACACGGGATTGATCGCCGAGGGATCCCAGCCGGCGTAGTCGGGGATCGCCCAGTACTCGATCGACAGGCCGACGAACCCCGGGGGAATCGCCCGGCGGGTGGCAGTACCGCCGACCCTGAGCACGCTCGCGGGGGCGGGGGCAACGGTGGCGGGCCTCGCCTCCTGGGCGGGAACCAAGACCACGAAGGCGACCGCCGCGGCGAGCAGGAGCGAGCCGATCCTCGGCAACATCGCCATCAGAAAAGCACGGAGTCCTCGGCGGTGATCGCCGGATGTTTCCATTTGACGCGGGCGCTACCCTCGCGGACTCATGCCCTCAACATTGGTCATCGCCGAGAAGCCGTCCGTCGGTCGCGACCTCACGCGCGTGCTCCCGGGTCCGTTCACGAAGCACGAGGGATACCTCGAGGGACCGGAGCACATCGTGACCTGGGCGGTCGGCCACCTGGTCCAGCTCGCCGATCCCGACGAGTACGACGATCGCTTCAAGAAGTGGCGGATGGCCGACCTGCCGATCGTGCCGGACCGCTTCAAGCTCGTGGTCCGCGACGAGCGCTCCAAGAAGCAGATGACCGTGGTCAAGCGACAGCTCGACCGCGACGAGGTCGAGCTCGTCGTCAACGCGTGTGACGCCGGCCGTGAAGGGGAGCTGATCTTCGCCTACCTGTACGAGAAGGCGGCGGCGAAGAAGTCGGTCATGCGGCTGTGGCTGAACTCGATGACGATCGAGGCGATCCGCCAGGCCTTCGAGACGCTGCGACCCGGCAGCGAGCTGGCCTCGCTCGAAGCGGCCGCCCGCTCGCGCTCGGAGGCCGACTGGATCGTCGGGATGAACGCCACCCGGGCGGCCACGATCCGCCTGCGTTCGTCGTTTGACGGCGCGGTCTCTCTGGGCCGGGTCCAGACGCCGACGCTGGCCATCCTCGCGCGTCGCGAGCAGGAGATCCGCGACTTCGTGCCCGAGCCCTACTGGGTCGTCGACGCAGTATTCGACCCGGTGGAGGACAAGCCCCGGGTGTACGAGGGCCGCTACCACGATGGCGCGAACCCCCGGGTCAAGACCGCCGCGGCGGCGCAGGCGGTGGTCGACGCTGTTCGTGGCCAGATCGGCGAGATCACCAAGCTCGAGAAGACCGAGCGCAAGGAGCGCCCCGAGCTCCTATACGACCTGACCTCTTTGCAGCGCCACGCCAACCGTCGCTACGGCTTCACCGCCCGCCGCACGCTGGCCGCCGCCCAGCGGCTGTACGAAGAGCACAAGGCGCTCACCTATCCACGGACCAACTCTCGCTTCCTGACCAGCGACATGATCTCCGAGATCAAGCCGATCGCTCGGCTGGTCGGGTCACAGGGGGAGTACGCCAAGGCCTCGGAGTACGTTCTCGGCCTCGAGAAGCTTCCGCTGGGACGGGTGGTCAACGACGCCAAGGTCTCCGACCACCACGCGATCATCCCGACCCGCGCCGAGCGCCACCCGGTCGACAAGATGAGCGACGACGACCGGAAGATCTACGACCTGGTCGTGCGCCGCTTCCTGGCCATCTTCCACCCCGACGCCGTGTTCGAGAATACGCGGGTCGAGACGACGGTCGCCGACCACGTGTTCCGGACCCGCGGCAAGGTGCTGCTCGTGGCCGGCTGGCGGGCGGTGTACGGGGAACTGCCCGACGCCGAGCAGTCGGACGACGACGAGGGCCGCGAGCAGCAGCTGCCGAAGCTGGTCCGGGGCGAGAAGGCTGATGTCCGCGAGGTCTCGGATGAGCAGAAGGAGACCAAGCCGCCCGCCCGCTACAACGACAACTCGCTGCTGGGGGCGATGGAGACCGCCGGCAAGCTCGTCGACGACGAGGAGCTCCGCGAGGCGATGAAGGAGTCCGGCATCGGCACGCCCGCCACTCGCGCGGCGATCATCGAGCGCCTTATCCAGGTCGGTTACGTGGAGCGCGACGGTCGGTCGCTGGTGGTGACCGAGAAGGGTCTCAACGTCATCCGGCTGCTCGGAGAGCACGTTCTGACCTCGCCGGGCCTCACCGGCGACTGGGAGCGGCGATTGGCGCTCATCGAGACCGGCGCCGACTCCCGGGAGGCGTTCATGGGCGACATCGTCAAGTTCACCGAGGACACGGTCGGCGAGCTCGACCGGAACCTGAAGGATGTCCGGATCCCGCGGGCCAACCTCGGGCCATGCCCGGTATGCGGCCGCGACATCGTCGAGAACCGCAAGGGCTACTCATGCTGGTCGCGGGACGATCCCGGCTGTGGCTTCGTGATCTGGAAGTCGAAGGCGGGCAAACAGCTGCCCGTGTCGGTGGCTCGGGAGCTGATCAAGACCGGACGCACGGAGAAGGCTGTGACGGGGTTCAAGGGCCGGTCCGGGAAGAGCTTCCGGGCGCGGCTCGCCCTGCAACAGACCGAGGACGGCAAGTGGCGCGTCGAGTTCGACGAGCCGTGGGCGCGCGAGGGGGCCAAGCCGCCCGATAGCGAGGAAGCGGAGGCTCGAGCCGACGCGCCGGCCGAGGCCGCCGAGCAGCCTGAAGCTGCGTAGCCGGCGCAAGCATCCGCTTTCTGGCGGGGGAAGCCGACCGAAGGGGGTTCGGTCCCACCGTTCGGCGGAGAGAGGCGGAGGAGATGTGGTGAAACCGAGCGAGGTTTGCCTCGGTTCGTGACCCTAGGAAGGGCGGATCTGCATCGAACATCCGTCCAGCCGCTACACCCGCGCTCAATCCCCGCCGATGGAAGGAATGTAAGGACACTGACAGGACGGAGCGGACCGGGGACACCACAGCAAGACGTCTCAAGGAACGGGGCAGGAAGCCCGCCCGTCAGCGCGACGCTTCCCCCTCGAACCAAAGGACGTCTCATGTTCCGCAAGCTGCTCAAGAAGCGCGTCGCCGTGATCGGCCTACTCGGTTTGCTGGCCGCCGCCGGCGGCGCGTACGCATATTTCACCGGCGGGTCGAGCTCCGTCAACGGAGCGGGCACCGTCGGATCGTCGAGCACCTGGGCCGTCACGACGGGCACGCCGACCTGGTCGGGCAGCCTCGCGGCGCTCTACCCCGGGGCCACGAGCGACACCGAATACCTCAACTTCACCGTGACCAATAACGGGCACGGCCATCAGGCCGTGACGAGCATCACGGCTTCGCTCCCGGCGGAGAGCAACGGCGATGCCGAAACGTCGTCGGGCACCGACATCACCGGGTGCCAGGCCAGCTGGTTCACGGCCACCGTCGACTCGAGCAACGCGAGCCTTCCGGCCAACCTCGCTCCGAGTGGAACGTACACCGGCAAGATCGACCTGACCATGCAGGACAGCGGCACCAATCAGAACGCGTGCGAGGGCGCTGCTCCTGCGGTAACGATCACGGCGTCCTAGGCGAAATCACGCGTCCGCGGCTCACCGCGGGGTCACGGAGGACCGGGCGGTGAGCGCGGATCACTCGCTCGAGATCGGCACGTGCAGACTAAGCACCTAACTAGGGTCACGGCCAGCGGTCGGCGCCGCAGGCGGCTCATCGCCGTCTGCGGCGTCTGGCTGCTGTCGGCCCTGTGCGCGGCCGCGCCGGCCTCGGCCTACCTGACCGGCGCCGCCGGCTCCGCCGACGCGGCCGGGAGCGTTGGCTCGCTGTCGGCCTCGACCGTCAGCGCGACTGCCGGCGCGGGCACGGTGGCGCTCGCCTGGACCTTGGTGACGGCACCGGCCGGCGGCAGCGTCACCTACTACGTGACCCGGGCGGGGGGCACGGTGGGCGGAAATTGCCCGAGCTCGGCGGCAACCGCGACCACCGCCACCAGTTGCACCGACTCCGGGCTCTCGAAGGGCAGCTACAGCTACACGGTCACCGCGATCTGGCAATCGTGGACCTCGACGAGCGCCGCCGCACCGGTGACCGTCGACTCGGGAGCGCTGGCCCGCTTCAGCGTGAGCGCGCCGACCACCGCCACCGCCGGCACGGCGTTCTCGGCGACCGTCACCGCGCAGGATGCGGCGGGCAACACGGTCACCGCGTACACGGGCTCCCAGACGCTGAGCTTCTCCGGCCCGTCGAACTCGCCGAGCGGGACCGCGCCGGCGTACCCGGGCTCGGTCAGCTTCTCGGGCGGCGTGGGAACCGCGTCGGTGACGCTCTATGACGCGCAGACGACGACGATCACGGCGACGCAGGGGAGCGTCACCGGCACCTCCGGCTCGATCGCGGTCGGCCCGGGGGCGAACCATCAGATCGCAGCGAGCGCGGGAAGCGCCCAGACGGCGGGCGCCGCCTTCAACGTGACGCTGACCGCGCAGGACGCCTGGGGGAACACCACCGGGAGCCTGTCGGGGACTAAGAGCGTCAGCTTCTCCGGACCGGCGAGCTCTCCGAACGGCAGCGCGCCGGTGTATCCCGCCACCGTCAGCTTCACCGGCGGCTCCGCCACAGCGTCAGTCACGCTCAAGGACGTCCAGACGACCGGCCTCACCGTGAGCGACACGACGGACGGGCTCGCCGGCGTGGCGTCGAGCGCGATCGTGGTCGGGCCCGGCTCGGCCAGCTCGTTCGGCGTGCCCACGCCGGCGACGCAGACAGCCGGCGTGGCGTTGACCGAGACGCTGACCGCGCTCGACGCCTACGGGAACACGGCGACCGCGTACACCGGCTCGAAGACGGTCGCCTTCACCGGGCCGTCGAGCTCACCGGGCGGGACCGCTCCGAGCTATCCGGCGTCGGTGACCTTCTCGGCCGGGGTCGGCAGCGCGACGATGACGCTGTATGACGCGCAGAGCACGACGCTGACCGCGACGCAGGGCACCCTCACCGGGACTTCGGGATCGTTCACGGTGGGACCGAACAGCGCCGCCCAGCTCGCGTTCACGACCCAGCCAAGCGGCGCGACCGCCGGCTTCCCGTTCACCACGCAGCCGGTCGTCACGGCCAAGGACACCTACGGGAACGTGGCCACCGGGTACGCCAAGACCGTGACCTTGACGATCAAGAGCGGCACCGGACCGAACGGCGCCGTCCTCAGCGGATGCACGAGCTCGCTGTCGGCCGGAGTGACCACCTTCTCGGGCTGCCAGGTGAGCCTGGCCGGCGGCGGCTACGAGCTGAACGCCACCGACGGGACACTCACTGTCACCAGCGCCTCGTTCACGGCCGCGAGCGCGACGACCGTCACCAAGACGACCGCCGGGACCTACACGCTGACCGTCCCGGCCGGCGTGACCTCGTTCACGTTCACGATGAAGGGCGCGGGCGGCGGCGGCGGACGTACCGGCGCCTCCGGTGGTGCCGGCGGGGCGGTCAGCGGGACGATCACGATCCCCGCCAGCGCCACGAGCACGACGTTCAGCGTCGTGGTGGGAGGCGCGGGCGGGGGTGCCACCGGTGTCACCGGCGGGGCCGCCGGCAGCGGCGGCACGGGCTGTGCGCTCGGCGGCAGTGGCGGCACCGGCGCGACCGGCGGCGCCGGCGGCGGTGGTGGGGGCGGCGCGAGCTGCCTGTACCTGTCCGGCGCGCCCGCGAATACGGTCGTCACGGTCGGAGGCGGCGGTGGCGGCGGCGCCGGCAGCACCACCGCCACGGGCGGCGCGGGAGGCGGCGGGCCAACCAGCAATCCGGGGTCCAACACCGGCACGAGCGGGGCCACCGTGTCCTCCGCCACCGGCGGGGCAGGCGGCAGCACGCTGACCGCCGGAGGCTTCCCGTTCGCGATCACGAACACCGGCGGCGCCGGCGGAACCGGATCGTCCGCCGCCGGCGGCACCGGTGGAACGTGCAGCGCCGGCGCCTGCGGGCCGGGTGGAGCCGGCGGCGCGGGCGCCACGGACGCTGCCGGCGGTGGTGGCGGTGGCGAGGCCTCCGGCGGTGCCGGCGGCGCCGCCAAGAGCGGCTCCAACAACTACGCCGCCGGCGGGGGTGGCGGCTCCGCCTACACCGGTGGAACTCAGAGCGGCTCGAGCAACTACACCGTGACCGTCAGCTCGGCGAGCAACGGCGGCGGCAGCGCGGGCGGTGGCGCCGGCGCGAACGGCACGGCGGGTTCGGTGAGCTTCACGGGGCCGAGTCTGACCTTGGCCTAGCGGCGGTCGCGAGGCCTATTCCCCGGTGAGCGTGAACTCCGGAGACGCCGCCTTGCAGGCGTCCTGGTCGGTGCCGCTGTTCCGCATCGCAAGCTCGATCTTGCCCGTATACGACGCGCCGGAGGCGACGTTCACCGGAAGCGACCGATCGCGGGGGTCGACCGAGACGGTGAACCAGCTCGCGCGGCAGCCGCGAATATCGGCGCCGGCGGCCGTCTCGGCGTCGCCACCGGCATGGGCCGAGATCGACACAGTGACCGAGGTCAGGCGCTGGACCGAGTGGCCCTTGTTGACGATCGTGAACGGGAAGATCTCGGCGTCGTCCGCGAGGCCGGGATACAGCCCGGTCAGCTTGCCCGACCAGCTCGCCGACCCGAGCCTCAGCTTCCACTTTGCCGGGGTCGGGGTCGAACCGCCACCGAGTGCGAATGCGGACGTTGACAGAACAAGCGCCGTGCCCGCGACGGCGGCTAGGAAGGCGAGCGCCTTCCAGGGCCCTTTCATCCGGTCCCTCCTGATCGTGTCGGCTCGGGGCGCGGTCCAGAGATCTCCTTGATCTCCAGCTATTACCCGGCACCCGCATCGGCCAACTTGCTTCCGTGCTTAGGGCTGTTCATCGAGCGCCCGAGGCACGTGCGTGAACCGGCGCCGAAACGGCTGGACGCAAGATTGAGGCCGGCGGGTACCCAATCGACTGCGCCACGATGTCGCCGGACCCGTCCTCGGCGCGCGGCACTATGGAGCTCATGCCGTTGACGCTCGTCCTCGGACCCGCCAACTCGGCCAAGGCCGGGGAGGTGCTGGGCGCGTTCGCCGCCGCCTCGGCCCGCGGCGCGATCCTCGTCGTGCCGACAGCGGCCGATGCCGGCCACTACGCCCGTGAGCTAGCGGCCGAGAAGACCTTGCTCGGATCGGTTCTCACCTTCTCGGGGCTGGCGGGGGAGATCGCCGGCCGGACGGGGTACGCCGCCCGGCGCCTCACCGCGCTGCAGCGCGAGAGGGTGCTCGAGGGCGCGCTGGCCGGCGTCGAGTTCGACGCGCTCCGCGAGGCGGCCGGCACGGCCGGCTTCCCGAAGGCCGCCGGCGAGCTGATCGCCGAGCTCGAGCGCTCGCTGGTGACCCCGCAGCGGTTCGCCGCGGCGATGCGCGCCTGGGCCGAGCAGGATCCCCGCCGGAGCGCGTACGCCCGCGACGTGGCCGCGATCTACCGGGCGTACGCGGCGCGCCTCGACCAGCTCGACCGAGTCGACTCCGAGCTGTTCGCGTGGCGGGCGCTCGACGCGCTACGCGCCGCGCCGGCCCGGTGGGGCCCCGATCCGGTCTTCTTCTACGGGTTCGACGACCTGCACCCGCTCGAGCGCGACGCGATCGAGACGCTGGCGCGAATGGTGGGGGTCGACGTGACGGTGTCGCTCACCTACGAGGCCGGCCGCGCGGCCCTGGTGGCGCGCGCCGAGGTGGTCGAAGAGCTCCGGCCGCTCGCTGACCGGGTCACCGAGCTGCCCGCGCTCGGCGAGCATTACGAGCCGGCGGCGAGGGACGCGCTGCACCATCTGGAGCGCCGCCTGTTCGAGCCGGCCCAAGCGCGGATCGACCCGGGCCGAGCGATCGGGCTGCTCGAAGCCGGCGGCGAGCTGGCCGAGGCCGAGCTGGCGGCCGCCGAGGTGCTCGAGCTGCTGCGCGATGGCGTCCCGGCCGCGGAGATCGCGGTGGTCTACCGCACCCCGGAGCGGAGCGCCGCGCTGGTCGAGCATGTCTTCGCGCGTTACGGGATCCCGGTTGCGGCTCACCGGCGGACGTCGGCGGCGCGCACCGCGCTCGGCCGCGCCCTGCTCGCGCTGGCGCGGTGCGCCCTGCTCGAGCCCGCCCGCGCCGGAGCGGATGACCTGATCGCGTACCTGCGGGCGCCCGGACTGCTGGAGTCCGCCGATGTCGTCGACCGGCTCGAGGCCGTCGTACGCAAGGAGGGGCTGCGCTCGCTCGCTCAGGCCCGAGCACGTGCGCCGAGAGGACTCGAGCTGGACGAGATCGATGCCCTGCGGACGACGCCCGACCCCGGCGCGGAGCTGATTCGACACGCCCAGCGGCTGCTGGCCGCCCGGCACCGCGGACAGGCGGCGCTGCTCGACCCGGACGAGGAGCTTGACGCCCGCGCCGTCGGAGCTCTCACCAGCGCCCTCGCCGAGCTCGCCGAGCTCGCCGAACGCACGTCGGGCGCCGAGCTGATCGAACTGCTCGAGACGCTCGAGATGTCCGCGCCGCCCACGGCCCCAACCGGCGCGGTGTTGCTCGCCGATCCCCTCTCGATCCGGGCCCGGCGGTTTCGTGCCGTCGTCGTATGCGGCCTTCAGGAGAGCGAGTTCCCCCTCGCCGCGGTGCCCGAGCCGTTCCTGTCCGACGAACTCCGCCGAGAGCTGGCCGCGTGCAGCGGACTTCGGCTGCGCCTGCGCGAGGACGCGCTCGCGCGCGAGCGCTACCTCTTCTACACGAGCGTCTCCCGCGCCACCGAGCGGGTGATCCTCGGCTACCGCAGCTCCGACGAGGAGGGCAACCTGGCGCTGCCCTCGCCGTTCCTGGCGGACGTGGCCGAGCTGCTCGTCGCGGACTGGCCGGAGCGCCGGCGGCGGCGGATGCTGGCGGACGTGGTGTGGGACGCCGCCGCCGCGCCCACCGAGCGCGAGCTCGCGCGGGCCCGCGCCGCTGCCTCGGCTCCGCGAGCCGGCGAGGTGCCGTCACCGATCGAGACGTTGGGCGCGGCCGCACTCGAGCACGTCCGCCACAGCCGGATCCTGTCCGCCGGCGCGCTCGAGACGTACGCCGACTGCCCGGTCAAGTGGCTGGTCGAGCGCGAGCTCCAGCCCGACCAGCTCGAGCCCGACCCGGACGCCCTGGCCCGCGGTAGCTACATGCACAGCGTGCTCGAGCAGGTGCTCCGACGCCTCGGCGGACCGGTCACCGAGGATTCGCTGCCGCGCGCGCTCGAGTTGCTCGACGCGGTGCTGGGCGAGAAGTCGCACGGCATCGCCATCGGTCGCGGCGACGCGGTGCGGGCGGGATGGGCGCGCTCGGTGGCGGCGGACCTGCGCCGGTACCTGATGTACGAGGCGCGCGTCAGCTGGTCGTGGCCGACGTACGGCCTCGAGTGGCGGTTCGGCTTCTCGGAGGAGGGTGAGGAGGACGGCTCGCTACCGCCACTCGAGCTGGGCGAGGACGTACGGTTGCGCGGGATCATCGACCGCGTGGACGCCGAGGCTTCGAGCCCACCCGCCCGGGCGATCGTCCGCGACTATAAGAGCGGCTCGGCCCGCCCCGAGCACCAGGGCGCGCGGTGGGCAACCGACCGCCAGCTCCAGGTGGCGCTGTACATGCTCGCGGTCCGGCAGCTCCTGGGCCTCGAGCCGGTAGGCGGCTTCTACCAGCCCCTCGGCGGGGGCGACCTGCGCGCGCGCGGGGTGTATCTGGAGGGCGCCGCGCCCGGCGAGGGTCTGGTCGCCAACGACGCCCGCGACCAAGCCGAGCTCGACGAGATGCTCAACGAAGCACGGACCCGCGCGCTGGCTCTTGCGGCGCGGCTCCGAGCCGGTGAGCTCGAGCCGTGCCCGGCGACGTGCTCGCGCGACGGCTGCAGCTTCCCCGGGATCTGCCGTGCTTGACCTCTCGGAGCCCGACACGGCCCAGCGCGCATTCACCGACGAGCAGCTGGTGGCGATCGAGCGCCGGGAGGGCGACCTGTTGCTCGACGCCGGCGCCGGCAGCGGCAAGACCTCGGTGCTGGTCGAGCGGTTCGTCCGTTCGGTGCTCGAGGACGGAATCGAGGTCGGAGCGATCCTCACGATCACCTTCACCGAGAAGGCGGCGGCCGAGATGCGCGAGCGGATCC
>DASPPG010000098.1:0-9319 GCA_035625625.1 Solirubrobacteraceae bacterium
GAAGTTCAAGCTCTCCACCGACCCGCAGTTCGTCGAGAAGGTCTACGACATCTGTGGCCTGTACCTGAACCCGCCCGAGCGCGCGGTCGTGTTGTGCGTGGACGAAAAGTCGCAGATTCAGGCGTTGGATCGCACCCGGCCGATCCTGCCGATGCTGCCCGGCACCCCGCAGCGCGCGACCCACGACTACAAGCGCAACGGCACCTCCAGCCTGTACGCAGCGCTGGATCTCGCGACCGGAAAAGTGATCGGCCGAGTGCACAACCGCCACCGCGCGATCGAGTTCCACAAGTTCCTTGTGACGATCGATCAGCAGGTCCCCAAGCACCTCGACATCCACCTCGTCCTCGACAACAGCTCTACCCACAAGACCCCAAAGATCCGCCGCTGGCTGGCCGCCCACCCGCGCTTTCACCTGCACTTCACGCCCACCTCGAGCTCGTGGCTGAACCTCGTCGAGCGGTGGTTCGCGGAGCTGACCAACAAGCGCCTGCGCCGCAGTGCCTACCAGTCGGTCCGGGCGCTCAACGCCGACATCCGAGCGTGGATCGAGACCTGGAACGAGAACCCGCGGCCGTACGTGTGGACCAAGCCCGCCGAACGGATCCTCGAATCGATCGCCAGGTACCGCCAACGAATCAACCAAACGGCACACTAGCTGCTGTCGCCCGGGCCGGCCAGAGGTGGCCGGCGGCGATGTCGACTGGTGCCTTCCTGCGCGGTGGCGGCTGCCGTGCGGCGACACGTCGATAACGCCCAGTTCACGGAACTGTCGCTGCTTGCGGGGTGGCTGTCGGTGTTCGCGCCTGCCCCGAACTTAGACTCGGATCGCCATGAGCGCCGTCCAAAACATCGCCGTCCCTCCGCACAATCTCGAGGCCGAGAAATCGGTCCTCGGGGCGGTGCTGCTCGACGAGCGCCACCTCCACGCGCTGCTCGTGGAGCAGCACTTGCGGCCCGACCACTTCTACCGTGAGCAGCACGGCGCGGTGTTCGCGGCGATGATGGAGTTGTACGAGGGCGACCGGAAGATCGACCATCTGACGGTGGCGGAGACGCTCCGCCAGCACGGCAAGCTCGACGAGATCGGCGGTCCGGCCGCGATCGATGAGCTCGCGGGCTGGGTGCCGGCCGCCGGGCACGCCCGGGAGTACGGCCAGATCGTGCGCGATAACGCGCAGCTACGCGCGCTCTTGACGACGTCGTACGAAATCCAAGCGAGCGTAATGGCACGGGAGGCGCCACCGCGTGACCTGGTTGAGCGCGCCGAGCGCTCCGTGCTCGAGGTGGCCCATGACGACCGACAGAAGAAGTTCCGGCCGATCGCCGAGGTGCTCGATCAGGAGACGGACAAGCTCCACCGGCTCTCGACGCTCAAGACCCCGCTGACGGGAACGCCGTCGGGCTTCAAGGACCTCGACGAGCTGACGGGCGGCTTTCAGGCGGGCAACCTGATCGTGGTCGCGGCACGCCCCTCGATGGGCAAGTCCGCGCTCGTCGCCAACATCGCCGAGAACGCAGTGCTCGGGGTGGGTCACCCGACGCACAAGCCGAGTCCGGTCGCGCTGTTCTCGCTCGAGATGTCCGAATCCGAGCTCGCTCAGCGCTTCGTCGCCTCGCAGGCGCGTATCCGCGGCGAGGAGCTGCGCAAAGGCCGCGTGGCCGAGAACCGGTGGCCGAAGATCCTCGCCGCCTGCCAGCGCCTATCCGATGCTCCGCTGTGGATCGACGACTCGAGCGACACCGGCGTGCTCGAGGTCCGCGCCAAGGCCCGGCGCCTGCACCATCAGCTTGAGGACGGTCTGGCGCTGATCATCATCGACTACCTCCAGCTGATGCGTCACGAGGGCCGGGTGGAGAGCCGCGTCGAGCAGGTGGGACAGATCTCCCGCGGTTTGAAGGGGCTCGCCCGGGAGCTGAACGTCCCGGTGATCGCGCTGTCGCAGCTCAGCCGAGCGGTCGAGCAGCGTGGTGGCGAGAAGCGCCCGATCCTCTCCGATCTTCGCGAATCCGGCCAGATCGAGCAGGACGCCGACCTGGTCATGTTCATCTACCGGGAGGAGTACTACGACAAGGAGTCCGAGCGGCCGGGCGAGGCGGACATCATCATCGCCAAGCACCGAAACGGGCCGGTGGGCGACGTCGTGCTCACCTTCCAGAAGGAGTATCCGAAGTTCATGAACTACGCCGGCGAGCGGTTCGCGGCATGAGTTGGGCCGAGAGCGGGGCCCGGATTCCCGCCGTCGCCGTCGCCCGCACAGCGGTGGCGCCGGGCGAGGTCAGGGACCTCAGCCGCTGCCCGTTCGATGCGTGCGATGGAAGTGGGTTGGTGTACGACGAGGAGACCAACACGGCCTACGACTGCCGCTGCCGGCGGCAGATCATCGCTCAGCGCAAGGCGCGCAGCCTGTCGGCGGTCATCCCGCGCCGCTACCGCGACGCGGCGTTCGACCGCTATCCGGTCACGGATATGGAACCGCCGGTTGTGGCGGCCACGCGGCGGTTCGCTCAGAACATCGACGAGCACTTGAGTGCGGGGCGTGGGCTGTGGTTCATGGGGCCGGTCGGGACCGGCAAAACCACCCTAGCCATGCTTGTCTCCAAGGCAGCGCTCGAGGCCGGACGCTCGGTGGCGATCTATTCGCTGCCACGTCTGCTCAACGAGATCCGCGAGACACATCGGCCAGACCGCTCCCACATGGACCTCCTCGATCGCCTGACCGCGGTCGACCTGCTGCACATCGATGATGTCGGCGCCGAACGCACGACCGACTGGGTGCTCGAGGAGCTGTATTCAATTGTCAACGCGCGCTACGAGGACGAGCGCTCGATGGTGATTACCACCAACCTCCTCGAGCGCGAGGCGCTATGCGAGCAGATCACAGAGCGAACGGTGTCGCGGCTGACCGAGATGTGCGATCAGCTCCTTCTGCCCGGGCACGACCGGCGGACCGAATTCAGCCCCGCCTGACGGGTCAGCCGTCCGGCCGGCGCTCTGACTCGGCTCGTTTCTCGAGCTTCTCGGCCAGGTAGCGCGCCTTTTCCGCCCGCCGCTCGTGCTGGACGGCCTCGTCCTCATCGGGCGCGCTGTCGGCTCGCTCACGCTCGAGCTGCGTCAGCTTGAGCTCCTCGGTCTTGGGGTCGGTGTCGGGCACGGTCAGAAGCGAGCGCCATTGCCAGACTTCATGGGTCCGGACGCGCACACGGCCCCGGTCGGTGCGCTTCGGCTCGGGTACCGACCGCAAAATGACCTCTGAGCGCAAGCGAGCGAAGCCGGCAGCGGACGCCTCGGGCGACATGCCCGATGAGCTGAGCCCGCGGCACATCGTCCGTCGCCTGCTGGAGTTGGCGGTGCTCGCCGCCGTGGTCGCCGTGGCGATCAGCGCGCTGCCCGGGCTGGGAACGCTCCGCCACCGATTCGCCCAGGCCGACGTCGCGTTCATCGCCCTGGCCGGCCTGCTGAAGCTCTGCTCGTGCCTGTCGAACATCCTGGCCTTTCGCGACGTCTTCTGCCCGCGGCTCGGGTGGGGGTTCAGCTACCGGCTGGGGATGGCCGAGCAGGCGACGAACGTGCTGCTGCCAACCGGCGGAGCGGGCGGACTGGCGCTCGGTGCCTGGGCGCTCCGGCGCGGCGGTATGTCCACCGAGTACATCGCCCGGCGGAGCGTCGCGTTCTTCGTGATCACGAGCGCGCCGAACTTTCTGTGCGCCGCGGTGATCGGACTGTTGCTGGCGTTCCACGTCCTCCCCGGCCGTGCCCCGCCCGTGCCGACGGTGGTGTTCACGGTGCTCGCGATCGGATCGATGGTGTTCGCCGTATTGCTGCCGCTCGTGGTTGAGCGAATCCGTCCCCGACACGCTCGGTCGCGGCCCGCGCGCGCTCTGAACGCGGCGTTGGTGTCGCTGGCCGACGGGATCCGGGACACCGGCGCGCTGCTGAGCCCGCGGCACATCAGGGTCGTCGTCGGCGCGATCGGCTATCTCGCGTTCGACATCGGGGCGTTCGCGGCGGCGTTCGCCGCGTTCGGACCGACCCCACCGTTGGGGCCACTGCTGTTCGGCTACACGATCGGCCAACTCGGAGGGCTGATACCCCTGCCCGGCGGCATCGGCGGTACCGACGGCGGGCTGATCGGCGCGATGGTCCTTTACGGCGCCCCGCTTTCGCAGACGGCCGCCGCAGTCGTCGCGTACCGGACGTTCCAGCTCGGAATCCCGGCCATCCTGGGCGCGATCGCATTCGTTCGGCTGCGCCGGACCCTCAGGCGCTCGGACGAGCCGACGAAGCTGTGCGCCCCGCTCGCCGAGCCGCTCAGGGTTGAGGCCGTGCGATGATGTCGCGCGTGGGAGCCGCCAAGGTCTCGAACGACGCGTGCGGGCATACCGAACCGGTGGCGATGCTCGGTATCGACCACGTGCAGGTGGCCACGCCGCCCGGCAGCGAGGCGGAGGCGAGGCGGTTCTACGGGTACTTCCTCGGCCTGCCCGAGCTGACCAAGCCGGCTGAGCTGCGCGCCCGGGGCGGTGCGTGGTTTGCCTGCGGCGCCCATCAGCTCCACGTCGGCATCGCCGAGCGCTTCGCGCCGGCGACCAAGGCACACCCGGCGCTTGCGGTCGCGGACGCCGACCTCGACCGGCTGGCAGCACGGCTCGTGGAGGCCGGCTGCCCGGTGCAATGGGATGACGCGATCCCGGGCACGCGTCGGTTCTACACCGCCGATCCTTGGGGGAACCGGATCGAGTTGGTGGGGCGCACGGTTTAGTGCCGGGCGCGCCGGGCGCTGGAGCGCGTCGGGCAGGTGCGCTGGAGCGCGTCGGGCACGGGCGCTAGACCGCGTCGGGCACGGGCGAGCCGACAGGCGGAACCGTCGGAGCCGGAGCCGAGGCGCGCCGCGGGAGCAACGCGACGCCGCCCCTTCCCGGTGTGATCGTGATGTTTCGCCGGCGCGGCGGCTCGAATCCGCCGGCGACGGTTCGCAGATTGCGCGCCCGCAGCACCGCGCGGAGCACTAGTTTCATCTCGAGCATCGCGAAGCTCGCGCCGAGGCAGCGGCGCCGGCCGCCGCCGAACGGGATCCACGTATACGTCCCGGGCTGTCGGCCGAGGAAGCAGTCGGGTCTGAACGCATAGGGATCGGGATAGATGCTCGGATCGTGGTGCACGAGATAGGCGTTCGAGGATGGAGCTCGACCGCGGTCTGCTCCGGCCAGCGCGCCACCTCGCGCTCGGCCACGCTCGCCACGAGGTCGTTCAGCCGCTCGACGCGATCGCCGTGGAACGCCGGCAGCATGAGCTTGCGCTGCTCCATGTGCGCGCCCTCGTCGAGCAGGATCACGGAGTTCTGCCCGACCACAGGCGCCAGGACGCGAGCGCCCTCACCGGGGTGCAGGACGTCTGGTGGCGCGGTGAACACCTCCTTGATGTCGTCCGGATCCGACAGGATCACGAACGGTGGCGAGCCCAGAAGCCGGAGCGTGAAACGCCGCCCATAGCGGGCGCGGCAGCGCTCGAGGAAGGCCAGTGGCCGCGTCCAGAACCCCGTGCTCTGCAACGGACTGGGCAAGCGTGGACCGGGAGGAAGCGTTGGGCGTGACACGGGATCCGTTCCTATCGTTTCGGTACCCGGCGGGGCAAGCCTGAAAGCGAGATAGGGCACAAAGCGCGTGCGCCGGCGAGGAGCCTAACTGCCGCCCTGAAGCGTCAGGGTCCGAGGCCCGGGGCGAGGCGGTAGCGGCGACGGGCCGGGCGTCGGCGTCCGGAGGCGCCGGGTCCGCGCAGCGCTCGCCTCGCTCTGCCTTCCGCGACTACGCCCATCCCGTGCGTACACTCCTTCGGCGATGCCTGGAATCGTATTGGTCGGCGCCCAGTGGGGCGATGAGGGCAAGGGAAAGGTCACCGATCTGCTCGCCGAGCGGGCCGATGCCGTGGTGCGCTTCCAGGGCGGCAACAACGCCGGCCACACCATCATCAACGACGGTCAGACGTACAAGCTGCATCTGATCCCGTCGGGGATCCTGCACAAGGACACCCTGTGCGTGATCGGAAACGGAGTGGTGATCGACCCACGGGTGCTGACCGACGAGCTCGAGGAGCTGCGCCGGCGCCACGTGGACACGGAATCGCTACGGATATCGGCCAACGCCCACCTGATCATGCCCTACCACATGCTCCTCGACCAGGCGGGCGAGGCGAAGCTCGGCAAGCTGCAGATCGGGACGACCAGGCGGGGCATCGGTCCGTGCTACGCCGACAAGGCCGCTCGACTGGGTATCCGCGTGCAGGACCTGCTCGACGAGAAGATCCTGAAGAAGAAGATCGTGGCCGCGCTGGACCCCAAGCGGCTGTCCTTGCGCCCGTTCCAGAAGGACCCGCAGCTCGATCTGCAGACCCTCACCGAGGAGTACCTGACCTACGGTCATCGGCTGGAGCCCTACATCGCCGACACCGTCCGGCTCGTCCACGAGTGCCTGGACGCCGGGCAGACCGTCGTGTTCGAGGGCGCGCAGGGCGCGCTACTCGACATCGACCACGGCACCTATCCGTTCGTCACCTCGTCCAACCCGGTGGCGGGCGCGGCGTGCGTCGGCGCCGGCGTCGGCCCCAAGGACATCGACGAGATCTGGGGCGTGATCAAGGCGTACGGGACGCGCGTGGGGGCCGGCCCGTTCCCGACCGAGCTGGAGGGCGACCTGGCGGAGGAGATCCGGGAGCGCGGCGGCGAGTTCGGGACGACCACGGGGCGGGCGAGACGCGTCGGCTGGCTCGACCTAGTGGCGCTGCGCTATGCCGCCCGCATCAACTCGCTGACCGCGCTGGCCGTGACGAAGCTGGACGTCCTTTCCGGGATCGAGCAGCTGTGCGTCTGCACGCGCTACCGCGGGCCCGAGGACTCCGAGTTCGACTACTTCCCGTATCACCAGACCGTCCTCCACCACGCCACCGGCGAATACATCACGCTCCCCGGCTGGACTGAGGACCTGACGGATTGCCGCGAGGAGTCCGACCTGCCGGCGACGGCGCGGGAGTATCTGCAGTTCATCTCCGACTTCGTCGGGGTGCCGATCGCGCTGGTCGGGGTCGGCCCGGGCCGCGATCAGGTCATCTGGACGCAGGCCGGCGCGCGGATGGCCGCGTCGGGCGACGCCGCATCCGCGGCGGCCTAATCGGCGCGGCGTCGCTGTCGTCGGACTAATCGGCGGGGTGGCCCGCCCTGGAAATCCCAGCAAAGTCCCCGCGGGACGATGATGTCGGCGACATAAGCACCGAGAGCATGCTTATGTCGCCGAAGGGCGAGCCAAGGGAACAGGTTTGCCACGTTTTACAGGCGAGCCGTCGAGCCGGGGACTCCGGAGCCGATAACGCGGGCATGCGCCGCCGGCGGCGTCGACGCGCTAGCGCGGCCGCGACGGGTGGCCCTCGCCGGGCCAGGGTGCCAGCACCAGCAGCAGCCGGGCGTCGCTTGTCGCCCGGATCGTGCGCCGCTCGTTCGGCTCGAAATGGGAGAGCAGGCCGGCGCCACCGGACACGGTGCGGCCATCCTGCGCGATCTCGATCGCGCCGTCAGCCACGATCAGATACGTGCGCTCGTGGACCTGGTGCTCCTGGAGCTCCTCGCCGGCGGGCAGGCTGATCGCGATCGCGCGGGTCTCGGCGTCGGAGCGCAGCACCTGAGGACGGTGAGGCTCGATCTCAAGTGAACGGACGTCCCAGGTCTCCATCGCGACTCCTATCTAGCTCGTGGACGTGATGCGGGCCACGCGCGGCGAGGCGTCCAGCGAGCGCTGAAGCTCCTCGAGCACCCGGACCACGCGTAGGCCGCTCGCTCCGTCGGAGCGCGGGCGGGCTCCGGTTCGGACGCATTCGACGAAGTGCTCGCACTCGATCCGCAAGGGCTCCACGTTCGGGATCTGGGGCGAAAAGATGTCGCCCGAGCGGGTGATGTACTCGCCGTAGCTCGAGGCGCTCTGGTCGAAGCCCTTGTCATAGATCTTCAGTTTTCCCTCGAGCGCCTGGTCGTCGAAGGTGGCCATCCGGCGCGAGCCGACCACCGTAAAGCGGCGCTCCTTGTGGGGATCGAGCCAAGACAGGTGCAGGTGGGCCGAGAGTCCCGAGGGAAAGCGCAGGAAGCAAAAGACGACATCCTCAACGCCGTCCTGCACGTAGGACTCGCCGTGCGCCACCGCCTCCCACGGCTCCTCCTCGGCCAGGTACAGCACGACCGACACGTCGTGGGCGCCGAGGCTCCAAAGCGCGTTCTCGTCCGCGCGCAGCTTGCCCAGATTGAGCCGGTTGCCGTAGATGTAGAAGATCCGTTCGCCCAGCTCGCGCGAATCCACGAGCTGCTTGAGCCGTTGCACGCCGGGGTGGTACTCGAGCAGGTGGCCAACCATGAGGACGCGCCGGCAGTCCAGAGCCGCGGCGACAACCCGCTCGGCGTCGCTGAGCGTCTGCGCGAGCGGCTTTTCGACGAAGCAGTGCTTGCCCGCCTCCAAGACCCGCTCCGCGTGGTCGGCGTGCTGCGGCACCGGCGTCGCTAACGCCACCGCATCGACCGAATCATCAGCCAACACCTCGTCGAGGTCGCCCGTGAACCGCGCCGAAGGGAACTGCCCCGCCACCCGCGCGCGGGCCTCGTCCGACGGATCGCAGCACCAGGCGAGCCGGCAGCCGGGGATCGCCGCGAAGTTACGCGCCAGGTTCGGGCCCCAGTAGCCCAGGCCGGCGACGGCGATGGCAAGGGAATCGTCGATCACAACGACACGCGCCTCATCCGACTGCAGTCTAAGACGCCGTCAGGCGTCGCCGACCATCCGATTAAGTGCGGCTAGGACGCGCTCACCGGCGCGTCCGTCCCCATACAGCGGAGGATGCTCGCGCGGAGGCTGGGACCCCAAAGCCCGCCTCGCCCCCACCGCGTCGAGGTCGACGAGTGTGTTCCAGCCCGACTCGACCGTCTCGGTCCATTCGGTGCTGGCCCGCAACGTCACACACTGCACCCCGGCGAGATACGCCTCCTTCTGGAGCCCACCAGAGTCGGTCAGCACGGCGCGGGCGTTGCACACGAGGGCGGCGGTCTCCAGGTATCCGAGCGGTGGCGCGGTGATCACCCGCCCGCTGCTCTCAAGCCGGCCGAGGAGGTCGCGCTCGTCGAGGCGCCGGCGCGTACGCGGGTGGATCGCGAACAGCACGGGGATGGGCATGTCGGACAGTAGATCGACCAATAAGGCCAGGCGCGCCGGGTCGTCCACATTGCCGGCGCGGTGCGCGGTGGCGAACACGTACTCGCGGGGGGTCAGGCCCCGGGCGGCGAGCAGGTCG
>DASPPG010000099.1:0-11305 GCA_035625625.1 Solirubrobacteraceae bacterium
CCCCACCCAGTCGACGCGACCGGCCGGAGCGATCGTCAGCGGCGCCGATGCCGCACTATCGCCTCCGCGTGAATCCGATGACCGGCTCTGGCTGGCCCGCGCGAGGATCGCTCGGCCGCGCGGCGATTGCTTTTCCGCGGCGCCGGCCCGGACCGAAGTAGCGGAATGGCGACCGACCGGAACTCCGCTTCGAGGCGGTGCTAGCGGCCGACGAGCAAGCAGACGAACGTCACCGGGGCCGCGTTTGGTCGCCGAAGCGCTCGCCGGATCCGCAGCGGCGAAACATCAAAGCGATCGTGCGTCGGCACAACGCCGCCTCGCTTGTCGCAGTTGGCGACCAGCGCGCAGGCTGATCCCCGCCTCACCCTCCCGCCGGTTCCCACTCGGTGTGGATGGCGCCGAGCTGCGTGAAAGCATCGGCCGGCGAAGCCGTCGGCAGGACGAGATACGCGAAATCCCAGATATCGCGCACCGGGTGTGAAGCGCAGTGTCTGACTCCGGTTGCGCACCTATTGTTGGCGCTGAACACGGATCCGGCGATCGCTAGCAATACACCGAGCACGACAACGACCCAGCCGATCAGTGCACTCGACTTGATCAGCCCGGCGGCAACTGTCGATACCACCGAACCGGTGCTGCGCCCCCCGTCGCGAGCGGCCCACCGAAGCGCGATTCCCACGCTTGGCGTCGCTGGCCGCTTCACTGGTGTCGTTACCGGGGTGATAAGGACGCCAGAGAGGAGAGCCTTGAGGCGGTCTCGCCTACCCTCTCGCGTGACGGTGGTTTCGGTCCGGCGGGCGGTGCTTGAGGATGCGGCGGCGATAGCTGCTGTTCATGCGGCGGCACGCATCGCCGGCTATCGGGATTTCGTTAGCGAGGAGCTTTTGCGGAGCGCCTTCAGTGCCGACACGGCCGCGATATGGAAGGAACGATGGAAGGAACGGCTCGGAGCGAAGGTGCCGCCCGTCGTACTGGTCGCGGTTCGCGGTGACCAGCTCGCCGGCTACTGCATGTTGCTCTTACCCAGCGATGATGAAGACAGCCGTGGAGTGGTCGCTGAACTCACGCGAATGAGCGTCATCCCGGAGGCTTGGGGGTCTGGCGTCGGTACTGTGCTGATGAACGAGACCCTAGACCTGGTTCGACGAGCAGGCTGGGAGGCGATGTCGCTCTGGGTTCTCAATCGCAACCTCCGCGCACAGGCGTTCTACTCGCGGTTTGGTTTCGAGCCGGATGGCGCAGAGATGATTGACGCTTGGTGCGGCCAAACGGAGGTGCGTATGCGGCTCCCGCTCGCCGATGCCAAAGCTGCCCGTGCGAGCCAACCAGCCGCTTGACCAGACCTACTCATCCTGGCACCCACCGCGACCAGCGCCTCAGCGATGTGCCGTACAGCAAACTCATACGCCTGCGGGTCTGCGGACTCGCGTGAGGATGAACGCCACGCTCGCACACGACGACACCCTCCCATCGGTCATCGAGCGTGGCAGGGGTCCGGTGAAGCGGTGCCATGCCGGCCCTGACCGCCCACTCCCTCTAGGTAGCGCGGCCGGCGATAGTCGGCACGCCCGTAGTGGCCGTCCAGCACGATATGCGACTCGGGATGGAGCACGCACGACGGGATAAGCGAGTAAGGGGGGAAACCTCCTTCGCGGGTTCGAATCCCGCCCTCTCCGCTCGAAGAGTCCCTGATCATTTGTCGACGTCAGCGACCCTAGAGGTCGGCCTCGAGGGCGGAGGCGAGCTGCCGTCGCGAGGTGATGTCGAGTTTGCGATAGACGCTTGAGAGGTGCACCTCGATCGTTTTGACGGTGACGAACAGCACTTGCGCTATGTCCTTGTTGCTCATGTCGTCAGCGGCGAGTTGCGCGACCCGGCGTTCACTCGCGGTGAGCGTCTCGAGCCCGGTCTGGACGACCTTGCGTGGTCGTGCCCCGGTGGCCGCGAGCTCCTCGTTCGCCTGCGCGACGAGCCCGAGCGCGCCGAGCCGCTGCGCGATCTCGACTCCTTCACGGAGCCGATCGCGCGCTTCGCTCCGCTGCTTGCTCCGGCGCAGGGCACCGCCATACTCAACGAGGGAGCGCGCGTGTTCGAGCCGCGCGGTCGTCGGCTCGAGCATTTCGACGGACTCCTCGAGCAGAGCGAGACCGTCAGCCCCGCCGGTGACCTGTCCGAGGGTTCGCAGGGCGACGGCGATCGCGCTCGGCACGCCCCAGGCCTGGGAGACGTCAAGCTCCTTCTCGATGAGCGTGACGGCCTCGGCGTGGCGCCCCAGCTGGTGGTGGCAGAGCGCGGCAAGTGATCTCGCCGGGATCCACACGGGATTGACCGCACCGCCGGCGAGGGCGACATCGATGATCGTCTGGAAGTCCGCGAGCGCCTGTTCTGGCCTGTGCGCCAGGAGATGCAGCCTTCCACGCGCGCCACGAAGGAAGAAAAGTTGCATGCTTTCGGCCGGTAGGTCGTCTAGGCGGGCGTTCTCGACGAGCGCACCCGCCCCGTCGAACTCGCCCCGCTCGATCAGCAGCTCTGCGAGTGTGCCGGCGTGCCACTGCAAGGCAGTTGAGGCCTCCGCGGAGACGTGGATGAGCTCCATTCCCTCCCGCAGGTCGGCTTCCGCGTCGAGCAGACGACCGAGCCGGAGCCGGAGGTACGCCAGGAAACCGAGCAGGTTCGTCAGCACGAAGGGATCACCTTGCAGCCTGGCTCGCCGTGCGACCTGCTCGTATGCGCCCAGAGCCTCCTCGATCTCGCCCGCCATGAACAGGGCGTTGACCGCCTGCGTGTAGCCGATCGCTTCCTGATCCTGGAGGACACCCATCGCCAGCGCCCGCCGCGCGCGCCGTGTTGCTCGTTCGCGTGAGCCGCAGCGGACCGCCTCGTCGACGGCAAGGGCGGCGAGGAGCTGGGCGCTACCTCCCCCGCCGTGCAGCTCCGTCTCATCGATCGCCGCGAGGCGCTCGGCGGCGATCGGGTAGGAGGCGGAAACCCAGCGAGCGGTCCCGATGATCTCGGCCTCGATGTATTCGCTGAGGTCCGGGTCGTCATCGCCGAGCGCGTCGGAGGCCTCGCTGAGGACCGGTATCGCATCCATGAGGCGGTTCGCGAAGTAGAGGGTTCGACCGTATTCGAGTCCGGCCCGGGCGCGCTCCATCGGCTCCTCGGCCGCCTGCGTTGCCGCCTCCAGCCGGCCGAGGGCGTCTGGTGCTCCCGTTCGGCGCTCTGCGAGGCCCAGCTCGAGGAGGACGTCGAACCTCGCTTCACCACCCGGCGGCTCGGCGAGCGCCCGGCGAAGGTAGTCGATGGCCGTGGTGTAGGCGCCGCTCGCTACCGCCCGTTCGGCCGCGATTCTCAGCGCACTCACGACACCCGCGTCCCCCGCCGGTGCGACCTGGAGAAGGTGACCGGCCACCCGCTCGGGGGGAACCCCGGAGGCGGCGAGAATCTCGGCCGCGCGGCGATGCAAATCGATTCGGCTCCCGGCGTCGATCGTGTCGTAGACGGCCGAGCGAACGACGGGGTGGAAGAACTCGATCGGGTCCGCGCCCCGGAACAGATCGATCCGGACCAACGCGCTTGACGCCTGGCCGGCGGCGACGAGGTCGCGCTCGGCGAGCGCGGCGACATGGCGAAGTTCGCTTCCGTCGCCGAGAATCGCCGCCGCTCTGGCGATCGCCATCGCATCTGGGGGGGCATGGGCGAGGCGGACCGAGACCGCTCGAGAGATCGCCCGCGGATCAAGCCCGAGGACGGTCTTGGCGTGCGCGCTGGTCGGCTCGAGCCGTTCCTGAGCGATCGTGTCGAGCAGCGCCCCCACGAACAGCGGATTGCCACCCGCGGTGACGGCGACGGCGGCGCAGAACGCCTCGGCCGGCTCGAGCCCCAGTCGCGTGCGGGTGAGGTGCGTGACTGATGTGAGGGTCAGCGGTGCCGGCTGGATGATCAGGGCCGCCGGGTCGATGAGAAGCTCCTCGAGCAGCGCCGGGTCGTGCCCCTGCTCGGCGGGTCGCGTCGCGGCAACGACCACAAGGGGCATCCCCTCCAGCCTCCGGACGAGGTATCCCAGCCAGTGGAGCGACGGGCCGTCGGCCCAGTGCAGGTCGTCGACGATCAGGCAGGTCGGCTGCTGATAGGCCATGTTCGCGACCAGCCAGTAGAGCCCGTGCTGGATCGCGAAGGGCGAGTCGGCGAGAGCAACCGGCAGCTGCGAGCCCACGGCAGGAAACAGAGGCTCGACGAGGGCCGCTGCCCCGGCGAGAAGCTCGGCCCGCTGGTCTGCCGAGGCGGCGGCGAGCGGCGGCTCGAACAGCTGCCTGACGACACCGAAGGCGAACTCGGCCTCGTGCTCGCCGGCCCGCGCGCGTAGCACCCGCATGCCGGCGCCGCTGGCGATCGCACGCGACTCGGCGAGCAGACTCGACTTTCCGATCCCCGCGCTCCCCTCGATCACCACCAGCCGTCCATCTCCAGCTCGAGCGGCCGCGATCGCGTCCTGCAGGGTTGCCAGCTCCCCGTCGCGGTCGAGCAGGGCCCGCCCGGGGCGCAACGGGGTCTCAGTCGGATGCTCGGGGCTCACGGCCACGACGCCCATCCTAGAAGGGCCCTGAAATAGTGGTTGCGTCCGATATGCCCCAACACAGCGACGCATTCTCCGCGGTTCTAAGGCGTTTGAAGTGCGGTCCGAGACAAATCGGTCGCCGAGAAACGCGTGTCATGCCGGACTGTTCGACTTTTTCAGACCTCTTCTAGGGGCGGTCGGCGAAACATTGGGGGAGGGTTTGGGGTCGCCTCCAATGCGAACAGCAGGGGTCGAGCGGGATTCTCGGAGTCGTCACGAACCGACTCCCAGGAGGAACCATGCGACGTCACCGTTTCAGCAGCACAGGCACGCTCGCCGTCGTCTGCTTCGCCACCGCGATGTTGATGCTCGACATCGCCGTGGTCAACACCGCTCTGCCGAAGGTCGCCGCCGATCTGCACGCCAATCTCACCGGCATCCAGTGGATCGTCGACGCCTACACCCTCGCGCTGGCTGCGGTCGTCCTGACCGCCGGCTCGATCGCCGACAGGATTGGTCGCCGGCTGATCTTCACCACGGGAATGGGGATCTTCACCGCGACCTCGCTCGCCTGTGCGATCGCGCCCAACATCGCCGTGCTCGACGCGGCCAGAGCAGTACAGGGGATCGGGGCAGCGATGATGTTCGCCAGCTCGCTCGCCATCCTCGTCGACGCCTTCCCGACGGAACTCGGGCGGACCAAGGCGTTCGCCGCCTACGGCGCCACGATCGGCGCCGCGTTCGCCGTGGGACCGCTGGTCGGAGGCGCACTCACGAGCGGCATCACCTGGCGGGCCGTCTTCTACGTCAACGTCCCGCTCGGCATCGCCGCGCTCGCCGCGAGCTACATGTGGCTGCGCGAGTCACGGGACCCCTCGCCCCGGGCGATCGACCGGATCGGCCAGGCCACGCTCACCGGCGGCCTGTTCCTGCTCATCCTCGCCCTCCTGCGCGGCAATCACGAAGGGTGGGGAAGCGCTCTGATCGTTGCCGAGCTCGTCGGCGCGGGCGTCCTTCTCGCGCTGTTCGTGTTCACAGAGAGCCGTGTACAGCATCCGATGCTGCCGCTGCATCTGTTCCGCCGCTCAGACTTCAGCGGCTCCCAGATCGCCGCCTTCACGGTGTCTGCCTCCTTCTTCGCGCTGTTCCTGTACATCACGCTCTACCTGCAGGAGGTCCTGCGGCTCTCGCCCATTCAGGCCGGACTCGTCATCCTGCCCGGCACGATTCTGATGTTCGCGGTCTCGGGTGCCACCGCGCAACTCATGACCCGAATCCGTCCCGGCCTGCTGGTCGTCGTCGGGCTGGTGCTGGTCGCCGTGGGACTCGCCATGATGACTCTGGACGGCGTGCATTCCTCGTGGACCGCCCTGCTGCCGGGCGAATTCGTCGTCTGCTTCGGCACCGGACTCATCAACCCCGCGCTTGCGGCGGTGGCGATGGGCTCGGTCCCCGAGCACCAGAGCGGACTCGCCGCCGGAGCCAACGACGCCTTCCGTCAGACGGGCATCGCCGTCGGGGTCGCCGCCTTCGGCGCCCTGGTCCCCGCCGCGGCCGCGGTCGGCCACGGATCGGCGGCGGCGTACGTCACCGGTTGGCACACCGCGATGTTCGTCGGTGTCGGGCTCGCCATCGTCGGTGCACTGGTCACGGCAGCGCTGCTGATCGGCCGCCGCACCGAGGTGCCGACCGGCGACCTCGTCCTCGACGTCGCCTAACCACCACCGCCTGGGAAGAAGAGCCCGGGCCAGCTAGCCCGGGCTCTTTGCCGTCCCGCCTGACCACCACAGCATGAACAGGAGACCTGAGATGACCACCACCGCCCCGACCGGCAAGCTCGAGCGCTCGATCACCGCGCTCAACGGCCGAGTCGTCCTCCCCGAGCGCCCGAGCTGGGACGAGGCCCGCCTCGCCTGGAACCTCGCTGTCGACCAGCAGCCGGCCGCCGTCGTCTTCCCCGAATCGGCAGAGGACGTGATCGCCGCCGTCGAGTTCGCCCGGGCCCTCGAGCTGCGCGTCGCGGCCCAGGGGACCGGTCACAACGCCGCTCCGCTCGGACCGCTCGACGACACCGTGCTCGTCAAGACCGAGCGCATGCGAGGGATCGAGATCGACCCGGCGACCGGGATCGCGCGCATCGATGCCGGTGTTCGCTCGCTCGAGCTCGTCGAGGCCGCCGCACAGCACGGCCTCGCCCCTCTCGCCGGCTCCTCCCCCGATGTCGGCGTCGTCGGCTACACCCTCGGCGGCGGTCTCAGCTGGTTCGGCCGCAAGCATGGGCTCGCCGCAGGCAGCGTCCAGGCGATCGAGCTGGTGACCGCAGACGGACGACTCGTCCGCGCCGACCGCGAGCACGAGCCCGATCTCTTCTGGGCGCTGCGCGGCGGCGGCGGGAGCTTCGGGATCGTCACCGCCCTCGAGCTCCGGCTGACCCGCGTCAGCGATGCCTACGCCGGCATCCTCTGGTGGCCGATCGAGCGAGACCGGGACATCCTGCATGCCTGGGCCGAGCTGACCCGCGGCGAGCTGCCCGACGAGCTGACCACGGTGGGCCGCTACCTCCGGCTGCCGCCCCTGCCGGACATCCCGGAACCAATGCGCGGGAAAGCGTTCGTTGTCGTCGAGGTGATTCATCTCGGCGAGCCCGAACAGGCTGACGAGCTCCTTGCCCCGCTCCGCGCCCTCAGCCCGGTGATGGACACCATCACGCGCATCCCGACGCCTGCGCTCAATCACATGCACATGGACCCTGAGCACCCCGTCCCCGCCACGGGCGACGGCATGCTCCTCGACACGCTCCCACAGGATGCGATCGACGAGCTCACCCAGACTGCGGGCGCGAACTCGTCCTGGCCGCTGCTGTCCCTCGAGGTGCGGCACCTGGGCGGCGAGCTCCAGCGGGCTCATCCTGACGGCGGAGCACTCGCGGCCGTAGAGGCGGAGTACGCCCTCTACGCCGTCGGCATCTCCCCAACCCCCGAAGCCGCGGCGCAGGTCAGAGCACAAATCCAAGTCGTGGCTGACGCTCTACAGCCATGGACCGCAGAGCAGAGCTACCTCAATTTCGCCGAGACCAGACGCGACCCGCGCACGCTGTGGACCGGCAATGCCCAGCAGCGGCTCCGCACCATCAAGGCGACCATCGACCCGGACGACCTGATCCGCTCCAACCAACCTGTCCGGTGACCAATTGACCTAAGTGACGAATTCTTTCCTTGTCGCCTGGCAGCGCGACACCGGCCCGCGGGCGAACTCGAGGCTGCGGATGGCCCAGTTGAGCTCGAGCACTCCGAGCGACGAGCCCGACCGCATTAGGTGAAGACGGGGATGACGGCCGCACTGGTACAAGTGGACGGGTGAGCTCCGGCGGATTGACTGCGCGCTATGGCGAGTTCCGGGCGTTGCCTGGAGCGGTTCGTTTGCTTGTGGGCTCGCTCGCGGGCCGTCTGCCGCTTGGCATGTCGTCGCTGGCGATCCTGCTCCTCGTACATGTAAAGACGGGCTCGTTCGCGGTCGCTGGCGCGGCGGTTGGCGTGTTCACGCTGAGCAGCGCCGTGACCACACCGCTGCAGGGCCGGCTCGTTGACCGGGTGGGCGGGCCGCTCGTGCTGAACGTCTTCGCGGTCGCGCAGGGGGCGGGGATGGTCGCGCTGGTGGTGGCGGCGGAGCTTGGGGCGGGGTCAGCCGCGCTGGTGGTTCTCTCGGGGCTGGCTGGCTCGATGACTCCGCCGCTGTCGGCGTCGGTGCGCGCGCTGTGGCCGCGGGTGGCGCGCTCCAGGGCCGCGCTTGAGACTGCGTATGCGGTGGATGCGACGAGTCAGGAGCTGATCTGGACGTGCGGTCCGTCGCTCGTGGCGGTCGCGGTGGCCGTCTGGTCGCCCGCTGCCGCGGTCCTGCTCTCCGGCGGGATCACGGTCGCCGGCACCGTCCTGTTCGCCACCGCTCCGGCGACCCGCCAGTGGCGGGTCGCCAGACGGAGCGCAGCAGTCCGATCCGTAATCGGGCACTGCAGATCGTCCTTGCCGCAACGCTGCTTCTCGGCCTGTGCATCGGCGCGATCGAGGTGGCGCTCCCCGGCCTGGCGGTACGCGAGGGATCGCGCGCCGCGGCCGGAGTTTTGCTCGGTCTCTGGAGCATCGGCAGCCTGATCGGAGGGCTCGTCTACGGAGCCCGGGTTGCGCGCACCGAAGTGACGGTGCGCTACGTCTGGCTCACCCTGCTGGTCGCGGCGACCACCGCGCCGCTCATCTTCGCCGGTTTCCTGGCCGCCGCTCTCCCCCTCAGCCTGCTCGCCGGGGTGGGCCTCGCGCCGCTGATGGCGTGTCAGTACACGCTGGTCGGCGAGCTCGCCGATCGGCGAGCGGTGGCCGAGGCGTTCGCCTGGACGAGCGCGGCGCTTGTCTCCGGGATCGCCGGCGGGAACGCTGTCGGTGGCGTTCTCGTCCAGGGCGGAGGAATCGCGGGGGCGTTCGCTCTAGGCTGCGTGACGCAGGTGCTGGGAGCGCTGATCGCCCTTATCGGACGACACCAACTTTCATCCGCGGTGATGCGGCGTAAACCACAGGAAGTTGCGGCGGCGATGAGCTCGTGAGGGCCTCGTCGCCGCGGCGACCCGCCGCGGTTCGAGCTCCTGGACGCCCTCCGGCGCGCAACGAGGTGATGATTGATCTGAGCGCCGCTGCGCTCAACCGGAGACGAGTCGCGTGTCCCCAGATTGGACCAGCTGATGACCGCGTGGATGGCATAGCAATCGCGGGGCGCCGAGGCTGGCTGACGCCTGCTCTTCCCCCTTGGGATCGTGCGCTGTGGGAGAAGATGGTTCGTTGAAAGCAATCGTTCCCGGTTAGTGTGCTGACGTGATTTCGCGTCGTCTCCGGGAGCTTGGGATTGAGCTTCCGCCTCCGTTTCCACCGGCCGGCAACTACCTCGCGTGCGTGATCGACGCCGGCATCGTTCATGTCGGCGGGCACGGACCGATCGCGGGAGAGGTCAGGATGCTCGGAAAGGTTGGGCGGGACCTCACGCTTGAGCAGGGGCAGCAAGCCGCGCGCATGACTGGCCTCTCGATCCTCGCGACGCTGAACGCCGAGCTCGGTGACCTGGATCGGATCGAGCGCGTGATCAAGGTGTTCGGAATGGTCAATTGCGCCCCGGGTTTCAATCAGACCCCAGCTGTGATCAATGGGTGCTCTGATCTTCTGGTTGAAGTCTTCGGCGAGGCGGGCCGGCACACACGCAGCGCGGTCGGCATGGCCGAGTTGCCGTTCGACATCGCCGTGGAGATCGAGCTCTCCGCCCGCTTGCGCGCGTAGCGCGGCGGCAGGACCGACGCCGGGCGCTGGTGGCAGCCATCCGCGACGCGTTCAAGCTCGCGGCCCATCTGAGGTGCTTACTGGCTCAGCCCCGTTGAAGACCCGAAATAACCATCGTCCGTCGCTGCCACGCTCAAGGACTCCGCTCAATCGATAGGGCGCGGTCTCCTCGCCACCCGCGTCGTCTCGAACGACCACGGTTGCGGGCGCGACAAACCACATCAAATCTCGGGTGCCGCCCGTGGAACAGGGTCCCAGCCGGACCAGCCATAAGTGCCGGGACGGCCGAAGATGCGCCCCAGAAAATCTCGTAACTCCAAGGCGCCAACTGCCATCTCTCCGTCCTCGGAGCCGAACAGGACGGCGTCATCGTGGAATAGAGCAAGGACACCGTCGGCGTCCCGTCGGCGCAGCGCCGCCGTCAAAGAACGCAACGCGCCGCCGACCATTTCGATGCGCTCGAGCTCATTCATGACCGGATCTTCTCAGCCCACGTCCGCCACTTCGAACCGAGCCGCGTGCTCGATCGAGACGAAGCGGGGCGGCGTCAGCAATCAGCCCTCGATGCCGTGGGCGACCTGGCGCTCATATGTGGCGGCGTCGTAATAGCCGGTCGAGTCAGCCACCAGGCCGGACGCGCCAATCTTCCACACCTCAATGCCGCTGACGCGAACTGCGTTCCCGGTGCCGCCGGGGCCATTGTTGGTGCCGGTGAGCGTCCAGACCCAGAAGGCGGAGTCCCCCGCGACGTGAAGATGGTCGATCGTCACCTGAAGGTCCAGGAAGGCTTCCATATAGCCGGCTGCCGTCGCTGCAAGCTCGACACGGCCGGTGGCGGGGCCACCATTGTTGATCGTCAGCGATGCCGACTCCTCGTAGCACGCAGCGACACCTTCGGGATCCTGGCTCGACCACGCCGCCGACGCGCGCATCGCAAGCTCCCAGACCTCCCTCGAGGGCGTCGAAGCACCGGGTATCGACGAGAGATCCACGGCCCGAACCTACACGCGCGTCGCGTGCGAGTGGGATTCCCCGCCGAGAACTCCGGACACCCACTCGCGAGCGCTTTCATCACCCCGGTGCCGTCGGATCGGACGATCGCATCGGCGACCAAACGTAATCTCGCGACGACGAGGTGCTAACCGGTAGCGAGCAAGCGGACGGGGCTCGCACCTGCCATCGCCCCGACTTCTGCCGCGTGAATGCGATCGCGCGGCCCCTCGTGACGGCGTCACTGCAATGCCTACGCACACAATCACGCCGCACCGGCCGGCGCGACGATCGCATTCGGGTCCCGTGGCGTGGACGCCGGACTATCGCAAAAGCGACGAACGACTCGCAGGGTCGACGCCGTCATTGGGCGACCTTATCCCGTCGAAGATCCGCTTCGCCAACCTCCTAGCGTAGGCCGCGCCGGACGGCTCGCCAAGCAGGC
>DASPPG010000100.1:0-6114 GCA_035625625.1 Solirubrobacteraceae bacterium
GGCCCGCGCTCTGGACGTTCGTCTCCGTCGAGGGCGTCGAGCCGACGAATAATCCCGCCGAACGAGCACTCCGCGCACCGGTCATCCACCGCAAAGTCTCGCTCGGCACCCAAAGCGAGAACGGCGAGCGATTCGCTGAGCGTGCACTCTCAGCCGCAGCCACCTGCCGCCTACAAAGCCGCTCACTGTTCACCTACCTCAGCGAACTACTCCTCGCCCACAACCGGGGCGACCCGTTCCCAGCACTCGCCTGAGGCCCCAGGGGCTGAACGGTTACAGTTACTGGCCTGTTTGCAGGGCTTTTCGGCCAAATCTGCCTCGGTGCGGTATCGCTTCACACGCGAGAGGTCGCTGGTTCGAGCCCAGCCGTGCCCATCAAGGACGTGCAAAATGCGTCTGGCTGGACTCCCTGAGACCGGCCGGGTGCGTGCAGGTCGCAGAGCGGAGACATCTGTAGAAATCCGCAGACTTGCCGCTGCGGCGTTCAGAAGTCGATTGCTTCGACCTATACGGAGCACGTCGCCCGCGCGAGCCATGCTGTGAAAGGCCAGACGCCCGAGGGGGAATCGGGCGCGCAGCTGAGCAAAACCGTTGCAAGTTCATTCGTCGGGGATCCGTTCATTGCGCAGTCTCAAATGTTCGTCGGCTCCATTGTTGTCCTTGCCGCTGCGCTACTGCCAGCCCCTGTCGCCCCGTTAGCAGCCGCGGCTACGCCTCAGCCGGTGGTTAGCTCGGTTTCGCCGGGGTCGGGGACGATCGGCACCAGCGTTACGATCACAGGCTCGGGTTTCGATGACGGCTGTACCGGCGGGCAGTCGGGCCAGGTGTTCTTCGGCCATGTAGCGGCAACGGACGCGACCGTTAGCGACGGGGCGGCCACTGCCGTCGCGCCGTGGCAAGGCACCGGGGCGGTGCCCGTGAGGGTGGCGGACTGCTTCGGCGATATGTCCGACGTTTCCAGCGGTGACACGTTCGTTTATCCGCCGCCGGTGGTTAGCTCGGTTTCGCCGAGGTCGGGGACGATCGGCACCAGCGTTACGATCACAGGCTCGGGTTTCGATGACGGCTGTACCGGCGGGCAGTCGGGCCAGGTGTTCTTCGGCCATGTAGCGGCAAGGCACGCGACCGTTAGCGACGGGGCGGCCACTGCCGTCGCGCCGTGGCAAGGCGCCGGGGCGGTGCCCGTGAGGGTGGTGGACTGCTTCGGCGATATGTCCGACCTTTCCAGCGGTGACACCTACACCTACCTGTCACCTGGCCCCAGATTCTTCGGGCTGCACGTGTACGGAAGGGAGTCGCGAGAGGCAACTGTCATCGCTCAGCTGCTGGAGCCTGGCGTCCTCGCGCTGCGCGTGATGCGGGTCGTTACTGACGGCCGACTCGTGTTTGCCGGACTGGTACGTTTCGGCGGTCAACCACGCGGACGCTCGGTCATTCACTGGAACTTCCGGATAAACCATCGCTTGTTGGGACCGGGCCGGTATGAACTGACCCTGCACGGGAGTCGGTGGGGCGTTCTCTCCGCACCCGCTGCGCCTGGCGCCCGCACGCTACTTGTGCTCAAGGAACACCGCGTCCGCGTGCCGCGGTAGCGGCCGTGGGTGTCCGGGATCAGCTTGGCCAGGAGACGGGTTGGCTGCCAGGTGCGGTTGCTCGAGAAGCTGCTCAACGACGAGATCCGTAGCCGAGCCCGGACCAGCCAGGCGCAGGCCAAGGTATTCAGCGAGGAGATACAGGCCGTCCTCCAGCGGTACGAGCTCAAGCAGCTCACCAGCGCCGAAGTGGTGGAGCGCCTGGTGGAAATCGCCAAGCGCCTCCGCGATGCCCGACGCCGCCATGAGCAGCTCGGCCTCAGTCGAGAGGAAGCGGCCTTGTACGATGCCCTGGCGGGCGGCGTCGAGGACGTGAAGGCCGACCCAGCGCTGGCGAAGATCGCCCACGAGCTCGTCGAGAACATACGCTCCGACCTGACGGTGGACTGGGCGGATCGCGCCGCCACGGAAGCGAAGATCCGCGCCAAGATCAAACGCCTCCTGCGAAAGCACAAGTACCGTTACCCGCAGCGGGTGGTGGTGGGTGCGATCATGGCGTTGACTACGCGGCCCAGCTCGTCCTCGATCAGGCAAAGGCGCTCTACCGCTACTGGCCGGACGTTGGAGGTCGGCGACCATTTGTTCGCCTAACAAGGCGAAGTGGCACACGCGCTCATTCTTGTGCCGCTATCCGCGTAGATCCGCGCACATTTAGGGCCATCCGATGAGCGGCGGATGACCGTCGATCATCCGCGCGGCCTGCATTTCCGGGCGATCCGAGGATCGGGGCACACCGCTTCACACGCGAGAGGTCGCTGGTTCGAGCCCAGCCGTGCCCATAACCGATTTGCAGGGGTTCTTGAAGTTAGATCGTGTCCCTTGCTCTCGTTGGTCGGCTCCGTGGCCCAGAGCGTGGCCCAGGAGGTCTCCCCGTGGCCCGCACAACCTTGCAGTACGTCGGCGAAAGCGTCACGTTCAGGACCCGCCGGCGAACTCGCGATTGACGACGACGGCCAGGTCTCGCCACGTCACTGGCTGTGGATACATCTCAACGCACCGTTCGATTCCCCGCACGATCACGTCGAACTCGCGGTGATCGACTCCGTAGACGAGGATCACGCCGGCGTGCGAGCGCTCCGCGGCGGCCGACTCTCGAAGGATCGCGGGAAAGTCGCGGATGTTGTGCGTGACGAGGATCCGTTCTTCGGCTGAGGCGAGCGACAGGACCTCGTCGTCATCCAGGCCCTCGAGCGCTAACTCCTGATCGAGCGCGCGAACCTCGTGCCCGGCCGCGGTGAGCCGTTGTCCGACGCGCGGACCGGAGACGTCCGCATCGAGGAGGAATCGCACTGCCGAGGAGATCAGCGACCGGGCTGCTGCAGGAACGGATACAGGTCGGTCAGCTCAGAGATGGGCCGGCGGTTCTCGACCAACAACTCGTCGATCTCGTCGGCGAACTGAGCGGCGTAGGCACGCGCCGTCCGCATATGCCGGTCAGTGATGAGCGGATGGTCAGCCGCCAGCGACTCCCCGTCGTCCCCGTAGGAGCCGAGCAGCTCGATGATCTCCCAGACGTCGAGCCCGCTTCCGATTACCCACGCCCGGCGCGGACGCCCGCGGAAAGCCACCCCCGGGTGCAGCCGCGTCTTGGCCGCCTCCTCCGCCAGCTCCTCCACCACGACACTGCGAGACCGGCCTGAGCGTCGGACCTCATCCTCGACGAGCAGGTTCGCCTGCTCACCGAGACGGATGGAGAAAGGCTGGGTCTTCGCGGCCATCGCTACATTGTAGTGAACGTAGTGGGTATCCCGTGCGAACATGCGGAACATGGCCAACGAGCACCCGCTCATCACGCTCGCAGACGGCCCGGCCGGTCCCCCGCCCCCGCCTCGTCGGGACCGGGGTCGACGTTTGGGAGGCCATTTGGGTGGTGCGAGAAAACGACGGCGACGAACGAGAGCCGCCGCCTATCTCCAGCTACCTGTCGACCTTGTCACCGCGGCCCTCGCCGACTACAACGCGCGCCAGGCTGAGATCGACGACTGGATCGAGCTGAACGCTCGCGAGAGCAAGGCCGCGTACGCAGCTTGGCTCGCAGGGCGCGCCGCTGACGACTGATCAGAGGCGGCCCGCGGCGATGTCGCTGTCCGCGCCGATCAGTAACCGTCGAACGCGGCATGAACGTTCTTGCGGGAGACCCGCTTCTGCACCTGCGCGTAGACTCCAGCGTCGTCTTCGCGTCGGCATGGCCGACCTGGTCCATCACGTACGGCAGCGGCGCTCCGGCCTCGAGCATCGGGCTGATGGATGTGGGCCGAAGAGCATGCGGCGTCATCTACGGCAGCTGCGCGATGCCACGCTCAACGCGGATCTCGTTTACGCGGTTGACGACCGGAACGAGGAGCCGCTCACGGACGCTGTCCTTGTCTCGCGGGCGGCCGCTGTCCGTCGCGAACACGAACTCGTCGACGCTTTCGGGCTTGCAATCAGCCTGCCAAGCATTCAGCTCCTCGACCTGGTCGAGACTGAGATCGACTTCGCGGACACCGGCGGCCGTCTTGGCCTGCTCGATCACGAGCCGCTGGTGGGCCGTGTCGACGGAGCGCCACCGGAGCGCGCAGACCTCCCCGACCCGCAGCCTGGACTTCGCCATCACCGCGATCACTGGGCGCCGGCCGATCCGCTGATCGGACCTCGCCCGGCGGTCGAGCTCACCGGCGACCGCGAGCAGCATCCGCTCACGCTCGATGACCTCTCGCTGCGGGACTCGTCGACGAGCGCGATCGCTGTGGCAGAGACCAGACGCGCTCGAGCGCCGTACGAGCTGAGATCGTCAACGGTCGGGCGGCTCGCACTCCCACGGATTGAGCAGCGGGACGTCGCAACCCCGGAAGTCCTTGGTATTGCGCGTCACGACCGTGAGGTCGTGGACGTGGGCGGTCGCGGCGATGAGACTGTCGACCGTGTTGCGGCTCGCGAGGGCATTCAGTCGGCCCCATCGGTCGGCCACGCGCGCGTCGACCGGCAGGATCCGACCCGCGAATCGACTGCGCAGCTCGCCGAGCCAGCGCCCGAACACATCTGCTTGTTCGGCCTCGTGCGATCGCAGACGATCGATGCCGATGCGGATCTCCCCGAGCGTCATCACGCTCAGGTGGAGCTCGACGTCGTCTATCGCGTCCGCCCACCGGCGAACCCGGGGATCACGGCCGCGACGGATCTCCGAGACGACGTTCGTGTCGAGAAGGAAGCTCAAAGCTCGACATCCCGCCCTCGCTCGCTGGGTCGGCGGAGATCGAGGAGATCGAAATCCGGAGCCGAGCGGATGAACTCGACCAGACTCGGTGCGCTCCGTCGAAGTCTCCGATATTCCTCGGCGGAGACGACGACGGCGCGTCGATCCGCTGTTCGGCGAGTGGCTCCGGCGAGCATCGCCCTCGCCGATCGACCCGCCCGCCGGCGTGAAGCGACCAACGGGCCCGCGATCCACGACGACTGCGAGGGCCCGCCAACTCGCCGCGTCGGGGTCGAACTGCACGCGCCGCTCGATCCCACCGACGATCACGTCGAACTCGCGGTGGTCGATCCCGTAAGCGAGGATCACCCTGTGTGCTCACGGTGACCGGCGGCCCACACCGCGGCGGATCACCGAGGGGACCCGTGCTGTTGGCCGAAGGGCATCGCTCGAGGGCGGGCGCTATCGGTCAGTTGAGCCGCGTCAGCTGAGGTGCTCGACCCGTCTGACCGTGCCGTTCGGCGCGCCGAAGATGGAGAGGGTTCCGTGGCCGGCCAGTCCTCCGAGTCCGCCGGTCGACGCCGTCCATGGCGGCCTGCTAACGCCGCCGGCATATCTCCCGGTCCCCGGGCGCGCGGCACTCGCGCCCGATGCGGCGATGAGCGATCCGCACACAACCAACGGAGCAAGCGACCAACGGCGTGCGACGCCGCGTCGAGCAACTCTCATCACCAGCCCCCCTTACAAATCGCTCGGCCCCGATGTGTAAGAGCGCGAAGCCCCCGGTCCTACGTCGAGCGGGACAGGGCCGGGGGTTTTTCGTTGCGGCGCGGAAGGATCCGGAGTGATTCACGGCCCGCGCGGCCACGGGGTCCGTCCTGACTCGCGACAGCAGGCCTGCCGATCGGGGGGGTGAAATCAGCCGGGACCAGGCTCCTGATTGACATGCGGGCCTGCGGCGTCAACCTGAGATGCGGGCCTGCGGCGTCAACCTGAGTCAGTCCCGGAGGCCGGAGATGGACGCGCCCGCGACGGGCGAGGGCGGTGTCGCGGGTTTTCAGGCGGCCGCGTGGGAGTACCTCGATGCGCTCGCGCGCTACGAGAACGCGAACACCGCAATGCGTTCGCGTCTCCGGTCGCCAAGCACCTATTGCCGTTCTTCGCGTACGAGGACCGCGAGCAAACGCGGCCGCGGCGCCTCGATGCGATCACCGGCCGGCTCGTGACCGAATTCACGGTCGCCAAGCGAGCCGAACGTGAGATCCTGCACGAACTGCCCGCGGTCCTGGCCGAGCTCGAGCCGGATGTGCTCGCCAGCCCGGACGTGCTCGCCCGGCTCGATCCGAC
>DASPPG010000101.1:0-2018 GCA_035625625.1 Solirubrobacteraceae bacterium
CAGCCGCCCCTCGCCCGGCCCGGCACCCGCCCGCCATGCGCGCACCAGCGCCTCGCCGAGCAGCGCATCGAGCTGGCGCACATGCCCGAAGGTGAACGCGCGCAAGAACGTCCCCAGCGTGGAAGGCGCCGGCATCCAACCCCGCCAGGGCCGGTAAGCGTCACCAGGCGCACATCAATCCGGCGCAGCAACGCACACACGCTTACGGCATCACCCTCGCGACCGACCAATGACGTCGGTGGGCTGGGAATAAGAGTGCCGCCGCTGGATACCACTAGAAACCCGTCGCCGATCGCTGATGACGCGGCGCCCGGACTACTTCCAGGAGACCAGCCTAGATCTCGGCGCTGCCGCGGGCAACCGACCAGCACGCGCAGCTGCCACCGATCGGCCGCAACGGCCGGGTGATCGGCCCGGGACGCCGCGGTCCGCGCCACAGACAGGAATACCTTGTCCGCCGGCCACCAGCTGGGAAGACAAGCCGTCTGCGATTAGCATTGGCGTCCGACGGCGTACTCGATCGCTGCTGCTGCTTCGAATCGAAGCGGCGTTCTCGCAAGACCGCTGATCGTCGTCCGGAGAGGCAGCCAGGTGAGCCGATGGGTCGACAGTTCCGCTTCGCAAGGAGCGGCAGTCGAATTCAAGCCGCGTGCTTGCCAAACGCTCGCCGGCATGCAAGCACCAGCGCTGTCGCTTCAGCAGCAATGAGGTCGTCGTGATCCCAGCTTCCGGATCGGACGACAGCCGGGAGCGCTAAATCGCGAATCGAGACGCGACGCGGCTTCCGGATTCGCGGAAAGCGACCGTGCTCCGCCTGGTCGGATGTAGCCGCGCGGACAAGCATCGTCTCGGAGACGACCGGTGACTATCCAGCACGTTCGGTAGCCGTCGGCTGCGAGCAGTATCGTCGCCAGCGATGCCCGCAGGTGATCGTGTGCATGAACGGCGCAGGGCTGCGGCGCTTGCTCGCCACTACCGCGATGCGGAGGGTCTCTCGATCTGGGAGATCTCCCGGCGGCTGGGACGGGCCGAGGCCACCGTCAAGGCGTACCTGTACGACCCGACCGGCGATAAGGCACGCGCCGTGAAGCGCCGCTACCAGGGCGTGTGCCGAGGGTGCGGCGCCCCGACCGCGGCCCGGCGTGGCAAGGGTGACGCGTACGAATACTGCAAACGTTGCCACCCAGGGGCGATCGCACCGACCCGGAGGCGCGAATGGGTGCGCGGCTCCATGCGCGAGTGGCGCCGGCGATACGGCAGGCCACCCTCGTCAACCGACTGGTCTCGCACGCACGCCGCCCGGCGAGGCGGCGAAGCACTCAGACGCTTGCGCGACGGGGACTGGCCCGCACCCTCCACAGTCGTCGACCTCTACGGGAGCTGGACCGCGGCTTTGGCCGACGCCTCCCCGGAGAACTAATCCGTCAACAAAGGGGGGCCTTTGCCGGCCGGCCCGGTACCTGCATCGCGGGATGACAAAGCAGCCCGCTCAACGCGCAGCGGACCGAGGACGATCTCGGAGGTCCCCTCGCCCCGCAGAGTGCAAACAAAGTGCAAACAGACACCACATCACTCCACGCCACTCGCGAGCCCGCGATGATCGGCGAAACTGTCGATTAGCAGGAGGATCCTGCATCGCACGCCACTCGGCAACACCTCGATTTCGGTCTACGGAACCGAAGGTCGGGAGTTCGAATCTCTCCGGGCGCGTGATAAAAGCCCCGCTATCGCGGGGTTTTTTGTAACCGTTCAGCCCCTGGGGCCTCAGGCGAGTGCTGGGAACGGGTCGCCCCGGTTGTGGGCGAGGAGTAGTTCGCTGAGGTAGGTGAACAGTGAGCGGCTTTGTAGGCGGCAGGTGGCTGCGGCTGAGAGTGCATGCTCAGCGAATCGCTCGCCGTTCTCGCTTTGGGTGCCGAGCGAGACTTTGCGGTGGATGACCGGTGCGCGGAGTGCTCGTTCGGCGGGATTATTCGTCGGCTCGACGCCCTCGACGGAGACGAACGTCCAGAGCGCGGGCC
>DASPPG010000102.1:0-2573 GCA_035625625.1 Solirubrobacteraceae bacterium
TTAGATCGCCCCTGGCGATGGGCGTGATCATCGCTGAGCTGCAAGACCGCGTCAGCTGACCGCTTGGATCTCCTCCAGGCGCTGCCTGAGGAACTCCTGCTCGGCCGGGTTGCGGGTCAACTCGAGCGCGCGAGCGTATTCCTGGCGTGCCTCGTCATACCGCTCGAGCCGGCGCAGGAAGTCGGCCCGCGCCGCGTGCAGCAGGTGGTAACGATCGAGGCCGTCGATCTGCTCGACTAGCGCCAGCCCGTCCTCGGGCCGGCCCGCCTGGGCCACCGCCACCGCGCGGTTGAGCGCCACCACGGGCGAGGGGACCATCCGCCACAGCTGCTCGTATAGGTCGGCGATCTGCGGCCAGTCGATCTCCTCGGCGCTCGGCGCTTCGACGTGCAGGGCCGCAATCGCCGCCTCGACCTGATAACGCCCGGGACGCCGCAGACGCAGCGCACGGTTCAGGACGCGGACACCTTCAGAAATCTCGGCCTGGTCCCAGCGCGAGCGGTCCTGGTCTGAGAGCAGGATCAGCTCGCCGTTGGGGCCAGTGCGGGCGTGCCGGCGCGAGTCCTGGAAAAGCATCAGTGCCACCAGCCCCAGGACCTCGGGCTGGTCGGGCATCAGGCTCGCCAGCAGCTTCCCGAGGCGCAGCGCCTCTGCGCATAGTTCGGACCGCACCAGATCCTCGCCGGCGGTCGCCGCGTAGCCCTCGTTGAAGATCAGGTAGATGACCGTGAGCACCGCGGCCAGACGATCGGGCAGCGCGGCGTCGCCGGGCAGCTCGAACGAGATGCCCGCGTCCAGGATCTTGCGCTTGGCGCGGACCAGGCGCTGGGACATGGTGGCGTCGGGCACCAGGAACGCGCGCGCGATCTCGGCCCCGGTCAGGCCCCCGACCGCCTGCAGCGTGAGCGCCACCCGCGCCTCGGTGGCGAGGGCAGGATGGCAGCAGGTGAAGAGCAGGCTGAGCCGCCCGTCGCCGATCTCGGTAAGGCGGTCGGGCACCGGATCAGCCGTCACGGCGGGCTCGTCGCGCAGATCAGCCGAAGCGTCGTCGGCGGGCAGCAGCCGCTCCGAGGTCTGCCGGCGGCGGACCCGGTCGATCGCGCGGTTGCGCGCGACCGTGAACAGCCAGGCCGCCGGCGACTGCGGTGTACCGGTACGCGGCCAGCGCTCGAGCGCGAGGGCGAAGGCCTCCTGAAGCGCGTCCTCGGCGAGCTCGAAGTCGCGCAGACCGCGAACGAGCGCGGCCAGAACCTGGGCGCGGTGCTCGCGGAACGCTTCTTCGGCGGCGCGCGTGGCCGCCTCCCGACCAACTGCTGACATCCCGTGAAAAGCTACTCGGGGTGATCGTCCGCCGGGCCCGTCCAGCCGACTCCGCGGAGGCGGCGCGTGGATTCGCAGCGGTTGCAGAGGAGGGCTTCCTCGGCGCACAGCCGCCGGTCGACCTCAAGGACCGCGAACAGCGCTTCATGGAGCTGATCGAGCGAGACGCGTTCTGGGTGCTCGAGGATGACGGGCGCATCGTCGGGCACGCTGCCGCGCCCGAGAGCACCCCGGGCGTCCTCTCGATCGGGATGGCCATCCTGGCCGACGCCCGCGGACGCGGTGGCGGGCGAGCGCTGCTCGACGCCATAAAGGAGCACGCGCGATCCACCGGCGCTCACAAGATCTCGCTCGAGGTGTGGACCGACAACGCACGGGCGATCGCGCTTTACGCCGCCGCCGGGTTCGAGGTCGAGGGGCTACGGCGCGACCACTACAAACGACAGGACGGGAGCCTCCGCAGCACGCTGATCATGGCCTGGCGAGTCCCGGCCGGCGATCGGTGAGACGTGCTCAGCGCCAGACGAAGGTGGTCATCGCAGATGCCGGCAATGAGTAGGTGAAGTAGCGTCCGCCCTCGTCGACGGCGAAGGTGATCGGGCCCGAGGAGCTGTTGTAGGCGACGAGGACCAGCGACCCGTCGGGGTTCTGGAACGCGACGTCGTCGAGGCCGGCGCTGACCGTCTCGATGTCCGAGGCGTTCACACCGTAGGTGACGAGGCTCGGTGAGTCGATCCGGGTGGCCCCCGGCTCCACGAACGCGCTCACCTGCCCCAGCATGTAGTACTCGGGGCGGAGCGTGATCGCCCCGGTCTGCACGTTGATGTTGACCGGGCCCAGGCACCCCGGGCAGTCGTTCCCGGCCTGGACCGGTTGGCCGTTCGGCTCGAGCGCGACGCTCCAGACCGACACCGCGCTCGCCCAGTTGCGCAGCGAGGAGATCAGGAACTCCGCCGTCCCGAACCCTCTGATCTCGGGCGAGCACTCGTCCACGAGCTGGTCGAGTCCGGGGGTGGCGTCGTGCTGCTGGGTCATCGCGCTCGGCGTGCCGAAGTAGCAGTGCCACGAGATGCCGGCGAGATCGCTCGCCGCGGAGCTCGAGGCGAGCGCTCCGGCGTAAGCGGTTGAGTCCCAGCTGAGGTCGTTGCCATAGATCTTCGTGTTGAGGCCAGCGCCCTGGAGCGCTGGGGCCAGGTTCTGCGAGATGAACTGCGCCTCGTCGGGCTCGGGGAACGTCATCCCCGGGTAGTTGG
>DASPPG010000103.1:0-7058 GCA_035625625.1 Solirubrobacteraceae bacterium
GCCTCCTCAGGGTGCGTGCTGCTCGACGTCACCATGCCGCAGATGAGCGGCCTGCGGGCGCAGGTGAAGCTGAAGGAAATGGGCATTCCGCTGCCGGTGATTGCCGTCTCCGCCCGCGAGACCTATCAGGTGCGCGAGACCGTGCAGGCGCTCGGTGCCCGCTTCTTCCTTCACAAGCCCGTGGACGAGCAAGCCCTGCTCGATGCGATCGCCTGGGTGACCCGGCACGCTCCGGGGACTGATCCGTAGACGCGCGAGCAACCCTCAGGCGCGCCGCCACGCTGGCGGGCACGGCGCTGCTCCTCGCGAGCATGGGCTGGGGCGTGCTGGCGCTTATTTACTTCGACCATGCCGGTGAGAGACTGCGCACCGTGCTCGCCGCGGTGTTCGCCGCCTGTTGCCTGGCGGTGCTCGCCGGGCTCGTGCAGCGGCGCTGGCGCGGGCGGGCGATCGGCGCCTACGCCGTGCTGTTTGCGGTCGTCTTGATGGCCTTCAGCACCATCAAGCCCTCCAACGGGCGCGACTGGCCGCCGGAGACCGCGCGCCTGCCGTACGCCACGATCGACGGCGATGAGGTGAGGCTGCACAACATCCGCAATTTCAGCTACCGCAGCGAGACGGATTTCACGCCGGCCTACTATGACAGGACCTTCGATCTGCGCCAGCTCACCGGCGTCGATCTCGGCGCATCGTATTGGATGGGACCGGCGATCGCGCACCTGTTCGTGAGCTTCGAGTTCAACGCCACCGATCACGTGGCGATCTCCATCGAGGCGCGCCGCGCGCGCGGTGAAGCCTACTCCTCGCTGCAGGGGTTCTTTCGGCGTTTCGAGCTGATCTACGTCGTCGCCGACGAGCGCGACATCATCGGCCTGCGGACCAACTTCCGCCACGACCCGCCCGAGGAGGTGTATCTCTATCGCCTCACCGGACCGCTGCAGAACGGCCAGCGTCTGTTCCTCGAGTACTTGCGCAAGATCAACAGCCTGCGCGAACACCCGGAGTTCTACAACAGTCTGACCACCAACTGTGCCGGCAGCATCTGGATGCTCTCACGCGTCAATCCGGACCATCCGCCGTATTCATGGAAGATCCTGCTGAGCGGCTACGCGCCAGAGTATCTCTACGAAGACGGACGCGTCGATACGGGCGTGCCGTTCGCCGAGCTCGAGCGGCGCAGTCATGTGAATGCGCGCGCCCGGGCGGCGGGCGAAACCGCGGATTTTTCCCAGCGGATCCGTGCGCCGCTGGTGGCACGACCCCTGGTGCACGACCCCTAAGGAGCCAGAACTCCCTGTTTGACCATTTCCTTGGCGGTCACGTCCGCAACCTCGTTCACCAGACGGTCGAGGTCCTTGGGGTTCGTGGTGCGGCTGGTGCTTGCCCACAGCAGCTTGTCGTTGGTCAGCGAATACACGAGTGTCTCGACCGAGACCAGGTTGTCGGTTTGCAGGTAGCCGGGCTCATAGACGGCGCCCCAGCCGTAACCCCAGTAGGGGCCAAAGCCGCGATAGGGACCCGGCACGGTATAGCCAGGCGTATAGGTGATGCGCTGATCGCGGCCCACGACCCGCATGATCACGGCGCCGTTGGCACCGGCTTGCTTGAGAGCCGCGAGCGCCTTGTCGCCGCTGTAGCTGCGCTCGTCGGGCAGTACTGTATAGGCGGCAATGCCGCGGGCACCGCGCGCGCTGAGGTCCGCCGCCAGCGCATCTTCCGCGGAGCGTCGCCGACTCTCGTTGGGCGAGACGAACACGGCGGCAACCGTCTTGCCTACCGGGCTCACCGCCTGCACGTCCGGCGCCTTCCACGTCGAGGTAAAGACGGTGCTGGTGGTGGAGCAGGCGCCGAGGCAGAGCAACGCTGCGAGGCAGCGCAGGCGTGTCGACATGGATGTATTCCTCCGCGAATAGGAGCGTAACCCGACGCGAAGGGGACCGCTATGCGGTTACCTAGCGTCGCCGCAGCCGGGCGTCGCCGGGTCCGGCCGGAAGGTGTTCCGGCCCGGGCCCGCTGACGTCTGCAGCTATGGCGCGATGGTGTAGCTGTACGGCAGCGACACCACTTCATCCCCGGTCTGCACGACGCCGTTGAAGGTGTCGATGTAGATGCCGCCGCGTACCTTGGTACCGATCTGGGCCGGATTAGGCGTGATGGTCACGTTGATCGTGCCGGTCTCCCCGGGCGCGAGCACCAGTCCCGTCGTGAAGGTCGCAGTGCCGTATGTCACGTCGTACCACAGGTCGCCGTAGTTGGACGAGACGGCGGCGTCGAACGGCGCGAGCTCGAGAAACACTGTCGTCGCCACCCGTGTCGATGGCGCGCCTCCCGGCCCGTACGGCCCGATCAGCGACGGGGCCATCCCCCACTCGCCCCACGGCACCTCGGGCTCGCTGATCGAGGCCGCCACGGTGTCCGGTCCCGGTCCGATCGGGTGCGAGTAGATGTCGGGTGCGCCGGTGATGCCAAACAAGTAGCCCGCTATGTTGCCGGCATCCATGGTGATCGGGACCTTCGGGGCCGTTGCCTGCGCCACGAACTGCGCGCTGCGCACCTGTGTGGGCAGATACGTCGCCCAGAAGCCGTACGGCAGCGTGGTAACGACGGGTGGGCACGTCATGCTTTCGGGTGGGCAGGTGGCGAAGGTTCCGAACTGCAGTGTGGTGACACCGTTGAGCCGCGCGTCGGCGAAGTACGCCTGGGTCAGGCCGCTGTCATTGGTGATGGTGATCGGGACGGTCACCGGCCCGGCGCTCGCCGACAGCTGCGCGCCCCAACCGTCCGGCAGTCCCGGCGCGCTCACCTCGGCCGTGTTGAAGCCGATCTGCGCGGTGAACGGCAGTGTCAGCTTGTTGCCCGAGGTGTAGTAATTGAGCAGCAGCACGAAGCGCCATTGGCCGGCCTGCGGGCTCGCGCGGTTCAGCTGCATGGCATTCACCGAGTTCCCGTTGGCATCGACGTTGGGCTCAACGCTCACCTGCATCCCATTGGGATCGATCAGCAGACCCTCGAGCAGGTACAGATTGTCGGAAATCCGCAGGTTGAGGCTCATGTTGTTGAGGCCCTGCGGGACGTTGAACGCGAAGGTCTGCGTCGGGCCTGTGTACAAGCGGCCGTTGCCGCCGGTCAGCGTGCCGGAGAATGAGCCGCCGTCCGGTCCGATCGGGATCAGCGTACGCAGCGCGATCGGAATCTCGGAGTGGCTGACAGCGCCGCCCGAGGGCGAGCCGAAGCGGATCGCGACACCGGAATCGCCGGGCCGCGCCGGCATGCTGAAGCGTGCGTTGATCCACTGCGTGGCGCCGGGGGCGAGATCGAAGCTCGCCGGTGAGACCGACCCGAACGTCACATAACGCTCGGCGGCCCAGCCGAACTGCACCGGCCCGCTGTAAGTGGCACTGACGTTCGACGTCGAGATGATCGCGGTCCAGGTGCCGGGTGTGGGATTCACGACCTCGACCTGCCCGTAGCCGTTCGAAGTACCCTGCGGCAAGGACCACGCGGCGTTGCGACCGTTCGGATCGACCAGTGCGAGCTCCAGCAGCGTTGCCGAACTGCTGTAGAACGGTGCTTGCCAGGCGATCGCCACACCGACGTGCTGTGCACCGGCAGGTACCGTGAACTGCTGCTTGTAGTAAGCGCGCGCTAACCCGCCGAGGCTCGGGTAGGTCGGCAACTTCGCCGGATCGAACTTGATCGTCAGGTTCTCTCCCGCGATCGCCGGCCCGAGCGCCTGCAGCGTCGGCTGAAGATGCTGATGGGTCGAGCCGGTGTTGGTGACCGCGAAAGAAAGCGTCTCCGGCGCATGCGGCTGGTCGACGATGCTGGCGCTCGTCGGACTGTTCAATAGCCCGGTGCCGCTGCCGCTGCACTCGCCGTTCTCATCCGACACGGACAGTGCCGCCTCGACCGCGGCATAGGCATTGACGAGCCCCGCGCCCTGCTCCCAGGAAGGTGCACCGAGATCGGTTGCGGTGCTCATGATGATCTGCTTGACGAGCGCGGGCGAGGGGTCCTTGCCGTGATGCGTGCTGCGGTACGACTGGATCACCAGCGCCGCGGTGGCGGAGGTGAGCGGCGCGGACTCGCTCGTGCCACCGGTCAGCTGGACCGGCTGCGCCGGGTTGGCGCCGAAGCCCGTCGCGCATTCGAGGTATTGCGTCGTGTTCGTGGAGCACAGCGCCCAGTTCTCGTCGCCCGGCGCCACGACATCGACAGTGCGCCGTCCGCTCTGACTGAAGCCGCCGGAGCTCAGCGCGGAGATGTTGTTGTCGAGCCATCCGTGCGTGGCGAAGTTCGCACCCCCGTAGCCGATCTGCGCATAACCGCGAAAGGTCGTGGTCGCGCCCGCGGAGATTACCCAGGGGTCCGTGGCCGGGGATTCGAACGTCCCGTTCGGGCCGGCATCCCCCGAGCTCACGACCACCGTCACGCCACCCGCCACCGCCGCGTCGTTCGCCAGCGAGACCGGGTCGTTCTGGTTGTCAGGGAACACCTGGCCGCCGAAGGACTCGTTGACGATGTCGACGTTGTCGTGATTGACGGCGTACTCGATCGCCTGCACGAAATTCGAGGTCGTGGTGCTGCCGATCTGCGAGTAGACCTTCAGTCCCACCAGCGAAGCGCCCGGCGCCACGCCCAGAATGCGGATGTTGCACGGCGATGGCAGCGGGTGGGCGGCGTTGACGTACTGGCTGATGTCGAAGGTGAGCGGCTTGCCATTGGGCAGGTCCTGCGCGGCAATCGAGCTCGAGTCGAGGAACGCCTCACCGCCTTCCGTCGGCGTGCCGGCAGGATCGCCGGAGAAATCCTGGTAGTCGACGAATACGCTCGTGCCGTCGGGACGCGTATAGCCGGGAAGCGTGATGTCGAGTCCGTCAGCGATAAACGCCACGATCACGCCCTTGCCGGTCACGAAATTGCCCTGGCCGTCGATCAGGCGCTGCGCCTGGGGCGTCGAGGGATCGGGGAAGGCGGCGTTGATCGCCTGCAGCGCCTCGGGCTCGAGGGTGCCGCAGAGCGGACCGTTGGCCGGCTGCCCGCCGCCACCACCGCCGCCCCCGCCATCGCTGGGCGGGGCGCCCGTGCTGCCTGCATCCTTAGCGAGCATCCGGCTCGGCAGCCTGATCACCGCGTCCGGCACGACCGCCTGCACCAGCGGATGGACGGCGAGCTGATTCGCCTCCGCGGGCGAGACCCTGGCGGCCACCGCATTGATCAGCGCGAAGCCGCGGACCCGTGAGGCGCCCGAGGCCTGCAGATGCGAGACGATCGGAGACTGAGCCGAGGCGAGCGCCGCGGCGCGCGCAGCGCGCGCCTCCCGCACGGCCGGCAGATCCGGCCGCTGGTCGCGCAGGATCACGATGACATCTCTGTTCGGGAGCGAGGCGGGTCGCGCCACCTGTGTCGGCCGTGCGGCACCGCTGATCGCACCGGCGGACAAAAACACGATGACGGCGGACAAGGCGACCGTGGAACGGATCGAGACCTTCATGGTTCCCCTCGCGAACTATTTAGCGTTGTTCTGGCATTGCGACGACGAGACGCCCGGTGATCCGGCGTACCGACCTTCGCGGAGGTCGGCTTTATCGGATTAGCGCGCAACCTACGCTGCCGGCGGATCGTGCGTCAACCATCATGAATCTGAAACAATGTTCCCGATGCACGCCGACCGACTCGCAACCGGCGGCGGATCCCGCGTGCGAGGGGGCGCGAAGCGCCAAGCACTCGCCTGCAGTACCCGGACGGGGCTGCCGGCTGCAGCCATTATGTAATCGCGGTGCCGCCTGGCCTGCGCGTGAGGGCGGCGGCCTGACTGGCGGCATATCGCGGCACGCGCCTGAAGCCGTGACGCCCGTGCGAGGCGCTGGAACCGGCGCCCGGTATCCGGGCCCGCGCCCAGGGGCTGCTATTCTTCCGGCGCGAGAAGTCTGCGAAACAACGAAGGTGCCGCGCATGGTGCTCACGCCTTTTCACGTAGCGCTCCGGGTCCGCGACATCGAGGAAGCGCGCCGCTTCTACACCCGCGTCCTCGGCTGCACCGAGGGGCGCAGCGCCCCCGGCTGGGTCGATTTCAACCTCTACGGCCACCAGCTCGTCTGTCACCTGGATCCCCGCCTCGGTCCGACCGGACGCCTGACTTCGCACTTCAACAGCGTCGACGGCGAGGGCGTACCGGTGCCCCATTGCGGGGTAGTGCTCGAGGCGCCGGAGTGGTCGCGGCTCGCCGCACGGCTCAAGGAGCAGCCGGTCGAGTGGGTCATCGAGCCGTGCACGCGCTTTGCCAACACACCGGGCGAGCAGTCGACGCTCTTCATCCTCGACCCGAGCGGCAACGCGCTCGAGTTCAAGTCTTTCCACAACATCGCTGCACAGCTGTTCGCGAAGTAACACCGATCACGGCCCGCCACGTCCCGGTCACCTCTCGGTCGCGTGCCGCGGCCGAGCAGCCTCGTGGCCGCGTCGAGCTGATCACAGTAGCCGCTCAGCACTCGCGCGGTGATCGCGGAATACTGGCTGGCCTCCGCCCAGCGCCCGCCTTCGATCGCCTCACGCACCGCGGGCAGCGTCTTGACGCCGTAGCCAGTCAGCACCCCCGGTGCGTACACGAAATGCCGGAACCAGTCGCGCCAGGGAAGGCCGCGGGAGGGGTCGGTGAGCTTGTGCTCCATGCCCTGCAGCAGCCGATTAAGCTCGGTGCGCTGCGCCGGTGAGCTTGAGCTCACCCGCCAGGAGTCGCGCGTAGGCCGCTTCGTAGTCGGAGGCGCTCCTCTTGAGACATGCGAGATCACGGCCTCGAGCGGTGCGAAGTTCGACCGTGGGCACCGCCTCCTCGCGCGGCGGGTGCTCGCCCGCAAATCTCACGCGGGGGCAGCTTCTTCGTGGCGCGCATTGTAGAGCGCAATGGTCGCGAACCCAAAAGTGTGCGCGGCGTCGCAGTTGGCCGCAGCGGGGGAAGACGAGCGCGAGTTTGTGATTCCCTTCGGCGATTGCAGGCTCCGAAGCGTGACCTCGGTACCGCGGCGTCCCGGGATCACTCCGTAAGATCGGTTTCGGGG
>DASPPG010000104.1:0-11288 GCA_035625625.1 Solirubrobacteraceae bacterium
TACCGTGAGCGGCGGGTGCTTGAGTTGCGCTACGGGTTGTGGGGCGAGGACCCGCACACGCTCGGCGAAGTGGCCGACATATTCCGGTTGAGCCCCGACCGGACCCAGCGCATCGAGCAACAGGCGCTGAAGAAGCTACCCGTGCGCTCCGCGCGTTCTTCGGCGTTCTCCAACTCCCTCATCTCGCGCTCCAGTTCCCGCTCCTCGCGGGCGTGAGATCGAGGACGAATGGCGCCGTAGAGCATCGGAGGCACCGGCCCCGAGCACTATCCGGCAGGGCCGCTTTGCTGCTGCTCTTAGCCTGAAACCACCGAATTGCGGCGCGGTTGGTGGTTCCGGCCGCGGTTTGGGTGTGGAGACGTTTGCGTGGGAACGTCGGGGTCGTGCTGGTGGGGGTGGGGTGGCCTTTGGCGGTGAGCGAGCGTCACTGAACGGTGCCGAGTGACTGTTTCGTGGAAGGCGCAGCGGGCCGGTGACGGCCGCGGGGTCGGCTGAGGCTGGGGGGACGGCGGCTGCTGGGTCAGGTGAGGGCGGGGAGCGCGCGGATCTTGTCGAGGATGGTGGTGAAGGCGTGTTGCCAGGGCCAGCGGGCGGGCATCCGGAGTGTCCATTGGCGGGCGCTGCGGGTCAGACGTGCGGGGACCGCAAGGAGCTGGTCGCGTCGGGTGCGGGCGGTCTGGACCGGTGCGTTGGGGAGACCGATGTGGGTGGTCCAGCGGCCGAGGTTGTGCGCGAGCGCGGCGATCACGGTCCAGGCGCTGTTGGCGTCCATGCGGCCGGAGGGGAAGTGGCAGAGTGCTTGGTCGACGAGGTCGCGGATCGCGAGCTCGATGTTGGCGTGGTCGCGGTGATCGGTGTCGGCGACGAGTGTCGGGACCTGACGGTTGGTCGCGAAGCAGTGGTGGCGCCAGTCGGGGAACAGCTCGGCCTGCGCGCCCACGAGCCGGGTTCGGCGCACGATCAGCCGAAAGCCGTTGAGCTCGGTCTCGGCGACTTGTGCCTGCCCGCCGTCGGGGTAGTCGGTGACGGTCACCCACGCGGTCTCGGGGATCTGCTCGATCAGCGCCCGGATCGTCTTTGACAGCTTCACGCCGATTGAGAAGAAGATCCCGCGCTTGGCGAGTTCCTTGAAGAGCTTGTGGTTCTCGAACCCCGTGTCGGCGCGGATGATGATCTTCCCGGTGTGTCCGGCGCGCCGCACACGGGCGATCAGCTCATCGACGAACCGGGCGATCCCGCGCTGGGTGTTGGCCTTGCCCTTGCGGTTGCGGATGTGCAGCACCTCGCCGGTGTCCGCGCGGACCGCCGCGAGCGGGTGATACCCGCGCTTGTTGGTGTACCCGTAGGAGGCGCCCTGCTTCTGGTAACCGTAGACCTCGCCGACGAAGCTGTCGATGTCGATCACCAACGGCCCATCGCCCGGCCCCGCCCCCGCCTGCCACGCCCGGCAGATCGCCTGGTCGAGCACCCGGTCGAGCTGGCGCACATGCCCGAAGGTGAACGCCCGCAGAAACGTCCCGAGCGTCGAGGGCGCCATCACCCGGTGCCCCAGGATCAGGCCCGTGCTCCCGGCCCGCAGCACGTTCATGTCATCGATGCTGTCCGCACCGGCGAGCATCCCGTGCACCAACGACATCACCTTGCGGCCCGGCAACGCTGCCCCCGGCGCGCGGGGGTCAAGCCACACCGACTCGTTCACCAGCTCCTCGATCCCCAGCCGCTGTGCCAACGTCGCTGTCACCAGCAGGCCCGCGTTACTGACCAGCCGCTGCTCATCGAAGCGGACCTGCACCGAGTCGAGGTTCGCCGGCCCCTCCGGAACGTCCGAGCTGTCGTGCACCATATGGATGACCTCCTGACAGGGCCGCAGCCGCCCATACGACTGCTACAAAAGCCCTGCTCAGGAGGACATTTAAGACTCAGAGTCGGACGGAACCGACCCGATCATTCGGTGGTTCCAGGCTAAGGCCCGAAGCGACAGGCGCCGCTATCCCGTCGGTTCGCTTGTGCCGCAGCGTGTTGTGCAGCAGGTCCGCGAGGATGTTCCCTCCGGGAAAAGCCGCAGGTTTCGTGCGGTGAGGCTCGGACGGGGTTCAGGCGTGGCGCGCCGAAACTCAACAGCATGACGACCGTGAACCATACGGAGAGGGTCACGCTTGTTCCTCAGGGCACGTGGGAAGTGGACCCAGCCCGCTCCACTGCCGGATTTACCGTGCGCCATCTCAAGGTAACGAAAGTCCGCGGCCGTTTTGGCGAGATCACGGGTCTGATCCGCTGCGACCGCGACGGCTCCACAACGATCGACGGGACGGTCCACGTAGCGAGCATCGACACCGGGGACCACCGACGGGACGCCCGGTTGTGCGCCGAGGACTTCTTCGACGCCGAGCGGTATCCGACGATCGTCTTCAGGGCTATATCCCAGGCCGTCGAGCCGGGTGAGGTCCCGGTTGTGCCCGGGATGATGACCGTGCGCGGTGTCGTCCAGCCGCTCGAGTTGCAACTCGACGCGCTCGGATCGCCCGTGGACGGAAACGGCCATGTGAGAATTCGATCGAGCGGTGTGCTGAGTCGCCGGGCGTTCGGTCTCACATGGGACTCGGCGTTTGCGGCTGGCGGGCTCGTCATCGACGATCGGGTGGAGCTGCAGCTCGACGTCGTCCTCTGCCCGAGGCACTGACACGCTGGTGGCTCAGCGCGCTCCGCTTCCCCTTTGATCGAGCACCAGCGGTCTCCATCCCGGCCGTGAGGCTGCTGAGTCCTCCCGGCGTTGCAACAGTCGACGCGGGTCGGGAGCCGGGCCCCCCTGCGAGCGATCGAGTTCAGTGTCGCTGTCTAAGCAAGCAGCAGCCCGGAGTTAGCGCCGCTGCTCGATCATTGCTGCACTCTGCTGCCGCCACTCGCGAGAGTGTCGGTGCCGTTGAAGGGCGCGAGCGCCCAGGGAGGCGGCCGATCCGCGCCGGGCGCTATGGCGCCGCGATCTTGTTGCACTGCGTCTCGGCGGACTGCTTGAGCGAGGCGATCGGGATCTTTGCTGCGGCGGTGAGGCAGGCTTGCTTGGCCGTGCTGAGCGCGGCGCTCACGTTCGCGTTGCTCGTGGTGATCTGATTGCAGGCCTGCTCGGCGGTTGACCGCGCGCTCGCGTCCTGGATCTTCTTTGTGGCTTCAACGCACGTTTGCTTGGCAGCCGCGACACCGCTTCCGGAGCCGGTGGTGGTGGACGCCGCCGTCGACGCGGTCGACGACGACGAGGAGGTGCTCGAGCCGCCGCAGGCGCTGAGCGCGGTCGCGGCGACGACCAGCATGACGACGAACGGCGCGCGAGGGAGCATCATTACTCCTGCTCTTCGTCTTCGAGTTCGGCCTCGACCTCGGCGACGACGATCCCGAGTGCCTCTGTGATCTTTATGGCGGCGCTCGCCGTGCGCGGCGCGCCGATGATCGGCGCGACAGCGATCAGGATGTTCTGCACCTGCTCGACGGTGACGCCCGCGTCGATCGCGGGGCCGACGTGCAGAAGATAAGAAGCCGCAGGCGCATCGACCGCCGCCAGAGCGCCGATTCGCACGGCAAGCAGTGAGTTTTGGTCCAGTTGGCAGCGCGCGAGCGACTCCGCATTGATCGCGGCCAGCGTGTCGAGGACGGGGTTCTCGGAGCTTGTTGAGGACAATTCGATCCTTCCGGTTGCTGGGAGCGTGACTCTATCGTCCGTCCCATTGACCAGCTACCCCTGTCGGCCTGCCTCCTCCGATTCGATAGATCGCCGAGGACAAGCAGCCAAGGCCGCTATGGACAACCAGGAGCGTCGCATCCGAGCCTTCGGTTTCAGTGGTCCTTGCCCCGCCAACGCGCCCGATGTCACGCGACCAGCCCGTTGCGGTGGGCAATGCGCCCACGAGAGTTGTGCTTCAGGCTTAGAAGCAGAAGCGTGCGCAGTGGTTTTGGTTTAGGTCTTTGCGTGCCTGATACCTCAGGCGTTGATGACGAACCGATCTGGTCGCCTCGGCCGGCTTTATCCGACCGGGATCGGAGCGAACAGCGCCGCAAGCGCGTTTTCCGAACGCGAAGCTAAACGCTCGCGATACCAGGTGGTTGCCGCCGCTGCGGGTTCTCGATCCAGGGGGAACGCGACCTCATCGTCTCGGGCCAGCGTCTTCAAATACGGGAGAGGGAACGAGTCACGCCTGCCTGTGGACGACCTGCCAGACCCGCGCTGCGCTGAATCGCTAACGGTGAGCGACTTGGCGGTGTCCCGACGGAGGTGGCAGTTCGGCCGGAGCGAGGCCGTCGGCGGTCACCGCCCCGGGCATCTCGGCGGCGTCAGGCTGTTTGTGGGCGACGGGGTGATCGCGTTCCGGCTGCTGAACGAGGCCCGCCACCGCGTCGTGTCTGGCGTGTTCGGAGTGCCCAGGGAGCACTCGAACCTGATGACGCTGTTTGTACTCGGCGCGTCCGTGCGAGCGCTCCAGCGCGCCGCCGCGGCCCCGGGAACCCAGGTGCGCAAAGCCCGATCCAGCCCGACCGCCGTCGGCGACCCGATGATCGGGGTCGCCGCGGCGAGGGAGACGGTCAACAGCATCACGGGACATCCGGCTAGGGACACGCCCTTCGCCGTCGAGCTGATCGCGCTCGTCATGACGGTCTACGCGTTCCGCGCCGCGATCAAGCGGCTGCTCCACGCGGTGAGGCCGTCACTCCGCCGGATCGTCGCCGCAGCGCACAGAGTGCGGGCCGTGATGGCTCGCTGGGGGATCTCACCGTCAGACATCCCAGTGGCGCCAGGGGCGAACTCCCGTGCGGTGGCGAGGACCACCTCTAAAGACGCTGTCGCTACGGGCTAGCAGCATCGGCGTCGACATGCGCGTGACGCCGCTGCATGGGCCCGATAAGCCGGAAGCCGCCGCGGCCGGCCACCGCGACTCGCTGCGACCCGAGGTTCAGCCAGAGTGCCGCTCCGCCACTCCAAGCAGCAGTCGTCCTCGAAGCGATGCATCAGGCGAGCAACGGTGAGCAAGCTCGATGCGTCACTGTCGCGTTCGGTAGGACGCGGCGGTCCGTTGGGTCCAGCCACGCCGCCGGTCGTGACTTCTGCTTTCGCGATCGGGCCGGTCCACGACGGACAGCTGCTTTGCCACGGTCCGATAGTCGCGTCGACTGCTTGGTCGTGACTGTCGGCGACCACCGAACTGTGTGCTCCCCACAACCGGCGCTGCTGACAGACGACCGCGGATTCGCGGCGTCGCGTCTCCCTGAACGGGCGTAGCGGCCTGCCGGCGTGGCTTCGGAAACGTGGACGGGAGGCGGCCCCATCACTTCAGAGAACGTGGATAGGTGCGTCGCGGTGGGATCGGGTCCCCAGCTGTGCCGCGAGGGTCGGGGCAGGAGACGGGCGACTCGGGCGAGGCGTTTCGGCGTACTGAGGTGCCTGGACGTCCAGCTTGTGACTTCCACGGAACTGCGCCAGCGCAGGACACCGGCTTCGCGCTTGCCAAGCTGCGCCGCTCACGGCGCGGATGGGCCACGGCTTGGGCCCGGCAGCGCAACACTACGCAGAGCGAGATGGACTCAGAGGAGCAACGCTCCGCCCTGCGGCGGTATACCGTGGTGACGGACCGGCTGTCGTCGACCTGCTCCGCGGCGTCGGCGCCGACGATGATGCGCTGCAGCTGGCTGGCGACGGCGTCATCGCTGCCGTCATGCAGCGCGTGGACGGAGCCGCGGAGCTGGCTCGCAAGCTCGTGGTTGGCCTCCGGCACCGAGGCTGGGACGGGGATGATGAGCTGGCCGACCAGCTTGAGGCTCGGCTCGGCAGCGGACCGGCGGCGATGCCGCGCGCCTTGCCCGTCGACCTCGAGGAGCTGGCCGGCATCCTCGAAGGCGGACCCCCTGAGCGTCGGGGGCCGGATCGATGTCAGGACCGGTGAGGTGTGGCCTCGGGCAGCGATCGAATATGCCCTGGAGACCGGAGACGAAGACGAGGACACCGCTGATGATCCCGAGCGGTGGCTGGCGGTCCACGGCGAGGGCTCACGGGAGGGCTACCGGGACATGGAGCGGTTCATCGCGTCCGTCGAGGACCCCGGCCGGGCCGAGCGCCTGGCCATCGCGATCGGAGGCCGCGGCGCGTTTCGCCGCTTCAAGGACGAGCTTGCCCGCTGGCCCGGCGAGCTTGAGCGATGGCACGCATTCTCCGAGGAGCGCCAGCGTGGGCGCGCGCGATCATGGCTGGCGGCGGCCGGCTACCGCGTGCTGCCGGTCGACCACCGCGATTCCTGAGAACGGGCCATCAGCGTGCTGTCAGCCTGAGCGATCCACATCTCCAGGCCGCGCGAGGGACGCCAGACGTACGCTCGAGCGTGAGGCCGAGGGTGTCCTTCAATCGCTCTTGTTCCACTGGGCATCGGGCCTGCGAGCGCAAAGGCGGCATTCCGCGTCCTGGCCGAGGGCGACCCCAACGTCGACGGGGCGCTCGCTTCCGCGGTGGGCTGTTCGCCGCCGCCGACGTCGCTGACGACGGCCCCGGCCACCGCTCTCAGACCAGAAGGGCCGTCCTGCGCGATGCTGCGGCGCTTACCCAGATTGTCCGACAGCGGCCACACGCGCGGCCGCTCCGGCCTCCGGGTGGCTTGGCCTCGACACGCCAAAGGAGCAGCAGCGGCTCGCCGGCTCGACGCGTGCTTCCCGCGCAAAGCTATCCCGAGGCGGACGACGGCGAGCTCGAGCTGCGGGACTACCGCGTAGCCGGGGCTATGCGATAGTGCGCCGTGGACGCGAAGGCGACTCCTGGCGTGGCAAAGGCATCGCCGGCTCGTGGCCCGTCGGAACGATCGCTCTCGGGGGGAATGCGATCGTCGCGCCTGTGGCGCGGTTCGGCGGAGGCGCACTCCTGAGTTTGGGCGAGAGCGGAAGTCCCGCCCTCACTGCCGCAGGGGCGACAAGGCGGGTGTGCCGATGCCCGTCCAGTCGACTTCTCGCGGCGGCGCTGGGAGCAACGCCGAAGTTGCTGCGATCCCAAGCAGCAGCCGGGCGCGCTGCTGCGGTTCGCGGTCGGCGGGAAACGAGCCCGCTGTTCGTTTCGCGGCTTCTGGTCTCCGCTGATGGTGATGGCACGGCCGAGACCGCGTTGGGGAGCGTGCTTTGAGGGGTTCGACCTCGGTGAACTCGATGTGGTTGGGCTCGATGCCCTGCCACTTGGTTGGCGCGGGGCGGTTCGTCTATTCCGTGGTCCGTTTCCTGGTGGAGTCCGCGCGGCTGGAGCGAGTGGCGCGGGTTGCTGGCCTTGATCCCGTAGCTGTCCGGGTGCCGCTGGAACGAGACGTGGTGGGTGTCGAGGAGCGTCGTGTCCGACCAGAAGGCGTGACGGCGCCGCGCAGCTTGTCGAAGTCCTTGAGCATTCGCTTGTTCGTTCTCTGCGCGTCGCGACGTAGTGCCCTGGCCGTCCGGGTCAGTTCCTTGTAGGCATCCTGCCCGCCGCGTCCCATGTCCTTGGCGAGCAGCGAAAGCGCCTCGCCGACGTCCTCGAGGAGCGTTTCGACGCGGGCGATCCGGCGCTCAACCTCGCGGCGGGTGGCGGGTGTAGGAGAGGCCGTGGCGCGGTTCGTCGAGCGGGTGGCCGGCGGACGGGTTGTCGACTTCTTGGCTGCGGGCATGGGTGTCTCCGATCGAGTCTTAACGTGAGCGCGTAAGCTTCGCGCGGGCGGTGGGGCAATGCCAGGTGTTGGGCATTGATTCGTCGTCGGGGAGGGGCGAGTCGTTGGGCGCTTCGCGGCGCTACGCGGGGCGCCAGCCCTGACCGTCGCGCTTGACCTGGCCCTGTGAGGCGAGCCGAGGCAGCACCCGGTACAGGTAGTTGGGCTGGATCTTCATCGCGTCAGCAAGCTGCGGGATGGTGATGCCCGGTTGCGCCTGAACCAGCTCCAGTGCCTAGGACGCGCGCGCGTTACGGCCGCTCGCCCGGTTCGTGCCCTTGGTCTGCCGGCTCGCGGCGGGGCGGGGCGCGGGACGGGTCGCATCTCGGCCGGAGCCGGCCGGCTGCCCGCGCGAGCTCGCGCGCCGGTGAGCGCGGCCCGTGCGGCCTGAAGACGCGTCGCCTCCTCCTTCAGTTGACGAAGCCGCTCATCAATCTCTCTCACAGTGCTGTCGACAAGCTCGGGCAACAGCCTCAACCTCACTCGGGTCCAACTTCGAGGTGACGTGCCAGCAGGGCACTGCTGTAACACAAACGGCGGTGACCGGCGACCTCCGCAAGATTCCTTGCGCGACCGGTCTAGCAGCTATGTACACGGTCGAGCGTCTGCCTCGAGGCTGGCGTCTGATCTGCCAACCCGCCGGTTCGACACCACCCCGGGCGTCCCTCTGCGGCGGGCTCCCAAACGTATAACCTGGATCTCGGGCTTTCCGTCGCTCTCTGCGGTGGCCGCTGGCGACCGAGCCGGGGCGAGGTCTCCGCTGTTCGCCCCGCGATACTTGACGAGATCGGCTGCCAGCCTCATATCCTGGCGACCGAGCGCGGTCGTCTCTCTCTCTCTGTCTCTCTCTCCGGCGAGAGGTGTCACGCAAGTCGCGCCCTGTCGGTGGGGTGAGACCCCGAGACCCAATCGGCCGATGAATAGCGAAGCGCACGCGCTTTGCCTTGGTCGCTCCCGCCCAGCGGTCGCTCGTGTCAGATCGTCGCCGAGCGCGAGATACTGGTACAGGGTCGCGCGGCTGACGCCTTGCGCTTTGACGATCTTCGACGCGCCCACAGAGCCGCCTGGCCGGACAGGCCTTCGCGAGGACGCGCCCCGGCATGGAGGAATAAGCTGTGTGGCGAGCGGCGAGATCACCCGATCGAGGCTGGTTGTGAGCAACCACATGCGAGGAGAGCAAATGCAACAGATGACGCTCGGCCGTTATGTCACGCGTGCGGGCCGCAAGCCGGGCGTGCGCGAGCACACTCAGAGCGCGGTCGCGTCCAGCAAGAGCGCGTACCGGCGGCTGAACAAGGCGAAATCCCCCGCCGAGGCGCTGAACGACAAGAAACTTCGCCGGGATCTTCGACGCGTGTCGAGTTCCGCCGGAGCCGCACTGATCGCGCTCGGCACGCCGCCGAGGATGCGAACGCGCGATGCGCTGGCGCTCGGCGTGACGCTCTCGACGCTGCTGATCGCCGCCGGGGTCCTGTTCGCTCGCAGCGATAGGCTCCGTGCCAAGGGCCAGGGCAAGCAATCCGAGCCGGTCGAGGAGCCCGACGGCGAGCAGCCTCGCGCGAGCACAGCAGCTCCCGCCCCGCTCGCCCCCGCCGAGCCGCCGGACGATCCGCTCGGGTAGATCGACCATTATCGAGTAGGTAGGCAAGTAGGCAGCCAATGCCCACCTCCCAACGGTGCGAGAACTCTCGGTTGGGCTTACCGCCTATGCCCTCGCCCGCGTCGTCGAGATGCGATGGTTTGCTCGCCCAGGGTTCTCGGCGGCTCACCGTCGGTCGCTCACGGCCGCCGAGGCGACCGTGACCGACCGGTGGCCACCGGCTCGTCAGTCGCGCTCGATCACGCGCTCGAGGCGCTGGCGGGTCTCGCGCGCGATCGGCTCGAGCTCCGGCGTGCCCGCCAGCTGCAGCACGGACGCCGGCTCGATTGCCGACAGGTACGTCGAGCACTGATCGCGGCGCACGACCACGTTTCGGGGGAGCAGCAAGCCGAGACCGGGCTCGATCTCGAGTCCGCGGCGCGCGAGCTGCGGGTTGCATACATCGAGGATCAGATACGGCTTCGCCTCTCCGGCCGAGCTTTTCCCGCAAGGTAGTGTGCACGTCGATCTCGGACACAACGCCGACCCCTCAATCTGCCAGCTCGGCGCTTACCCGCTCCACCACCTCGCCGAACGGCTGCTCAAGCCTGCGTCCGATCGCACAGCCAGCTGGGCCGCTGATCACGCTCGCTGCGCGATGCAGATGTCGCCCACGAGCGGGTTGCCGAGGCGTTCGATCTCATGCGGTGAGATCTCGAGTGTGTGCCGGTGATCGCCTCCACTGCACAGAACCTTCTGGTGCGTAAGCAGCCGCCCGTCGAGGACCTCGGGAACTCCGAGCAGCGAGCTGAACGGCGGCAGCGCGCCGACGTCGAACGCCGGGAACTGGCGCTCGATCTCATCCTCGCTGGCCAGCCGCAGGTGCCCACTGGCTGAAAGCAGCGCCCGCGCCTTGTGCAGGTCAAGCTGCTCGGAAGCAGGAATGACCACGACGCGGAAGCCGTCGTGGTCGTGCAGCAGGATCGCCTTGGCCATCCGCTCAGGCGTGGTCCCGGCCGCGCGCGCCTCGGACGTCGCCGCGAACGTATCGCGGTGCTCGACGACGTCGTAGGCGGCCTGGTGGCGCTCGAGGAAGTCGATCACGGCCTCGACCCCGTGCACCCCGCGCTCCCGACCCGAACCTTGCATATCATCCTCCTCTCGCTTCGACCGGTGCACGCCGGCCGCGTGCGCTCAGCCCAAAATCGACGTCGATCAACCCCTCCGCGAGCAGCGCCGCCGCGTGCCCCCACGGAGGGTCGCCGCCCGACGCACGGAAGTCTCGAAGCGCTCGCAGAGCGGCTGGAACGGCATCGAACACCTCCCGGAACTGGGCCCCCGTCGAGCCTGAATACCGCCGGGTGGTCCTCGCTGATCGGGATGCCATGCGCCCCTCCAGCTCCTCCCGGCACGGGTGCGTCACAGCCGACATGGCTCGCAGCTTCTCACACCGACCATGGCGCCCATCATCGGTACCGATCCGCATCCGTTGGTGTGGCTTTCCACCCAGGCCCGCTGCAGGACGAAATGCTTCGCGGTCATGAGGCTTACGTTCCTCGGAACGGGCCAGCGGCGGCACTCGGTGAGGGCCGTTCGCGCCGGCTCGAGAGCTCGCTGCTCATCTCCGACGGAACGAGCCCGCTGATCGACGTCACCCGAGACTTCGCCGCCCAAGCCGAGCGCAGATCGACGCGATCCTGGTAACGCACGGGCATCGCGACGCGATCGGCGGCCTGCCCTCGCCGTGGCGCTGGTGGCTCGAGCACGGAGGTTCGCGGCCGCTCGACGTGTTCCTCAGCGAGGCGACCGCCGAGATCGTTCGCGCGCGTTACCAGCGCCTCGAGCCCTCAACCCCAGTCTGCCTCGCTGGAAACCGCTGCCGACTGATGTGGCTGTCGCTTTTCGATCGAACCAGCAGTCTGCGGGTTGCTGCCGGATCGGCGACGAGGCAGCACTTTTGGTGGGGGGGTCGAACATGTTGGCGCACCGCTCGTTTCCCACTTGATAGCCGGCGCACGTTG
>DASPPG010000105.1:0-9244 GCA_035625625.1 Solirubrobacteraceae bacterium
CCCAACAACGACCACGCCGCCGCGCAATGGGTGCACCGCCAGGCGACCCGGGTGCTCCACGGACAGGCCCGCAAAGTCGCCGGCACCATCCGCCGCCAAGCCACCAACGCCCGACTCGACCCCTCACACCGCAAGCCCGCCGACGAAGCCGCCACCTACCTGACCAACAAAGCCCCCTACCTCGACTACCCCACCGCCCTCGCCCACGGTTGGCCGATCGCGACCGGGATCGTCGAAGGCGCCTGCCGCCATCTGGTCAAAGACCGCTTCGACATTACCGGCGCCCGCTGGGGACTCGCCGGCGCCGAAGCAATCCTCAAGCTACGCGCCATCATCGCCAACGGCGACTTCGAGGAGTACTGGCGTTTTCACCTCGCCCAAGAACAACACCACGTCCACCAAGCCCGCTATCAGAACCACACCATCCCCGCGGCATGACACGTCACTACCAGCTCACTTCAGAAGAGCCGCACCCCAGCCGTCGGCCGGTGCTAGCCGAGCGACAGGCTCGTAGCTAACGATTCCAGCGAACGTGCTTCTGGCGACGAGCGCGTCTCTCGCGACTTCGGCCGAGAGCCCCGCAAACGCCGAATGCAGGTGCCTGACGCTCGCGGCTTCCGGCCTCCTGAGCGTGCCCGCGCCAGGCCGAAATCAGGGCGTTGGAGTCAGCGCTCATCGCGACGGACGGTCTGAAGCCGCGCCCAGCCTCGCTGCTGGCGACGAGGAGGGCGGGTGTGTCGCCCATCACCAGATCAAGCGGGTGCGTGAATCCGAGCCGCTGTGCGCTGCGGCTCATATCCGCCTCGCCGTGAGCAGACCCGCGGTCAGCTGCCAGGTCCGCGATGAGGTGCTTTGTGCGGTTGGGACACCCGGTCAACGTGGGGGTGTCCGGCGCCGGCGCGCAGCAGGACGAGTGCGGCGACCGCGGCCACGAGGCAGATGACTGCGCTGATGGCGAGGCTGTGGGAGAAGCCGTCGGTGAGGGCCTGGGTGATGCTGACGTCGCGGTCTGCGCGCGTGTGTGCTCCGGCGAGGGTGACGAGAATCGCGAGCCCGAGTGCGCCACCGAGGAGTCGTGACGTGTTCATTAGAGCCGATCCGACGCCGCTCAGGCCTGGTGGGAGTCCTTTAGTGGCGACGATCGTTGCGGGGACGAGCGAGAGGCCGAGTCCGCACATCATCAGGAAGCCGCCGAGCAGCCCGGACGGGAGGTGGGATCTGCCGGGAGCGATGCCGGTCATGAGGGCGAGCCCTGTGGCGGCGGTAAGCATGCCGGCGGTGATCACGGTCCGCGGTGTCAATTGAACGAGGAGCCGCGGCGCGAGCACCGACATCACGAACACGGCCATGCCGAGGGGTAGGAACAGCAGACCGGTGATGATCGGCGACTAGTGGAGCACTTGCTGCAGGTAGAGGGTCAGGAAGAAGAACATGGGAAGAACGCCGAGTAGATGAGCGCGACGAGGAGGTTGGCTGCGCTGACGCGCTCGATGCGGAATACGTGCAGCGGCACGAGCGGTGTTTGGGCGACGCGCCCTTCGACGCACAGGAAGGCGCCGAGCAGCGCTGCGCCTGCGATCAGTGGCGCGAGCACTCCTGGCGAGCCCCAGCCGAGACGACCGGTGCTAACGATCGCATAGGTGAGTGCGCCGAGTGCGAGGGTGATAAGCGCGGCGCCGGTAACGTCGAGGTTACGAGACGTCTGAGCCGCTCGGTCGGGCGCGACGAAGCGCAGTGCGAGCAGCACGATCACGACGCCGATCGGCACGTTGACCGCGAAGATGGCGGGCCAGCCGATTGTCTGGGTGAGCAGCCCGCCGAGCAGCGCGCCGAGCGATCCGCCGAGCGCGCCCATCGCGCCCCACATCGCCACCGCCCGGTTGCGGGCGTTGCCTTCCGCGAACGAGCTGGTCACGATCGACAGCGTGGCCGGGGAGACGAGGGCGCTGCCGACGCCCTGCGCCGCTCGCGCAGCGAGCAGCTCACCTTGCGTGGCCGCGAGGGCACAGCCGAGCGAGGCGAGTGTCAAGAGTGCGGTGCCGGCGATGAATACGCGCCGCTGCCCGAACAGGTCGGCGGCGCGGCCTCCGAGCATCAGCAGGCCGCCGAAGGCGATCGTGTAGATCTTGACCACCCATTGCAGTGAGTCGGTGCTGAACGCCAGGTCGTGCTGGATCGAGGGCAGCGCGATGTTGACGATCGAGACGTCGAGCAGGACCATGAATTGCGCGAGGCATACGACAGCCAGCAGTGCCGTCGGCGACGGCGCCTTGGATGTGCGAGCGGCAGCCATCGCCGCCCCACTCATCAGCGCACCGTCTGTTCGAGTTGGTGCAGGGACACGCCGGTGAAGCCGGCCAGAGCCTCGAGCAACTCGTCCTGGAACCGGCAGTCAGCGACCGCGGGGGCGGGCTCGGCGCGGCGCTGGTGGTGCCAGTAGCCGCCTGAGCTCAGCGCCTCCGGTTGCTCGCTGGTTGCCAGCCATTCCTGGGTCAGGTGCCCGAGCCGCAGATCGTCGGGCGCGCCGGGGCCGCCCATCTTCGTCGGCACCCAGCCCGGGTCGACTGCGTTGCTGAGGACGTCCGGCCAGAGACGCGCGATCGCGACGGCGAGCGTGGTGACGAACAGCTTGCTGTCCGAATACGAGCTGGTTGCTCGGTGCCCGCTCCAGTCGATCCCGGCCAGGCTGGGCCGGCCGCCGCGGTGCATGCTGCTCGAGAGGTAGATCAGGCGCCAGGGGCGCTCGATCAATGCGGTCAGCAGGTAGGGGGCGACCACGTTGACGGGCAGGATCTGGTGCCCGCGGATGACGCCGGCGTTGTGGATCACTGCGTCCATTCGCCCCAGGCGGTTCACGTGGTCGGCGACGTCGCGCGTCTCATCGAGGTCTGACAGGTCGCCAAGGACGGCTACGGCCCCTCGATCCAAGAGGTCCTGCAGGACGGCGAGGCGATCGCTGTTGCGCGCGTGGACGACGACCTCGTGCCCGTCCTCGAGCAGCGTGTTCGCAGCCGCTCGCCCGAGCCCATCGGTGGAGCCGGTGATGAAGACACGTGCCATGCGATCTCGTGGCCTCGCTTAGGTGCCCGTCCCTGGCGCGGCCGCGTACTCCGCGGCGGTGACGTGCTCGCCCCAGGTGACAGGGCTGCCGGTCTCGTCGTTCTGCTGCATGGCGAGGTGGATCATGAAGCGGTCCGGAGCAGCGCCGTGCCAATGGTTCTCGCCGGGTTCGAAGAAGACGCGGTCGCCGGGGCGGATGACCTCGACCGAACCCCCTTCGCGCTGGCAGAGCCCGACGCCTTCGGTGACGAAGATCGTCTGGCCGTGCGGGTGGGTGTGCCAGGCGGTGCGCGCGCCGGGGGTGAAGTGCACGAGCGCGGCGGCGAACGTCGAGGTGCCGGCGGGCGCGGCGACGGCGTCGATGTAGACGTCGCCGGTGAACCAGTCGGCGGGGCCGTGCTGGGTCTGGATGGTGCTGCGCATGATCTGCATTTGGCTGTTCCCTGTCAGATGTGGGTGGTTCAGGCGGTTTGGCCGCCGTCGACGATCATGGCGTGACCGATCGTGAACGCGGCTTCGTCGGAGCACAGCCACAGCACGGCGGCGGCGATCTCCGCGGGTCGGCCCATGCGGCCGATGGGCTCTTGCGCGATCACCGCGGCGCGTCCTTGCTCGGTGTCGCCGGTGAAGCGCTGCATCATCTCGGTGTCGATGATGCCGGGGCAGATCGCGTTGATCCGGATGCCGTGGCCGGCGTAGTCGAGCGCCGCGGATTTCGTCAGGCCGATCAGGCCGTGCTTGGTCGCCGCATAGGCGGCTTGGCCCGTGAAGCCCTTGACGCCGGCGCCTGAGGATGTGTTCACGATCGCGCCGCCACCCATCTGAAGCATGAGCTGGATCTCGTGCTTCATGGCGATAAACGCTCCGCGCAGGTTGATCGCGACGAGACGATCCCATTCCTGGTCGGTGATCTCGTGCGCGGGCTTGACCGGCTGCTCGATGCCCGCGTTGTTGAAGGCCAGGTCCAGGCGTCCGAACCGTTCGATGGTCACGGCAAGCGCCGCCTCGATCTGCTGGCTGTCGGCGACGTCGCAGCTGATCGCGAGCGCCTGGCCGCCCTCCTGCTCGATCAGGCGGGCGGTCTCCTGGGCGCCGTCGACGGCCACGTCGGCGACCACGACGCTCGCGCCCTCGGGGGCGAAGGCCAGCGTGGTGGCGCGGCCGATGCCGCCGCTCGCGCCGGTGATGAACGCGACCTTGCCGGCGAAGCGTGCAGTGTGGCTCATGGCGTGAGCAGGGTCTTGATCGCCTCGCGCTCGTCCATCGCGCGATAGCCCTCGGGGGCCTGTTCCAGCGGTAGCCGGAGGTCGAAGACCTTGCCCGGATCGATCTGGCGGGTCCAGATCAGGTCCAGCAGCTCGGGCAGGAAACGCCTGACCGGCGCCGGTCCGCCGTGCACGTGCGCGAGGCTCCAGAACAGGTCCATGCCGTCCAGCGACACGCCGTGCGCAACGCCGACGAACCCGACGTGCCCGCCGGGCCGGGTGGCGTGCAGCGCCTGGTTCATCGACTCCTGCGTTCCGACCGCCTCCACGATCGAATGCGCGCCGAGCCCATCGGTCAGCTCCTTGATCGCGGCGACACCCGCATCGCCACGCTCGGCGACGATGTCGGTCGCGCCGAACTCGCGCGCCAGGCGCTGCCGCGACTCGTGGCGGCTCATCGCAATGATCCGCTCGGCGCCGAGCTGCTTGGCCGCGAGCACCGCGAGCAGCCCGACCGCGCCGTCACCGACAACGGCAACGGTCTTCCCCGGCCGGGCCTCGGCGGCCACCGCGCCGAACCAGCCGGTGCCGAGCACATCGGAGGCCGTCAATAAGCTCGGGACCAGATGAGCAGGCGGGACCTCGGGGGTCGCGATCAGCGTGCCGTCCGCGAGCGGAATGCGCAGGAGCTCGGCCTGCGCGCCCAGCGCGCCCATCGGCACGCGGTTCACGCACGCGCTCTGGTAGCCGGCCCGGCAGATCGCGCACGTGTTGTCCGTCGCCCAGAACGAGCCGACCACGAACTGGCCCGGCCTGACCGTCTGCACAGCGTCGCCGACCTCCTCGACGATCCCGGCGTACTCGTGACCCATCGGCGCGGGCCACGAGAGCTCCTCGATGCCTCGGTAGGGCCACAAGTCAGAGCCGCACACGCATGCGGCCTCGACGCGGATGACCGCGTCGGTCGGCTCCACGATTTGGGGCGCTTCACGTTCCTGCACCCGCACATCGCCCGGGCCGTACATCACCACGCCGCGCATCACGCCGCCACCTTCGCGTCCGCACGGGCCAGACTGCTCGACAGCTCGCGGTGCGCATCGAGTTGCGCGAGCAGCAGCCGCGCTTTGTCCTCGACGGCCTGCACGACGTCCTCACCGGCAGCCCAGCGCAGCGGCGGATCCGGCGAGTCGGCCAGCTGCACGAGCGCCCGGGCGAGCTTGGCCGGATCGCCGGCCTGCCGGCCGTTCATCGACGTCCAGAAGGCGTTGACCTCGGCTCGTGCCTGGTCGTAGTCGGCGATCGACAGCTCACCGAACGTGGTCGACGCGGGCGTCAAAAGCTCGGTCCGGAAGAACCCGGGCTCCACGATCATCGTGCGGATCCCGAACGGCGCCAGCTCCCCGGTCAGCGCCTCCATCCAGCCCTCCAGAGCGAACTTCGACGCCGCGTACGCCGACGCCGACGCGCCACCGGAGATGCCGGCGCCCGACGAGATCGAGATCACGAGCCCCGAGTGCTGTCGGCGCATGATCGGCAGCACCGCCCGGGTCGCTGTCATCGGCCCGAACAGGTTGGTCTCGATCTGCGAGCGGACCTGCTCGCTCGTGAGCTCCTCGAAGTACCCCGCCAGGAAGCTGCCGGCGTTGTTGACCAGAACATCGATCCGCCCGAAGCGGTCGATGACCGTTGCCGCGGCGGCCTCGGCGCTGTGCGGGTCGGTCACGTCAAGGGCCGTGACGAACAGGTTCTCATGCTCACCGACAGCGGAGTGCACGCTATCGGGGTTGCGGCCGGTGGCCGCGACGTTGTGGCCGGCGGCCAGGGCCGCGCGGGCGAACTCGACGCCCATGCCGCGACCGGCGCCGGTGATAAGCCATGTCTTTGTCATGCCCTTCACGGTAGATCGCCTCTGGTGTGCGAAAGGGGGGCTGCGAGCCCCCCTCAGCACCCGACGGCCCGGGCTTTGACGACCGGCCCGGGGTAGGCTTGCGCGGTGGATCGCAGGCGCGAGATCCGGGAGTTCCTGATGTCACGTCGCGCACGCGTCACTCCAGAGCATGCCGGGCTGTACGTCCCCGACGGCGATATCCGACGCGTGCCCGGCCTCCGTCGCGAAGAGGTCGCGGATCTCGCCGGCGTCAGCGCGGACTACTACACCCAACTCGAGCGCGGGCACATCGACGGCGCATCCGACAGCGTCCTGAACGCCATCGCCCGCGCACTACGCCTCAACGATGCCGAACGCCTACACCTCTTCCACCTCGCCCGACCCGACGCGGCAGAACGGCTAGTAGCGTCGTCCGCCGGCTCGATCCGCCCAACCGTCCAGCGCACCCTCGACGCGTTCACAGGACCGGCGCTCGTCCGTAACCGACGGTGGGACTACCTCGCCGCCAACACACTCGCCCGCGCCGTGTACACCGAGATCTTCGACGGGCGGACCGGCCCGCCGAACCACGTCCGCTACGTCTTCCTCGACCAGCGCGCCCGAGACTTCTTCGACGACTGGGCAGCCGTCGCGCACGACACCACCCGCATCCTTCGCTCCGAAGCCGGCCACGACCCACACGATCCCGCGCCCGCAGAGCTCATCGAAGAGCTACTACAGACCAGCACCGAGTTCCAAGCGATCTGGGAACGGCACGACGTCCGACTCCCAGCAGCCGGCCGACACCAGTTCCACCACCCGCTCGTCGGCGACCTCGACCTCGTCTTCGAAGCCGCAGCGCTACGCGCAGACCCCGGCCTCACTCTCCTACTCGCCACCGCAGACCACGGATCCCCCACCGAATCAGCGCTACATCAGCTCGCAGCGATCGCCGCACCCAACCAGCAGCACGACTGACGCCCGAATCCGTCGCGGTGTCGCTCACCGCAGCCAAGGGTTTGGCTTGGACGCCTATCGCACCCTCGCGCGTTTGCAGCAACCAACCGCGAAATGGACCCTGAGCGGACCCCCCGGGCGATCGTCGCTCTCCGACGAGCGAGGCCCACGTCCCACACCTCGGGTAACTAGCGCTTCCGCAGGAAGCGCAACGGCTCGGCCCGCCGGCGATGCAGCGCATGACCGGAACGAGACCGAAGCAGTTATGCGCAGCTGCGCATAACTGCCCTATGTGCATCGTCCGATTATGTGCAGCGGTGGCGTCGTGATCGGCGTTTTGCCCGCTATGCGATCCCGCGGTCGATGCACCGCTGAACATAATCGGCAGCTTCGAGAAGATCATCGTGGGCGCCAAGATGCGAGATGCAAGACCGGCCGGCTGGGTACTGCCAGGTCATCTCCCAGCCCGTCTTCGGCGCTGACGCCCTTGGATTCCACGAGCCTGCCGCCCGAATTGCGGTCAGCGGACGTCCGTTCCCGATCGACCCCGGTGGCGTGGATATCGCCGGATCGACGCGTCGCCCGCGTGTTCCGCGAGCCGTCGATTATGTGCAGCAGTCAGTGCCCCGAAAGAGCCCTGAGCAGGCGCAACGAGTTCCAGTCAGAGCCCGCTGTACATAATCGGACGCTGAACATAGAAGCAGTTATGCGCAGCTGCGCATAACTGCCTTCGTGCTCGCGCGGGTGTGCACGGTTGACGGTGCCGCGTCGCTGCTTCTGGCCGAGGCTGGAGTCTTCGAAGCGTTTCTCGAAATGAGAACCGTGGCTGGTTCGCGCGATGATTGGCAGTCGAGTTGATACTGGAGTTGCGGCGACGGAGCGGCACTCTCCATCGCGAGGCGGACTCGCCTGAAGACCGATCTGGTCGAGCCGAATCCGGCGCGGGCCGTCGGGCGGTCGGCGCGTTCGCACATTCTGGCGACCGCCTGGATAGTGCCGGAGCCTCGGGGGACCCTTGCATCCCCACTGTCGGCTTTCGATCGGACCAGCACTCTCCAGGCCAGTACGGGACCGACCCGTGTGTCAGGGGAGCGAGCGCAGACCGTCGGTGATGAACACGGCGCCGATGGCGAGGCCGAGCAGGACGAACACAGGAATCTCGTAGCGAACGAGCCACGCCCTCGCACCGGCGAGCACCGAGCGCGAGCGCGACGGGAAGGCGAAGTGAGCGCCGAGCGGTATGAGGACTCCTGCCGAGCCGATCATGGCGAACAGTGCGACGGTCTCGACCGTCGTGACCCCGCCTGCGCCCTCTTGGGCGAGCGTCACGGCCGCTCCGAGCGCGAGCGCCATTATCTTGGGGTTCGCAGCTGAGAGCACGCTGCCCACGCCGGCCGCACGCGCGGGCGTGAGCGTGTCCGCGGCTGAGACGAACATCAGTGATTGCGCCTGCCGCCGTGCTTGTCGTCCTAGGAGAGCGGCCGCGGCGACGACGAAGACTCCGCCGAGCACGAGCTCGACGAGCGCGATCCACACGGGATGCTTGTCTACGATGCCCACCACGCGAACGAGCACAGCGAACACCCCAGCGAGCGCTGCAACTCCCGCCGCCCAACCGACGGCGAAGCTGGTCCCGTTCGCGCTCGCGCCGCGAGAGGTCAGCAGCAGGAGTATCGACGCGATCGCGACGGGACTCACCGCGACGCCGGCCGCGTAGACGAGTGCATCGCGCACGATGGAGAGTCTCGCGCGGCACAGGACCAAACGCAATACGGCGTCTCTAAGTGTCGGTGTTCAGCGACGTGACGCTGCCGAGCGTGAGCCTGGGACTCGCCATCTGCGCGAGTCCAGCAGGCCGAGCATCACGGCGCGGGCGACTGCCTGCTGCCGGACGAAGACGTAGAGCCCGCCTGGACAAGGGTGCAGCGTGTCGGAAAGGGCTAAACGCGACAGCACCGGGATCGCCACGTTCAGCTTGGCCCCAAACCGTTGCGGGGGCGGCTCCTAGGTCGGTGCGGCAGTCGCTCGCCGACCGCGCAAAAGGGCGGGCGGCCTTGTCAGCCCGCGCTACCGGGTTACGCGGCGGCAGCCGCCGGGGCCGGCGCGAGGATCGAGCGCAGCGACGCAGTCAGTCCACGCCGCTCGTCCTTCTCGA
>DASPPG010000106.1:0-102441 GCA_035625625.1 Solirubrobacteraceae bacterium
GATCGTCTCCCGCGCGATCTCCTGGATGTCCACGTAGGTGGTCGTCGTGATCTCGCCCGAGATCACCACCAGGCCCGTGTTCACCAGCGTCTCGCACGCCACCCGTCCCACCGGGTCGTCGCGCAGCACGGCATCCAGCACCCCGTCCGAGATCTGATCCGCGACCTTGTCCGGATGCCCCTCGGTTACGGACTCGGAGGTGAACAGGAACTCGTTGTCGGCGTGGGTCATGGGCGTCTCGTTTCCTTGTCCTTACTGGTGATCTCGAGTAGATATGCGGGAATAACGTCCAGAGCGCCGAGCTTCAGGTGATAGGCATCGGATAGCTCCTCGACTCGCGCGATCTGATCGTGCGCGTCGCTGAACAGGTCCGTGAACTCAAATAAGCCGAAGTCCACGACCCGAGCCTGATAGCCCAGGCGGTCCAGCAGCTGCGTGGTTCGCCGCTCGCCGATGATAGAGAGTTGCATCACGTACGCGGTGCCGTCGTCGGCCAGGGCATCGGGCAGCATCCTGATCAGGTGGTCGATCAGCCCACGCCCCCAGTAGTCGAGCGGGCGGTGCGAGACCACCGGCTCGAACGGGTCCACGGGCGTCTGATAGAGGCTGGCCACGATCACGTCGTAGCGCTCCTCGGGCACCCACGGATACAGATCCTGGACGGCGGCAGTGACCCGGTCGGCCACCCCGTTGCGGAATGCATTGGTCATGGTGTTCTTCACGGCGTCGGCGCTGATGTCGAGGCCGTGGACGTGAGCGGCGCCGTTGCGCGCCAGCTGCACTGTCAACAGACCGGTCCCGCAGCCGATGTCCAAGCAACGCTGATGGGCGCCGATTCCTTCGCGGTACACGTACTTCCAGACGGTCAGACTGCCCTGGGTGGGAACGAAGACACCGGGATCTACGGTGATGTCCGGGAAATCGAGCGGATACATGAGCCGCCCACGCGCGTCCACCCAACGCGGCGCGGACCGGGTTCGGGAATGATGAGCCCGCCCATCTGCCTGCTCTCCTGTGATCGACTCGGCGCCTTCGTCGCGCACCGCTTCGGGTCGCGCGTGGCCGGGCTTTGTTTCCGCGAGCGCAGTGCGCGCCGCCGCGATCTGCTCCGGCCCCACACCGCAGCAGCCGCCGACGATCTGGGCCCCCTCCTCGCGCCAGCGGAGCGCGAGCCCGGCGTACTCGTCGGGACCGATCCCGGCCTCGGCGCGCCAGCCCGCCGCCGATAGGTAGCCCAGGTTGGGGTACACACCGAGCGGGAGGTCGGTGAAGTCGCGCAGCCAGGCCAGCATGCCTGTGACGTGGTCGGGCGGCAGGCAGTTGATGGCCAGCGCCCCGATACCCATCTCCTCGAAGCGCCGGGCCGCCCGCCCGAACGCGTCGCCTTCGGGGCCTCCCCAGTGCTCGCCGTACACGCCGCACACACCGTGGCGGCAGCGGCGGAAGCTGAGCCACACGGGCAGGCCGGTGTCGAGTAGCGCCTCGACGGTGGCGTAGGTGGAGCTGCGTACGAGGGTCAGCGTCTCGACCAGGATCAGGTCAGGCGCGTCGCGCTCGAACGCCCGAGCCAGCAACCGGATCGTCTCCCGGCCATCGGGCGTGTCCACGTCGCCGTTGATGCTGAAGGCGACGGCTACCTCGTCGGCGCGACTGCCCTCGGCCGCCGCCTCGCGGGCCAAGCGGACCCCGCGGCGCGCGACGTCCATCCAGTGAATCGGCTCGCTGGTCTCCCACATTCGCGCCTGGCCGTCGCGCACCGCGGTGGCCAGGCCCCACGTGTCGGTGCAGATCACGTCACAGCCGACGTCGACGTAGCGCTGGTGCACAGCCTTGACGTCCGACGGCGCCTCCAGGAGTGCCGTCAAGCCCCACAGGTGCTCCTCGAGCTCGGGCCGCTCCCCCGCGACGCGGATCAGCTCGGTCCCGGTCGCACCGTCCATCATCACCACCTGGTCGGTGGCAATCAGCCGGGCAAGCCGCTCGTAGCGAGTCTCGCTGCCGCGCGCCGGCTCCACGGCGTGCACATGGCCCGGGAGTGCGATTCCCGAGGTGCCTGTCGGGGTCAGGTTCGTAGTCACTCTGTTCCTCCCTGGGACGTGGATCCCGCCCGCCCGAGGCCGGCGAACCACCACAGCTTGTCGCGAGCCCGGCAACTTCGCCACTCTCACAGCGCCGGATTAGCCTAGACTTTAGAGAGGGTCTGAAGGCAAGATGTTCGGCACCTCCACAGCGAAGCATGTTGGCGGTACCTCTCGATCGGCCAGGTAATTTCGGAGAAAGGGGCAGGGTCGTGTACGCGCCGCCGCTGTACCTTCTTCGCCATGTCCGCGAGCGCCAGATCCCAGAGGACATCGGCCGAGCTCGCGGCGGTCCTGCGGCGCGCCGGCGCGGTCCTCTCGACGCGCGACGGCCGGCCGGTGGCGATCAATTTCGGCTCGGCAGCGGCGGAGCTGGCCGTGTGCGTCAGGACCGTCGGTCTGGTCGATCGCTCGGAACTGTGCACGCTGGCGCTCGAGGCGCCCGCGGCTCAGCTGTCGGCGTTGATGACGCGGCTGGTGGGCGCCACCGTGTCCCCAGGCGGCCTCGTCTCGGGCGGGAGCGCGTGGTGGTGCGGCGAGACCGCCGACCGGGCGATCGTGGTCTGCGACCCGCGGATCGCGCTGCGACTGGCCGAAGGCCTGCGGACGGATGCGGCCCGCCACGTCGACGTGCGCGATCGGTCGAGCGAGCTGACCGCGATTGGCCTGCTCGGGCGCAACACCGGCCAGGTGCTGAGCGCGCTTGGCGTGTACGGCCCATCGGGAGATCCCCGCGCGGCGAAGCCGTTCGCGCTTGCCTCGGTCGAAGGAATCCCAGCGCGGTGGCTGCTTCAGTCGGATCACCGAGCCCTGGTGCTCGTGGGGCGCGAGCGCGCCGGCGAGGCGTGGCTGGCGATCGAGCGCGCCGGGCGGCCGTACGGGATCAGCTGCGTCGGGCACGAGGCAGCCGCGCGCTTCACGCTCATGGAGCGGCTGCGCCCGGCCACGCTTCCGTTCGTCTGAGTCGTTCGTACCGGCGTTCGAGGGACAAGCGTGTCGGTCGCCGGTGAGACGGCCGACGCCGAGCGCGCGCTGGCCGAGCTCCTCGCCCTCGAGCGAGAGATCGTGGAGGCTGCCTACGTGCGCCGCGCCGACGCGCTGGAGCGCGTGTCCGATGCGGTCAGACGCTTGGGCGAGATCGGCTCGCCCCAAGGCATCATCGAGCGCGCGGCCGAAGAGCTGGGGATGAGCTCGGAGTTCGACCGGGTCATGCTCGGTGAGGTGCGCGGCGACGAGCTGCACCCGCGCGCGCTGTGGAGCGGCCAGGATCCGGACGACGCGACCGCCGCGCTCGAGGAGCTGCGCCGCGCGCCGTTCCGGCTCGAGTACCCCTCCATCGAGGATGAGGTGGCCCGCCGCCAGCGAACCGAGATCGTGGAGGCGCCGGCGCCTCGAGCGCGGGCCAACCGCCGGCTGGCCGAGGTGCTCGGCTGGAACGGCTACGTGGTCACGGCGCTCGTCGTGCAGGGCAATGCGGTAGGGCTCCTCCATGCCGACGCCACCGCAAGCGGACGCCTGCCCGACGCGCTGGACGCCGAGGTCGCGACGCGGTACGCCGAGGGACTCGCCGGCGTGTTCGAGCGCGCGGTCCTCCGCGAGATGCTCCAGCTGCACCACCACGAGCTGCGCTCGGCGGTCGAATGGATGAGCGCGCGGCTTGGCCAACTGGCCACGGGGGCCGCGGACGTCAGCGCCGCGAGCGATCTCGGCGAGGCGGGCACGACCGACGCGCTGACCGCTCGCGAGCTCGACGTGCTGCGCCTGCTCGCGCGAGGTCAGACCAACCTCGAGATCGCTCGCGAGCTGGTCGTTCGCGAGGGCACCATCAAGTACCACGTCAAGAACATCCTGCGCAAGATGGGCGCCACCAGCCGAGCCGACGCGGTCTCGCGTTACGCGCGAGCCAGGCGCTGATGGGCGCGGCATGAAACTCGACGATGAACTCGAGCGCCGACTCACCGACCAGGTGGCCCGGGCGCGCGAGCTCCTCGAACTCCCCGCCCAGCCCGAAACGGATCTCGACGAGCTGCGCGCGCTGATCGCCGCCCTCCGGGATCGGCTCCCTGCGACCGAGCTCGGCGGATCGATCGAGGAGCAGGAGAGCGCGCTCGAGCGCCTGCGCCAGCGATTCGAGGCACGCTTCGAGGCGCTCGACCGGGTCCAGGCCGCGATCGCGGAGCTACGCGAGGTGACCTCACCGCGGGAGATGCTCCTCCGCGCCCCCGCCGTCCTGTGCGCCGGGTCGTCCTTCGAGCGCGCCTTCCTCAGCCTCGTCAAGGGTGGGCGGATGGTCGCCGAGGCGGCGCACTTCGCCGGCGACGAGCGTGCGGCCGTCACCGTGCTCGCCGAGCTCCAGGCCAACCCGCTGCGGCTCGAGCACCCGCTGATCGAGACCGAGCTCCTGCGCCGGCGCCGGGCGACGATCGTGGTCGATGCCAACGTGCATCCGCGCGTCGATCGCGAGGTCGCCCGGTTGATGGGGTGGCGCTCGTATGCCGCGGCGCCGCTGGTGGTCGGCTCGCAGGTGGTGGGCGTCATCCACGCCGATCGGGGCGCCGGCCAGTCACTCGACGTGCTCGACCGCGACGTGCTGTGGGAGTTCGCCACCGGCCTGGCCCAGGCCTACGAGTCCTCGGTGCTGCGCCGCACCCTGCGCGACGAGCGCGATCAGATGCGCGAGTTCCTCGAGTGGCAGCGGGCGCGCTCGAGCGAGCTGACCGACGCGCCGGTGACGCTGGCCGCCGGCGGCCACGCGCCACTGCCCCCGCCGGTGCCGCCACCGGCCACCGCGGGGTGGGTGGGGGCTGAGAACCGGCGCGACGACCGCGTGGTATTTGAGGGCCTGCTCACTCGCCGCGAACTCGACGTCCTGCGGCTGCTGGCCGAGGGCGCCACCAACCACCAGGTCGCCGACGCCCTCGTGATCTCGAGCGGCACGGTCAAGTTCCACGTGGGCAGCATCCTGCGCAAGCTGCATGCGGCCAACCGGGCCGAGGCGGTGACGCGGTACCTGCGTCTGATGGGAATGCGCGTTCCGTGATGAAAATTTGTCGGCGGCGCCAGACGGCGGCGCCTTAGGGCCTTGGCAGCGCCGCCTTACCTGCGCGCCGCGCTCGAGGATGACGGCGATCCGTGGCGGGCGTTCTCGGACTGCCTCCATCGTGTCGTCGACGGTCAGAGCCAGGCGCTGGCCCAGCGGGTCGCCGAGCTTCCCGGACCCGACCGCGGACGGGACCTGCGCCACCGCTACCTGGCGCTCGCGCTTCAGGCGTTACGGGGACCCGCCGGCGAGGCCCTTCCCGGAGCTCCCGCCGATGAGGGCGACCTGAGCGCGCGGTGGCGCCCAGCCGCGTAAGCAGTCGGCTGGCAGATGACTCGGACTATTTCCGAGTTATCTGCCAAACGCCGGGTCAGACGTCGAAGAAGACGGTCTCGTCCGCCCCTTGGAAGCGGATGTCGAACCGGTAACCGTCGTCCGTCGGCGTCGCCAGCAGCGTCCCGCGCCGGTCCACCGGCACCCGCGCCAGCACCGGGTCGGTCGCGTTGGCCTCGGTCTCGTCGGCGAAGTAGATGCGGGTCACGCTGCGGTGGAGCATCCCACGCGCGAACACCGATACGTCGATGTGGGGCGCCTGAACCGTGTCGCCGAGGCCGGGCACCAGACCCGGCTTGACCGTCAGGATGTCGAACGTACCGTCGCCGTCCTCGAGCCCGTAGCGCGCGAAGCCGCGGAAGCCCGGCAGCTCCGAGACCTCGCCGTAGCCGTACATGTCGGCGAACCGGCCCTCGGGGTCGGCCTGCCAGGTTTCGAGCAGGAAGTCGGGAATCGGCACGCCGGCGCCGTCGTAGATCGTGCCGGTGATGCGAATCGCGCCCGGGGTGCCCTCGGGCACGGCGAGTGGCCCGACATCGAACGGCAGCCCGATCGCGAAGTAGGGCCCGACCGTCTGGGAGGGGGTGGTCTCGAAGATCAATGCGCCTCCTCGAAGCGCGTGGCGCCCGGGCCGCGCAGGTAGATGTCGAAGTTGAACGCCTGGGCCCAGTTCGGCACGGTGTCGTGGATCGAGAAGGTCGAGATCATGCGCTCGCGGGCCTTCGGATCGCGGACCGAGTTGAAGATCGGGTCGTAGGGGAAGAACTGGTCGCCCGGGAAGTACATCTGGGTCACCAGCCGCTGCGTGAACGCGCGTCCCATCAGCGAGAAGTGGATGTGCGCCGGGCGCCAGGCGTTGTAGTGGTTGCCCCACGGGTAGGGACCGGGCCTGATGGTGGTGAACTGGTAGCGACCCTCGTTGTCGGTGATGCACCGCCCCGCTCCGCTGAAGTTCGGGTCGAGCGGCGCCGGCCAACGGTCCCAGCGGTGCTTGTAGCGCCCGGCCGAGTTGGCCTGCCAGACCTCCACCAGCGTGCCGCGCAGCGGCTTGCCCTCCGTGTCGAACACCCGGCCGGACACGGTGATCCGCTCGCCAATCGGCTCCCCGTCGTGCTGGATGGTGAGGTCGTGATCGGATTCGCCAACCACCACCGGCCCGAGTTGGGGGCCGGTGATCTCGGTGACCATCTGCGGCAGGTAGATCAGCGGCTGCTTGGGGTGGCGCAGGGCGGTCGACTTGTAGCCCTCGAAATCGAGCGAAGGGTGGGCGCCTTCCGGCTCGCGCAGATAGCTGGTGGGCGTGTCCGCGATCGGGTCATAGATCGTGCGGACCTCGCCGTTCTCGGTCTGAACTTCGTCGGTCATCTGTCTCCTATGCCTCCAGTACGACTGCCAGTCCCTGACCGACGCCGATGCACAGCGCGGCCACGCCATAACCGCCGCCGCGGCGGCGGAGCTCGTGGGCCAACGAGCCCAGAATACGGACGCCCGATGCCCCCAGTGGATGGCCCAGCGCGATCGCGCCACCGTTGGGATTCACCTTGTCGGGATCGAGCTCCTTCCACTCGCCGAGGTCGGCCAGGCATTGCGAGGCGAACGCCTCGTTGAGCTCGACGACGGCGACGTCGTCCCAGCCGATCCCCGCGCGCTCGAGCGCGATCTCGGCCGCACGGACCGGCGCGATCCCGAACACGTCGGGATCGACCGCCGCCGCCCCGCGCGCGACGATCCGGGCGATCGGCTCCCGGCCGGCCGCGCGCGCACCCTCCTCGGAGGCGAGCAGCGCCGCGCCGGCGCCGTCGTTCAAGGGCGACGAGTTACCCGCGGTGACCGTCCCGCCCTCGACGAACGCCGGCTTCAGCTTGGTCAGCTTCTCGAGCGAGGTGTCGGCGCGGATGTTCTCGTCGCGCTCGAGCTCGGTGCCCGGCACGGGCACCACCCACTCGCCGTAGAAGCCGCTCTCCCACGCCGCCTGCGCGCGCTGATGACTGCGCAGCGCGAACTCGTCCTGGGCGTCGCGCGCCACGCCATACAGACCGGCCAGCTTCTCGGCGCTCGCCCCCAAGGAGATCGTCCACTGGCCGGGCATGTTCGGGTTGACCATGCGCCACCCCAGCGTGCTCGAGTAGAGCTCCTGCTGCTGGGCGGGGAAGGCGCGGTCGGGCTTGAGCAGGATCCACGGCGCCCGGCTCATCGACTCGACCCCGCCCACGAGCACCACGTCGGCCTCGTCGGTCTCGATCTCGCGGCTGGCCTGCATCGCGGCGTCGAGCGACGACCCACACAGGCGGTTGATCGTCGAACCGGGCACGGAGGTGGGCAGGCCGTTCAACAGCCAGGCCATCCGGGCGACGTTCCGGTTGTCCTCGCCGGCCTGATTGGCGTCCCCGAACATGACCTCGTCGACGCGCTCGGGATCGAGCGACGGCGACCGGTCGAGCAGCGCACGCACCACGTGGGCGCCGAGGTCGTCGGGCCGCACGTGCGACAGGCCCCCGCCGTAGCGGCCGAACGGGGCGCGCACCGCGTCGAGGACGTAGGCGGCGCTCACCGCTCGAGCAGCTCCCGCAGCTTGGCCAGCTCCTCGGCGGTCGGCGCCTCCGTCACCTGAAGCTCGTCCGCCACCTCGAGCTCCCAGCCGGTCTGCTCGCGGACCTGATCGAGCTCGACCCCGGGGTGGATCTGGGCGAGGACGAGCCGCTTGGTCTCGGGGTCGGGCTCGAACACGCCTAGGTCGGTGACCACCGCGGTCGGCCCGCGACCGCGGAACCCGAGGCGCTCACGCGACCCCGGCCCGTCGCCATGCCCAACCGTGGTCACGAAGTCGAGCTGCTCCACCAGGGTTCGCTTGGCGTGGGGCGCGATCACGATCACCTCGCCGCAGCTGGCGGCGATCTCCGGCGCGCCGCCGGCTCCCGGCAGCCGCGTCTTCGGATGCGCGTAGTCGCCGATCACCGTCGAGTTGAGGTTGGCGTACGGGTCGATCTGCGCGGCACCCAGGAAGGCCACGTCGATCCGCCCCGCCCCGATCCAGTAGTTGAACATCTCGGGCACGGAGACGATCGAGTCGGCCGTCTCGGCCAGCTCGCCGTCGCCGATCGAGAGCGGGATGTGATACGGCTTGGCTCCGATCGTGCCCGACTCGTAGACCAGCACGAGCTCGGGGTTGTGGACCATCCGAGCCAGAATCGCAGCCGTGCTCGGTCGCCCTACGCCGATGAACACGGTCCTGGTGTCGCGCAGCCGCCGGGCCGCGACCACGGTCTGCGTCTCGCCGGCGGTGACCTCGCTCGTGGCAACGCTCATCTTGCGGGCACCTCCTTCCCGAGGACGTTGGCGTTCATCCAGTCGGTGAACTGGTCCCGGTCCCGACTCAGCTTGTCCCAGAACTTGTAGAAGTCGTTGTCGCGGTCGGTGATCCCGAGGCTGTAGGAGGGGCGCGAGCCGTCGGGGGCGTCCGCCACCGCATCGATCACCCAACCCGGGAGAACGATCCCTCCCGGGCGTAGCTCGAGCTCGTCGACGATGCGCTCGACCGTGACCAGCGAGCGCCGGGCGGCCAGGACCGCCTCCTTCTGCACCCCGGGAATGCCCCACAGCTGCACGTTGCCCTCACGATCGGCCTCCTGCGCGTGAACGATCGCGACATCTGGGCGCAGCGCCGGCACGGCGACGAGCCGCTCGCCGGTGAACGGGCAGGCGATCTCGGCCACGCTGGTCCTCGACATCAGGTCCGTGCCGACGTATCCCCGCATGACCGCGCAGGGCATCTCGGCCGCCCCGGCCGCATAGCGGTTGGCCATACCGGCGTGGCTGTGCTCCTCGATCTCGATCGGGCGCGGCCAGCCGTTCTCGATCGCGTCGCGAAAGCGGTGCAGGCCGCCCACGCCGGGATTGCCGCCGTAGGAGAAGACCAGCCGGCGCGCCACCCCCATCCCGATCATCTGGTCATACAGCAGGTCTGGCGTCATCCGGATCAGTTCGAGCTCGCGCCGACCCTGCCGGATGATCTCGTGGCCGGCCGCGAACGGGATCAAGTGCGTGAACCCCTCGAGCGCGACCGAGTCGCCGTCGCTTACGAGCTCGGCGACGGCGTCGGGGAGGGACATCAGCTGCGCCACATACCCCCCTGCAAACGTTCGCCATGTGAACAGGCGATCACATACCGAACTGTACCAGCGGTCTGCTGCTATCTAACGGGCCGGCGTCACGGTCCGGTTGCGCGCCGCAGCCAGTCCCAGGGCCAGCTGCGGGGCGAGCAGCGCCAGCAACACGATCAGCGCTGGCGTCCACGAGCCGGTCAGCTGGTGCACCGCGCCGATCGCGAGCGGTCCCATCGCCGCGACGAGATACCCGACGGTCTGCACGAGTGTCGAGAGGGCGGCCGTGTTGGTCACGCTGCCGCCACGCAGCACGATCAGGGTGAGGGCGAGCGGAAAGGCCGCGTTCTGGCCGAGACCGAGCAGGACCACCCACAGGTAGGGGACCGACGTCGGAGCGAGGATTACCCCGAGCCACCCGAGCGCGATACAGCTGATCACCACCACCACGAATGCACGCTGGTCATACGCCCGAGCGGCCAGCGACGGCAGGGTCAGCGCGGGGATGAGACCGACCACGAGCGAGAGGCTGAGCAGCAGCCCGGACTTGGTCGTGCTCATGCCGTGGCTGTGGAACACGCTCGGCAGCCATGCCAGCGTGGCGTAGAACCCGGCCGATTGGACGGCGAAGAACAGCGTCACCGCCCACGCCACACGGTCGCCCAGCAGCGTGCGCGCGCCCGCCATCCGGTTCCCAGCCGGGACCGCCGCCCGCCGCCCCCGTCGGAGCTGCGGCGCCCATACCACGAACGCGACCGCCGCGGGAAGGGCCCAGACCGCGAGGCCCGGGCGCCAACCGCCACCGAACGCGTTCGCCACCGGCACCGAGATGCCGGCCGCAAGCGCGGCGAAGCCGACCAGGCTCGTCGTGTACAGCCCGGTCAGGAGCCCGACGCGGTGGGGAAAGTTGCCGCGGACGAGCACCGGCAGCAGGACGTTGCCCACGGCGATCGCCGCCCCGGCCAGCGCGGTTCCCAGGAACAGGAAGCCGAGGCCGGGCACGAGGCGCACGAGCAGACCAAGCAGGAGCACGGCCAGCGCCACCGCCACCGTCCTCCGTTCGCCGAGCCGCCGGGCCAGCGCCGGCGCGAGCGGCGCGAGCGCGCCGAAGCACAGGACGGGTAGCGTCGTTAGCGCCCCGGCGCCAAAACTGGACAGTCCGGTGTCGGCCTGGATCCGGCCGAGCAGCGGGCCGACGGCGGCGGCGGCCGGGCGCAGGTTCGCCGCGAGCAGGATCATGGCGACGGCCAGCAGCACCGAAGCGCGTGGCCGCCGGATGCGGGGCCGATTCAATCGACCGTCTTCAGCGGATCCCCGAGCTCCCCGCCCGCGAGCCACTGCGCACCGCGCCGGTACAGGCGCTCCACGCCCGGGCCGACCAGGCCGGGCATGTCTCGCTTGACGTCGAATCCGATCTGGGTCTGCACGTACGCGAGGTGACGGTACCCGAGCGGAAAGCGCCCCAGCGTGTCCTCGTCGAGGGTCAACGTGGCGGCCGGATCCACCGGGTCGAGTCGGTCCTTCTCGTAGATCGGCTGGCGCAGGACGATCCCCCAGTGACCGCGCTTCTCCAGGAAGTCGTAGAAGCGACCGGTGCAGACGACGTCGCACTCGACGCCGTGCACCTCGGCGCGCTGCGAAATCGTCATCTTGGTCTGCGCGATCGCGCGTTGATGGGCGCTGTCGGCGGCGCCTGTCGGCGGCGCCTTACGAGCAAGATCGATCGAGGTGCCGCCGAGAAAGTGCAGGATGCTCACCCCGCGCTCGAAGCCCTCGCGGCTGACCCGGATGAACTCGCGGGCCGGCCCCTGGAACCAGGTGGCCATCATGAACCCGTCGTCGTGCCAGACGGTGGCGAAGCGGTCCCAGTCCCCGGCGTCTCGCCACACCGCCCAGTTCTCGACGAGGTCCCGGATCAGCGCCCGGTCCTCGCTCATACGGTCGTTGCCTGCGGGACGGCGGGAATCCGGCTGGTCGGCGGGATCGGCGGACCCGTGGCCTTGCCGCCGATGTCGGGCGTGCCGTAGGTGTGGAAGGTCTCGATCGTCTTGACCCCCCAGGCCTGGCCGCGGGCCCGCTCGGCCTGGGTCCACACCACCGGCTCGTAGGCCGGGTCGAAGATGAAGTGCGTCCCGGTCGTCACCTCGACGCGGTTGCCCCCCGGCTCGTACACGTAGAGGAACATCCCCTGCGCGACCGCGTGTTTGGACGGCGCCGCCTCGATGGGCACGTCGGCGTCGAGGAACAGGTCGGCGGCGCGCAGCAGCTCCTCGCGCGTGTCGACGAACCAGGCCAGGTGGTGGAGCCGTGCCCGGCCGCCGGCGTGGTCGGACGTGTAGATCAGCTCGTGGGCGGCGATCGACAGGCTCATCCAGGCGCCCTGCTCGGAGCCGTCGTCGTTGATGACCTGTTCGTAGACCCGGTAGCCGAGCTGCTCGACGGCGAAGCGGCGGTTGGCCGCGACGTCGGCGGCGAGCACGTTGACGTGGTCGATCCGCTTGACCGCCGCGCCCTGGTCGACGTGGCGCTGGGGGACGTTCTTCAGCCGGGGGCGCAGGTGCTCGGGGGGCACGTAGCGATCCTGCTCGTAGAAGATCTCGAACGGGTGCCCCTCGGGATCCTTGAACTGGTAGGCGGGCCCATGCCCGTGGTCGCCCTCGCTCCAGCCGACCCCTAACCCGGTCTGCTCGATCGCGCTCACGCGGCGGCTCAGCGCCGCGGGGCTCCAGGCTCGGATCGCTGCGTGGCCGAGGCCGGGCAGCGCCGACTCGGTCAGCTTCAGGCCATAGGGCTGGTACTCGCCCCACCCACGCAGGAAGACCGACTGGCCCTCCTGATGCTCGATCTGCATCCCGAACAGCTCGACGAAGAAGCGCAGGCTTTCGTCGGGAAACGGCGTGAGCAGCTCGGCGTGGGCGATGTGGGCGAGGTCGTGGATTGGAGGATGGTCGGCGGCGCCTGACGGCGGCGCCTCGGGCTCCTCGTCCGCGCTCATGACGCCGCCTCGACCCTCTCGCGCAGGCCGTCGAGGTCGTAGGAGAGCTCCCCGGCCTGGAGCTTCAGGCGCTTCACGCGCTCCCGCCCCTCACGGTCGCGCGCTGCCTCGAGCACCTCGTCGATGCGTTCGGGTTCGACGATCGCCACCCCATCCGCATCGAGCACGAGCACGTCGCCGTTGCGGATGGTGGCGCCGCCGACCGTGACCGGATCTCCGATCGAGCCAGGGATGTCCTTGCCGGCACCCTTCACGCGGACCCAACGGGCCCAGATCGGGAGGTCAAGCTCGGCCAGCTCGTCGAGGTCGCGCACCGACGCGTCGACCAGGATTGCGGCCGCGCCATGGGCCTTGGCCTGAGTGGCGAGGAGCTCGCCGACCAGCGCCACCGGCCGCGGCTCGGGCATCGTCAGCACCAGCACCTCGCCGGGCCTGACCTCGGCCATGGCGGCGTGGACCATCAGGTTGTCGTCCTGACCGCACAGCACGGTCCGCGCCGGCCCGGCGACCCGCCGGCCCGGGATAACCTGGATCAGGTCGGCGTCGACGTACCCGCGCCGGCCGCCCGCCTCGTAGACGGTCGCCGAGCCGAGGTCCGCCAGTTGCTGATAGGTCTCGGTCGCGGTCACAGCGCACTCACCACGTTGGGGATTACCCGCTGGAAGGCCTCGGCCTGGCGAACGTCCTGGTTGCCGGAGGACCGGCGGGCGTGGTTGCCGCGCTGGTCGGCCCGCTGGGTGTAGTAGGTCTGGAGGTACTTCTGGGCCTTCATCTCCTCCATCGCCTTGAGCTTGGCGTCCATCACGGCCGTGATGTCGACGAACGTGTTCGGGGTGAAGTTGCAGAGCTCGGGCTGGTGGGGCTCGAACAGGTAGAACACCGGCGGCTTGATCGTGCCGAACGCGCTCGGCACGCCGGCGCCGGCGGCGAGCCCCCGGGCCCGGTTCACGGCCGCGTAGGCCACGGGGTGGTCGGGGTTGAAGGGGTCGGTGTCGGTGTGGGTGATCAGCACGTCGGGCGCGAACTCGCGGATCTTGTCCGAGATCAGCCGCAGCCCGTCACCGTCGATCTCGAGCGGGTAATCACCCAGGTCCAGGCACTCGAACGTCGCCCCAAGCGCCGCCGCCGCCCGCTCCGCCTCGCCGTGGCGGATCTTCTTGACGTTCTCGATCGTCTGGTGTTCCTCCTTCCAAAGCTCTCCGGACTCGCCGCGCTCGCCGTAGGAGAGGGCGATCACGCTGGCCGTCCCGCCGTTCGTCGTGGTCACGGCGATGGTGCCGCCGGAGCGCCAGACGAAATCGGCCGAGTGCGCGCCGATCACCATCAGCTTGCGCGCGCTCACAGTGGCTCAGCTCCCGCCACCAGGCGCGTGTTCACGACCGCCATCACGTACACCTCCTCTTCCTCGAAGCCGGCCTCGAGCAGCCGGTCGACCATCAGCGCCATCCCGTCCTCGACCGGCGGGTTGAACACCTGCCCGAGATCGGTCGACAGGACCGAGTTCTCCGGACCGGTGGCGCGGATGTTCTCGATCCACCGCTCCCAGTTGACCTTGCCGGTGTGCGGCGTGGTGAAGCAGCGTTCGAGCAGCGCCCCTTGCTCGGCCAGCGCCTTCTGGTCCTCGGCACTCAGGTCCTGGGAGGGGAACTCGGGGTGGGTGACGACGATCGTCTCGATGCCCGCCTCGAGTGCGGCCTCGACCACCGCGAAGATCTCATTGCGGCTCAGGTGGCCCGTGGCCAGCACCATGCCGTGCCGTGCGATCATGTCGAGCACCTCGCGCACCTCCGGGAGCACGGTGCCGTTTGCTTCGTTGACGACGGGAACGGGAGGGATCTCGATCCCCTGCTCGCGCAGTTCGAGCTGGAGCTTGACCCAGACGGGAACCTTGGCCCCCGCCGGCGCCTCGCGCTCATGCGACTCGTTGACCGAGTCCACCGTGGGCAGCCACACGGTGCGCGCACCCTCGCGCGCGGCGATCTCGACCGCGAGCGGGTTGATGCCCCCGACTGCCCGGTTCAGCGAGATCGCGCCGAGCACGTTGACTCCGGGCACGGCCTCTCGCACCACGCTGGCCCGCTCGGCCGTCGAGCCGTAGTGGGACTTGAGCACGAAGCCCGCCATGCCGAGCTCCTGGAAGCGCCGTGCCAGCGAGATGTCGTCAATGATCCGCTCGACCACGTCCGGCGAGATGTGCATGTGGGTGTCGTAGGCGCCGCGCAGCAGCTCGCGGGCGCGATTGGACGGGGCCTGGCTGGTCGTCATCCTTGTTCACTCCTCAGGGCCTCCGCCACGTGTGAGAGATGCGTCCGCATCGCGTTCTCCGCGGCGTCCCCGTCGCCGGCGGCGATTGCCTCGACGATCGCCCGGTGCTCGCCGAACGAGCGCTCGCTCCGCCCTGGGAGGAGGATGGTCCGATACTGGAAGCGGACCATCTGGGACTTCAGCGTCGCGATCAGCCGACCCGCGGTGGCATGGCCGGAAATGTCGAGGATGCGTCCGTGGAGCACCGCGTTCTGGTCGGAGGCGCCGAGCAGGTCGCCGTCGTTCAGACGCCGGCGCATGTCCTCGAGGATCGCGAATAGAGCCTCGGCGTCCACCGGCGTGGCCTTGATCGCGGCGTGACGGGCGACGAGTCCCTCGAGGACGGCACGGGTCTCGAGGATCTCGACCGCCTCCTGCGCGCCCACCAGGCGGACCCGGGCGCCGCGGTGACGCTCGTGCTCGACGAGCCCCTCGTGTTCGAGCCGGGCAAGCGCGGTGCGGACGGCCGACCGCCCGACGCCGAGCTCGCGGGCGATGTCGGCTTCGACCAGGCGCTCTGAGGGCTGGAAGCGGCCGGTGACGATCGCCTCACGCAGCCGGTCCTCGGGGCGACCCGTGCCCGGATCGTGGGCGCGACCGGGGTCGACGGCGCTCCGGTCCCTCGGCGTATGTCCGGCCACGGGATTGTCGACAATCTCGTCAACCACAGCGGGAGCGTATCGCGTGCGGCCCACTCGGTGGGGCCGCGGGCCGCGCTGGGCGACGAACTGGTCCCTGTGGGTCATGTTCCGCAAGCGCCTCCCGGTGCGTACGCAAATCATTTGCGTACGCGCACGCAGGAAGGCTACGCGGTACGACCCGGATCGATTACGGCGCCATGGTCCTCGCCGGGCGCGAGCACGATGTCGTTCTCGAGCGAGACCCACTCGCCCGTGATCGCCGGCGGGCGGTCGGGATCATCGGCCGAGCGCTCCACGAAGGTGCGCAGCAGCGATGGCTTGACCGCGAACACCGTGTCGGAGTCGAGGTACTCGCTGGCGGCGTCGAACACGTGGGTGGTGACGGTCTTGTAGCCGTTGGCGCGCACGATCATGTGGATGTGGGCCGGGCGCCACGGGTGCCGCCCGGTGGCGGCCAGCATCCTCCCCACCGGGCCGTCGTCAGGGATTGGGTAGGGAACCGGGCGGACGGCGACGAGCGCGTAGGTGCCGTCCTCGCGAGTCAGGTAGCGCCCGCGCAGGTGGTCCTCCTCGGCCTCGGGCCTCTGCACCGCATAGAGCATGTCGGCGCCGTTCTGCCAGACGTCGAGCTCGGCCCCAGAGATCGGGTTGCCGGCGACGTCGCGCACGCGGCCGTAGACCCACGCCGGAACCCCGGCGCCCTCTTCCTGCACCATGCTCTCGCCGTAACCGCGTCGCGGCGACCCGGGCACGTAGAAAGGGCCGAGCACGGTCGACTCGGTGACGCCCGGCGGCGCCTCATGCGCGAGCGCGTCGACCAACATCGACACGCCCAGGGCGTCCGACCACAGGATGAATTCCTGCCGCCGGTCGTCGGTGATGTGGCCGGTATCGGTGAGGATGCCGATCATCTTTCGCCACTCGTCCTCGGTCAGCGACACCTCGGTGGCGAAGCCGTGGAGGTGGCGGACGAGGCTCTGCATCAGCTCGCGCAGGCGCGGATCGGCGCACCGCTCGAAGCTCGCGGTCGCCGTGGCGGTGATGTCCGCCGGCGCGGTCCTGCTCGAGCGCGTTGCCGCCATCGGCTACTCCCCCACCACTGCCTGCACGACGAGCGGTTCGCGCCGGGACGCGAGCTCGGGCAGCACCTCATCGAGCACCCGGATCAGGTCGTCATGCGTTTCCACTCGCACGGCCGGGCAGCCGAAGGAGCGCGCCAGGCCGGCGATGTCGACCGACTCAAAGCGCGGCCAGGCGGCAGATCCACCCTGGCGGCGCGCCAGCGCGTCCATGATCGCGTAACCACCGTTGGACAGCACGATGAGCAGCACTCCGACGTCGTAGCGGGCCGCGCTCCACAGCGCCTGGATCGCGTAGGTCGTCGAGCCGTCGCCGAGCACGGCGACGACCGGGCGGTCAGGCAGCCCCATCCGCAGCCCGATCGACCCGGCCAACCCGAATCCGAGGCAGCCGTTCGCGGTGCTGAGGAACCCGAACGGGACGCGCACGGGGATGCGGCGGTAGAGCTCGGGCTGCGTCGACGGGCACTCCTCGACCAGCAGCACATCGCGCGGGGCCCGCTCGGCCAGGGCATCGAGGACGTGACCGGGGCTGAGCCGCTCGCCGGCCGCGGGCGGCGGCAACGGCGCCGCCCGGCGCATCGGGTCGGGCGGCTCGCCGGCGCGCGCGGGCAGCTGCTCGACGAGCGCCCGGCACGCCGCCGCGACCGGCGCCACCACCGCGAGCTCGCACGGGCTGCGGTGCGCCTCGTTGGGGTCGGCGGTCAGCACGGCCACGCGCGTCTCCGGTCCGACTAGTGCCACCGGCTCGTCGAACAGATAGGCGCGGAAGGCGCCCGTCCCGACCGTGAGGACGAGGTCGTAGCTGGCGAGCGTGTCGCGGAGCAGGCGGCGCTGCCACTGGAGGTGACCGGCGAACAGCGGGTGATCCTGGGGAAAGCCGACGGCGCGGGTGAACGGCTCCTGCCAGACCGGGCAGCGCAAGCGCTCGGCCAAGGCCACCACGGCCTCCCAGCCCTCCTGCCCACCGCCGGGCGCCCCCACCACGAGCGCCGGCGAGTCCGCCTCGGCGAGCAAGTCAGCGAGCTCGGCGACCTGCTCGGCCGATACCAGGTGCGGGCGCAGGATCCGGGCCGGTGCGCCCGCGGCCAGCTCGTCGGCCGGTTCGACCCAGTCGCCCATCGGCACCACCACCAGCGCCGGCCCGCTCGCGGCCATCGCCTCGTGGTAGGCGCGGGCGATCGCGCCCGGGACGTCCTGAGGGCGAGCGGGCAGCTGGCGCCACACGGGGTACTCGCCGGCCAGCCGCTCCAGCTGGCGTCCTGTCAGGAACGGCTCAAATGCGATCTGCCGGCGGTCCTGCTGGCCGACCACGATCACCAGGGGCGCACGGCAGTCGCGTGCGTTGGCGATCGCGTTTACGGCGTTGCCCAGGCCGGCGGCGGTGTGCAGGTTGACGAATGCGGGTTCCCCTCGCGCGAGCGCGTAGCCGCTGGCCATGCCCACCACCGAACCCTCGTGCAGGCCGAGCACGTACCGGATGTCCAACGGCAGGTCGGTCAGGAACGAGATCTCGGTCGAGCCCGGATTGCCGAAGATCGTGGTCAGTCCATGCCGGCGCATCACCTCGAAGGTCGCGTCGCGCACGGTCGCCACCCCCGCCGGCGGGGCGGCGCCGTCACCGTCCGCGCGCACCTCCCGAACCGGGGCCGTGTCGGTCATCGCGATGATCCTACTCGCAGGACTTGGGTCGGTCGGCGGCGCCTAACGGCGGCGCCTTAGGGGGCGGCGGGTTCGGTAGTGTTCGCATACCGAACGGACGGGCTCTATCTGAGGGATGAGGACAACGTGAGCGAGAAGCCGGCCCAGAGCTCGGATTACGTCCAGTCCCTGGAGCGGGGGCTGGCGGTGATCCGCGCCTTCGACGGCGATCATCGCGAACTGGCCCTCAGTGAGGTTGCCCGCTCGACCGGTCTGACCCGGGCGGCGGCTCGCCGGTTCCTGCTCACGCTGGTGAAGCTGGGGTACGTGAACTACTCCCAGGGGCGCTTCTCGCTGCGCCCCCGGGTGCTGGAGCTCGGCTACGCGTACCTGTCGAGCCTCAGCCTGCCGGAGGTCGCGCTGCCCCACATGGAGGCGCTCGTGGCCAAGGTCAACGAGTCGTGCTCGATCTCGGTGCTGGATGACACCGACGTCGTCTACGTCGCGCGCGTGCCGACGCGGCGGATCATGAGCATAACGCTGGCGGTGGGCACCCGGCTGCCGGCGTTCGTCACCTCGATGGGCCGGGTGCTGCTCGCGGGCCTGCCTGAGGAGGAGCTCGAGGAGCGGCTGGCCCGGATCCAGATCGTGCCCCTGACGGCCCGTACCGTGACGGACAAGGACGCGTTGCGGGCAATCCTGGCCACGGTGCGACGCCAGGGGTACGCCGCCACCGACCAGGAGCTCGAGGAGGGGCTGCGGTCCCTCGCGGTGCCGCTCCACAGCTCCTCGGGAGCCGTGACCGCCGCGTTGAACGTGTCGGTGCACGCGAGCCGTGCCTCGATGGCCGTCCTGCGCCGCGAGTTTCTGCCGCTCGCGCTTCGCGCCGCGAGCGCGATCGAGGACGACCTGCGCGGCACCGGCGAGCGCGGCTCGTTCGCTCTACCGCAATCCTGAGCGACCGTCGCAGCGCCGCGTTTGCCCGGCAGATTAACCGCCTCGGATCCGCCGCGGTTTCGCATTTCCCCGACCGGGAGAGAATGAACCAAAGCCGAAGCCCGCTGCCCTCAGCTGCAGCCGGCCGGCGAACAACAGGCATGGGACTGACACAAGGGTCGCGATTCCCCACGGCTTTGGTACGGACCTCGCGTTGCACCCACCACGGAGGCCCAATGGCCGTTACCACGCTTCCCGCACGCGAACTAGCACGCCTTTCCGACGACGAGTTGCTCGCCGCCTACGACGAGGATCGAAACCTCGCCGCGCGCGAGGAGCTCGTCAAGCGCTTCCTCCCATTCGCCCGCAAGCTCGCGCTCCGCTACGTCCACAGCCGCGAGCCCCTCGACGACCTCGTCCAGGTCGCGTCACTACCACCCGGCATCACTCGACGGCCCTCTCTCCCATGACGGCGAGGATCGCACCGCGCTCGCGGAGACGCTGGGGGACGAGGACATCGGGTTCGAGCTGGCCGAGCATCGCCAGGCACTCGCCACGAGCTGGGCCTTGTTGAGCGAGGTCGAGCGCGAAGTGCTCGGGCTACGGTTGGTCCAGGAGCTCACCCAGCGCGAGATCAGCCAGCGCATCGGCTGCTCGCAGATGCACGTGTCGCGTCTCTTGCGCCGGTCGATGATCCGGCTGGGCGCCGATGCCGCGCCTAGTTGATCGGAATGGGCCCGCCTGAGCGGGCCGGGGAAAGGGGCACGTCCGCCCCGAGTCACGGCCCAGATAGCCGGATGACACCACCGGCGGTGCGCAAAGGCCGCTTGCAGTCTGGCGCTTTGGGTACTTCCGTTAGCGGCAGGCACGCTATGAGTGGAGAGATCGATGTACCGAGCGTGCGGCTCGAGTTGATCAGCCGGGCGGAGGCGGCCAGGCTCGTTCGCAGCATGTCGAGCGCAGCCGGGGAGGCCCTCGGCTTCGATCCCGAGCTGCAAGGCGACATCAACACGGCTGTGGCCGAGGCATGCAATAACGCGATCCTGCATGCCTACTGCGATATACCGGGCCCGTTGGAGGTCGAACTCGAGGCGCGAGCCGATGCCGTCGAGGTCAGCATCCGCGACCACGGATGCGGCATGCGGCAGGCCAGACCCGAGCACGATCGTCTCAAGGCTGGGCTCGCGCTGATGAGCGCGCTCGCCGATAGTGCCGAGTTCATCAGCCCGCCGGACGGCGGCACCGAGGTACGCCTGGCCTTCGCGAACCGATCAGAGTTCAGACCGGTTGACCTCTCGGCCGAGGTGCCGGCGGCGGACGGAGATGCCGCCGACGACCCCGCGAACCCCACCCCGCCGGGTCCGGCAGGGAGAGTTGTCGCCCTGTCCGGCGACGTCGTGTTGACGGTCTCACCCGTGAGCTTGCTGGGGCCGATCCTCGGGCGGGTAGGCCGGTCGCTCGCGCCGAGCGCGGGCTTCTCGCTCGAGCGATGCTATGACGTGTATCTCTTGACCGACGCGCTCGCCGCTCACGCCACGCGCGCAGCGCGGGCCGGAGCGATCAACGTCGCTCTGGGCGCCCGCGACCGGCGACTCGAATTCGCGCTGGCGCCGCTGCTCGTTGGCACCGGCGGGCGTCTGATCGACTTCGAACAGTTCCTCAGGAGAATCGACGATCGTCAGCAGCTCGCCGATGCCGGTCAGGTCGAACAGCCGCTGCACTTGCTCGCCGCCTCTGACCAAGCCGAAGCGCCGGCCTGAGTGCACCGCCCGCTGCTGCGCCGCGACGAGCGTCTCATACACGCGCTCGATCATCAAACCGTTCGGCGCTGAACTTGCACAGATCGGTGCGCCAAAAAGCACCGCTTTACGGATAGAAGCAATCCCTGGGGCGGCAGCAATCTAGTTCGACGCGCTAGTTCAATCCAAGCAGCTTCGCCGCGTTCTGCTTGAGCACGAGTGGCCGGACGTCGTCCTTGATCGGAAGCCTTTCGAAGTCGGCGAGCCAGCGTTCAGGGGCGATCAGCGGGAAGTCCGAGCCAAACAGCATCTTGTTTTTCAGACGCGTGTTCGTGTACTGAATCAGGATCTCCGGGAAGTACTTGGGCGACCAGCCCGACAGGTCGATGTACACGTTGGGCTTGTGGACCGCGATCGCCAGCGCCTCATCCTGCCAGGGAAAGGATGGGTGCGCGAGGATGATGTCCAGCTCGGGGAAGTCGGCGGCGACGTCGTCGATGCACATCGGGTTTGAGTACTTCAGTCGTACACCGCCCCCGCCCGGCAGACCTGCGCCGATGCCGGTGGTGCCCGAGTGGAACAGGGCGATCAGGCGGGCCTCGGCGATTACCTCGTAGAGCGGGTAGAACGCGCGGTCGTTGGGCCAGAAGGCTTGCGTGTTGGGGTGGAACTTGAACCCGCGCACGCCGGCTTCGATCAGCTGGCGTGCCTCGCGCACCCCGAGCTTGCCCTTGTGGGGGTCGACCGAGGCGAACGGGATCAGGACGTCCGGGTTGGCGCGGGCCGCCTCGAGCACCTCCTCGTTCCCCAGGCGCTTTCGGCCCATCCCGGCCTCATCATCGACGTTGAACACAACCGCGAGCATGTTGCGCTCGCGGTAGTAATCGGCCACGTCCTGTGCGGTGGGCTGCATCGGCGCCGCGCCGAAATACCTCGACGCGGCGGCCAGCAGCTCATCGGTGACCGGATCCTGGGGCTCTTTCGCGTTGCGCTCCGCGTGCACATGCACATCGATGGCGGTGAGCTTGTCCAGGTCGACGGTTGTCACTATCCGCCGTAAACGCGCACGAGCGACTCGGCTACGCAGGCCGGCTTCGGCGAGTCCTTGACCTCGATCGTCACCTTGGCCTTGACCTGCAGCCCGCCGGGGATCTCGCTCACCTCGAGGATCTCCATGCCGCCGCGCCATTGCGCGCCGACGGGCAGCGGGGCCGGGAAGCGGACCCGATCGAGCCCGTAGTTGACGCCCATCAGGGCGTCCGTGACCTTCATCAGCTGCTGCGAGGTCGGCGCCACCAGCGACAGCGTGAGGAAGCCGTGGGCGATGGTGCCGCCGAACGGGGTTTGCTTGGCCCGCTCGGGGTCGACGTGGATGAACTGGTGATCGTCGGTCGCGTCGGCGAACTGGTTGACGCGCTCCTGGGTCATCTCCTGCCAGTCGGTGTAGCCGACGTGGGTGCCCGCCGCCTCGCGCAGCCCCGCGATGGTGGTCTCGAGGCCCTGGGTGTTCGCGCTGGTCATTTCCTGCTCCAGAGGATCGAAGGTTGGGAGGCCGCACGCTATCAGCACCTACCCACTCACCCGGGCCCCCGTTCGTCCAATCCGTAGCCGCTACGGCATCGATTACGTGCCCTGCACCGATACGCGCCTGATGGACACCCAGGCGGCGAGGACCAGAACCGATCGCGGAGACCACTTCTCGTGCTCGATGAGCGCGGTGCTGCTGGCGCGCGTTGATGCCTTCGGCGGAAGCGAGGCGGTGGACGAGGTGCTCCGGCTGGCCGGGAGCCGGCATACCCGGGAGTACCTGGCGGACACGACCAACTGGATCGCCTATGACGAGGCGGTGGCGTTGTGGCAGGCCGGCGCCCGGGTCACCCACCACCCGCAATTCGCCCGTTCGGTTGGCGAGGACGCCGCCCGCACACTGGGCGGTTCGCAGGTCGCGGCAATGCTTCGGTCGCTGGGGTCGCCGGAGGCCGTGTACCGCCAGCTCGCGACCGGCGCATCGAAGTTCAGCATCGCGACGAAGTTCGAGACCATCGACGCTCGACCCGGCTATGCCGAGCTCGTGTCGACGGCCGTTGAGGGCTTTCCGCGCAGCCCGGAGCATTGCGCCTGGACGTGCGGGCTGCTGAGCTGCGCCACCGAGCTGTTCGGCCGGCCGCCGGCAGCCGTTTGCCACGAGGAGTGCGCAGCGATGGGCGCCGAGCACTGCGTCTATCGCGTGAAGTGGAGCCCGTCCCTCCCCGTCGCGGACGATCAGGTCCTCGCCGACTCGGCGGAGCAGGTCAACGCGCTGCGCGGGCAGCTCGACGCGATGAAGGAACACGTCGACAGCATGTTCGCGACCGCAGCCGACCTCATCGCGGCCGACGATCTCGACGACGTCCTGGCCCGGATCACCCGCCGCGCGGCCCTCGAGGTCCGTGCGATCCGGTATCTGCTGGCGGTTCGCCTCCACCCAGGAGGTGACCTGCACTGCCATCACAAGGGCTTCGAGGAGGAGGGAGTTGCCGAGTACGTGGACCGGGTGTTCGCTGCGGACCCGGCGCTGCAGCCCGAGTCGTGGCTGGTCGTGCCGGTGCGCTCCAACCGCCGCGACTACGGCCGTCTGCTGGCGATCTCCGGCGCCAGGCAGGGCTTCCTGCCCCAGGAGCGGGAGCTGTTCGAGGTGTATGCGCGCTATGCCGCCAGCGCGCTGGACGGCGCCTCGGCGCTGCTGGAGGCAAAGGAGCGCGGTGACCACGCCAGCGCGCTGCTGTCATTGGCCCGTGCATTGGCCGCCGCCGGTACGAGCGATGAGATCGCCCGGCGCCTCGCCGGCGCGGTCCCCCTGGTCGTCGATTGCGACCGAGTGGTCGTGTACCTATTGGACGCCGCGTCAGGCGAGCTGGCCCGGTGCGCGGTGACCACGCGCGAAGGGCCAAGCGGAGCCGAGATGGAGGCAAAGGCTTGGGTGCCCACGCCCGGCGGCCCGCTCGAGCGGTTGCTGACAAATCCCAGCGATAAATTCCTGTTGGTCGACGAGCACAGGGGCCATCCGCGACTGCGCGAGTTGTTCGCGACCGAAGGCTTCGTCGCCACCGTGCTGGTGCCGCTGGTGGGCGGGGAGTCGTTTCTCGGGCTGCTCAGCGTGTCGGTGTTTGAGGGCCCAACCCGGCTCCGGCTGACGGCCGACCTACGCGACCGCTTGTCCGGGGTGGCGGCGCAGGCAACCACTGCGCTGCAGAACGGGCGCCTGCTCGACGAGATGACCCACCAGGCGCTGCACGACCAGCTGACGGGCCTGGCCAACCGACTTCAGTTCACGCGCCTGCTGCGCGCCGCGATCGAGCGCGCGCGCGAGGAGGTCCATCCCGTCACGCTCCTGTACATGGACCTCGACGGCTTCAAGCCGGTCAACGACGAGTTCGGCCACGACGTCGGCGATCAGCTCCTGGTCGCGGTGGCCAAGCGCCTGGTCGCGTGCGTCCGCGAAGGCGACACTGTCGCCCGGCTCGGCGGGGACGAGTTCGCGGTGCTGATCGACTCAGAGACGGCGCCGGCCGACGCGGAGACAGTCTCGGATCGACTGGCCGCCGCGCTCACCGACCCGTTCGTAATCGAGGGTCACGAGCTGCGCCTGGGCGCGAGCATCGGGCGCGCGGTGTTCCCGATCGACGCCGACGACCCCGACGGCCTGCTGCGCGCGGCCGACGCCGCGATGTTCGGCGTGAAGCGGGGCACCCACCCACCCCACGCCCCGCGCGCGCCCGGGCGCTCGGTCGCTGACCGAGCTTCCATGGAACTCGTGCCCGGCTTTTAGCCCGGCGCGAACTGGGAAACCCGAGACGAGTAACGCCCGCGTCGCCGCCGTCGCCGAACTACAACCGGATCGTCCTGTCGAGCACGACGATCGGGATCGGCCATCCGGTTTCCGGTTCGAATGAGGTCACTGTGGTCGATGCGCGTCGCGTCCGGCGACGGAGGCGGTCGGACGATGACGCTTGTTGCCCTGTCGGCCTTTAACGGCACCGGCGGCAGCGTCGTCGGGCCAACCGTCGCGGAGCGGCTCGGCGTGCCGTTCGTCGACCGGGCGATCCCGCTGGCGGTGCTCGGTTGAGGCTCGGGTGCGAGAGGCGATGCAGCTCGACCGCGGCCTCGACGTCGATCGCGCCGAACGCACGCTTCGACACTTCGACCGCCCGCATGCCGCGTACCTGCAGCAGCTCTACGACGTCGACATCGGCGACTGTCAGCTCTACCACCTCGTGCTCGACTCGACCGCGATCGAGCTCGACACGTGCGCGGATGTGATCGTGCGGGCGGCGCGATCGCTGACCGGTCGCGGTGCGGCTTCTAAGAACGGCCCTCCGTAGATGACCCCCTTGCCCAGAGCGAAGCGAGGCGTACGATGTCTTTATGACCGCATTAGGCGTGTCTCTGTTGTTGGTTGGGGCGATCATGATCCTGGTCGAGGCCCACGTGCCGACGCTGGGCGTGTTGGGGGGGCCCGGCGTGGTAGCGCTCGGCGCCGGCGCCGTGCTGGCCGTGCTAGGGCTCGGGGGCGGGGTCGTGCTCGGCGTGCTGGCGGGCCTCCTGCTTGCCGGTACTGCCGGCGGCGTGCTGGCCGTGACGGTCGGCAAGGGGGTCGCCGTGCGGCGCCGGAGGGTTCGGGCCGGTCCGGAGAGCCTGATCGGGCGGGTGGGTGTCGTCCGTAGCTGGGAAGGCGACTCCGGGTGCGTGCAGGTGGAGGGCACGTTGTGGACGGCGCGCCGATCGGTTTTGTGGGACGACTCAGACTCCGACTCGGATGCGGATTCGGGCTCGGGTTCGGACTCGGGTTCGGGCGAGCTGCACACCGGTGATCGCGTCGTGGTCGACCACCTCGACGGGCTCACGGTGGGCGTCCGTCGGGCTGAGAAATGGGAGCTGACCAGATGATCGTGGCCATCGTCGTCGTGCTGGTTGTGTTGCTTGTGATCGGGCTCACGGTGGTCGGTGCGTCCGTTCGGGTGTTGCGTGAATACGAGCGGGGCGTGGTGTTCCGGCTCGGGCGGGTGATGGACCTGCGCGGCCCGGGCCTGATCCTGCTCCTGCCGACTATTGACCGAATGGTGCGTGTCAGCCTGCGAACCGTCACGCTGACCGTCCCGCCCCAGGAGATCATCACCCGCGACAACATCCCGGTGCGGGTCACCGCGGTCGCCTACTACCGCGTCGTCGATCCGAACGCAGCCGTGAACCAGGTCGAGAACTTCCACAACGCGACGCTCCAGATCTCCCAGACCACCCTTCGCTCGGTGCTGGGCGGCGTCGACCTCGATGCGCTGCTGACCGAGCGGGAGAGCCTGAACGAGTCGTTGCAGCACGTGATCGACGCGCAGACCGAACCCTGGGGCATCAAGGTGACCACTGTCGAGATCAAGGATGTCGAGATCCCCGAGCGCATGCAGCACGCGATCGCTCGCCAGGCCGAGGCCGAGCGCGAGCGCCGTGCGAAGATCATCAACGCCGAGGGCGAGGCTCAGGCCGCCACCCGGCTGGCCGACGCGGCCGAAGTAATCGGTCGCAACCCGACCACCCTCCAGCTTCGCTACCTCCAGACCCTCCGCGAGATCGGCGCGACCCAGAACTCGACCGTGGTCTTCCCGATGCCGATCGACCTGGTCAAGCCGGTGCTGGATGCTGTGCAGGCGGCCTCGGGTGCTCAGGCATCGTCCGATCAGACTTCCCCCCGGCCTGCGGTGCCCGAGGGCGCGCCCGATAACGGCGCGCTCGAGCCGGGGCAGCAATCCCGGGCGCTGACGTCGGGGCCGAGCTCGAGCTCGGCCCCGGGCTCGGGTTCGGGCTCGGGTGAGGCTGGGGCCGGTAACGGGGTGTCGCCTCCCGAGGCCGAGTCCGCCCCTGAGGATCCTCGGTCCTAGGAGCCGGCCGCAGGGCTGGCGCCACCGTGTAAAACCCAGCAAACCTGCACCCCGCCGCCAACCTTCGCCAGATAAGCATGGAGGCAATGCTTATCTCGCCAAGGTGGGGCGGTGGCGGGAGGTTTGGCCTGTTTTGCAGGGCGCCGGCGCGGGTGGCGGCACGCCAGGCCACTCCACTCCAAAACGCCCGAAACCGCCCCGCACCCCAGTCCGGCCGTGACATGAGCATCCACCGGGCGCTTACGTCCCGACGGTGGCCGCGAGGTGGGCGCTCTCAGGCGATAAGCGCAGCCGCCTGTCAACGGCTGTGAGCGAGGCCGCGACGCCCGGCCTGCGCACTCGCGACTCGCGCACGCCCCGACCCGCGGCACCGCCGAAACAGCGGTGCCGCAGGACGGGTACGCAGCCGAAGCGAACTAGTGCGCGGCCAGCGTCGCCGTGACCGTGCTGACGATCCTCTTGGCGTCAGTGACCTTCAGCGTGAAGGTCAGCGTGGTGGCCTTGTGCTTCTTGACCTTGGTCTGAAGCGCCTTGGTCTCGCTGACGAGTGGGCCGCTGAGCGTGAACGTCACGCTGCCGCTGGCCTTCTTGAGCGTGACCACGAGCTTGCCGCCCTTGAGCGAGACGCTCTTGGCCGTGCCGCCCGCGATGCCCAGGCCCGTGATCAGCGTGGTCGTCGTGCACTTCTTCTTCTTGCTCTTGAGCGTCGTGCACGTCCGGTGCGAGACGAACGCCGACCGGGAGAAGCTGAGCCCGCCCGGCAGCCCGATCGCCACCGCCGCGACGTTGGCCGCGCCGGTGCCGTGGACCACCTTGAGTTTCAGCTTGGGGTGGCCGGTGGCCAGCCCGCTGGTCGAACCCGTCACGGTCGGCTTCTTCTGGCAGCCCGTGTACGTGATCGGTGCTGACGCGGCGTGGGTCTGTCCACCCTGTGCCGTGAAGTTGCCCGTGACGTTGGCCGCCTTGCAGTCGGTCGTGAACGCCCGCCCGCCGCTGGGCCCGGTGACATCCAGGGTCAGGCTGGTCAGCGGAATGTCGGGCACGTTGGGGAACGTGACCGAGTTCGTATCGAGGTTCACTGTGCCGTTGATCGTGGTGTTGAAGGGCGCAGGGAACACGATCGCGAACGTGGGGCTCGAGACCGAGCCGCCCAGCGTCACCGTGCCGTTCAGCGTGATCGGCACTAGCGGCGACGTCGCGGTGGCGGTGCCGATCGTGCAGCCGCTGCCGCTGCCGGTCAGGCACGGGATGAGCGGAGTGTCGTTCGGCGTCAAACCAGACGGGAACGTCAGCACGATGGTCTTGTTGGCCGACTCGCCCGCCGCCTGAGTGATGCCCAGGGTCAGGAGCGCGTCGCCGCTCGAGTTGGCCGCCACCGCCGCGGTGAGATTCGGGGAGTAGGGCAACCCCGAGCAGCCCGTGACGTTGAGCGGTGCGGTCACCGGGCTGGGGGACACGCCTGCCTGCGAAACCGCGGTCATCGTGACGTTGGCCGCCGGGCTAGGACAGCTCGTCGGCAGGCGCAGGTTGGTCAGCGTGACGTTCATTGCCGTGATGCCGGCGCTCAGATTCGAGAACGCGACGCTCAGGCCGGTCGAGCTGAGCGTGACGTCGGCCGTGCTCGCGGGTGCAGCAGGCGTCGTGCCGACAACCAGTGCCAGGCCACCGACGTCCGTCGACTTCGGTTGGGCAACCAGGTACAGCGTGACCGGCGTGGACACGCCCCCGAGCGTGATGGTTCCGCTCCCGACCTGGCAGGACGCACTCGGTGTGCCCGACAGGAGGCACGCCCCGCCGGCGATGTTCTCGTTGGCGAGCAGGCCGGGCGGCAGCGCGAAAGTCACGTTCTTGACCGAGTCGCTGGTCGTCGAGGTGAACGTGGCGTTGAAGGTGACGGTGGGATTGCTCCCGGCCGTCGTCCCGCCCTGGCTCAGCGTCAGCGCGGGTGTGAAGTCCGCGTACGCGGCGGCCGGCAAGGCCGCGAACGTCGCAATCCCTGCGATGAGCCCGATCAGGGCTCGCCTAGGTCGTAGTGACACTTGGCAGATACCTCCTCTAGAAGATGTCCTCTCCGCGAAGTCCCTCCACCCCTGACTCGCACCACGCCCGGCCGATCATTCGAGGCGTGAGCGGACGAGGAGGTCGCGCCCGGGCCATGCTACCCGGACGGACTCCATGATGCATAGTCCTGGTCAGATATGAAACTCCTGGTGTTCACCGACCTTCACCGGGATCGCCGGCGCTCGGAGCGGCTCGTCGAGCTGGCGCAGGAGGCGGACGTGGTGGTTGGCGCCGGCGACTACGCCACCATGCGCCAGGGGCTCGAGGGCACAATCGAGATCCTCAGCGCGATCGAGGCGCCGACCGTGCTCGTCCCGGGGAACGCGGAAAGCGACGTCGAGCTGTGGCAGGCGTGCGCGTCCTGGCCGAGCGCCCACGTGCTCCACGGCCAGGCCAAGGACGTCGCCGGCGTCTCGTTCTTCGGGCTCGGGGGTGGCGTCCCTCCGACGCCGTTCCCGTGGAGCTTCGACCTGAGTGAGGAGGAGGCGGCGGCCAAGCTCGAGAGCTGTCCCGAGGGCGCCGTGCTCGTCGTCCACTCACCGCCGAAGGGCTACCTCGACGAGGTGCACGGCCGCCACCTTGGCAGCCGTGCGATCCTCGAGACGATCGAGCGCAAGCGCCCGGTCCTGGCGGCGTGCGGCCACATCCATCAGTGCTGGGGGCGCGAGGCGGGGATCGGGACAACCCCGGTCGTCAACGCCGGCCCGGACGGGCGGTTCTTCGAGATCTGAGCGGCCGCCGGGGCCGGGGGCCCCGCCGGCGCTGCGCCCGCGCTGCGCGCCAGCCGCACGAAGAGCAGCGCGAGTGCGGGGATCGCCACGAGCGCGATCATCGCCAGGAACCACACCTGGCCGGCGTCGGTGCCTTCGCCGAGCGCATGCACGAGACCCACGATCCAGGCCAGGGCCGTGAAGCGGTGGAGCTTGCGCCAGCGCACGGCTCCGACCCAGCGACGGGCGTAGTAGGAGAGACCGAGCAGGATCAGGCCCCATCCGGCCACGATGCCCATCGAGGTCCACAGCGTCTTGTAGCTGGAGACAAACGGAACCGCGATGTCAACGATCGAAGAGCGCACGTACGTGTCCCCGAGCAGCGACACGCCGTGCACGACGATGGCCACGATCGTGGACAGCGCCAGCGTGTCGTGCGCGGCGCGCAGCTCGGTCGTGCGGCCCTTCAGCAGCTTGGTGCTCATCAACAGGCCGATCGACACCGCGAGGCTGGCCAGCACCAGCGCAGCAAAGCCGGCGGCCCGGCTGGTAATCCAGAACAGGTAGGGACTAGGGTCGGTGGTCATGCTTTACAGCATCGGACCGCCGCGGTAGAGCGGCGTAGGCGCCGCGTAAGAGGTTCATAGGAGGGGCTAGTGCTCGATGTAGCCCGCGCGCACGCTGGAGTCGCGGCGGAGCAGCGGCTGGCCGGCCTGGGGCGGGACCGTCGCGTAGGTGACGTCGAACGACCTGCCGCCGCCGAAGAGCGGCGAGGGCGCCGCAGTGCCGAGGCCGTCGCTCGCATTGCGGGACACGATCAGGCTTTGGGCGCCGGCAACCAGGTCGATCCTGCTCCGGCTCCAGCGATGGCTAGCGATCGACCCAACCGCGCCGGTCGACGATCTCGCCGTGGCCGAGCTGAACAGGACCGAACCGAAATCGGCCAGCGGCAGGGCCTGGCACGCGTACTGGCCGAGGCACTCCGACGGCGCCTCGACGATCCACTCCGCGGAGCTGACGTCGATCGAGGGCGCGGTGAGCGTCTTGTGGAAGCTCTGGTGGCGGGTCAGGTTGTCGAGCTCGATCACCACCTGGTTCCCGGTTACCGTCACGGTGGCGTGCATCACGTCGCCGGGTTCCACGCGGAGCGCGATCGTCTTGGAGGGGGCCGGCACCAGCTCGTACCAGGCACTCGAGACGACCTTGCCCGCGCTGTTGCAGTCGACCTCGGTGCCGGTCTGCTCGAGCGCGTCAGACGTCGGCTTGTACCCGCCCAGTCCGACCCAGTCCGCCGAATAGCTCGGCGCTCCGGGAACGCAGGTGGCGTCGGGTTGGGTCCAGCTCGCCGACACCTCGCTGAAGGACACACCCGGCCGGTGAACCGCGTAGCCGGCCCAGTTGGTGCTCCGCGTAGTGTTGGCCATCGCGGACGGGGCCGCCACGAGGGCAACGGCGAAGATCAACGCGCTGGCGAGGCCGGTACGCACGTAGCTTCCGGCTCCCGCCTCGTGATTGATCAAGTCGCTACCCCTCCTTGGCTGCCTGGAGCAACGCTGGCCCGTATCCCTGGCAGTCGTACATGGTCACCGTGCCACTGCTCGTACTTAACGTGACGGCGCGGCAGGTCTTTGCGACCACGTCGAACGCGGATTCGCTACCGGTCCGGGTGTCGCCGGGCAGGCCGCCGCCCTGGGAACCGTCGGTGATCACCCAGCGCAGCCGGCCGGACTCGACCTCCTGAGCGAGCCAGCTCACGCTGACCGTGCTCTCGCGCCCGGAGAAGCCGCCCAGGCCGGCGACGTTGGCGTCCGAGGACAGGATGAGTTCTGCCGCGCTGCTCTGACTTTCGACCCCGATGGTTCCCCCACCGTGCTGCTCTGCGTACCGTACCGCCGCCGTCAGCGAGGTACTGTCGCCGCCGAAGCCACCCGCTCCGCCGCCGCCGAATCCTCCCCGTCCGGCGAACCCACCGGTCCCAGAGCCGCCGGTCGTGGAGCCGCTGCTCCCGGAGCCGCCACCGAACAGGCTCGGTGGAGCGAAGCCGCCTGTGCCGCCGCTGGCAGGCGCGAAACCGCCGCCGGCGCCACCGCCGAACCTGCCGCTGCCTCCGGCGAACCTGCCGGCGCCACCGCCGAACCCGCCACCGCCGGGACCGCCGATCGAGGCGCTCGCTGGGCCGCCGGACGGGAACGTGCTGCTGGTGGCGTGTCCGAGGGTCTCGGCCGCCCACGTCGCCGGCGCCGCCAATAGCGCCGCGAGGGCCACGGCGAGGACGACCGCACGCATCCGGCCGGCGCCCTCGAGGGCGAGTAGGACCGCGCACGCACCGGCCACGCCGATCACGAGCGGCTTGGCCCATTCGAGCGCGCCGCCGAGCTCGCTCAGGACGATCAGCTCGGTCACGGCTCCGGCGCCGATCGCCAGCGGAGCGACTATGCGCGCGGTCCTGAGCGAGGTCGCGCCACCGAGCGAGCTCGGCAGCATCAGGCCGGCGCCCGCGCCCACCAGGGCCGCCGCAAACGGCGCCAGGAAGGACACGTAATAGGGGTGGAAGATGCCCGAGGCGTAGCTGAAGACGACCGCGGTGACGAGGAACGAGCCGCCCACGGCCATCAGCCAGGCGGTGCGCGGGTCGCGCCGGCGCAGCCGCGTCAGCACCAGGAGCGCGAGGCCGGCAACGACGGCAAAGCCGAGCAGCCATCCGGCCTGGTCGCCGAGCGCGGACTCGAGCAAGCGGAACGGCCCGGTGGCGCCGCCGAACAGGTTGTTGCCGCCGAATCCACCGCCGCCGCCGGCGCCGCCCCCCGGACCGCCGGTCTGCCCGGCCACCCGGCCGAGGCCGTTGTAGCCGAAGATCAGCGACCAGATGCTGTTGTCAGAGGTGCCGGAGATCCAAGGCCGGTCGGAGGCCGGGGTGAGGGTGACGAGCAGCGGCCAGGCTCCACCGACCACGACGAGCGCAACCCCGCCGGCCAGCAGCTGGCGAAACGCCTTGAACCGCTCGCGCCACGTCTCGCCCCACCGGCTCCACATCCAGGCCAGCGCGATCCCCGGGACCACGAACAGGGCCACGCCCATCTTGGCCTCGAAGCCGAGGCCAACGCAGACGCCGCACCACACGAGCCACTTCGTCCGCCCGGTCTCGAACGCGCGCACGGCGCACCAGAGCGCGACCACGCAGCAGAGGATCAGCGCCTCGTCTGGGTTGTTGTGGCGCGCCATCGCGACCGTGATCGGGGTCAGGGCAAAGGCCAGTCCGGCGACGGATCCGGCCACCCGGCCAAACATCCGGCGCGTCAGGTCGTAAACGAACGCCACCGCGGCGATGCCCATCAGCGCTTCGGGCACGAGGATGCTGAGTGAGCTGAAGCCGAAGATGCGCGCCGACAGAGCCTGGATCCAGAAGGCCAGCGGCGGCTTGTCGACGGTCATCAGGCCGCTCTTGTCCAGGGAGGCGAACAGGAAGTCGTGCCAGCTCGAGCTCATCGAGCGCACGGCGGCGGCGTAGTAGGTGTTGGCCCAGCCGTTGATGCTGAGGTTCCATAGGTTGAGCACCGCGGCCAGCGCCATGAGCGCGAGCAGTTCGGGGCGGGCGAGCAGCGACCCCACCCGTGGCCGGCGCAGCACACGCGCGCGCAACCGGGCCGTACGCGGCGCGGGATAAGAAGCCGTACTCATGGCGCGAGCTGGGGACGGCGAGGCGAGGGCAGCGCGGGACGAACGGTGGGCGTGCGATGCACGAGCAGCCGAGCGACGCCGCGAAGGTCAGCGAGCGCGGTCGGGACGATGTCCACGCGCGTGTCGAGGTCCTCGACCCAATCGACCGGGACCTCGTGGATCCGCATGCCGTGGCGCTCGGCGAGCACAAGAAGCTCGGTATCGAAGAACCACTCCTGGTCGGCGACGAGCGGGAGCAGCTCATGCGCGGCTTCGGCGCGGATCGCCTTGAAGCCGCACTGCGCATCGCTGAAGCGGGCGCGCAGGACAAGCCGGAGCAGTTGGTTGTAGGAGCGCGAGATCAGCTCGCGCTTGGTGCTGCGCTGCACGCGCGCGGCGCGGTGCAGGCGAGTACCGATCGCGAGGTCGCTGTGCCCCGACATGACCGGCGCGATCAGCGGCAGCAGCGCCGACAGGTCGGTCGAGAGGTCGACGTCCATGTAGGCCAGCACCTTCGCGTGGCTCGCCGACCAGGCGGTGCGCAGAGCCCGCCCCCGGCCCTTGGCCGGCAGGTGCATCGCGCCGACCTCAGGGAGTGCGTACATCAACTGGCGCGCCACTTGGAGCGTCCCGTCCGTGCTCGCGTTGTCGACGATCGTGATCTGCCAGGAAAACGGGAAGGCCGCCGACAGGTATGCGTGGAGCATGCGGACCGAACCCTCGAGCGCGACGCGCTCGTTGTAGACGGGGATCACGATCTCGACGTCCGGGCGGGAATCCGATCCCGTGAGCGCCCCCAGCAGGGTCTCATCGTGAGACCCGTGAGTGGTGACGAGCGAGCTACTCATGGCGCTCAGGGCTGGTCGGGCGCGCGGTGCGCCTCGGCGTAGACGCCGGCCGCGGCCAGCGCCGCGAACACTCCGGCGGCCAGCGCGGCAAGGGTCCAGGACAGGATGGTCATCATCGGTCTCCTCGAGTTCAGGTGGAGTTGAGCTGTGAGGAGCATCGGACCCAGGGCGAAGGTCGCCTGAAGACGTCGCTAAGAGCGACGTAGGAGTGCCGGCGGGAGCTCGAGTCCTAGAGTAAGAAGGACCCCAGAACCAGGAGAAACGAACCTTGAACCCCAACAGCTACAACGCCAGAGCGACGCTCACCGTGGGCGGCCGCGACTACGAGATCTTCCGACTCGACGCGCTGCAGGCGAGGTACGACATCGCCCGCCTGCCGTTCTCGCTCAAGGTCCTGGTCGAGAATCTGCTGCGGGGCGAGGACGGCGAGTCGATCCGCGCGCAGGACATCGAGGCGCTGGCGCGGTGGGACGCGCAGGCCGAGCCGGCCACCGAGATCGCGTTCACGCCGGCGCGCGTGATCATGCAGGACTTCACCGGGGTGCCCGCAGTTGTCGACCTGGCCGCGATGCGCGACGCGATGCGCGACATGGGCGGCGATCCCCGCAAGATCAACCCGCTTGCACCGGCCGAGCTCGTGATCGACCACTCGGTGCAGGTCGACGTGTTCGGCTCGCCCGCGGCGTTCGCGCGCAACGCCGAGCTCGAGTTTGAGCGCAATCGAGAGCGCTACGCGTTCCTGCGCTGGGGGCAGGGAGCGTTCGACAACTTCAGGGTGGTCCCGCCCGACACGGGAATCGTCCACCAGGTCAACCTCGAGTACCTGGCGCGCGTCGTGTTCGTCGACCCGTCCGGCGATGGCCCCGCGCGAGCGTACCCGGACACGCTGGTCGGGACCGACTCGCACACGACGATGATCAATGGGCTGGGGGTCCTCGGCTGGGGCGTCGGCGGGATCGAGGCCGAGGCGGCGATGCTGGGCCAGCCGATGTCGATGTTGATTCCCCAGGTGCTCGGCTTCAAGCTGACCGGGTCGTTGCAGGAGGGAGCGACCGCCACCGACCTCGTTCTGACGGTGACCGAGATGCTGCGCTCACGCGGCGTGGTCGGCAAGTTCGTCGAGTTCTACGGCGAGGGCCTGGCGGGTCTGCCGCTGGCCGACCGGGCCACGATCGGCAACATGTCGCCCGAGTTCGGCTCGACGTGCGCGATCTTCCCGATCGACGCCGAGACGCTGCGCTACCTGGAGTTCTCGGGTCGCCCGCACGAGCTGATCGAGCTGGTGGAGGCGTACGCCCGCGAGCAGGGGCTGTGGCACGACGAGCTCTCCGAGGAGCCGACGTTCAGCGACAAGCTCGAGCTCGACCTCGGCACCGTGGTCCCCAGCATCGCCGGGCCGAAGCGTCCGCAGGACCGCGTTTCGCTGACCGAGTCCAAGCCGGCCTTCCGCATGGCGCTCGAGGGCTACCTGCCCGACGAAGACCTCGAGGATGAGGCGATCGAGGAGAGCTTCCCCGCCAGCGATCCCGTGGCGACTCACGTCCCCGACGGCGTCGGCCACGAGCCGGCGGGCGGGACAGGCGGCGCGCAGGTGGCCGACCGCCCCGCCACCCGCGTGGCCGTGACACTCGAGGACGGCAGGGAGACCGATCTCGATCACGGCCGGGTGGTGATCGCCGCGATCACGAGCTGCACGAACACGTCCAATCCGTCGGTGATGCTGGGTGCGGGGATCCTGGCCCGCAACGCGGTGCAGCGGGGCTTGAGCGTCAAGCCCTGGGTCAAGACGTCGCTGGCGCCCGGTTCCAAGGTGGTCACCGAGTACCTGGACCGGGCCGGGCTGACCGAGTACCTGGACGAGCTGGGCTTCAACCTGGTCGGGTACGGCTGCACCACGTGCATCGGCAACAGCGGCCCGCTGCCGGCCGAGATCTCGGCGGCGGTGCAGGACAACGACCTCGCCGTCGTCTCCGTCCTGTCCGGCAACCGCAACTTCGAGGGCCGGATCAACCCCGACGTCAAGATGAACTACCTGGCCTCGCCGCCGCTGTGCGTGGCCTACGCGATCGCCGGGACGATGGACATCGACCTCTACGACGAGCCGCTCGGCGAGGACCGACACGGCGATCCGGTGTTCCTGTCGGACATCTGGCCGAGCGCCGCCGAGGTGGCGAGCGCGGTTGAGGAGGCCGTCCAGTCGGACATGTTCCGCAAGAGCTACGGCGAGGTGTTCGACGGCGACGAGCGGTGGAACTCGCTCGAGGTGCCAACCGGCGAGCTGTTCGACTGGGACCCGCGCTCGACGTACGTCCGCCGGCCTCCGTACTTCGACGCGATGCCACGCGAGCCTCAGCCGACGGAGGACATCGAGCGGGCACGCGTGCTGGCGGTGCTCGGCGACAGCGTAACCACCGACCACATCTCGCCGGCGGGCTCGATCAAGCGCGACGGCCCGGCCGCCCGGTACCTCAACGAGCACCACGTCGAGTCGCGCGACTTCAACTCGTACGGCTCGCGCCGCGGCAACCACGAGGTGATGATGCGCGGGACCTTCGCGAACATTCGCCTCCGAAATCAGCTCAGGGTGGGTGGGAATCCCCTTCCAGAGGGCGGGGTGACGGTCTACCTCGGCTCAGACGGCCACGCCGAGCAGATGTCGATCTACGACGCGGCCATCAAGTACATGGAGGCCGAGATCCCGCTGATCGTGCTCGCCGGCAAGGAGTACGGCTCGGGCTCATCGCGGGACTGGGCGGCCAAGGGCACGCGCCTGCTCGGCGTCCGCGCCGTGATCGCTGAGAGCTTCGAGCGGATCCACCGCTCGAACCTGGTCGGGATGGGCGTGCTGCCGCTCCAGTTCGCGCCCGGCGAGTCGGTTGAGTCGCTCGGCCTGACCGGCACCGAGACGTTCACGATCGAGGGCATCGCCGGCGCCGATCCGATCCCTCGCGAGCTCACGGTCCGGGCCGACGAGAAGGAGTTCAGGGTCACCGTGCGGATCGACACGCCCAAGGAGCAGCAGTACTACCGCCACGGCGGCATCCTCCAGTACGTATTGAGGTCGCTACTCCGCTCGTAGCGCCCGGTTCTTTGGCGCTCCACCCTCGTATTTGTCACGTGGATCGCCAAAGTTTCGGTTTTCCAGGCGATTCCGCGGGTAGACGGCAGCCATCATGGCCGGTTGGCGATCGCCCGCTGGATCGACTCCCGGATCCAGAAGGTGGCGTAGGTGGAGAACTTGTAGCCCGTGCGATAGTCGCCGCGCTCGATCCGGCGCGCCAGCTCGGCCTCCTCGGCCCGGCCCAGGAAGCGGTGGCGCCGCACCTCGGCCATGAACAGTGACCTCGAATCGAGCGTGCGCTCGGCCGTCTCATGCGTCCAGTGAGCCGCCTCGCGATCCTGCTCGCGGGCGCCACCGTCCTCGGTCCTGCGCAGCTCGATCCCGCGTTCGGCCAGGAGACCGCGGATCGAGTCGAGCTCGGTATCGCGGTCGTCGACTTTCAGGTTCCCAGGACATGCCTCGGACGTTCCACCCGGAAGCAGGGCCCTGAACACGTGTTAGGGCCCACACTCCGCAATCGAGCGCGCTAGTGAATAGCCTTCGGTCGGTGAGTCCGCCGGAACTGCTGATGGAACTGTTGCGCGCCCCCGGGCCCTCGGGGCACGAATCGGCGCCCGCCAAGGTGTGGCGTGAGTACTGCTCCACCTTCGCGCGGGAGGTCGGCGGCGACCGCGTCGGCTCGTCGTACGCGCGCGTACCGGGCACCGCCGGCGGTGTGACCGTCGCGGTGGTCGGTCACATCGACGAGATCGGCCTGCACATCTCGCACATCGATGACGACGGCTACCTGCGTTTCGGTCAGGTCGGAGGCTGGGACACCGGTGTCCTGATCGGCCAGCGGGTCCGCATCCACACACGCGAGGGCGACGTCCCCGGGGTGATTGGACGCAAGCCGATCCACCTGCTCAAGGACGAGGACCGCACGAAGCTGCCCGAGCTCAAGGAGCTCTACATCGACATCGGAGCCAAGGACGCCGACGAGGCGCGCCAGCTGGTCCGGATCGGGGACTGGGCCGTGATCGACGCCGAGCCCGTCGAGTTCCGCCACGACCGGGTCGTCTCGCGCTCGCTGGACAACCGCGTCGGCTGCTACGTCGCCGCGGAGTCGGCCCGCTTGGTCGCCGAGGCCGGTGGCGCGCCCGGAGACGTCCTTGCGCTCGCCGTCACCCAGGAGGAGACCACGTTCGCCGGCGCGCGCACGAGTGCGTTCGCGCACGAACCGGAGGTCGCCGTGGTCGTGGATCTGACCTTCGCCACCGATCAGCCCGGCGTCGAGCTCGGGCCGATCACCAAGCACCCGCTCGAGTCCGGCCCGGTCATCGCCCGCGGGACCTCGCTTCACCCGCTCGTGTTCGAGCGCCTGCACGAGGCGGCCGAGGCGGAGGACATTCCCTTCACCCTGGAGTCGCTCGGGAAGGGCACCGGCACCGACGCGGACGCGATCCACCTGAGCCGGGCCGGCGTCGCCACCGGCCTCGTCTCGATCCCGTGCCGCTACATGCACTCGCCGGTGGAGACGGTGTCACTGGCGGACGTCGATGCCGCAGCCCGTCTGATCGCGGCGTTCGCGCGGCGGCTCGAGCCGGGTACCTCGTTCGAGCGCTGACCCGGGACGGCCATGCTGCTGCTGTTGTTCGACATCGACGGCACGCTCGTGGCCGGGGCGGCCAAGGCGCACAGCCAGGCGCTGAAGCTGGCCCTCAAAGAAGTTCACGGCGTCGACCCGGACGACGTGCGCGGCCGGATCGGGCCTGCGGGCCGCACCGACGGAGAGATCGCCCGGCTGATCCTGCTCAACCTCGGCGTCTCGGCGCTCCGGATCGACGAGCGGGCCGACGACGTGCGCGACGCCTGCTGCCGAATCTACGCGCAGATCTGCCCCCGGGACCTGAGCTCGTGCGTGGTCCCCGGCATCCCGGAGGTACTCGCGTGGCTGAGCGATCGCGACGGCGTGCAGCTGGGCCTCCTGACCGGCAACTTCGAGCCGGTGGCCCGGCTCAAGCTGAAGCGCGCCGGACTGGGGAAGCGGTTCCCTTCAGGGGTCGGCGCGTTCGGCTCGGACTCCGAGGACCGGGTCACGCTGCCCCCGATCGCGCGCCGGCGGGCGGGCAAGCCGGGCGGGCCGGTGGCGCGAGACGAGACGATCGTCATCGGCGACACCCCCCGCGACATCGCCTGCGCCCGAGCGGACGGTGTGCGCTGCGTGGCGGTGACGAGCGGGCAGTACGGACCGGACGAGCTCGCCGACGCCGACGCGGTGGCGACTGACGCAAACGAGTTGCGCGAGGCTCTGAGGGAACTCGGCGCGTAGTAGCCACGAGCCCGGAGTTCCCCTCGAACTTCGGACTAGCCCTTCGGCACCGGGAACTGCGTGCGCATCAGCAGGTCCCACAGCCGATCGGGCATCAACCTGCGCTGAGCCATCATCACCCGCGCGCTCGCGGTGACGGGATAGCGGGTCTTGGGGTGCTCCGCCTCCAGGGCGCCCGCGATCGTCTGGGCGACCGTTTCCGGGCCGCCGCCGAACCTGGCCAGGGGGCCCCGATAGACCTGCTCGAGGGCTTGCGCAACGTCCCGGTTGAAGTCCGCATACGGCCCGTTGGTGGGCGCAGCACCCACCGATCCCGCGGCCGTCTCGCCGAAGCTGGTCACGATCAGTCCCGGCTCGACCACGATCACCTCGACGCCAAAACCGCGCACCTCGAAGCGCAGCGCGTCCGAGATCGCCTCAACCGCGTACTTGGTTCCGTGATAGAGCCCGCCGCCGGGGAAGGTCAGCCGGCCTCCCATCGAGGACAGATTGACGATCCGGCCCCAGTGCTGATCCCGCATCCCCGGGAGCACGAGCTGGCACATCCGGATCAGGCCGAACACGTTGGTCTCGAACTGCCGGCGCACGTGCTCCAGGGGCACCGATTCGACCGCGCCCGACTGGCTGTAGCCGGCGTTGTTGATCAGCACGCCGACCGGGCCCTCGGCCTGCACGACCGCGTCGACGGCGGCTGTCATCGAGGCCTCGTCGGTAACGTCAAGGGCAAGCACCTTACAGCCGGACCGCTCGAGGTCGGCGAGCGTCTCGGGCCTACGCGCGGTGGCGTAGACCGTCCATCCGTCGTGCGCCAGCAGCTCCGCGGTGACGTGTCCGATGCCGGACGAGCAGCCCGTGATCAGGACCGCCTTGGACGGCACTAGCCCCTGACCAGCTTCTTGTATGTGATGCGGTGCGGCCGGTCGGCCTCGGCGCCGAGCTGCTCGTGACGGAAGGCCTCGTAGGCCTCGAAGTTGCCCTCGAACCAGCGCACCTGCGAGTCGCCCTCGAACGCCAGCACGTGGGTGGCGATGCGGTCGAGGAACCAGCGATCGTGGGAGACGACGACAGCGCAGCCCGCGAAGGCGAGCAGCGCCTCCTCGAGCGCGCGCAGGGTGTCGACGTCGAGGTCGTTGGTGGGCTCGTCGAGCAGCAGCAGGTTGCCGCCCGTGCGCAGGAGCTTGGCCAGGTGCAGGCGGTTGCGCTCGCCGCCCGACAGCTTGGCCACCTTCTTCTGCTGGTCGGAGCCTTTGAAGTTGAAGCCGGCCACGTAGGCGCGGCTCGAGACCGTCCGGTCGCCCAGCTTGATCTGGTCCTCGCCGCCGGAGACCTCCTGCCAGACGGTCTTATCGGGGTCGAGCGCGTCGCGCGACTGGTCGACGTAGGCGAGCTCGACCGTATCCCCGATCCGGAGCGCGCCGGCGTCCGGCTGCTCCTGGGCGGTGATCATCCGCAGCAACGTGGTCTTGCCGGCGCCGTTCGGGCCGATCACCCCGACGATGCCGCCCGGCGGCAGGTTGAAGCTGAGATCGTCGATCAGCAGGCGATCGCCGTAGGACTTGCGCAGTCCCTTGGCTTCGACGACGACGCCACCGAGCCGGGGACCGGCCGGGATGTGAATCTGGACCTGGTCGAGCTTGACGTTGCGGTCCTGGGCGAGCAGCGCCTCATAGGCATTGAGGCGGGCCTTCGGCTTGTTGCGCCGAGCGCTGGCGTTGAGGCGGACCCACTCGAGCTCCTGCTCGATCGTGCGCTTGCGCGCGCTCTCCTGCTTGGTCTCGGTCTCGAGGCGCTTGCGCTTCTGCTCGAGCCAGCCCGAATAGTTGCCCTGGTAGGGGATGCCACGGCCGCGATCGAGCTCGAGGATCCAGCCCGCCACGTTGTCGAGGAAATAGCGGTCGTGGGTGATCGCCACAACGGTGCCCTTGTAGTCCTGGAGGTGGCGCTCGAGCCAGGCCACCGACTCGGCGTCGAGATGGTTGGTCGGCTCGTCGAGCAGGAGGAGGTCGGGCTGCCGGAGCAGCAGCCGCGCGAGGGCGACCCGGCGGCGCTCGCCGCCGGACAACGTGCCGACGTCGGCATCTCCGGGAGGCGTGCGCAGCGCGTCCATCGCGATCTCGAGCGTCGTGTCGAGATTCCAGGCATCGACCGCGTCGATCTGCTCCTGTACACGCGCGAACTCGTCCGCGGTCTCGTCGGAGTAGTTCATCGAGAGCTCGTTGAACCGGTCGAGCAGGGCCTTGGTCTCGGCCACGCCCTCCTCGATGTTCTCGCGGACGTTCTTTGACTCGTCTAGCTGCGGCTCCTGCTCGAGCAGGCCGACGGTGGCGCCGGGAGCGAGCTGCGCGTGGCCGTCGAACTCGGTGTCGATCCCGGCCATGATTCGCAGGAGCGTCGACTTGCCGGCGCCGTTGTAGCCGATCACGCCGATCTTCGCGCCGGGCAGGAACGACAACGAGATGTCGCTCAGAACCTCGCGGTCGGGCGGGTAGCGGCGCGCGAGCTTGTAGGTGGTGAAGATGTACTGGGTCGACATGCCGTTCAAGAGGATAGGAGGGCGCTCGTGCGCGCCGTCGCTGCCGGGTTCGCGCTGGTCGCGGTGATCTGCATGACGGTGGCGATCGTCGGGATGGTCACCGGGCGTCCGGGTGACCGTGCCGGCGCGCTGATCAGGGTGGCGGCCGTGCTCTGCTTTGTCACTGCCGTCGTGCTGAATATCGCCGCGCATTAATCTTGCGCTCTCAACGACAGGACAAGGAGAGCGAGCATGGCAAAGGTCGTGTACACGGCGGAGGCAACGGTGACCGGCGGCCGTGAGCAAGGCCATGGCAGGAGCAGCGACGGCGAGCTCGACGTGCAGCTGCGGCCGCCCACCGAGGGCGGCGGGACGAATCCGGAGCAGCTGTTCGCGGTCGGCTACGCGGCCTGCTTCGAGGGAGCGCTCGGCGTCGCCGCTCGGCGCGAGCACAAGGAGGTCGGCGACGCCTCGATCGACAGCAAGGTCAGCCTGGTCACGACCGACGACCGTGGATACACGGTCGCGGTCGAGCTCGACGTCACGCTCCCGCAGGTCGAGGACGCCGAGGAGGCCAAGAAGATCGTCGCCGCGGCGCACGAGATCTGCCCGTACTCGAACGCGACGCGCGGCAACGTCGAGGTGACGCTGACCGCCAACGGACAACCGGTCGGGTAGGTCTCCAGGACCTCAGCTCTCCGGCTGCCAGCCGCTCAGCACCCACTGACCCGGGCCTTGCTCGGTCACGGTGGCGAGCGCCACGTGCCAGGCGGGGAGCAGGCCCTCGTACGCGGTGGTGTTGGTCGCGGTCGTGGACTCGAGCGTGACCACGACGTACTGGTCGTGGCGGCCGGGCAGCAGGGCCACCGCCTCGACCGTGCCGTGGTTGGCGATGCCACCGCGGGCAAGCTCGTAGTCGCCGGCGGTCCCGGCGGCGGCCAGCTGCAGGGCCGAGCGAGCCTGGCCGATGCACCGCTGCGCGAGCGTGCGCATGTCGTTGGCCACCGTCTGCGCGTTCCAGTTGATGTAGGCGGTGACGAAGGAGCGGATCGCCTGGATCGGGCCGCGAGCGGTACCGGCCGTGGTTTGGCGCGGCGGAGGCGGCGAGGGGTACTCGTGGGTGGCCTCGGCCTCGGCCAGCGCCCGCGCCGCTCTCGAGTGCGGCGCGGCGCGCGCGGCGTGACGAGCGCCCGCGCATCCGCTGCATGCGAGCACACACACCGACGCGAGGGCACACGGCACCACGACGGCGCGGCCTCGCAATGCTCACACCCCCGCCGGGTGGCGCGCCACGAACCCGGCCGCGCTGCGGATCAGTGGGTGCCAGCCGATCCCGGTGCTCCCGTCTCCTGGGCCCGCGGCGTTGTGCGTGTCCCAGCGCAGGCCGGCCACGTACATGAACACGTGATCGGCGTTCGCGTAGAGCGTCACCCACCGCCCCGGCCCCGGCTCGCCGAACGACTCGAGCGTGCCCGACGGTGCGTCGTAGGTCACCGGCAGTAGCCCGCCGCCGTACAACAGGTGCTCGACGCTGCTCGAGCAGTCGTACGTGGACGCGACCTCGGAGAGCGGCAGGCCATGACCGCCGCCGACCTCGTAGGGCTTGCCGACGATCTGGTTGCCGGCGGCGATGATCTGCTGGACGGCAAGCGGTGCGTCGGCGGGCGCGGCGGCGAGCCCGTTGGGTAGTAGCTGGGCGTCCTCGCCGCTCGTGATCGGGACGCCGGTAGCGCCCGCGGGCGCGCAGACCGCGGGATCCTGCGCGGCGGCCGGCGGCGGGATCAGCGTGGTCGCCGCGGTCGCGCTCTGCCCGAGCAGGTTGCCCGCGCCGGCGGTTGGGGGGCGCTCGATCCGCACCGGCCCGGACCACAGCCCCTCCCGGTACGGGATGCCAAGCTGTCCCGCGAGCTCCCACCACAGATCGATCACCCGCGGTAGGCCGTCGATCGGTCCGCCGCCGAGGCCGATGTCGCGCTTGTAGGCGATCGCCGAGCGGCTCCCCCAGGTGATGCGCAGTGGCGTCAGGTACGGCAGCCCACCCATCGCGGTGGCCGTCTGGAACGTCTCGCCGCCAAGCTCGGCGTAGCTGTCGGGAAAGTCGACCAGGTTGGCCCCCGAGGAGCCGATCACGCCGCTCGACGGGTCGCCCGGTCCGCCGTACTCGGTGGCGCCGACGAGCTGCCCGGTGCCCGGCGGCCCGAGCACGATCCCTCCTCCCGAGCCGGCCCCGGCCGATGACCCAGCGGGGGCTCCACACTCGTCGCCGTGCCCAAACACACTCGTCAAGAGCGCGAACACGGCGACGCCGAGGCCGGCGGCGAAGATCGTCCCGATCCCCGCCGCCACGACGAGCCCGCCGCCGCTCCGCCGTCTCCCTCGAGTGCTGGCCACGGCACGCAGCTTATGCCACTTGAATGTAAATGAATATGATTGAAGCTAATTTGTTGCGCGCCGGGCCTGGTCGCCAACGTGCACGCCGAGCGGTGGAGCGATCAAGGCGCAATCGGCTTGGCAGCGCCGCTAACTTAGATAGGTCATGCCTCGCATCCTCGACGTTGAACAGGCCCTCCTGCTCCTGGAGCTCGAGCCGCCGTTCGACCAGCGCGCCGTCCAGCTCGCGCGCCGGCGGATGGCGAAGCGATGGCATCCGGACATCGCGCCCACGGGGCGCCAGCACGAGCATCAGCGCCACCTCCAGGCGATCAACGAGGCGGCCGATCAGCTCGAGCAGCTGGCCGAGTCCTCCCGCGGCGGCCGGGTCACTCGCAACGCCGTGAAGGTGTCGGCCGCCGCCGCGCGCAAGGCGCGGGAGGAGGCCGGCCGGCGCGCCTACGAGGCCGAGCAGCGCGAGCGCGCCGCCGCGGAGGAGCGCGCCAAGCATGACCCGTTCGGCTCGCGAGTGCCCGACCACTCGGTCGTCCACCGATATGCGCGCTGCACGTCGTATCCCGAGTGGGGCGTGGGCAGCGTGACCGGCATCTACTTCTCGGGCGACGACGATGACGTGCAGCAGTGGGCGCGGGTGAGGTTCGCAGTAGGCGTCCGCACCGTGCCGGCCGGTTCGCTCCAGTTCGTCGACTTCTCCAAGCCCGATCCGGCCGCCGACCGGGTTCAGCGCTTCATGACCGCCGCTCAGCACGCCCTCGCCGAGGGCGACGCCGAGCTGGCGGCCCAGCGGCTCGTCTACGCGCGCGACGCCGAGCCGAACAATCCGATCGTCTTGCGGCTGCTTACCAGCGCGTTCTGGCAGGCCGGGAACCTCCCAGCGGCGGCCCGCGCGGTGCGGGATTGGGCGCGCGCGGAGACCGACCGCCCCACGCCCGAGCGCTTCGCCGCCCGCATCTACGAGGACATGGGGGCCATCGACCTCGCCGCGGACGCCGCCGCCCGCGCCGCGGCCCGTGCGCCGGCCGACCCCTCGGCGTGGGAGCGCCTCGGCCGGCTTCGGCTCAGGCTGATGGACCGTGCCGGCGCGATTTCCGCGCTCGAGCAGGCGAGGCTGGCGGGACCGACCGTCGAGAGCCTGCTCGCGCTGGCGCTCGCCTACCACCTCGCCGGCGACGTGGGCGCCGAGGTCTCGGCGGCCGAGGCCGCCACGCGCCTCGACCCCGACTCACAGAGCGTCTGGTCGAGCTACGCCCACGCCCTCGCCCGTACCGATCGCCTGAGCGAATGCGTCGAGGCGTGCGAGCGGGCGCTCGCGCTCGGTGAGAACGAGGAGGTCAGTGACCTGCTGGCGCGGGTCCAGGCGGCGCAGCCGCGCTCGCTGTCGGAACGCACCGCGGCGTAGACCACCCGGCCGACGCGGCGCCGACGTCGATCGCGGGCCGACTTCAACACCGTGGTAACGCCAACGCGCATCGCCGGGTGAGAGATTCCGCGCGCCAAGCACCTCGTCGTGATCATCGGCGAGAACATCTCGTTCGATCACTACTTCGGGACCTACCCGCACGCCGCGAACACCGACGGCCAGCCGTTCCACGCCGCTCCGCGGACACCGGCGGTCGACGGACTGCTCCCTGCGACGAGCCCGTCGCTGCCGCCCGCGCTGACGCGCGACACCAACCTGCTGACCGACAACCCAAACGCTGCGCAGCCGCAGCGGCTCGACTCGAGCCCTACCGGGCTGCCGGGGGATGCCGGCGGCCAGAGCACCTGCGATCAGGACAACAACTACGAGCCCGAACAGGAGGCGTTCGACGGCGGGAGGATGGACTTGTTCGTGCAGAGCACTTCAACGGGCAGCGGCACCTCCGACTTCGGCGCCCCTTGCCAGGCGTCGACAGCGGCGGCGTCGACATGTCGCACACCGCCGGCAAGCTGTGATCTCCTCGCCGAGCAAGCCGACCGGTGTGCTCACGCCTGACGGCCAGGGCGGCTATTCCCTGACCCAGAACGCCGATCCGTACTGGGACGATTGCGCCACCGGGGCGTCGGTGGCTATGTCGGGCACGAACATCGGCGATGAGCTGAACGCGGCCGGCATCTCGTGGGGGTGGGCGGCGAGCAGGGCCGCTGCGGATTCGGGCCTCGGCTCCCGCTGCTCCTGATCCCACCCTACGCGCGCCACAACTACGTCGATCACAACCTCTCGGACCAGTCCTCGATCATCAACTTCATCGAGCACAACTGGCACCTGCCGGCGATCCCCGGCTCGTACGACCAGGCGCTCGCGGCGACCGACCGCCGGGAGGGGGTCCCGTTTGACCTCGCGGGCCTGTTCGATTTCCGGGGCCCGACGAACAAACCGCTGTTCCAAAACCCGACCACGGGTGAGCCTGAGCCGTGGTGGGCTCATTAGCCGCGGGCCGGATCGACCGGCCCGAGACCGGCTAGGCGATCGAGCCCTCGCGCCCGCACACTGGGCACGACTCGCCGGCGGCCAGCGGACGGCCGCCGCACCCCGGGCAGTTCTCGACCGACTCGAGCACGCCGAGCAGCTCGCCCACCCGGCAGACCAACAGGCGCTCTTCCTCGACCTCGATCCACACGCCGGCGGAGGCCGGGAACACGACGTGGTCGCCGGGACGGACGGGCATCGCAATCCCGACGTGGTCCCACCAGTCGAGACCAGGACCGACCGCGAGCACGATCCCGTGCTGCGGCGGGGGCTCCTCGGACCCCGGTGGCACGATCAGGCCGGAGCGACGCACGCGATCGGGGTCGAGCTCCTTGATCACCACGCGGTCGAAGAGGGGTCTCAGCTGCTGGCGCATGCCGCATTGATCATAGGGGCGAGAGCACTCGTGACCAGGTCGTGATCGCGAGCCGGCGCCGGGAAGGATCGAGCGCCCAGGGCATCTTGGGTCCCTACAAGCAGCTCACCCAACTACTACCGGGAGTAGCACGCATGAAGAAGCTGTCCATCCTGCTCGCCTGGGTGCTCGGCGCCGGCGGCCGCGTACCACTGGAACGGGACGGCCTGGAGCACGGTCACCCTCCCCGATCCGGCGCTCACGCCGTCCTCGAACAACGCCATCTCTGCCGACTCGGCCACGGACATCTGGGTCGTGGGGAGCACGATCGATCCGGCGAACGAGACCACGATCCCCGAGGCGCTGCACTACAACGGGACCACCTGGTCGGTCGTCCCCGTGGCGCAGCCGACCTCTCCGGCCAGCGCCACACTCGGATCGGTGACCGCGATCTCCCCGAGCGATGTCTGGGCGGTCGGCGAGTACACCGGCGCGACCAGCGCGGCCGGGGGAAGCGCGCTGATCGAGCATTGGAACGGCAGCTCGTGGAGCATCGTCCCGAGCCCCACGCCGGGCGCGTATCCCTCACTCACCGGCGTCGCGGCCCGCTCAGCAAGCGATGTCTACGCGGTCGGGACAAACCTCCCGAGCGTCGACGGCGGGCCGGAGCAGGCGATGATCTTGCGCTGGAACGGCACCAGCTGGTCCGTCGACTCGAGTGGCGCGTTCACCGGCGAGCTGTTCGGCGCCGCGACCTTCCCCGGCGCAGCCAACGAATGGGCAGTCGGGGTCGATGGGGGCAATCAGGGGTTGGTTCTCAGTCACAGCTGACGCGTGAGCCACGAGCGAGGGCCTTGGTCGGGGGACCGGAGCCCTCGCTCGCCCGATCACACGGCTGGTCGGACGCGCTCCGGACGAGCGGAAGCGTCCGCCCAAGCTCATAGGGTGGGTCGATGCGCCTCATCGTCGCCCGCTGCGAGGTCCGCTACCGCGGACGCCTGAACGCGCTCCTCCCCGAGGCGCTGCGGCTGATCATCGTCAAGGCCGATGGATCGGTGCTGATCCACGCCGACGCCGGCGGGTACAAGCCGCTCAACTGGATGACGCCACCGACGGTGATCGAGGAGATTGAGACCCCGCCAACCCGGATCGTCGTGCGCAGGCGCGGCCAGGCGCACGGCGACCGGCTCGAGATCGATGTGGTCGAGGTCCTCTCCGACGTGACCCACGACATGGGCCCACCGGACGAGGACGCCGCGCTCACCAAGGACGGCGTCGAGGCGCATCTCCAGGAGCTCCTCGCCGAGCGGCCGGCGTGGTGCGGCGATGGGCTTCGGCTGGTCCGGCGCGAGTGGCCGACCGACATCGGCCCGGTCGACCTGATGTGCCGTGACGCGGAGGACGCGTGGGTGGCGGTCGAGATCAAGCGGGTCGCCGGGATCGAGGCCGTCGAGCAGCTCACCCGGTATCTCGAGCGGATCCGGCTCGACCCGGCCTTCACCTCCTGCCGCGGGATCCTGGCGGCGCAGGTCATCAAGCCTCAGGCGCGCGTGCTCGCCTCGGCCCGTGGCATCGACTGCGTCGAGGTCGACCTCGCGGTTCTGCGAGGCGAGCGCGAGCCGGACCTGAGATTGTTCGCGGCGTGAGCGCCGCCGATAGGCCCGAGGTGCTGAGCGAGCGCCGGGGCCGCATGCTGATCATCACCCTGAACCGCCCCGACCAGCGCAACGCGGTCAACGCCGCGGTGGCGCAGGGCGTCGCCGCCGCGCTGGACGAGCTGGACGCTGACTCCGAGCTGTCGCTCGGTGTCCTCACCGGGGCCGGCAAGGGCTTCTGCTCGGGGATGGACCTGAAGGCGTTCCGCGCCGGTGAGCCGTCCCACGTCCCGGGCCGCGGCTTCGCCGGGATCGTCGAGCGCCCTCCCGCGAAGCCCCTGATCGCGGCGATCGAGGGGTTCGCCGTCGCCGGCGGGCTCGAGGTGGCGCTCGCTTGCGACCTGATCGTGGCCGCCCGTGGCGCCCGACTGGGCATTCCCGAGGTCAAGCGCTCGCTGGTCGCAGCCGGCGGCGCGCTGCTGCGCCTCCCGCGCACGATCCCGCGGAACGTCGCGATGGAGCTGGCGCTGACCGGCGAGCTGATCGACGCCGAACGCGCCTACAGCCTCGGCCTGGTCAGCCGGTTGGCCGAGCCCGGGGCAGCCCTCGAGGCGGGCTTGGAGCTTGCCGAGACGATCGCCGCGAACGGCCCGCTGGCCCTGGCCGCGACCAAGCGGATCATGGTCGAGTCGGTCGACTGGCCCGAGGCCGAGTTCTTCGCCCGCCAGCGCGAGATCAACATCCCAGTGCGCGAGTCCGAGGATGCGCGCGAGGGTGCCGCCGCGTTCGCCGAGCGCCGCGAACCCGTCTGGAAGGGCCGCTAGCGGCTACGCCGACCGGGACCCGTCCGAGCCGAACAGCGTCGCCACGACCGACCGCGATCCGCCGTGGTCCCGGTGCTCGCACAGGTAGATCCCCTGCCAGGTGCCGAGCGCGAGCCGGCCCCGCGCCACCGGCAGCGTCAGCGACGGTCCGAGCAGCGAGGCCTTGATGTGCGCCGGCATGTCGTCCGAGCCCTCGAGCGTGTGCGTCCAGTAGGGGGCGTCCTCGGGAACGATCCGGTTGAAGTACGTCTCGAAGTCACGCCGGACATCGGGCGAGGCGTTCTCGTTCAGAGCCAGTGACGCCGAGGTGTGCTGGATCAGCAGGTGCAGCAGACCAACGTCGACGTCACCCAACTCGGGAACAGCGTCGACGATCTCACGGGTGACGAGGTGAAACCCGCGCGGGCGGGCCTGCAAAACGATCCGGTGTTGAAACCACATCACAGCTCGGGAAGTCGGGCTACCCGCATGTCCACGCGCGAACCGCGGAACGGGACGCCCTCGGCTTCGAGCAGCCGCCGCTGGCACTCCCCCTTGGCCAGTGATCCGTCGGCGCGTACCACGCGCTGCCACGGGATCGTAGGGTCGTCGTTGTCGTGCAGGACCGCGCCGGCGACGCGGGGCGCTCCGGGCGAGATGTCGCCGTAAGTGCGCACGAAGCCGACGGGAATCTGACGGACGCGCGCGAGGATCCGTTCCGCGCGGTCCGCGGCGGCACCGGTCGAACGGCTGTCAGCTGCAGTCAGGGCAATCCCCGCGCAGTGTGACCTCGTGGTCGGTGGTCCGGAACCCCAGCCGAGTGGAGAGCTGGTCGATCGAGCGCTCGAGCGCGGGATCGTCGAACGGCACGAGCTTGCCGCACTGGTCGCACAGGAGGTGATGGTGGTGATGCTGTCCGGCTGGGTCGGCGGTCTCGTAGCGGGCGATCCCGTCCCCGACGTCGACGCGGTTGACGAGGTCGTGGGCGTGCAGCAGCTCGAGGGTTCGGTAAATGCTGGCGCGGCCGACCGACCGCTCGCCGCGCCGTCCGCGGCGCAGCGCGTCCTCGATTTCGAGCGCGCTCAGGGCGCAGTCGTGGCGACCCAGCAGGTCGATCAGCTTGTCGCGCGCTGCCCCGCGGTGGTGGCCGGCCCGCTGCAGCACGGTCCGAGCGTGCCCGGCCCAGTCCGTCTCCGTATGGGTGGTCGGCACGTCTCGAAGGTTATTGGGATTTGTCGGCGGCGCCTTAGTCACGGTCATGTCGACGTCGGTGGCCGAGGATCTCGATAAGTCTAGAGTGAGAATCGGTCTCATTCTCTGTTAGACTAGCACCCGATGAAACGGATCAACCGCTGGGCCGCGTGGCCGGTCCTCCTGTCTCTCGCTGCCGGGCTTGCCGTCGCCGGATGCGGCGCGATCGCCGCCGGGGCGCCAACCCCCAAGGCCGGCCAGATCCTCGCGGTCGGTGCCGAGAACGAGTACGCGAACGTGATCTCCCAGATCGGCGGGCGCTATGTGGCCGTCGGCGCGATCGAGAACAACCCGAACACCGACCCGCACACCTTCGAGGCCAGCCCGAGCGTCGCCCTCGAAGTCGCGTCCGCGCGCCTCATCGTGCAGAACGGAGTCGGCTACGACACCTACATGAACAAGATTGAGGAGGCGTCGCCGAGTTCGTCGCGCAAGATCATCGACGTCCAGACGCTGCTCGGACTACCGGATTCCACGGCGAACCCGCATCTGTGGTACCTGCCGCGCACGATGCCGGCGGTGGCGCAGGAGCTGGTCAAGGACCTGTCGGCGATCCAGCCGGCCCACGCCGCCTACTTCGCGGCCAATGCGAAGAAGTTTGACGCCTCGCTCCAGCCCTGGTTCGCGGCGCTGAAGGCGTTCGCCGCGAAGTATCCAGGCACTCCCGTGGCCACCACCGAGCCGGTCGGCGACTACATGCTCCAGGCGGCCGGGACAGTAAACCTGACGCCGTTCACGTTCCAGGCCGACATCATGAACGGCGTTGATCCCTCGCCCCAGGACGTGACCCTGCAGAACGGCCTGTTCTCCGGGCACAAGGTCAAGGTGTTCCTCTACAACCAGCAGGTCACAGACTCACTCACCCAAGAACTCCTGACCAAGGCCCACCAGGACCGGATCCCAGTGGTCGGCGTGTACGAGACGATGCCCGTACCCGGCTACGACTACCAGTCGTGGATGCTGGCCGAGGTTCAGGCGCTGCGGAAGGCGGTCGCCGACGGGGTCTCGACCGAGAGGCTCCGGTGAGCGTCCTCACCCCTGCCGAGTTGGCCCCCGAGGCGCTCAGCGTGGACGGCGTCACCGTGCGGCTGGGCGGACGCACCGTGCTGGACCACGTGAGCTTCTCGGTGCTGGCCGGCGAGTTCACGGGGCTGATCGGATCGAACGGCGCCGGCAAGACCACGCTGTTCCGCGTGATCCTGGGTCTCCAGCCACCGCTCTCCGGACGGGTCCGCGTCGGCGACGGCCGACGCGGCGGGGCCGACGTCGGCTACGTGCCGCAGAAGTTCCTGCTCGACCCCGACATGCCGCTGCGAGGGCGCGACCTGATCGCGCTCGGGCTCGACGGGCACCGGCTGGGGCTGCCGCTCCCCTCGCGAGCCCGCCGGGCCCGCGTCGACGAGATGCTCGACGCGGTCGACGCCGGTGCCTTCGCCGATGCTCGAGTTGGTCAGCTGTCGGGGGGCGAGCAGCAGCGGATCCTGATCGCCCACGCCCTGATCAGCCGGCCCAGGCTGCTGCTTCTCGACGAGCCGCTCGCCAACCTGGACCTGCGGGCCGCGCAGGAGGCGGTCCGGCTGCTCTCCAGGATCGCTTCCGAGCAGCGGATCGCGGTACTCATCTCCGCCCACGAGATGAACCCGCTGCTGCCGGTGATGGATCGGATCGTTTACCTCGCGGAGGGTCGCGCGGCCAGCGGGACCGTCCATGAGGTCGTGCGCTCGGAGGTCCTGACCGAGCTCTACGGCCACCACGTCGACGTGCTCCGCGTCCACGGCCGGGTCATCGTGGTCGGCGGCAGGGGGCACGACGAGCACGCCGTGCCCGAGCTCGTCGGTGCGCCCGGGTCGGTCGAGATCGTCAAGTAGCTGATCCCGGACGGGCAGCTAGCTGAGGCAGCCGATCATGGACGAGGTGCTCAAAGCGATCGTCGAGCCCGGATTCTTCAGCAACGCGTCGGTGCAGCTGGCCGCGGCAGTGGGTGCCGTGGTGGCGATCGTCGCGGGCTGTGTGGGCGTGTTCACGGTGATCCGCGGCCAGTCGTTCGCGGGCGAAGCGCTCGGCGACCTCGGCGCCACGGGCGGCTCGAGCGCGTACCTGGCCGGAGTCGCGCCGCTCTGGGGATTCATGGCGATCACGGTCACGGCCGCGGGGATCATGGAGCTGATCGGAATCCAGCGCGCCCGCGGCCGCGATCTGGCTACCGGGATCGTGCTCGGTGCGGGCTTCGGCCTGGCTGCCCTGCTCCTGTACCTCGGCACCATCTACGACAACACCACCGGCGCCACCGTGACGATCCTGTTCGGGTCGCCGTTCACCCTCTCGAGCTCGATGCTGCCGCTCGTCGCGGTCCTCGGGGCCCTCGCGCTGGGGATCGTCCTGATTCTCTACCGGCCGCTCCTGCTGGTGTCGGTGAGCCCGGAACTCGCCTCGGCACGCCGGCTCCCGGTCCGGCTGATCGGCGCGCTCTACCTGCTGGCGATGGCGCTCGCGGTGGCGCTGTCGGCGGTCACGATCGGGGCCATCCTGTCCACGGCGCTCCTGGTCGGACCCGCGGCCACGGCGCTGCAGGTGACCCGGCGCCCAGGTCGGGCGATCGTGACCGCCGCCGCGGTGGGAATAGGCGCGATGTGGCTCGGAATCCTGCTCGCGTACGACAGCTACTACTGGTCGTCAAACCACCACGCCTGGCCGGTCAGCTTCTTCGTGGTCGCGCTCGTGCTGCTCGCCTACGTGGCCTCGCGGAGCAGGCCCGCGCGACTACACCCCCGGCCCGACCGGGACCGGTGAGCTGAATGTTCTCCGGGTTCATGGTCAACGCCTGGATCGTGGCCACGATCGTCGCCGTGGTCGGAGGCACCGTCGGGTTCTTCGTAGTGCTGCGCGGGTCCGCGTTCGTCGCCCACGCGATCCCCAACGGCTCTTTCGCCGGCGCGGCGGCCGCGAGCCTGATCGGCGTCAACGCGATCGTGGGGCTCGGCGTCTTCTCGGTCGGCGGCGCGCTCGGGATCGGGCTGCTCGGCCGGCGGGGACGACACGACGTGGCCACCGCGCTCACGCTCGTCTTCATGCTCGGCCTGGGGGCCCTGTTCCTCAGCTTCAGCATCGAGTACGCGCCGGAGATCTACTCGCTGCTGTTCGGGGAGGTGCTCGGCATCAGCACCAACGAGCTCGCGCCGACGATCGGTCTGGCGCTCGTAAGCCTGGCCGCGCTCGCGCTCCTGTACCGGCCCCTGCTGTACTCCTCGACCCTCCCCGATAGCGCGCAGGCGAGGGGAATCGGGCCGTTCGGGATCGAGATCGGGTTCCTCCTCCTGGTCGCGCTCGCCACCACGATGACCGTCCCCGTGGTCGGGACCGCGCTCATCTTCAGCCTGATGATCGGCCCGCCGGCGGCCGCTCGCGCCTTCACCAGCCGGCCGTGGGGGGCGATCACGCTATCGGTCGTGATCGCGCTGATCGTCGTGTGGGCGGCGATCGCCCTCTCCTACCAGACGAACTGGCCGGTCGGGTTCTTCGTCGGCACGGCCAGCGCCACGGCCTACGCCGCCGGACGCCTGTGGGCCTTCGGACGGCGCCACCGAGGCACACGCTCGCACCAAGACGTCAACCCTTGATAAGGTGCGCACCGCCGAATTTCCTGCCAAAGAGCGGGAAAACGGGGGACCCGCGTTCCCTGGGGGCGAATCGCGGCCTGATGGCCGTGTAGCGCGAGCCGCCGCGCGAGCCCGACAGCTAACCCCGCAGGCGACGAATATGAACTTGAAAAGGCGCACGATCCCTCGCTCGCTGGTGGCCGGTGCGGTCGCGCTGGCGGTCGGCGCGGGTCTGGTGGCGATTCCGGTCACCTCCAACGCCGACCCGAGCCTGGGGCAGCTGAGCCAGCAGCTCGGCGCTGAGCAGGCGCACCAGCAGAGCCTCGCCGCGAGCATCAGCAACCTCTCGGGCCTGATCAGCTCCCTGGACGGCCAGATCGCGCTCGTCGAGAGCCGGGAGGCAGCGGTGCGCGCCGACCTGGCCCGGGACCGCGCCGCCCTGGCCGCGGTCGAGGCCGCGCTGACCCGGGAGGAGCACCTGCTCGCGCTGCTCAGGGCGCGTCTGGCCGAGGCGCGCACGCTGCTCGGCCGACAGCTCGTGTCCAACTACGAGCAGGCTCAGCCCAACCTGGTCTCGGTCGTGCTCGAGTCGAGCGGCTTCACCGATCTGCTCGACAAGCTCACCTACCTGCACGATGCCCAGCAGCAACAGCAGACGATCATCACGATCACCCGTGAGGCCAAGGCGCGGGCGGACGCCGCCGCCGTCCGCCTGGCGGCGCTGCAGGCGAGCGATCGCGAGATGACGATTGCCACCTCCCAGCGCGTGCTTGCGCTCGCCAACATGAACCAGCTCCTGCAGTCCCGGCAGGGCGCGCTCCAGGACGCGCGCGTGGCCCAGCAGAATGCCCTCGCGGCCAGCCAGGCACGCGGCGCCGCGCTCCAGGCCGAGATCTCCCACGTCCAGGCCGAGCAGGCCGCGGCCGAGCGGGCGGCGCAGGCCGAGCAGTCGACTAGCGGTGGCGGCGGTGGCGGCGGCGGCGGCTCGGGTTCCCCGACGCCGGACGGACCGTCCTACGGCGCCGGCGGTGGCTGGTCGATCCCGTACTCGGTCGTGAACTGCGAGTCAGGCGGGCAGGACCTGACGCCCAACAGCGCCGGCGCCTCGGGCTATTACCAGTTCATGCCCGGCACGTGGAACGACTACGGCGGCTACGGCCAGGCCTACCAGGCGCCGAAGTCGCTGCAGGACCAGCGGGCGGCGCAGGTCTGGAACGGTGGCGCCGGGGCGTCCAACTGGGTCTGCGCAGGCATCGTCGGCATCAACTAGCAGCACGTCGGGGCGAATGACGTAGATTCCGGCATCCTTGCCGGAATCTCGAGATACGGTCAGCCGCCTTCCTCCGGCGGCGGGCCTAACCTCCCGCGCGGTGTCCCGAGGAGTGAAAGTCGGCCTCGTGGCGGCGATCCTCGTCGTTGGTCTCGTTCTGCGCCTCGAGTCCGCCCATCGCCAGCCGTACAAGCCGATCAACGACGCCGGCTCCTACCTGACGCTGGCCAGCTACATCGCCCGGACGGGCGACTATTCGCTCAAGCGCACCCCGGGCTCGGGCGCCGGCGGCACCAAGGGCCCGAGCGCTTACTTCGCGCCCGGCTTTCCCTACTACCTGGGATTGGTCGATCTGATCGACGGCCACGCCGTCAGGCGGGGCCCGGCGATCCAGCCCGCCCGCGACTCCCAGGTGGTGCTGGGAATGTTCACGGTGGCGCTGGTCGGGCTCGTCGCCTTGGAGCTGTTCGGCGACACCGCGGGCCTGATCGCGCTCCTCTTGGCCGCGGTCTATCCCGTGTTCACCGAGCTGGCCGGCGTGATCGCGGCCGAGAACCTGCTCACCCCGCTCGTCCTGGGCGCACTGTACGCGGCGCTACGCGCTCGCCGGGCCCGTGGCACCGCGTCCCGGTACGCATGGGTCGCCGGCGCCGGCGTGCTCACGGGCCTGGCCACGCTGACGCACATGAACGGGATCGTGATCCTGGTGGGCCTGATCCCGGCCGTGTGGATGGCGCGCCCGCGCTTTAAGCCGCGCTCGCTCGCGGCGCCGGCGCTGCTGGTCGGTCTCACCGCGCTCACGATCCTGCCCTGGACGATCCGCAATGCGGTTGTCATGCACAGCTTCATCCCGGTGTCCGACGAGACCGGGATCACGCTGGTCGGCACCTACAACGTGGCCTCGGCCGCCAGCACCCAGCTCCCGTACAAGTGGCGGATCTTCTACGGCATCCCGGGTGAGGGGCCGCTGATCCGCCAGAGCAGTCACCTGACCGAGCCGGAGCTCAGCGCCAAGCTCCAGAGCCAGGCGCTCCACTACATCGGGCAGCATCCGTTCAGCCTGGTGGCGGTCGCCTATCACAACACGCGCCGACTGTTTGAGCTCGAGGGAACGTTCGCGTGGAAGGCATCGGCGGCCGCGGTCTCCCTGACCACGGCCATCGCCCGGACGGGCGTGATCAGTTTCTACCTCCTGTGCCTGCTGGCGATCGCCGGGCTGGCCACCAAACGTGGGCGCTCGGCGCCGTGGTGGGTGTGGATCATCCCCGTGCTGCTCGCACTCAGCGTCGTGCTGGTCAACGTCGAGACCCCGCGCTTTCGGGAGCCCGTCGATCCGTTCCTGATCCTGCTCGCCGCCGCCGGCCTGTCCACGGCGGTCGACTGGCTGATCGGCCGCCTAAACCGTGCGCCAGTCGGGCGTGAGGCTGGGAACCCGGTGCCGGCTCGCCCGGCTGAGCTGGTCGAAATGCGCGAGCGCCTGGCCTGACCCGAAGGCGACGCAGGTCAGCGGCGACTCGGCCGAGTACACCGGCATCCCGGTCTCCTCGGCGACGAGCTCCTGGAAGCCGCGCACCAGGGTGCCGCCGCCCGCGAGCAGGATCCCGTCCTTGGCGATGTCACTCGAGAGCTCGGGCGGGGTCTCCTCGAGCGTGTCGCGGATGGCCCGCATGATCTCGCGCACCGGAGCCATGATCGCCGCGCGGACCTCCTCTGAGTGCAGCTCGATCGCGGTCGGCAGGCCGGTCACCAGGTGGCGCCCGCGAACCTCGAACGTCTCCTCGGGATACAGCGGCCGGACGGACCCCAACGAGATCTTGATCTGCTCGGCCGTGCGTGAGCCGATCGCGAGCTGGTGCGCGCCACGCATGTACTGGGTGATTGCCTCGTCCATCTCGTAACCGCCCACCCGGACCGAGCGCGAGACGACGATCCCTCCGAGCGAGATGACCGCCATCTCGCTGGTGCCGCCGCCCACGTCGACCACCATCCGCCCGACCGGCTGGTCGATCTCCATTCCGGCCCCGATGGCCGCGGCGATCGGCTCCTCGATCAGGTGCACGCGGCGGGCACCGGCGGCCAGTGAGGCCTCCTCGACGGCCCGCTTCTCGACCTCGGTCACGCCAGAAGGCGCGCACACGATCAGCCGCGGGTGGGCCATCCGGCGGTCGAGCACCTTGCGGATGAAGTACCGAAGCATCTCCTCGGTCACCTCGAAGTCGGCGATCACGCCGTCCTTCAGGGGCCGGATCGCCTGGATCGTGCCCGGTGTGCGACCCAGCATCCGCTTGGCCTCGATCCCGACCGCGTGCACCTCGCCGGTGCGGGAGTCGACCGCCACGACGCTCGGCTCAGACAGGACGATCCCGCGCCCGCGGACGTAGACGAGGGTGTTCGCTGTGCCGAGGTCGACCGCCATGTCGCGGCCGCCGAAACCGGTCAGGTACGTAAAGAAGCCCATAGAAAACAGAGGTAGGGATCAGCAGCGGACGGTGAACTGGGCGCCGGAGACCACGCCACGCTGCCAGCGCCATCCGAGGACGATTGTACGGGCTTGATTCTCTCGGAGCCTGGTCGCAGCAGTTCAGGCGACGCTGCCGCACGAGGCTGCGCCTCGAGCGGGTTGGTCACGAACCTAACAGCGCCGGCTCCAGCTCCAGCAATGTTGCTACCGGCAGCCCCACGACGTTGAGGAAGTCCCCCTCGATGCCCGCCACCAGGGCAGCGCCGCGCCCCTGGATCGCGTATCCGCCGGCGCGTTCACGCCACTCTCCGCTGGCCAGGTACCAGTCGATCAGGCGGTCGTCCAGCGCCCTGAACTGGACCCCGGTCTGCGTGGCCGCGCTGCGCACGTTGCCATCCCCGATCAGGCAGACGGCGCTGATGACCGCGTGGCGCCGGGCGGACAAGGCATTCAGCGTGGCCCTGGCCTCCTCGGCGTCGGACGGCTTGCCGTAGAGCCGGGCTCCCAGCGAGACCACCGTGTCGACCCCGACGACGAGGCCGCCCGCACCGGGGGCCACCGCGGAGGCCTTCCGGTACGCATTCTCGAGCGCCACCTCGTGCGGCGGTCCAGCCTCGAGCTCTTCGACGTCGGGGACCTGTACCGAGAACTCGACGCCCAACTGCTCGAGGATCGCCCGCCGCTGCGGCGAGCGCGACGCGAGCACCAGCCGGCTCACGACGTCACAGGGCTCAGGCGAGGTCGGGGAAGAACAGCGCCAGCTCGCGGGCCGCCGACTCGGGCGAGTCGGACCCGTGGACCATGTTCTGGCCCACCTCGATGGCGAAGTCCCCGCGGATCGAGCCCGTCGTCGCCTCGAGCGGGTTCGTGGCACCGATCACCTGGCGGGCCGCCACGACCGCCTGGTCGCCCTCGAGCACCATCGCCACCAGCGGACCGGACGTGATGAATGTCACGAGCTCCTCGTAGAACCCTTTGCCCTGATGCTCCGCGTAGTGGCGCTCGGCCAGATCGCGGCTCATCGTCAACAGGTTCATCGCCACCAGCTGCAGACCCTTGCGCTCGAACCGGGCAATGATCTCGCCCGAGAGGTTCCGGGCAAAGGCGTCGGGCTTGATCAGAATCAGCGTTCGCTCCATGCGTCTCCTTGGTCCACGGCGCGGGTGCGCCGGTCAAGTAATGCAAATGGTCGGCGGCGCCTGACGGCGGCGCCTTAGCTTAGGCGGCCGGGACTGTACCGGCGCCCTAGAGCGAACGCGGGTCCGTCAGCGGCTCACGCCCGCTGCGCGGGTCGGCGGGGGCCGGCGGCGGGGTCTGGGCGCTGCTGCGCTCGGCGTGGACGGTGGCGCCCGCAACCGCCTGCTCGGGGGGGCCATCGCGGCGCCGGCGCGTCCGCCGCGGCGAGGCCGCCGAGGTGCCGATCTCGGCCTCGCAGAACGGGCAGATCTTCCACATCGGGTCGAGCGGCTTGCCGCAGTTCGAGCACGGGTCCTTGAGCTTGCGCATGCAGTTCGGGCAGCGCAGGAAATCCTTCTCGATTTCGAAGTCGCAGTACGGGCAGACCTGGTAGCCGATCTCGGCCAGCCGGGCCTCCGCGGCTTGGATCTCGAGCTCCCGCTCACGCACGTCATCCAGGTACTCGGGCGGGCGGACGATCATGTAGACGATTGTCCCCACGAACGGGAACAGCGAGGCCGCGGTCGCGCACCCGACGAGCAAGGGGTCGGCGATCCGGCGTCGAGCGTCGGCGTACGTCCAGTACACGAGCGCCAGCCAGATCACCACCAGGAACAGGATGATCAGCTCGACGGCCGCGTTGATCGACCCGTTCTTGATGCCGAAGACCGCGAGGGCGAGCATTAAGGGAGCGAGTGTAGTGGTAGGTGAGTTGGGAACGTTGCAGCCGGCATAAGCTTCGTGCGGATCCTCACAAACGACGGTACTACCGCGCCACTAAGGCGCCGCCGTCAGGCGCCGCTGAGCTTTCGAGTAGCCCACTGATTGGCCGTTGAGGCCTTGGATCCTCCTTAGGTGGGCGGGGTTCTCATTTATCGACCGTCACAGATACGCCCGGCCGAACAGGTATCCGATGCCGAAGAACACAAGTATGACGACGGCCACCACCAGGGCAACAAGGCCCATCATGGCCAGCAACCGCGGCTGCTTCTCGTCCTCGTTCACAGCATCGAGGCGCGGCCGGCGCCGGCCGGGCGCAGGAGGTCGGCCACGAGGTAGATCGTGCCTGTGGCCACGACCAGCCCACGCGGACCGGCCAGGTCGCGGGCGCGCGCCAGCGCCGCACGCGGATGGCGGATGACCTCCGACGGCGGGCCTCCCAGCTGCCCAGCCAGCGACTGGAGCGTCGGCGGCGGAAGCGCGCGGGGGTTCTGGCTGGCGGTCAGGACCAGCGCGTCGCACCGCGGCATGAGGATGGCCAGCATGCTCGCCGCGTCCTTGTCGTCGAGGATCGAAACGACCGCGACGACGCGCTCGCGCTGCGCGGCGAACGGCTCGTCCAGCGCCTCCGCGAGCGCCGCCATCCCTTCAGGATTGTGGGCGCCGTCGAGCAGGGTCAGCGGCTCTTTGTCGACGACCTGCAGGCGCCCGGGCACGAGCGTCTCGGCCGCGGCGGTGGCGACCGCGTTCGGGTCGAGCTCGCCGAGGTAAGCCTCCGCGGCGGTCCGGGCCACGGCGAAGTTGCGCCGCTGGTAGGGGCCGAGTGCGCTCAGCGGAACGCCCGGATCGGCGCCGGCATGAACGATCTTCGCGCCCCGCTCGGCCGCCACCCGCTCCGCGACCGCCTCGGCATCCGGATGCAGGTGGTGTCCGAGGACCAGTGTGGCGCCGGGCTGCACCACGTCGAGCTTTTCGGTGGCGATCGCGGTGATCGTCGGCCCCAGCCAGCGGGTGTGCTCCAGGCCGACGCTGGTGAGCACCTGGACCCGGGACGGGATGACGTTGGTGGCGTCGTAGCGACCGCCAAGCCCGGCCTCGATCACCGCCACCTCGACGTCGCGGCGTCCCAGCTCCGAGTAGGCGGCTGCGGTCAGCAGCTCGAACTGCGTGACGCGGTCATCCGGGCCCAGCGAGCGGTCGACCAGCTCGCCGGCGCGGGCGGCGCGCTGGATCGCGGCGGCGAACTCGGCCGGCTCGAGATCATCGTCGTCGATCCTGATCCGCTCCGCGAAGGAGACCAGGTGCGGCGACAGGTAGGCACCCGTGCGCAGGCCGTGGCGCCGGAGGATCGCCGCCGTCATCCGGACCGTCGAGGACTTGCCGTTCGTACCCACAACGTGGATCGACTCAAAGCGGAGCTGCGGATTGCCCATCGCGGTCATCAGCCGGCGCATGCGGTCCAGCCCGAACCGCATCCCGAACAGCTCGCGGGACAGGATGTAGCGCTCTGCTTCCTCGGGGGTCATAGAGATTCGATTTCGGCGTTGAGTCGTTCCAGCTTCTCCCGCTCCGCGTGGACCACCTCGGGCGGCGCCTTGGCCACGAAACGCTCGTTGGCCAGCTTGCGCTCGGCCCGCTCGATCTCCTCCTCGAGCTTGGCCCGGCGAGTCGCAAGGCGCCGCTCTGCGCCCTCGAGATCGACGTCCTCGCTGGGCAGGATCTCAACGATGCCGCCCGGCACCGGCACGGTCGCGACCGGCTCTGCTCCGTCCGAGGTGAACGACATCCGCGCGAGGCGCGCCAGGTGCTCTTCGGTCTCTTCGTAGCCTTCCGCGGCGAGTCGCGCCGGGACGGTCGCGGCGGCCCGGACGCCGGCGAAGTCGCGCCAACCGCGAAGCGCCTGGACGGCCTCGATCACCTGACCGACGCTGGCCTCGGCGCGCTCGTCCACCGGCGCCGCCGGCGCGTCCGAAAGGCCCGCCGCGAGCAGCCCGTCGGCGCCCGGCACATATCGGTAGATCTCCTCCGTCACGAACGGAATCATCGGGTGGGCGATTGCCAATGTCTGGGTGAGCACGTACAGCAGCGTGGCCCCGAGCTCGCGCTCGCCGGCCCGCAGTCGCGGCTTGACCAGCTCGAGGTACCAGTCGCACAGCTCACCGTAGACGAAGTCGTACACCCCGAGGGCGGCGTGGGCGAAGTCGTAGCCCTCGATCCGGCGGCTGATCTCCGCCCGGGCCCGCTCCAGGCGCGACAGGATCCACCGATCCTCGACCGCGGTCGGTGTGGGTGCCGCGCGCCCGTCCGGCGAGACACCGAGCAGGATCAGCCGCGCCGCGTTCCACAGCTTGTTGGTGAGCTGCAGGCCCTGGGCCAGTCGCTCCTCGCTGAAGCGGACGTCCTGCGCCGAGGACATCGTGTACAGACCCCACCGCACGGCGTCGGCGCCGTACGCCGGGAAGTCGCCGCCTTCCTCGAATACGGGGGGCCTCGGCCCACCCTCGATGAGGGCGAGCGGATCGACGCCGGTGCCGAGCGACTTGGACATGCGCCGCCCGTCGGGCGCCTGGATGATCGAGTGGACGTAGACGTCCGAGAACGGGATCTGGTCCCGGAACTCGATCCCGAGCATGATCATCCGCGCCACCCACAGGAAGACGATGTCGCGCGCGGTGACCAGCACGTCGGTCGGATAGAACGCGCGCAGGGCCGGCGTGTCCTCCGGCCATCCGAGCGCGGCGAACGGGAACAGTCCCGAGCTGAACCAGGTGTCGAGCACGTCGGGGTCGCGCTCCCACCCCTTCCCCTCGGGCTCGGTCGTGCCGACATAGATCTCGTCGTCGCGGTACCAGACGGGGATGCGGTGGCCCCACCACAGCTGGCGGGAGATCACCCACGGCCGGATGTTCTCCATCCAGTTCATGTAGACCCGCGTGTAGTTCTCGGGCCAGAAGCGGACCTCACCGCTGCGCACCACGCCGATGGCCGGCGCGGCCAGCTCGCCCATGCGCATGAACCACTGGAGCGAGATCAGCGGCTCGACGCGCTCGCCCGAGCGCTGCGAGAACGGGACCTCGTGCGTGTAGGGCTCGGTGCGCGCGATCAGCCCCTGCTCGCGCAGCTCGGCCACCACCGCGTCGCGCGCCTCATCGACGGTCAGGCCGCGGAAGCGCTCGGGCGCCTCCTGGGTGATGCGTCCGTCCTCGCCGATAACGCTGATCTCGGCCAAGCCGTGGCGGCGGCCGATCTCGAAGTCGTTGGGGTCGTGGCCGGGGGTGATCTTGAGCGCGCCCGTGCCGAACTCCGGCTTGACGTACTCGTCGGCGATGATCTTCAACTTGCGCCCGACGAGCGGCAGGATCGCCTTCTCGCCCACCAGCCGGCCGTAGCGCTCGTCATCCGGGTGAACAGCGACCGCGACATCGGCCAGCATCGTCTCCGGTCGCACCGTGGCCACGGTCACCGAGCCGGAGCCCTCGGCCAGCGGATAGTCGATGTAGTAAAGGGTGTCCGTTACCTCGACGTCCTCGACCTCGAGGTCCGATATCGCCGAGCGGTTGCCCGGGTCCCAGTTGACCATGTAGCGATCCCGGTAGATGTAGCCCTTTTCGTAGAGCTCGACGAACACCTTCTGCACCGCCTGGGCATAGCCCGCGTCGAGCGTGAATCGCTCGTCCTCGTAGTCCAGCGAGGCGCCCAGACGCTTGAGCTGCTCGATGATCTGGCCGCCGTAGTCGTCGCGCCAGCGCCACACGCGCTTCACGAACGCCTCGCGGCCGAGCTGCTCGCGGCTCGAGCCCTCGGCCACCACCGCCCGCTCCACCTGGATCTGGGTGGCGATCCCGGCGTGGTCGGTCCCCAGGATCCACTTGGTCCGCTGGCCGCGCATCCGGTGGTAGCGGATCAGGCAGTCCTGGATCGAGTTGTTCAGCGCGTGTCCCATGTGCAGCACGCCGGTCACGTTGGGCAGCGGGATCGCGATCGAGTAGTTCTCGCTCGGGTCGCCCTTCGGCTCCGGATGCCACAGGCCGCTGTCCAGCCACACCTGCGCGATCCGCGGCTCGACCTCGGACGGGTCGTAGCGGGTCTTGGCCTCAAGCTCTGAGCGGTCAGTCATGGCGACCGCTCAGTCTAGGGAGACTTACGCTGCTTCTTCCTCGGGGATCGGGACCGTCACGAGCGTGGGCGGCGTGCCCTTCTCGATCGTGTCCCGCGTTACCACACACTTGCGTACGTCCCGGCGCGAGGGCAGCTCGAACTGGACCTCGAGCAGCACCTCCTCGATGATCGAGCGCAGACCCCGGGCGCCGGTCTCGCGCTCGAGCGCGCGGTCCGCGATCGAGTGGAGCGCCTCCTCGGCGAACACGAGCTCGATCCCGTCGAACTGGAAGAAGCGCTGGAACTGCTTGACGAGCGCGTTGCGCGGCTCGGTGAGGATCTGCATGAGCTCGTCGCGACTCAGCTGGTGGATCGCGCTCATCACAGGGAGGCGGCCGATGAACTCGGGAATCAGGCCGTACTGGATGAGGTCCTCCGGCAGGCAGTGCTCGAAGATCTCGCCGGTGTCGCGCTGCTCCTTGGACTGGATCGCGGCGCCGAACCCGACCCCCTGGTGGCCGATGCGGCGCTCGATCACCTTGTCCAGGTTGGCGAACGCGCCGCCGCAGATGAACAGCACGTTGGTGGTGTCGATCGAGAGGAACTCCTGGTGGGGGTGCTTGCGCCCGCCCTGGGGCGGCACCGAAGCGGTCGTGCCCTCGAGGATCTTCAGCAGCGCCTGCTGGACCCCCTCGCCGGATACGTCGCGGGTGATCGAGGGGTTGTCGGCCTTGCGGGCGATCTTGTCGACCTCGTCGATGTAGATGATCCCCGTCTCGGCCTTCTTGACGTCGTAGTCGGCGGCCTGGATCAGCTTCAAGAGGATGTTCTCGACGTCCTCGCCCACGTACCCGGCCTCGGTCAGCGCGGTGGCGTCGGCGATCGCGAACGGGACGTTCAGGATCTTCGCGAGCGTCTGGGCCAGCAGCGTCTTGCCGCATCCGGTGGGGCCCAGCAGCAGGATGTTCGACTTCTGCAGCTCGATGTCGTTCTCATCGGACTGCATCATCTGGACGCGCTTGTAGTGGTTGTAGACGGCCACCGACAGGCTGCGTTTGGCCTGCTCCTGCCCGACCACGTACTCGTTCAGAACGTCGTAGATCTCCCGCGGCTTCGGGAGATTCTCGATGTCGAAGCTCGGCGGAGCGGTGAGCTCCTCATCGATGATCTCGTTACAGAGATCGATGCACTCGTCGCAGATGTAGACGCCTGGACCGGCGATCAGCTTCTTGACCTGCCTCTGGGACTTGCCGCAGAAGCTGCAAAGCAGCTGTTCGTTGGAATCGGTCGGACGTGCCATGTATAGCCCTCTCCCGGAGTTACCTCGTGCCGCCTTATCCGAGCCCCTAAGGGTAGCCCCTCAGTGCTGCGAGATGACGCGGTCGATGATTCCGTAGTCCTTGGCCTCCTCGGAGCTCATGAAGTAGTCACGTTCGGTGTCCGCCCTAACTTTCTCAAGGCTCTGGCCAGTGTGGTGGGCGATGATCTCGTCCAGCCGCCGGCGCACGTCGATGATCTCCCTGGCGTGGATCTCGATGTCGGTGGCCTGACCCTGGAAAGCCGAGGAGACCTGGTGGATCAGGATCTTGGCGTTCGGCAGCGCCATCCGCTTTCCGTGGGCCCCTCCGGCCAGCAGCAGCGCCCCCATCGACATCGCGATCCCGACGCAGATCGTTTGGACATCGGGCTTGATGAACTGCATCGTGTCGTAGATCGCCAGCCCCGCGTAGACCGATCCGCCGGGCGAGTTGATGTACAGGGAGATGTCCTTGTCCGGGTCTTCTGATTCCAGGTGCAGGAGCTGGGCCACGATCAGGTTCGCGATCTGATCGTCAACCGGAGTCCCGAGGAAGATGATCCGCTCGTTGAGCAGACGGCTGTAGATGTCGAAGGCGCGCTCCCCCCGGGAGGTCTGCTCAACAACCATCGGTACGAGTGGGCTCATCGTCCTCGCTTCTTTCGCTTCCTCGGCCGGAATCCTGCCGACTGTAGCAACCGGCCGGGGCCCCCTGGGAAGGACGAGTAGTACTTCCGTCCAGTGTCCGGAATGACCCTGATGGTCGGCGGCGCCTGACGGCGGCGCCTTAGCCCTGATGGTCGGCGGCGCCCGGGCCGGCGGCTCAGCTCCCGGGCGTCCAGAGCTGCCCGGAGCCCTGGCCTGCGGCTTCCTTGCCCGGCGTCCATAGCTTCTGGCGGGCCTTCGCCTGCTCCACGCTGATCGGCTTGGCGTCCGCCACGAGCCTCTCTATCGCCTGGCGGTTGGCCACCTCGCCGCGGATCCGATCCAGGCGCCCGGTCGAGTGCAGCCGCTCGAACAGCTTGTCGACCGTGGTGCCCTGCCGCTCGGCGGTCGGCGCAAGCGCCTCACGGACGTCCTCGTCTGACGGCTCGATCCCCTCGGCTTCCACGATCGCGGCGAGCACGGCCTCGCGCTTGAGCGCGGCCGCCGCCTCCGGCTCGGCTTCGTGCGCCAGCGTCTCCTCGTCGCGGTCGGAGATCCGCAGGTAGGCCTCCTTGGAGATGCCCTGGCGGGCCAGCATCGCGAAGGTGTCCTCGAGCAGCTCGTGCGCGCGTGCGTGAACCAGCTTGTCGGGCACCTCGACCTCGGCCTCGGCCACCGCCGCCTCCACCACGGCATCCTCGAACTCCCGCTCGATCGCGCGCTCGTCGACCTTGCCCAGGCGCTCGGCGATGTCATCGCGGAGCTCGGCCAGGGTGTCGAATCCGGCCGCCTCCGCGGCGAACTCGTCGTCGAGCTCAGGCAGGCGCTTCTCTTTGACCTCGTTGACGGTGACCGCGAACTGCGCCTCCTTGCCCGCGAGCTCCGTGGCGGGATAGTCCTCGGGGAACGTGATCGTCACCGTGCGCTCGTCGCCGGCATTGGCTCCGATCAGCTGATCCTCGAACCCGGGCACGAGCCGCCCCGAGCCGAGCTCGAGCAGCTGGTCGCGCCCCGATCCGCCCTCGAACTCCTCGCCGTCGACCGTCCCGACGTAGTCGATCACCAGGTGGTCGCCGTTCTCCGCGGGGCGATCGACCGTCTCGAGCGTGGCCAGCCGGTCGCGCAGCCGCTCGACCTCCTCGTCGATCTGCGAGTCCTCGACGTGGAGCTCGCGCCGGCCGACCTCGAGTCCCTTGTACTGCCCGAGCTTGGCCGTCGGACGGACCCCGATCTCGATCGAGAACGACAGCGGCTGGCCCTCGGCGGGAAACTCTGAGGGAACGTCGAGCTCGGGTTCGCCAACCGGCGCGATGCCGGCTCCATCGATTGCGTCGGCGTACCAGCTACCGAGCGAGCTTCGGAGCGCCTCGTCGAGCACCGCATCGCGGCCGAGCCGGCGGATGACCACCGGCGCCGGGACCTTTCCCTTGCGGAAGCCCGGCACGCGCATCTGGCGACCGAGCTCGCGCGCGGCCTGCTGGACGCGCCGCTCGACCTCCTCGGGCGCGACCTGCGCCTCGACTCGCACGCGCGAGTCGGGCAGCTCGGTGACCGTAGTGGTAACGGAATCGGCCATTTGTGCGTTGGGACGATAGCTTGCGGTCGTGGTTTCCCGGGTTGCAGGCCGGCTCGTGACGGGCTCAGCTGCGTTCTTCCTCGCCGGCGTCTTCGACGTGACCCTGCTCCTGGTCGCCTACGCGCGCTGGCGGATGGCGCGACGCCGGACCAGCTGAGCCCTATTCCCCCATTGTGACCGACGCCACCTGGACGCCGGCGCGACTCGTCCCGCGCAGGAGAGCGCGGATCTCGCGCAGCGCCACCGGCAGCGTGGTGTTGTCGTAGATGCGCGAGGCGCGGATCTCGGCCACCATCCCCAGCGCACGCTCGAGCGTCTCGGCGTTGCGCTCCGACCACGCCTCGATCGCGGCCTCGGCGGGGGCGCCACGACCTCCGGCGTCGAGCACCTTGCGGGTCAGCTCCCGGTAGAGGTTGAACAGATCGTCGCGCAGTGACGCCCGCGCGAGCGCCTGCCAGCGATTGGCCCGCGGGAGGTCGATGATCCGGTCGCGTAGCCAGTTGAGGTCCAGCCGCGAGCCCAGGCGGAAGTAGACCTGGAGCACTTCGGTGGGCTCGCGCTCGGTCGCCGCCGCCACCTCGACGATGTCGAACAGCGCGAGCATGAACGGCATGCCCGCCGCTCGGCGGGCCAGCGCGTTGGGGACGCCGGCGTGCCCGAGCTCGACTGCACGGCCGTCGAAGGCCTGGCGGTCGGCGCCCTCGAGCGCGTCGGGCAGTGACGCGGCCAGCATCTCCCCCCCGGGCCGGAACCGCCGGATCGTCTGCGCGATGCTGACCTGATACGGGTTGGCCCGCACGAGCCACCGGGTCGCGCGCTCGACCAGCCGCCGCGCCTCGATCAGCATCCCGAGCTGCGTCTGGGCCGAGACGCGGTTGTCGAGCGCCTCGACCTCCTCCCAGAACGAGCGCATGTCGAGCACCTCGCGCGCGGTGGCGTAGGCGCGGGCCAGGACGGCCGGCAGCGTGCCGGTCTCTTCGAGCAAGCGGAAGGCGAACGTGGTGCCGGCTCGGTCGACCAGCTGGTTCGCGACCACGGTGGCGATGATCTCGCGCTTCAGGCGGTGGCCGCGCATCTGCTCGGAGTAGCGCTCGGGCAGCGGCGCCGGAAAGTACCGCTCGAGGTCATGGGCCAGGTAGCCGTCCTCGGGCAGGTCGGAGTCGAGCAGCTGACGGTACAGGTGGATCTTGATGTAGGCCATGACCACTGCCAGCTCCGGGGCAACCAGGCCCTGGTGCGCCGCCTTGCGCTCCTCGATCGTGTCGTCGGAGGGGAGAAACTCGATCTTGCGGTTCAGCCCGGCGTTCTGCTCGAGGTAGCGGATCAGGCGCGCGTGGACGTCGACCATCGGCGGAGCTTGGGCCAGCGCCAGGCTGATCGCCTGGGTCTGGGTGTAGCTGCCGTAGAGCACCTGCTCGCCAACCGAGTCCGTCATCTCGGCGAGCAGCTCGTTGCGCTGCTTGGCGGTCAGGTCGCCGTCGGCCACCAGCCCGTCGAGCAGGATCTTGATGTTGACCTCGTGGTCTGAGGTGTTGACGCCGGCGACGTTGTCGATCGCGTCGGTGTTGATGCGCCCGCCCCTATGTTCGGGGCCGCCGACCAGCCCGTACTCGATCCGGGCCCGCTGGGTGAGACCGAGGTTGCCGCCCTCCCCCACCACGCGGCATCGCAGCTCACGCGCGTCGACCCGGAGGTAATCGTTGGCCTTGTCCCCTACGTCGGCTTGCGACTCGGTCGAGGCCTTTACGTAGGTGCCGATCCCGCCGTTGAAGAGGAGATCGACGGGAGCTTTCAGGATCGCCTGGATGAGCTCGTTGGGCGTGAGCTTCTCGGCCTCGATTCCGAGCGCCTCCTGTACCTGGGACGAGAGCTTGATCGACTTGGCCTGGCGTGAGTACACGCCGCCGCCCTCGGAGATGAGCGAGTCGTCGTAGTCGCTCCAGCTCGAGCGTGGTAGCTCGAACAGGCGCTTGCGCTCCTCGTAGCTCGTGTCCGTGTCCGGGTCCGGATCGAGAAACACGTGCACGTGGTTGAACGCCGCGATCAGCCGGGTGTGGCGCGAGAGGAGCATCCCGTTGCCGAACACGTCGCCGGACATGTCGCCGATCCCGACCGCGGTGAAGTCGGTCGACTGGATGTCGACACCCAACCCGCGGAAATGGCGCTTGACCGACTCCCAGGCGCCCCGGGCCGTGATCCCCATCTGCTTGTGGTCGTAGCCCTGCGAGCCCCCCGAGGCGAACGCATCGCCCAGCCAGAACCTGTACTCGGCCGAGATCTCGTTGGCGATGTCGCTGAAGGTCGCCGTCCCCTTGTCGGCCGCGACCACGAGGTACGGGTCGTCGTCGTCGTAGCGAACCACCCGCTCGGGCGCAACCACCTTGCCCTCGACGATGTTGTCGGTCACGTCGAGCAAGCCCGACAGGAAGGTCTTGTAGCAGACGATGCCTTCGTTCATGAGCGCGTCGCGACCGCCGTTCGCCGGGGGGCGCTTGACGACGAAGCCGCCCTTGGCGCCGACCGGGACGATCAGCGCGTTCTTGACCATCTGGGCTTTCATCAACCCGAGGATCTCGGTGCGGAAGTCCTCGCGCCGGTCGGACCAGCGGATCCCGCCACGCGCCACCTTGCCACCTCGCAGGTGGACACCCTCGACCCGTGGCGAGTAGACGAAGATCTCGAACTGGGGCCGCGGCAGGGGCAGGACCGGGATCTGCTCCGAGTCGAGCTTGAAGGACAGATACGGATGCGGCTTGCCGTCGCGGTCGGTCTGGAAGGCGTTCGTGCGGACAACCGCCCGGATCACGCTCAGAAAGCTCCGGAGGATGCGGTCCTCGTCGAGGCTCGGCACCGCGTCGAGCGCCTCCTCGATCTCGGTGGCGATCCGTTCGGCAAGGGCCTCCGCAGCACTGTCCGGGTCCAGGCGCGCGTTGAACAGTTCGACTAGGAGGCGAGCGATGTTGGGATGCCCGGTCAGCGTGCGCTCGATGTACGCGTCCGAGAAACCGATTCCGGCCTGACGCAGGTACTTGGCGGCGGCGCGAATGATCGACACCTGCCGACCCGTGAGCGTCGCCTTCAGCACGAGTCCGTTGAGGCCGTCGTCCTCGAGCTCGCCCCGCCACACGCCGAGGAAAGCGTCATGCAGGAGGTCACGGACGCGTTCGGTGTTCTCGGGATCGGCTTGGAGGCCGAAGTCGTAGATCCATGCGGAGCCGCGGTCGGCGGGCGTGATCTCGTAGGGCCGCTCGTCGGCGACCTTCGCGCCGAGGTGCTCGAGCGTGGGAAGGACGTCGGACAGGAGCACCCCGCCGGCGCTGAACAGCTTCAGGCGCACCATCCCCTCGGGCGCCTCGAGCGGCCTGTAGAGGCTGGTGATCGGATCGTCGGTACTTGCCAGCTCCTCGATCCGGGCGATATCGGCGACGGCCGAGCGCGCCACCCAATCGGCCTGATAGCCGGGCGGGAACGCCCGCTCGTAGCGCCGGAACAGCGTGGTGCCTTCCTCCTCGCCGTGGTCTTCGAGCAGCGCTTCTCGCAGGTCGTCGGTCCAGGCCCGCACCGCCTGCACGAGACGCGCCTCGATCGTGGCCACCTCGTAGTCGCCGGCGGGTTCCTCGCCGCAGCGGATGATGTAGTGCACGCGCGCGATGCGCGACTCGCTCAGCTGAAGGTTCCAGTCGAGCGCGACGCCGTGTAAGGCATCGAGGAGGATCCGCCCCACGCGTTCCCGGTTCTCGGTGTTGAAGCGATCGCGCGGAATGCACACCAAGCACTCCACGAACCGGTCGAGCGGATCTCGCCACATGAACAGCGCAGGCGCTGGCGCTCGCCGAGTCCGAGGATCCCGATCGACACGTTGAACAGCTCCTCGGTCTCCATCTGAAAGAGCGAGTCGCGGGGGTAGGACTCGAGGATCTCGAGCAACGCCTTGCGGTCGTGGCTGGCCGGCGGAAAGCCCGCGTGCTGAAGGACGCCCTCGACCTTGCCGCGGATGATCGGGATCGAGCGCGCGCTGGCCTTGTAGGCCCGAGTGGTGTAGAGGCCGAGGAAGCGCCGCTCGCCGATCACGCGTCCTTCCTCGTCGTAGCGCTTGACGCCGATGTAGTCCAGGTACGCCGGCCGGTGGACCGTCGAGGCGGAGTTGGCCTTGGTCAGGAGCAGGATCTTCGGCTCGCGGCCGAACGCCGCCGCCTTGGGGCTGAGCCGCTTGGGCGGCTTGTTCGAGCTGCCGCGCAGAATGCCGAGGCCGGAGCCGTCGATGGCCTTGAGCAGCGCGCCAGCGCCGTCCCCGTCCCCGTCCCCGTCCGCGGTCAGCTCATAGTCCCGGTAGCCGAGGAACGTGAAGTTGTCGTCGGTGAGCCACGTCAGGAAGGCCTTGGTCTCGTCGATGGTTGCCGTCTCGGTGCCGGCGGGTGGGCTCTGATCGAGTTCGTCGGTGAGAGCCTGTGCGCGCTCGCGCATCTGCTGCCAGTCCTCAACCGCCGCACGCACCTGGTCGAGCACGCGCTCGATGCTCCGGCGCAGCTCGTCCAGCTTGTCCAGATCGTGCTCACGCCCCACCTCGGCGTGGAGGATCGACTCGGGGATCGCGTCGTCGCTCTCGGCCTCGGGATCAAGGACCTCGACGATGTGCCCGGCATCGTCGCGCCGGATCCGCATCACCGGGTGGATCACGAGATGGATCCCGTAGTCCTTGCGGGTGAAGTCCATCGTCACCGAGTCGACGATGAACGGCATGTCGTCGGAGACGATCTCGATCACCGTGTGCGGCGACTGCCACCCGTGCCGCTCGAAGTCCGGGTTGTAGACCCGCACCTTGGCCTCGCCGGGGGCGCGCTGCTGGGCCAGGTTCCAGTGCGCCACCGCCGCCCCGTACAGGTCGAGCGGGTTGCGGTCCGCCAGATCCTCGGGCGGGACCCATTGGTAGTACTGGCGGACGAACGCCTCGCATGGCGTCGCCTGGTCGGACGGGAGCCGCTCCCGCACCCGTTCGCAAACTGTGTCGATCAGCTCAGACTCAAGCTCCGCCCCCTTTACTGCCATTTCGCGACCTCCTCGCTTATGCACTCCTCATCCCGCGTACCACCGCCTCTTCACTGAGCCTACTCCGGGCCGGATCGCCATGCACTGGGCGAATCCCGGCTTTCGTGCGCTTTCGCGGGCTTCGCCACGCGACGAGGCATCCGTCCGTCGCTTGGGCGAACATGTGTTCGCGTGACCAGCGACGGCAATCCCTACGCGCGCTTCCGGCGCGCCCTCCAGACAGGTAACGAGACGCTCGTGGTGGCCGCGGCGCGCGAGCTCCCAACGGTGGCGCTCGATGACGCGTTGCGCATCTGCCTGGTCTTGCGGGGCGGCGACCCGGCCCGGTACGAGCGGGCTGCGGTGCGGTGGCTCGGCCGCTTCGCCCTGGAGGGGCGGGGCGTGACGATCGCGGACCTGCGCGTCGCCGCCGAGGCGCTCGACGTCCTGCCCGAGCGCGCGGGCGAGGCGATGGAGCGACTGCAGCGGCTGTGCATGGCGCGGGGGGTGGCGTAGGCGGTTGCGGTGGCGGGGTGGGGTGGCGGTGAGACGCGGGGACGGTTCGCCGGCGACCTGGACGCGACACAACGCAACCCCGACCCGCCCGCGCATCACCCAGACCGCCCACTCCACCACCCAAACCCCCGATCCGCCCGCGCCACCACCCAAACCCCCGATCCACCCGCGCCACCACCCAACCCTCGACCTGCAAAACACGCCACTCGGCGCCCACCCGAGGAGCCCTGACCAACTACGCATGTGGGGCATGCTTCACCGGTCACGGTTCCCGAGTGCGGCACGAAATGGCGTGTTGTGCAGGTCCGCGAACCGTGACGGAATCGGAGCGGCTCGCGATCCGGCGCCTCAGCCCAGCCCCGACCGGTAGCTTGAGTCCGTGCTGCCCGACTGGCCCGCCGGCACGGTCACGATCCTCGCCACCGCCGGCGCCACCCCCCACGCGATCCCGGTCTCTGCCGCCATCCGCGCCGGCCCGCGCCACGCGCTGATCGCCCTCGCCGCCGGCCGGCGCTCGCTCGAGCGGTTGCGCGCCGACCCTCACGTGTCGCTGACGATCGTCTCCTACGACGTCGCGGTGACCGCGCACGGGCGAGCGCGGATCGCGGATGAGGCGCTGGTCGCCGGCGTCGTGGCGGTCGAGATCGAGGTCGACGATGTCCAGGACCACGACCGGCCCACGCTCGCGATTGAGTCCGGCCCGCAGTGGCGATGGACCGACGCCGAGGCGGAGCGGCGCGACGCCCAGGTGCACGCCGCGCTGGCTCGGCTGGCCGTCAGTCGGGCAGCAGCGGCACCCACACCCCCGGGTCGCGACCGACCAGCACCCCCCGGGTGATCGCACCCGATCCGAACCGGTCGCGCACCCTGTCGACGACCGCGTCCAGATCGCGGGCCCGATCGAAGGGGAGCACGAGCTGGACCGCGCCGGCGTCCGCGAGATTCGCGAGAGCGATCCCGAGGAGCGTCAAGCCGCGGCGCTCGATCATCGGCCGCGCCGCCCGGAGCAACCCGGCGGCGGCCTGGAGGATCACGTGCGTCTGGTCGGTCGCCTCGCGCAGCGTGTAGGACCGGGTCGCGCGCGTGAAGTCCTCGAAGCGCATGCGCAGGACGACCGTCCGGCACACTCGCTTGGCCGCGCGCAGCCTCCGCGCCGTACGGTCGACGAGCGCGATCAGCACCGTGGCGAGCTCCTCGGGCGAGCGGCGGCGCCGGCCGAGCGCGCGCTGGGCGCCGATCGACCGCCGGCGCCGGCGGACCTCCACGGGACGTGGGTCGTGGTTGTGCGCAAGGGCGTGGAGATGGCGGCCCGATGCGCGACCGAGCATCGACACCAGCTCGAGCTCGGCCAGCATCGCCACCTGACCGACGGTGGTGATCCCCCGCTCGTGGAGCTTGGCCGCGGTCACCCGCCCGACGCCCCACAGCGCCTCGACCGGCAGCGGGTGCAGGAACTCAAGTTCGCGGTCGGGCTGGACGACCAGGAGCCCGTCAGGCTTCGCCACCCTGCTCGCCACCTTGGCGAGGAACTTGGTCCGCGCGACGCCGACGGTGATCAGCAGCCCCACCTCCTCGCGCACCCGTCGCCGCAGCCGAGCAGCGATCTCGACCGGCGTTCCCGAGATGTGGTCAAGGCCGCGGACGTCGAGGAATGCCTCGTCGATCGACAGGCCTTCGACGACCGGCGCCGTGTCCTCGAACACGGCGAACACCGCCTTGCTCGCCTCGGAGTAGGCGGACATCCTCGGCGGGACCACCACCGCCCGCGGACACAGGCGCCGCGCCGCCCCGCCCCCCATCGCCGTGCGCACGCCGCACGCCTTCGCCTCGTAGCTCGCGGCCAGCACGACGCCGGCCCCGACGATCACGGGCCGGCCGCGGAGCCTGGGGTCATCTCGTTGCTCGACCGACGCGTAGAACGAGTCGAGATCAGCGTGGAGAATCGTCGCGGCCGGCACGAACACATGTTCGTGCCGGCCGCGGACGGGATCTCTAACGAGATTGTTCGGCGGCGCCTGACGGCGGCGCCTTAGCGGGCGTGATCGCCCCAGCCCCCGTTGGTAGATGTGCCCGGCGTGAACGAGATGCCGCGCAGCACCTCGCCGAAGCCCGCCGTCTCGAGCGTGCGGAAACGCTCGTAGCTCGCCGTGGCCGGGTTCGTCGAATCGAGCCGGTCGGTGATCTCGACGAGCTTGTTGGGATCGGCACCCTGGTCACCGCCACCGCTGACGGTGGAGGTGGTCGCCCAGATCGTCACCGTGCCGTCCGGGTTCACGCGCCCCGTCAGCTGGCGCAACCCGTCCGTGGCGGGCGACCACGGCAGGCCGGTGCCTCCGGTCCCTCCGATGGTCCCTGAGTCGGTCCCTGAGTTGGTGCCGGTCGGGTACCCCGGCACCGTGTACGGCTGACCGAGGTCGAGCCCGTTCTGGAGCGTGTAGGCCAGGCTCCACTGCTGCGTGGCCGTGTCGAACACCCACTTCTCGAGGCCGGCATCCGGCTCGTTGCTCGCGGTCGCGTCGGTGTACTGGCCGGTCGCGGTGTCGTACGGGTTGTCGCCGCTGCCCTCGTCGGCCACGTACAGGGTGTGCGAGTTGGCGAACCACATCCCGAACGGGAACTCTTGAGTCGACGGGTATGTGTTGGTCCCCGGCACGAGATTGGTCGGGAAGCCCTTGAGGATGCACATGTTTGTCGGCCCCAGCGCGTAGTTGGTCTTGCTCGCCGTACCGAGGTTCGTCACCGACAACGCCGGGGGAGACGTCGGCAGCTGAGCGCCGGGCTGGGGCAGCCCGACACCGGTACCCGGGCAAGCCTTCCCGGTGGTGTCGACGAAGTACACCGTGTCGACGCCGTTGCCGCCACTGCCCTTGGTGTAGTAGGCGACGTTGTTGTTGATCGCGATGCCGCGATAGTTGTTGTCCTTGGTGGACTTGTCCAGCGGGTCGCCCAGCTGGCTGATGTTGAAGCTCCCGAGCGGGGTGGGCGCGCTGGGGGTCTGGTCGGCCTCGGGCAGGGATGACGGCGTCACGAACTGCGCCCCCGTCGAGGCGACGACGTTGGCCGGGGGGCGACTGCTCTGGCCGGCGTTCCCCGCCGTGTAGCGCAGGTCCTGGCCGTGCTCGTCGTTGGTGATCGCGGCGCGGCCGTTGTCACCGCTGTAGGCGTAGGTCTCGGTAAAGGTCCAGCGGCCCCACCGGTCGAGCTGCGCGACGACCCGGTCGTACGGGCCGGTATCGAGGTTGCCCGGGTCGATGACGCCGGGGGTGTTCGCGTTGGAGACGTCCACCGCGCCCGGCTGCGCGACGTACCCGACGAACGACAGGTACTTGCCCTCGGGGCTGAGGTTGAGCGCGAGTTCGGACTTCGACGAGAAGCTGGTCACGAACTGATTGTCGGGCACGGGAATCGTCCCGATATGCTGGCCCCAGGGGGTGAGCTCGTCGAGGTACACCGGCGAGGTGATGCCGAAGAACGGGTCGACGCTGTCGTTGTTGAACGAGAACGGATACGTCCCGTCCGCCACCGCGGTGCCGCAGGAACCGGCGGGCTCGGTCTCGCATCCCGGCGGCAGCTGCGTGACGCCCGCCTGGATATTGCCCCGGCGTAGTCGCTCGTCGCGAGCAACAGGTTGCCTGGGATGAGCGGTGCCCCGTGTTGGCCGTGGTGCCACTGGTCCGCCTGCGCGGGCGAGGCCGCGAAGCAAAGCGCGAGCGCGCACCCGGCGCCGGCGAACAGCGGGCGGCCGCGCTCGATCAGCGCGTGTCGTACGCGTTCCGGCAAGATCGACAAGGTGTCCTCCTTGTTGGATTCGGCTGAGCGCGTCCCCGGCGCGCCGGCAACCGTAGCCCGGCCGGTGTCCTAGCCCTGTAACCATTCCGTTACCACGGTGACCGATCTGTTCCGGCCGATGCATATGCTCGGGCCATCTCTCCGGCGACGACATTCCGGCGCGACGTTGAGCTCGCGCGGGCGCCCCGACCGACTCAGCCCCAGCGCGCTCGGGCGCGCCACGCTCGCGCGCCAGTCGCTGCTCGAGCGGGCGTCGAATACGACCGCAATCGAGGTGATCGAGCAGCTCGCGGGCATGCAGGCCCAGGCGCCTCACGCCCCCTACGTGGGCCTGTGGACGCGGCTCGACGGCCTTCGACCCACGCGAGCTGTCTGACCTCATCACCTCGCGGCGCGCAGTGCGGGCGCAACTGATGCGCGCCACCATTCACCTGGTCAGCGCGCATGACTGCGTCCGCCTGCGCCCCGTGGTCCAGCCCGTGCTCGAGCGAGGCTTCGCCCACGCTCCGTTCGACGTCTCCGGAGCGGAGACCGAGACGCTGCTCGAGGTCGGCCGGCAACTGACCTCAGAGCGCTCGTTCACCCGTTCCGATCCGGACACACCCGCTCCGCCGCGGTTCCTGCCCGAATACGACAACCTGTTCCTGTCGCACGCGGACCGCACGCGCGTCATCGCCGGCGGCGAGCCCGTTCCTCTCCTGAGGGCTCCGGCGCGCGCTCGGGCACGCTGCTGGTGGACGGCCTGTTCACCGCGACCTGGAGCATCACACGCCGCCACGACACCGCAGTCCTCGAGATCGCGCCGTTCAGAGGGCTGGGCGATCAGGACGCGGTCGTGGCCGAAGCGGACCGCCTTCTCGACTTCGTCGCGGCCGACGCCGCCGACCACGACGTCAGGTTCGTCTCGCCACCGGATTGACCGAACGCACGGGTGCGGCCCCGCGGGTGGAATCTGTTACCACTCACGCGAAGGCCCGGCGAACCGGGCCCTCCGTGAGCTTTTGCTGGTGAGCGGACCTCGGTTGAGTCTGCTACTGAGCGGCGGCGACGGCTGTCAGGTCGCCGGAGTACACATCGGCACTACTGCCGGTCTGACACCCGGCCTGGGCCTGGTACGTCCGTGCCGGCTCAACCGCCGCGCCGGTCACCGGGAGTGTCACCTCGAACGACCCCACACTCGTGCCATCGAAGTACGACGTATCCTCGGTACTGATAGATGTGAAGCTCGAGAGCGGGCTCGGCGCGATCATCAGCACGCATTGCACATTGCGGTTCCCCGACGTACGGCCCGCATCGAACGCGCCATTGGTCACGATGCGCGCCGGGAACGTCGTCGTAATCGTCGGCGTGAGAACCGGGACGACATTCTGAGCGCTGGCAAGACTTACCCCGCTGCCCAGAGCCGAACACGCCGAGGCGGTCGGCCCGGCTCCTCCGTTCGTCCCGTTGGCCCATTGGCGCCACTCGGCCCCGCCGGACCGGCGGGACCCTGGGGACCGCGCTGGTTGAACGCAAGCGGCAACTCTCCTCGCGGACACTTCTTGCCGACGAGCAGCACGACGAGTGAGCCTCTCGCGCTCGTGTCCGTGGCCGCGCTCGGATTTCGTTCCGCGTCCCTGGACTGCCCCCGTTCCCGTCGGCACGGGTTGACTTACACGCCGGATCGTATAGCCGCGCGCGGACGGTAGGTTCGAACGGCATCTGGCTGCCCGGCCAGCCGGCGCGCCGCGCACCCACCAGGTCGGGGTTGGTTTGCAACCTTGCGGCTTTTTGCGTATTGCCGGATGGGGGCGCTGTACGTAGGGTGGTTCCGGGGGGGTGACGCGCGGCTTGATTGGCCGGAAGTCGCCCCAAGGTAGGTAGGTGCGCACGAGCAAGTCGAGCGGATGGTGTGGTAGCCGTCCGGGAGGTGGGATTAATGCGTCGGATTCTCCGGCCCCGTCGAACGCTGATCGCAGGTGGTCTGGCCCTCGCTTTGCTCGGCGGTGCTGCTGCAGGGGTGCTCGCTGCGACGCAGTCGATCACCGTCCGTGCCAACACCGCGGGAGGAGCGCCGAGTTGTGCCGTGAACGGCGGCAAACCGGCCGCCTGCGCGGCGACGATCAGCGTCGCCGCGGGCAGTTCTCTAACGATCTCCGCACCGGCGGCGGCAACAACGACGACCAGCCTACCGACCGACACCTCGCCGCCGACGATCAGCGGCACACCCCAGGTGGGCGATACGCTGACGGCGAATCCGGGCAGCTGGACGGGGTCACCGACCTTCACTTACGCCTGGTCGGATGGCACTACCGCCACCACGGACACGCTGGCTGCTGGGGACGAGGGGAAAACGATCACGGTGACCGTCACCGCGACCAACTCGGGCGGTTCAGTGCCGGCGACGAGCGCCGCGGTCGGTCCAGTCACGGCACCGAGCGGCAGCGGTGGAAGCGGTGGAGGCGGTGGAGGCGGTGGCACCGGCTATACCAAGCCGCCATCCGACGCGACCTGGTACTGGCAGATCGGCGGCGGCACCCTCCCCACCTACTCAGCCGCCTACCCGGCCCCAGGCTCGGCGAACATCTGGGACACCGACCTGTTCGCCGACTCGAACGTCAGCGGCGGCATCCCCACGGGGCCGTCGCCGGTGGTGCAGGGTATCCATGCTGCAGGTCACTACGCGATCTGCTACGTGGAGGCCGGTGCGAACCAGGTGGGGTTCCCGGATGACAGCGACTTCGCGTCTGCGGACTACACCGATCCGGGCCACAACACGCAGCTTCAGGGCTACCCGGGTGAGAACTACCTCGACCTCGCCGGATTCTCCGGCTGGTCGGCCAGGAGCCCGTCCGTGTTCCCCGACACCACGCCGTCCAACGACGCGTCCAACGACGTGTCCGCGGCGCAGAACATCGCCGCTGGCCTGGCGCAGCGCTTCGCGTGGTGCAAGCGCGAGGGCCAGGACGCCGTCGAGGCCGACGACCTCGACGGCTACACCAACAGCAACGGTTGGGGCCTGACCCAGCAAGACGCGGTCGGGTTTGAGGCGTGGATCGCCTACACCGTCCACAACGACGGGCTGGCCTGGTTCATGAAGAACGACGCGGGCGACGCCCAGGCGGCGGTAAACGACGGAGCCGACGGCCTCATCATCGAGGAATGCAACTACTACGACGACCCTTGTGGTAGCGCGACTCAGCCAGGCGACGCGACTCCGTTCCTCAAGGCCGGGCTGCCGGTGTTGAACGCGGAGTACACCCAAGACGGCGAGACCACCGCGAAGTTCTGCCCGACCGACAACGCGGACGGGATCTACGGTGCGCTGTTCGACGTGAACCTGGCCGGTGGAACGTACGAGCCGTGCTGGAACTCGGCCGGCGGGCTCTGACCTCGAGCTAGGATGCTGCCCTCGCAGACGGCACATCGCGCGGGTTCTCGAGACCCACCGCGTCGTGCAGGCGCAATCTGTCGCTTCCACGCCAGCTCGTAGAGTGACGCTGAGGCGCAGCGTCGGCAAGTTCCATCAGGCGCATTTGCGCCTCGCCCGGCGTGGGCGGCAACACCGTGTTGTGACTCGCCACCGTGGCGCGGCGATAGTGCCCCACAGGAATCGGGCCGACGGAACGGCCGATGAGGTGGGACCACCGCGCGGCGGTATCGTCGTCCACCTGCCCCCCAGCCAAGACCACGAGGTTGGGCCGATGTACGGACAGGGCATCGCCAAGCCCAATCATCGCCCGCGGGGAAAGGCGCAATACCTTAATCCCAGCGCGTGTACAGAAAAGCTCAAGGGCTCGGATGTAGAGGGCGTCGATATCGAGCTCGCCCCCGGATCCATCGCCAAGTACGACCGCGATACGGCTGACCGACGGCGACGTCAGGCACATGGCTCGCCGTAGCCAGTCGACCGCCCACCGCGCGGAGAATGCCCAAGCAGCGGATTCGGCGCCGTTGCGCTTTAGGATCTCCTCCAAGCCCGGCAGCAGGACCTCCTCCACCGCGCGCTCGAGAGACCGAAGCGACAGTGCGGTCTCGATCGCGCGATCGGCGAGGTCCGAATCGAAGGCGGACAGTGCCTTCACCAGCGAGTTGCTGTCTGCGGCCACAGTGGCACGAGCGCGCCTTACCGCCGAGGCGATCGAACTGCCACTGCGCAAGGCAGCTCGCAGCGCAGCCACGTCTGCGTGGGCGTACGCCCGATGCCCGCCTGCCGAGCGTTGCGGCACGGGGAAACCGAACCTCTGCTCCCACGTCCTGAGGGTGCTCGGCGTCACATTCAGTAGGGCGGCCGCTTCGGTCGTCTTGAGACAGTGCATGGGAGAAAGAGATCCGCCGCCTGCCGCCGGGATTAAGTCGATTATCGGCAGAGAGGACCGCGAGCTTAAGCTGCATGGCGAGTTGGGTTGGTTTACAACTCGGGCTCCAGACGAGACCATGTGCTGGGCCCTTAACCGCCGTCCCCCTGGCGTGCCGTGGTGATGCCGGCCCAGAATGTGTCGGGCTCGCGTCCGAGGGAGAACAGAGCGAGCCAGCGCATCCCGAGTGCGCGGGCGTCTCGTGCACGGGCTATCAGCGCCGGAGTGTTCTGGTAGTGGACGATGAGCCCATCGGCCACGAAGCTTGCGTCGCCTCGGGCACCGCGCAGCCTTGCGCCCGTTTGCGTTCGCAGTGCATTGGCCGCGATCGTGGATATGAATTGTCCCGGGCCCCCGCGCACGGGCCATGCGTAGCCGAAAGCGCCGATCGCAGGGACTACCCGTGATAGCGACAGGGTCGCGGCGTAATCGAGCATGTCCTCGAAGCCCGTGGCCGTCGTGATCGGCCCCGGTCGGCTGTCCGCCGAATGCTCGTCGTATCCCGAGGCGATGAGAAGATCGGTGCTGTCGAGCAGTGTCGGCCAGTCGTACGCCTGAACACCTCCCTGCGAGGTGCGGCGCGCCACGTACACGGCCAGGCGCTCGTGCTGGATGTGCAGCCGCGCAGCGACGGCGGCCACGAGCGCGTCGAATGCGCGTGATTCGCTCTCCGGTAGCGGCTCGATGTCCAGAGTCATCCCCTGATAGCCGCGTCGCGCCGCCTCGACCGCAATCGCCGCAGCGATCCGTCGCCGCTGGTTGATTCCTCCGATGGCTTCGCCCGTGGCAAGGCGGGCGTTGATGACCGGCCACAGTTGTGCTCCGGCCGCGCGGGCAAGCGTCACCACGGTGGGTACCGGACCGCCGGACAACGACTGGGTGGGGAGATTAAGCTGATACCAGTTCGGCGCGAGCACGCTGATACGGGGCCCGTAGCGGCGCAGGTGCTCCAGCTCGGTGCCGCCCGCCGCTGAGAGGAACGCGAATACTTGCGGCGCCGGTCCCGGCTTCGCTGCCCCGCGGTGGGCGTGGACGGTCACACCGACCAGCGCTGCGGCGAGCACACCGGCGAGCGCGCTCTTTACTACCACGCGGAGGCGAGGTCGGGGTCCGCCCACAGCCGCTGGTCCTCGCTGCCCAGCCGCCACACTCCGATGCCCCCAAGTCCGCTCTGGCGCGCTAGGGTGATGCGGTCGGCTTCGGTTGAGGCATCCGTGAACCAGACGGTGTGAGGTACCCCCGCGGCGTCGGTGTAGCTGAACGTCCAGGCGTCTGCAGAGGACTCGTAGGTCGGGGTCACACCTTCACTCTCGGCGAGGCTCATGACGTCCTCGTACTCCATCGGGGTGCCCGGATTGGCGATGCCGCCGCTGTTCGGCCAGTCCATGGCGTACAGCTGCATGGTGAGGATGAACTTGCTAAGCCGCGGCAACGTGGAAACGTAGGCCACGACCTGGCGCACCCACGTCATGTCGTCCTGGGCGCCCGGCGCCGAGGTCGACCAGTGAACGCCCCAGCACATCACAAGCAATGCGTCGGCCTGCGCGGACAGGCCGTTGTAGTCAAAGAACGTGGAGCGCGGGTGGTTGGGGACGTCCGCGGTCTTGGCCGATACGGCGATCGCCAGCGTTTTGTTCTCGGCGTGCAGTTGCGCGGCCAGATCGGTCACAAATGACGTGTACGCGTCGCGGTCCTGCGGGTAACCGGCCTCGAAGTCCATCATCACACCGTCGTAGCCGTTGGCGTTGACCTCATTCATGATGGCGGTCAGCCACTGCTGGCGGAGCGCTTGGTTGTTGAGAATGTTGTCGATGACTGCGCCGTCCTGGCAGTTGAAGCGAGGCAGCACTCTGACCTGGCGTGCTTGCGCCCAGTTCGTGATCAGCGGAACATTGCCACCGACGAGTTCGCCCGAGCTGCTGCAGTCGTAATAGGTCGGGGAGACCGTGCCGATCTCTTGGTAGTGGGCCTGGAAGTCGTGGAAGCTCTCGTCGGTGTCAGCCAGCAGGAAGGCGTACACATGGCCGCTGGTCGGGGTCGGGTTGGCGGTCGTCACATTGACGCTCGTGGCCGGGGGGCTGAGCGCGCCGAAACCGTCGACCGCCACTACGGTGAAGGTGTAAGTGGTTGACGGAGCCAGGTTCCCCAAAGTGACCGTTGTTTGAGCGAACTGACCGACCACGACACCGTCGCGCAGCACTCGGTAGCCGACGATCCGGCCCTGCACGGGCACACTCGGCTGCCACGTGAGCTCCACGGTGGTGTCGTTCAGCGGCGCGCCGAGGAGCGAGGCCGGCGACGACGGGGCTGCGTGCCCCATCGCGAACCGGACCGCGTTGCTGGGGGCGGAGGTCCGGCCGTTGGTGTCAATCGCGAGCACTGCGAACGTGTAGCTGCGGTTCGAGGCTACGGGGATCATCATCGACGTCGCCCGAGTCTGGCCGTATACGGCGCCGTCCCGCAAGACTCGGTAACCGGCCAGCGCTGCGTCGCCCCGGGCCGAGCGCTCCCAGGCCAGCATCACGGTCTTGGCCGAAGACTCGGCGATCGACAGGAACCGGGGCGCCGACGGCGGCCGGTACGCGGTCATGACCGTCACGAGCGGACGGGGGCATACCAACGGTCGACCGTTGGGGAGGACCAACCAGACGCGCAGGCGGTACCGATGCCCGAAGGAGACCTTGACGCGCATCCAGCGCGTCCGGGTCTCGCCGACGACCTCGCCGTTGCGCAGTACCCGATAGCGACTACGACCCGACGCGCCCGGCCCCCGCAACCAACGCAGCACTCCAAACATGCGTCCGTTCGCACGTTTGAACGAAACCCCGCGCGGCCGCTCGCTCCGACATGCCTGCTGCAATCGCGGCGGCTGGGCGCGCCAGGCGCGCTGCGCGGACGCCGCCGAGGCGCTGAGCGCAAGCGTCAGCACGAGGACCGGCAGGCACCACGTGCGGCGACTCATTCGACCGTCACCGTCTTGGCCAGGTTGCGGGGCTGGTCGACGTCCAAGCCGCGTGCGCGGGCGACATGGTAGGCCAGGAGCTGCAGCGGAACGACAGCTAACAGCGCCTGGAGCATCTCCTCGCCCGCCGGTAGTGCGAATACCTCGTCGGCATACTCGGACACCTCGCCGCTGCGCGTCCCTGCGATCGCCAGCACGCGCGCGCCACGGGCCCGGACCTCCGCGACGTTTGAGAGAAGCTTTGACAGCACCGGCGAATCGGTCGCTACACAGACGACCGGCGTGCCATCCGCGAGCAGCGCGATGGGACCGTGCTTCATCTCGCCGGCGGCGTACGCGTCGGTCGGGATGTAGGAGACCTCTTTGAGCTTCAGCGCGCCTTCCAGCGCGACCGGCAGGCCCGCATGCCGGCCGATGAACATACAGAACTGGCTTGTCGCCCACCGGGGGGCAGCGAGTGACGCCCAGGTGTCCGCGGCGGCGGTGATCGCCTCGATCCGGGCCGGAAGCGCCGCCAGTTCGCGGGCAAGCTCGCCGGCCCGCGTCACGCTGAGCGTGCTCCGTGCCCGGCCGAGGGCCAGCGCCAGCAGCGCAAGCGCGAGCACCTGCGCGGTGAAGGTCTTCGTGGCCGCGACCCCGATTTCGATGCCGGCGCGGGTGAACAGCACAGCGTCGGCATCGCGTGTGGCCTGCGAGCCCATCACGTTGGTGATCGCCACCACCGTGGCGCCGGATCGGCGCGCCATCCGCATGGCCGCGAGCGTGTCCGCGGTCTCCCCAGACTGCGTGATGCCGAGCACCAGATCGCGCGTGCTGAGCGGCGGATTGCGGTAGCGGTATTCCGAGGCGACCTCGAGCTCGACGGGGACGCGTGCCCACTCTTCGATCAGGTAGCGGCCGAGCAGGCCGGCGTGATAGGAGGTGCCGCAGCCGACGATGTGTAGCCTCTCCACCCCGCGAAGCCGTCGCTCGTCGAGCCCGAAGTGCTCGTCGGCGAGCTTGACCCCCGCGGCCGTCAATCGTCCCGCGAGCGTGTCAGCGCACGCGACGGGCTGTTCTGAGATCTCCTTGAGCATGAACGTGTCGTAGCCGCCCTTCTCCGCTAGGTAATGGCGGAAGCGCACGGTGAGGGCAGCGCGCTCGCGCGTCTCGCCGCTGGCCGCATCGCTTAGATGCAGCGCGTCCGGTGTTGCGATCACCAGCTCGCCGTCCCCCACTTCGCACACCTTGCGGGTATGGGCCAAGAACGCCGGGATCGCGGAAGCGACGAAGTGCCCATCCTCGGCAACGCCCACCACGAGCGGGCAGTCGCGGCGAGCGGCAACGAGCAGTTCGGGCTCCTCGTTGCACATGGCGACGAATGCGTAGTGTCCGTCTAACTGACGCAGTGTCAGACGGACGGCCTCCGCAAGGTCCCCCTCATAATGATGGGCTATGAGGTGCGCGACCGCTTCCGCGTCCGTGCCCGAACGGAACGTCGCGCCGTCCGCGACCAACCGTCCTCGCAGCTCGACGTGGTTCTCGACGATCCCGTTGAGCACGATGTGCATGCGCTCAGACGTGTCGCAGTGCGGATGCGCGTTAGCTTCGCTGACACAGCCGTGGGTGGCCCAGCGGGTGTGACCGATGCCGGTGGTCGGCGCCTCGGGATGGCTCCCGCCCGCGATGGCGAGCGCGGGCGCCTGGACACGGGCGGCGACCTTGGCCCGCAGCGCGGACAAATTCCCGACCGCGCGGACGGTGTCCACGGCGCCCGAGGCGTCGAGCAGGGCGAAACCCGCCGAGTCATAGCCGCGGTACTCGAGCTGCTCGAGCCCCTCGAGCAGCAATTCTTCGGCGGGGCGTCGCCCCACGTAGCTGGTGATGCCGCACATGGTCTACTCCGGGCTCTGGTTGTCGTTTGGGATCGCGGCCGCGGGCCGCGAGAGGGATTGGGGCAGGGCTGGGTCTTCACCTTTCAGCCAGTCGTAGAGCTGCTCCGCCGTGCTGAAGGTGTGCGCCTCCCACCGCTTCTCGGGGCCGCCCTCGGTAGGGGTGGTGTAGGGCGGGTCGTTTTCGTCATCCTGCACAAAGACGGTGCCGAACTGCGAGCGCATCAAGGGGAGCACGAACGGGACGATGCGCGGGTCGTTGTTCGCGTCCTCCTGACCGTAGTCGCCGTAGGGCACTGAGAGCGAGTAGACGGGAATCCCCTGCTCCTTGAACTGGGCCGCGAGCGTGAACAGGTCGCCGGCTACACGCTGCTGATAGTCGGCGAACGACTCCTCGCCGATCGAGCGCAGGTAGCGGCGGGCGGCGTAGAACGGGCGCTGATCGCCGCGCGCATCGACCGCGATCCGCACATAGCCGCGATAGGCGTGCGGCTGCACATCCCAGCGGCCCGAGCGGATCATCCGGTGTAGCTCGGCCCAACTCAGGTATAACGGGTTGCGCTCGACGATCTCGCCCGTAATGACGAACATCGTCGCCCGGAACCCACACTCGGCAAGAACACGGTCTGCGCCACGGAACGAGTCAAGCCGGCCATCATCGAAGGTAAGGAGAATCGGCCGAGTCGGCAGGCCCGTCACGTCCCCGTCCTGAAATCGGCTGTACTGCGCAATGCTGACGGTGTGAAAACCCGCCAGTTTCAGCATCTCCATCTGCGCGGCGAACCGCCGCTGACTGACCGAGTAACCGTCGTCGCGGTCGTTGATGCCATGGTAGACGAGGACCGGGATTGCATCGACATACTCAGGCAATGGCTTGAATGTGCCCCGGTCAGCCTCGGGCAGAACGTTCCTCGGTGCCGCGAGCGGCGGTGATGAGTAGTAGCGCACGTATTTGCTGTACGTGGCGAGGATCATGGGCATGGCCCCCAACAGCGGAACCGCGGACAGCGGCAGCAGCAACAAAGCCCCGACCCGACGCACCGCCGGTCGCGGCGCTAGACGCGCAGGCAGCCTCATGACACCACCCGCCCAGCCGGCAGCGGCAACTCCGACTCGGTGCCGGCGGTCGCCGGCCGCGTGCCCCACGACGCCGAGCGGGTGGTGATGATCGCCCAGTACGTCTGCCACAGCAAGAAGGCCAGGTAGAAGAAGCAGAAGATGATCCCGTACACCCACAGACAGTCGTAGCGAGGCTTGCGCGATGCGTAGTACAGCCCGTAGCACACGCTCATCACGTACACGCCGACGATGTACAACACCGGCGCTCCACCGCCGCCCGCTGGCACCATGAGTAACGCGTGGACTGCCACCACGGGAGCGACAACCGGCAGGAGCATCCCGACGTAGGCGGACACCGCCGCCACTGGGTGCTTACGCCACACGAACGAGGCTGCGATCACTGACTCGCGTGTCCACGAGCGCTTCCATCGCAACTGCTGTCGCATGAACTGCCTGAAGTTGTCCGGCACAATCGTGTGACTACGCGCCTTGACCTCGTATTGAACCTTCCAACCGCGCAGTACGCAATTGGTCAAGGAGCGGTCATCGCCGAACGTCGACGGGCGCCCGAGAAACGTCTGCTGCTCCCACCACTCCAGCCGCGGCATCACGGCCTCCCGCCGATAAGCAGAGAAGCAGCCTGAACAGCACATCACCACGTTGAAGACAGACTCGGCCGCCTTGTTGACGGAAAAAGCGACGAAATATCGGACCGCCTGCATCTTCGTCATCCAATTCGCACCCACGTTGAGCACTTCAGCGTGGCCGCACACGCCACCGACCTTCGGGTCGTGGAAGCGCTGCATGAGGATGCGCATCGCATGACGGTCGAGGACCGAGTCCGAATCGACGAACGCGATGATCTCCGCGGCAGTTGCGCGGATTCCCGCCGCCATCGCCGCACGCTTGCCGCGGTTGTTCGCGAAGTTGATCACTCGCACCCGTCCCCCTGCTCTCGCCGCGACCCTCTGCATCTCGGCGAGCGTGCCGTCGGTCGAGCCGTCATTGACCGCGACGATCTCAAGCTTGTCCGCCGGATAGTCGAGCTCCAACAGCGACCGCAGCGACCGCCCAATCGCCGACTGCTCGTTGAACGCAGGCATGATCACCGCCACATACGGCTCAAGCCCGTGGTCCCCGCAGGCGCGATAGAAGGCGCTGAACAGAAACCGACTCGAGATGTAGCAGACGACCACCAGGCTGTAGATCGCCAGGAGCGGCGAGACCGTCACCATCTTCAGGAACGCGCTCTTATAGAGCAGCACCGCCGCTAGCAGGAAGACCAGGTACACGACCGCCACCGCGCGCACGACCACATCCAGCCTCCCGCCGGGCTGGGCGCGCGGCGCCGCCGGCGCCGTGGGCGCCGGATTGTCTTGAGTCTCGCCATCGGAAGCACCACCGCCGGCGAGCGCACGCCGCCTGGCGACCTCCTCGGCCGGCCAGCTCAGCAGCCGAGCCAGCTGCTCGTCGGAGACACCGTGACGCTCTGTCAGCTCGAGCAGCGTCTGCTCGACGCCGGCCTCGTGCCCGTCGGCCATCGACGCGGACGGCGATGGTTCGAAACTACCTGGTACGACGAGCGTCGGTGGCGCAGCTGCCACTGGTTGGGGAGAGACAAAGGGTGCCGCCGGGAGCCGGGGCGTAGGAGAGCGCCTCCGAAGGCGCTGAGCCGCGAGGCGAACGATTCGCCCGGCTCGCCGACGTACCGATGACTTGGTGCCGGGGAGGCCTTGCCCACCACCCCGCCTGCGTCGCGACATCAGAGTGTGCACCACCGCCCGAGGCCCCGATCGCCGGGAACCCCAGTCTCGATGGTCGAGTCACCCCGCAGCCCGCCGACCTGGCGTCCATCGGTTCGAGCCAAGATCATCGCCTACCCCCTAACTATCCGTTTGTCCCGTAGCAGCCCGACTGGCCATGATGGACTGCGCCCGCCCGAAACGAAGCGTCCACCGGGTCGCCGGCCGGGCGCCGAGCATGGGTAACCACCCTCAGGCGTCAACCCCATCACGGTGCCACCTATATAGATCTGAATCTGGGCGCACCCTACGCAGCGCCCGCCGGGATGAGTACCTCATCTGAGCGACGCTCTGCGATTGAGCTGAAGCAAATGCACGGATTTCGACCCACGTCCTGCGAGACCTCTCGTCCCGTGACCGTGGGCTCGACGGCAGAGTGACGACGTAAGGGAGGCTCGAGGGAGGCTCGAGGGGCTAGCGTCCGTGGTCGTACGTGTGACTGTGACCTCGGCGTAACACTCACCGGTTAGTGATCCCGGAGGATACCTGCCTTTTCGAGCCAACACGTGCGAAGCCGAATCATTGGTGCGGTTGCCGCTTACGACTCGGCGCCGCATGAGTCGCACGTCCGCCTACGCTAATCGTCGGTCGTGTTCGCGTGTGAGTCCGGTCTCGCCGACGGTGCAGCCCTGGACACACGTCCACTGTGAATCGCTTTGCCCTTCCGCGTGCTTCAAGGGTCACATGCACGGGGCCCGCTCAAGAGATTCGGGAGACTCCAGAGAAAAACCGTCAAAAATACGTCGACCTCGAGGCTCGGCCCTAGGTGGGGGCTGGCAATTGCACTTACACTGCGCCCGCTTCGGGACGCGGCGTGGCCGCCATCGAAGTGAGGGCTTGAGAAGCAAGTCGCTCGGCGCCGGGCAAACGATCAATCGCACGATTAGGGGGTACCGGGGATGTCGCTCATCGATCCGGTCGCGCCGTCACTTCCGCAAGTTATGGCGGAAACGGCGGCGCAGCCGAAACACCACGTCGTAGCCGTAGTGGGCCTTGGCTATGTCGGCCTACCCACCGCGCTGGGTTGTCATGCGGCTGGAATGTCCGTGATCGGCGTCGACGTCTCAGGGGAGCGGGTCAGGGAGATCCTCGATGGGACCCCTGACCTCCTTGAGCCCGACCTCTGCAGACTTGAGCTGGCCCGCAACGACACCGGCCGCTTCGCGGTCGTCGGGGACGCCGCTGCGATCGCGAAGGCTGAGTGCATCCTGATCTGCGTACCAACTCCAATCGACGATCGGCAGACCCCGAACCTGGCACCGCTCACGAAGGCCTGCGAAGCGGTCGTAGCTCACGCGCGGGCGGGTCAAGTCCTGGTGCTGACTTCGACCACGTATGTTGGCTGCACACGCGATCTGCTTGTGGACCCGCTCGCCGCTCGCGGTCTGATGGCCGGTCAGGAGGTACACATCTGCTTCGCGCCCGAGCGGATCGACCCTGCCAACACCAACGTTGCGATGACAGAGGTGACCAAGGTCGTCGGCGGGGTGACCGAGGCGTGCGCGATGGCCGCGGTGCCGTTCCTGGGGGCGCTCGCCAACCGGCTACATCTCGTCTCCTCCCCGGAGGCGGCGGAGATGACGAAGCTGCTCGAGAACACCTTTCGGGCGGTGAACATCACCCTCGCCAACGAGTTTGCCGACGTGGCCAGGATCATGTCACTGAACCCGATTGAGGTGATCGATGCCGCGGGAACGAAGCCGTACGGGTTCATGCCCTTCTACCCGGGGCCCGGCGTCGGCGGGCACTGCATCCCATGCGATCCCCACTATCTCCTCTGGCAGCTGCGCGAGGCGCGGATGTATCCGTCGGTCATCTCAGCCGCGATGCAGGGCATCGCCATGCGCCCCGCGCGGATCGTGCAGCGGGCGGCGGAGGTCCTCGAGATGGCCGGGCGTCCGCTCCGGGGCTCGCGCGTGCTCGTGGTCGGCGTTTCCTACAAGCCCAATATCGCGGACACCCGTGAGTCGCCCGCACTCGAAGTGATCGGCGGACTGCGCGCCCGAGGCGCGCGCGTGTCGATCTACGACCCCGTGGCCGGCAGCGTGCAGCTGAACCAAGAGGTGCTGCACTCCCTGCCGTGCCCACCGCCGCCGGGCGACCACGACTTGGTCGTTGTCACCTGTCGCCACGACAGGGTCAGCGAGGCGGCGATCACCGACGCAGATCTCATCCTCGACGCCACCTATTCGCTGCCGGAGGCAGGCAACCGCTTCGTGCCGTAGAGACACTCCGAGCGCTTTCGCGCTGCGCGGGGCGCTGGAACGAACCCTTATGCGTCGAAATTCGGCTCAATGCGCTATGGAGGGAATTCCTGAGGGTGAGCGATGGGATTCGAACCCACGACCTCCTGGACCACAACCAGAAGAAGGGGGTGCGGCTCACTCGCGAGGCCTTATTTCATCGGGGTTTTCAAGGGTCTGGTTGGGTACAGTGGCGCTCAGTTTGGCGCCCTCAATGGCGCCCTCTCGGCGGCGGAAGGCCGCGTTGACCAGCGCAACCTCGTTCGCCGCGGGCGCGTAGTCGGCGTAGATCAGGGTGGTCTTGTAGTCGCGGTGGCCCATCCACTCCTGGAGCGTGCGCATCGGCACCCGGCCGCGGCCATTCTGGTTCCGAACGTATGCCTCAAGTCGTGGAACCTTACGGGGCGCATGCCGGCGCGATTCAGCGCCCGTTTGAACCGCTTGAGGAGCTGCGAGCGGTCCATCGGTCGGCCGGTATGCGGGTGGCGAACACGAGGTCCTCGTCCGCCTGATAGGCCGAGGCCTTGAACAGGACGTCGAGCTCGCCGGCGACCTCGTCCGCGAGCGGCACCGACCTGGAGGAGCGCTTGCTCTTCGGCGTCCCGAACCTGCCGCGAACGTAGCTGCGCCGCACCCTGATCCGCTGCGCAATCCAGTCGATGTCCACCCAGCGCAGCGCGAGCAGTTCCCCCTGCCGAAGGCCCGTCATGGCCGCGGTCAGGTACAGCACCCGCTCCACACGCGCCAGATCGTCCAGGAGCACCGCCTGCGGATCACACCGGTACAGGGAGACGGCGGTTGACGGCGCGATACCGAGCGCATCCGCGATCTGCCTCCAGTCACGTGCCTCCAGATCGCGAAGTTGGCGCACCAGCGCCGCACGTTCGAGCGTCTTGGGGGTGTGACGGCTCCGGGCCGCGCCGGTAGCGCACAGCAGCGCGTCGAGCTCCTCGTGTTCGAGGAAGCGAATCTCCCCGTCGTCCTCCGCGGCGCGTGGCCTCTCCACCTCCTTACACGGGTTGTGATGAGCCCACCGCTTGCGGATCGCGAACTCGAAGATCCCGTGCAGAAACCCGAGATAGTTGAGTGCCGATTTCACCGCGATGCCTTGCTCGAGGCACTCCTCGAGGAAGCCTTCCACCTCGTCGCTCGTGATCTGCGCGATCGGAGCGTCACCGAAGAACGGTGCCAGGTGCACGGTCAGGTAGCTCTGGTAGTCGCCCGTAGTCGAGACCTTCCGGCCCTTCAGTACGAGCTGTTGAATCAGGTTCTGCCCGACCTGCTCGACCGACATCCGCTCAATCACTGGTGGCGCCGGCGCGACCGTGTCGCTCATCCTGTCTCGGAGGCGCCTCTCGGCCATCGCCTTCGTCAGGCCCTGGCCGCTACCCGGCTTGCGGACCGGGCCGAGTGATCGCTTGACTCGCTTCCCGTCGACCCACCACTCTCCGTACCAGCTCGAGCCCTTCTCGAAGATCCGGCCTGTGCCGCGCGGCCGCCGCTCACGCCGTCTGGCTTGCATCGGAGTTCGTCCTCCTGTGCCTGCCCCGGGACGTGGAAGCGTCGCCGGGGCGATCGGTGCCTGGCGCCACCATACCGCGCTCGCGCGCCAGCAACCACGCGTCGATCGACTCGCGCCGGAACCGGACATAGCGTCCGAGCCGGATGTGCGGCAGACGCTTCGCGCGAACCTCTCGGTAGACCCAGTCGGTCGTCGTCCCCAGGATCCCAGCAACGTCCTGCCTCAAGTAGCCGCTCCGGCACCGACTCACGACCACGGGCGTCAGCAAGTGCGCTCAACCGCCGGCCCCCGCATCGGCAATCCTCCCCTGGTACCACCACGGGTCGCTCGAGAACAACCGAGGGACGGATTGTCTTCGCCCGCATTGGCGCCGGGGGTGCGGAAGACGGCGTCCACACGCGAACTGTTCGGTTGCTTGGTCCATCGCTGCGTCTGCCTGGTAGGTGCCGGGTTGAGCGAAGGAGGGCCTCGTTGCGCCCAGTGTCTGTGGGCACGCGCGGACCTTGGGCAGGCCCCAGGGGCGTTGTGCACGTCGATTTCGGACGGAATCGACGGCCGTGACCGCGCCGCTCCCCCGAGGGCTGTCCGCGCTGAATGCGAGCCTCCGATCGTGCCCGTCTCGAGCTTCCCCCGCCGCCAGCAATACCTACGCCTTCGCCGCGCTGCGACGTGCGGCGCCGGAGCGCTGGTGGGGTGCGTACTCGCGGTCATCGCCGCGGGCACCGGCACGTGGGCGGTCGCAGCAGCGCTGCTGCTGGTCGCGGTCGGCTGCTCGCCAACGCCCGCCGGTGGGTGCGCTTGGCCGCCCGCAGTCGTGTCGGGGCGGAATCGGAGGACGAGGTGCGCCACGCGCTGGCAGCATTGGAGGCGGAGGGGTGGCGGCTGCGTCACTCGCTCGCGTACGGCGGCCGTGGTGATATCGACAGCGTCGCGATCGCGCCGACGGGGATCGCTTTCGCGATCGAGATCAAGACGAGGTCGTTTGAGCGGCGTCATCTCGCCGCGGTGCGGGCGATGGCGGTGTGGCTTTACCGCCGTCGGCGGCGGTGGTGTCGCCGCGGCGCGCTTCGGGTCTTGTGCGTGGTGCGTGCACGGGCGGTGGAGCGGATCGATGACGGGGTACTGATCGTGTCGTTGGAGCGGCTCGTAGGTGCGCTCCGCTCGGCGGCCGGCACGGCGCGGCGTCCCGGGTTCATGACCGCGGGCGCTTCGGATCGCTGATCGCCCCGGCGGCGGGCCCGCGGCTGTACGGCGACTGGTCGCGCCGAGCGGTGGTCACGGAGGCTAGAGATTCGCGCCTCCGGGGGAGGCTCCGCGCGACGCCGGCCGGCACCTGCCGTTTGTGAGCAAACAGCCCAACGCACAACTCGGCACGAGCGCGGACCACGCCGTGCAGGCGAGCGATCGGGAGTTGCGTGAGGCGTACGCGGCGACGGTCTCGCACGGGGGCGAGAGCATGTGGTGCGCCGCCGCCCAGGAGCGCGGGTATGGGACGTTGCGGCTGTTGACTTTGGCAGTGCTGCGCTTGCCGGACCTGTTCTGTACGCGCACGTGGCGCAGGCGTTTCGTGAGGATCCGGAGGTCGATCGGGTCCCGCCGGTGGTCGTGGACGCGGTGCGGGTGATCGCCGCAGGCGCGCTGCGGCTGGCGCATCGAGCGCTCGAAACACACGCCAGCGACGTCGGCTACCGACACCGCCGTCTGGGTTGACCGGGCGCTCGAGCAGGCCCGCGCGTGGCTTGCCGTGGAGGTCGAGGCCGACGTCCCGGCGCTTCTCGACCAGGCGCGACGCGCAGCAATCGCGCTGACGCGTGCGACGGCCGCCACGGCCGATGACCGGATGCTGCTGCCGGCGGAGCTCGCCGACGGCCTGGCGCACCTTCTCACCGTCCACGTGGCAGCGGCAAGACTCGGATGAGCGCGGGCCGAGGAAGCCGAGCGGGACGGCGGCCGCGCCTGGGGCGTCGCACCCGGATGGTCGTGTTCCCGGTGGTTCTGCTCGGGCTGCTGGCCGCCGGGTTCGCGCTCGCGCCCACCCCGACTCGCCGCCGGACCGTTCGGCCGCAGGCAGCCGGCTCCTCCCGCCCTCCGCGAGCAACGCCGCCGCGAGCGTCCGCCCGCCCCGCCGACCGCCTCCGGTCACCCAGGGCGCGAGTGGCAGTGCGTCGCCGTCGCCTCCCGGTCGGGGCCGGTCTCGGCCACGGGTCGGCGACCCCGAACGGCCGCCGTCGCCGCGAAGCCCGGCCGGGGCGATGCAGGTCGCGCGAGCACCGGTACAAGAAGACCGATATCAAGCGGGAGTTCGGCAGCGGCCCGTACCACGGCATCGCAGAGGTCGTCCGTGTAGTTCACGGGCAACGGCCGCAAACGATCCGCGGGCCGGGGAGCGGAGGATTGAAATTTTGCGGCCTCGCTCTGCGTGTCGTGCAACGGCGCTGGAAGCCAGCCGTTCGACGTCGCTTATGACCAGTTCAACGAGTTCATCCGGGCCAATGAGTCGGCCGTGCTCCGTGATCAACGGATCCACCTGCCGGACGTCTGGACCGACTGGTCTACGTCCTTTGGGAACTATCTCCCTTACCTCGCCAAGCACATCGGATGCCGGATCGCCGAGGCAGGCTTCGAGGTACCGCCGACATTGATCGCGTTTCTTGACGGAAAGCTTTGGCCGCCACCGCTTTCGTTTCGGTGGGAGATTCGAATCGACATGTGGCTCCTCTTCACGCTCAAGAGAACCGATCCGGGGCTATGGGTGGGCGCGCTGAACCCAATTCGAGACGAGACCGGTGCCATCGTCGGGATTTGGAGTCACCTCGGCTATCGATATGTCCGCGTGAACTGGGTTTATGACGAGCGGCACTCGCCAGATGCGCCAGCGCTGGAGGGAGACGACCTCGTCCTGAGCCTCGGGTCTAACTGGACCCCACGCCGGCTGACGGTGATGTCGTTGATGTTGCTCGTTCGCCTTCGACGAGACGCACTCGCCAACGCACTTCGGAGCATCCGGTGGCCATTGCGTAAGACGGGCAAGTAGTCAGCACCGTGGCTATGCTTTCGTCTTGCATCCGCGCGGGGTATACGAGATCCTTGGTGACAGAGGAGCTGTCAGCGCCCGCTGGCTCGCACGAGTGCTTCGCCCCGCAATTAGCTCCACCAATCGTTCCTTCTGCGGCTCCATGGGGGACTCATCGGTTAGTGCCTCGATCGCGATGACGAGGTCGATGAGCTTGTCGGCCGGCCGCGCTCTCTCCGCAATGGCCATGAAGTAGCGGCGAGCTCCGACGGCGATCGATTTTCACGTCGCGAACCTTCGCGACGATTTCGGCATTGCGCTTCAGGCGCTCGATGTCAAGTTCCGGGTACCCGCCCGGTGGCGGGTTGATCAACGCGGCACCGATCGGGAGGGGATTCCGGCCGAGTGAGCCTCCGGCGTAGAGGGCGCCAACGTGGGCGAGATGCTCCTGGACCGGGTTCGCATAGGAGACCGCCAGCGCGACCATCAGGCGATCAAGCGGCTCCTTGATCGCCTCAGCCGTGGCTGCGGCGTTGCGATCACGGTCTTCATTGGTCCAGGGGTGGTTGTTCGTGTCGCCGATGACGGCTGGCACGTCGCGGATCGCCTCGAGCACGATGCTTGCGGCGGATCCGTCTGGAGTTTCGGCAGCACGATGTCGCGGCGCATCGCGGGGACGAGTTGCCCGAAGGGAAGGTCAACTGGCTGGGAAACGCTAAAGCCGAAGATGACGATCCGAAGCAGCACCGGGATGACACCGCCCGCGAGCCTGACGGATCGGAGGAACCGGTCAGCTTCAGCGTCGAAGCCGAGCCCCCCGAGCCGCAACTGGCGGAGGAAGCCGACTACGCAGTCGTGGATCTTGTACTCCACGCCGCCATACGCGGTCATCAGGAAGAGGTGGCCTGGGATCGCGAGGTGACCAGCGACCACAGGATCGCGCTGAAGCAGCGCGATCCGAGAAGAAGCGAAGGAGGAGTACGCGGCATGGTTGGGTCGGCCTGGGTGGGTCAGCCACAGCCGGACGCGCCCGTCGCGCTGTGGACATCAGGATGTAGGCGATCGCCCCGCCCAGGCTGGGAATCCAGAACGCGATCGTGTGATAGAGGAGCACGGCGGCGGTGGCTGGAGCAACAGGGGCGCCGTAGAACACGAGCGCGCCGACCAGACCCCCTTCAAGCACGCCGATCCCGCCGGGCACGGGCAGCGAGTTGGCGGCGTACCCGATGATGTACGCCAGGACGAGGGGGGGAGCGCTGATCGGGTGCCCGAGGCCGGCGAAGGCCAAGCCGAGCACCGCGATATCGAAGCCGAGGTAGCCGACGGCGCCGAGCAGGCGCCAGTGCGGCCGGGCCAGTGCCAGCTCGGCCTGTTGGATCCCGTCGAGGACCCCGGCGAGGGCCCGGCTTCGTCCGTTGCGATGCCGGCCCGTCCGTGGTATCGCCAGCACGAGCCCGGCTGCGCCGATTCCCAGCGCGCCCGGGACTACGGTCAAGAGCAGGCGGTTCGGGCCGCTGCCGAGGCCGAGAGCGAGCAGCACCGCCGCGCCTACGAGCGCGAGTGCGTTCGTGGCGCTGGTGAGAAAGAACAGCCCGCTGGACTTCTCGATGATCCTGCGGGTCGACATACCTCCACGGCGCAGCAGGACCCCTCCCGCGGCGAGCGAGCCAACCCCGCCGCCGGGCAGCAGCGCGCCCGAGCCCATCTCGATCCAGGCCAGGCGGCGGGCGTCGGAGGCGGGAAGCTCGTCGAAGAAACGCCGGAAGATCGCCAGGAAGCTGACGCAGGAGGCGAGCTCGAGCAAGACCGCGCCGATCAGCCACGCGGGATGAACCGACGACGCGCGATTGGCCGCGGCGCGCAAGCCGGGCACCGCGAGGATCGCGGCGGCGCCCGCGAGCACCAGCGCCCCAAGCACGAGAACTCGCCGTCGCATCGAGCCAGCTCGTAGGCCTGTGGTCCGCTTGTTCATCTGCCGAAACCTGATGAGCTTTGGGTACTGATCCGTCGGGTGTCCCTGGTCATCTGACCCCGCTGGAACTCGGATCTCATCGGCATGGGTCTGACCGCGCCGCCTGCGCCGAGGAGCCGGCATCTGGCGCCGGCTCCTCGCGGAGCCGGGGAGAGAGGTTTTGCTGATCGGGCTGCCCGGTAGGGAGATCCTGCCGGGCGCAGCGTCCACTGCATCACCCGGTCCCGACCGCGGCCCGCGGCGGGCGGCAGCGCCACGAACGGACTGCCGGCCCCAACGCTGGTGATCGTTTCAAGTCGGTCGCTCATCGTTCCTCCTGCTCTGAGGCTCCGTAGAGAGCTGACCACGTTCGTGGTCGGCGCACCACATACAGCCCGGCCGCGGCGAGCACCGCGACAGCGAGGAGGAGGGTGAGCAGCAGGTCGTAGTGGGTGACCGCCTGGGTGACGTGCACGGCAGAGTGGCCGATCGCATAGCCGAGCCCCACGTTGAGCGCGACCCACAGCGAGGTGCCGGCGAGATTGAGCAGGAAGAACCGGCGCAGCCGCATCCCGGTCCATCCCGCGGCCGCGTAGATCAGCGCGCTGGGGACCGGCAACACATACGCGAGCACGACCGCCCAGGAGCCGTAGCGCTGCAGCGCGCGTACGGCGCGGTCCGCTCGGCGGCGCCCGCGCGGCCCGCGCCCACCGAGATACGCCGCTGCCGGCCCCCAGAGCCGGCCAGCCCACCAGAGGAACGGGCCGGCCATCAGCAGGCTCGGGAACGGGGAGAGCAGCGCGAGCGCGAGCGAAGCCTTCCCGACCCGAGCGAACGCGCCGCCGGCGATCATCGCCCCGGTCGAGGCGTTCAGCGCTTCGAGCCGTACCGGGTGGCGACCGAGCAGCGAGGGCTCAGCCGGGACGAACACGATCGAGTAGACCCCGATGAGCGCGAGCGCTGTGGCGCACATCGCGCGGCGGCGACCGTGCTCGCTTGCAAGCACGGCGCCGATGATCCTCGGAGGCCGGAGAGCGGGCCGACCGGCTGTCCTCGCGAGTCGTAAAGCTTTGAGGTGGCAACGGTTCCACGGGCTCGTCCGCCCCGTGAGTGGAGTGTGTGGGCAATCCGCGTTGACGCCCCAGCGCCCTGCGTTCGGCGCCAGGTCAGTGCGTTGCATTTCTACCACCTCCAGGATCTGTGTACTTCATGCCTACAGGGTGGCAGCGGCGATCGCAGATCAGGATGCGGTCTCCTGGCGTCCTGCCGTGCGGGTAGCGCTAAAAACGCGTGTGGGTATCCGCACCGTCGGGAGGGGAGTGTCGGCAACAATGACGCGATGGGGAGGACCGTGTTGATCATTGACGATCATCCGGGCTTTCTACGAAGCACGACATCGCTATCGCGACCAGTCTGCGGTGACGGATCCGAGCCTGATCAGCGCAAGTCGCTGCTTCCTGGCCGAATTCGCTGTTCAGATCTTCGCCCGCTGGATCTCTACGCGCCCGAAGAAGCGGAAAGACCTCGTGGTGACAGGTGGTAAGGACCATGTTGCCGGGCCTTACCACCTGTGCGTCGCGATCGAGATGTCAGTCTTGGTGCGGGAGGAGTGAGCATCATTCCGGTGCTGTTCGAGCTCACCGTCTTGAGTCCGCGGATGTCCCCATTAGGTGATTCCAAACCGAGTGACGGTGCCTTTCGGTCCGCTGTTAGCGCTAGGTCTGTCTCGACTGTGAGCACGGTGACGTACATGTCGACGATCGTTCAGTCGTTCGAGTTGGAATGAAAAACTGACGGCATGCCCGTACTGTGCCGCGTTTTTGTCCGAGCGGCTACAGAGCTACCTCCCGAATTGCCGGGCGGCGGGCCACACCGTCGCGCTACGGACAACCCCACGCTGAGATCGGGTGTGCTCGCTCGCGTCAGAGGACCGTAGTCCTGAGCTCGTGGGGGCGGGGGACGGTGGCCAGTCCGGGGATCGCTACAGCGAGCGCCGCTGCCGCGTGTTCGAACGTAGTTTCGAGCGAGCGGGCTGTGAGTCCGAGGCGATGCCGCGATGCCGAGCGATCGTCTCTCCAGATGGCTCGGCGGCCAGGACCGGCGTAGCAACCGCGAGCGGGCTCTGAACTCGACGCGGGGGTTGAGCACCCGGAAGTTCGCGAGTGTGCCGGCGACCGTGAGCGTCTGGACAAGGCTGCGCTCGGTGGTGCGCTGCTTGTTTGCTGTCCTGTGATCGGCCTGACGTGAGCCCAACGCGAGACTCGCCACCGGCCGTGCGCCCGCGTGTCATGATCAGCCGCGGCTGACAGGGGATCTGAGTCCACCGGCGGCGCACGCCCCGACTGTTCCACACCACTGGTCATGTCCAATCGTTCCGACATCGCTCCATACGTTCCGCTCACGCCCGCACGTTGATCGGCCTGCCGCGCCAGAAAACGCGCTAGGCATCCGCCCCCCAAAGCCCAGAGATGATCCGCGTCGGTGGCCCTGCGGACCCGATGCGCGCGAGGAGCAGAACATCGCCCGGGCCGAAACCGGGGGGCTCAGATGATCAGGGTCGACAAGTTCCGCGAACCGCCGCCGACGTCAACGAAGCTCAGACCTCGCTCCCATGCGCACAGTGTCCATCGCCTCCAGTGACAACGCATCCGGGCCAACCCGCAAGCAGCTTTGTGCGTGAGGACCACTCATGAGCGCACCTGACATCCGGAATAATCCGCAAACGAGGCCCGGGGAAACACCACTCCTGACCATCCCCCTCCTCCGAGGTAATCCGAACCATGGTGCGGGTAAACCACAATCATGAGGCAGCCAGATAACCTCCTCGGGCTGAGTGCTGGCCCTTGAAACCGGCCCACGGTTAGGCCGCAAAGCGAGCGAACCCCGTACACGTCGCGGCTGCTCGGAGAGCGCGCTCTTAACCTCCGGCGCAGTCGCCACGAACGCCGCGCGCGGCGACCGTGAGGCAGCTCGATCGCACCTACGCTCTCGGACCGATCGCCTGGACACCCGCCATCTTCGAGGCTCCGCTCCGCCTTCGAGGTTGCGCCGATGGCGTGGTCGGCCGGCGGCTGCTGGGTGAGGCCGGCGCGTGGCACCGCGATCGCGAGAGCAGGAATCCCAGCGACCCGAGCCGCGCCTGCTCATCGGGCGCCGCGCTCCAGCGCCCCAGCGCGCGCGGCGAGGTCGGGTGCTCGGCGGACATCACCGTGATCGCGGCCGGCCGAGCGCGAACGCGCCGACGCCAAACGGCATCAACGCCGCCGACGCCCGATCATCTCGACAGCGCGTCGAGCGCAGCTCCGGACAGGTCGGCCTTCGCGACGAACCCCCGCGCGCGGCTGCGCACGGCCAGCCCATTGATGTCACCGAGCTCGCGGCTCGATGTCAAGACGACGATCGGAGCGTCGTCGGCGCCGGTGAGCGCAGAGGCGACTTCGAACCCATCGAGGTCGGGGAGGTTCACGTCGAGCAGGACGATGTCCGGGCGCAGCGCTCGCGCGGCGGCGATCCCCGAGCGGCCATCCTGCGCCTCACCGACCACCTGATAGCCGTCCGCCTCGAGCATGCGTCGCGCGCTGGTGCGAAAGCCTGGATGGTCATCGACGATTAGCACGGTTCTCGCCATGCCTGAATTGTCGCGCCGCACCCCGCTGCGCACAGTGCGGCTACCCGCACCCGGCAGGCGAGCGATCCGAACCCCAACACGCCTGGTCGCCGCACTGACACGTCCGCGACCGGGTGGGACGCTGGCGACGTGCTTTGAACGACTCTCAACGGAGGCAGTGCCATGCAACCGAACTTCACATCGCGCATCGCCGCGTGGAGCACGGCTCACCGGAAGGGGGTAACACGCGGATGGCTGGCGTTCGTGCTCGTCGCGTTCGCGCTTGGCGGCGCCGTAGGGATGGTGCAGCTCAAGGCGCTAGACACGGAGAACGGCCAGTCGCGCCTCGCCGACCAGACGCAGGCGCAACAGTTCCCCGCTGAGCGGGCGGGCGAGGAGGTGCTGATCCAGAACCCGAGCGGCCCGCTCGCCGGCAGCGGCTACCGCGCGGCCGTGGCTGATCTCGTCGCACGCCTATCGCGCACCCCGTCGGTCGCGGCGATCAAGTCGCCGCTTGCTCCCGGGAACGCGGGGCAGATCTCAAAGGACGGTCGCGCCGCGCTCGTGTACTTCCAGATCACGGGCGACCCGGACACCGCGCAGAACCGCGTCGCGCCCGCGCTGGCGGCGACCGCCGCGGTGCAGCACGCCTACCCGAGGCTGTTCATCGGCGAACTGGGGGCCGGCAGCGCGAACAAGGCCGCGAACAAGCTCATCAGCGATGACTTCCACAAGGCGGAGGTGAGCTCCGTCCCGGTCACGCTGATTATCCTCGTGCTCGCGTTCGGCGCGCTGGTGGCGGCCGGCGTGCCGATGCTGCTCGGTTTCACGGCCGTCGCGGCCGCGCTCGGCCTCACCGAGCTGCTCAGCCACCTGTTGCACGTCGATCAATCGATCAGCTCGGTGATCGGGTGCATCGGGCTCGCGGTCGGGATCGACTACTCGCTGTTCTACCTGCGCAGAGAGCGCGAGGAGCGCGCCCGTGGCGCCACACCCGCGCGCGCGTTGCAGACTGCGGCCGCGACCTCGGGGCGGGCGGTGCTGATCTCCGGGTTCACGGTGATGATCGCGATGATGGGCATGTTCCTGATGGGCAACAAGACCTT
>DASPPG010000107.1:0-7874 GCA_035625625.1 Solirubrobacteraceae bacterium
CTTCTGAAGCGCGGGTAGATTCGAGCAGTCGCTGGGTGGCCGCTGGCGGGTCGTTCTGGGGTCCAGGTGCAGCGACCCGCAGATCCCGGCTCGCGACGGCACCATTCACGCGACGGGACCAGGTCCTGTGCTCGGCTGTCTACCGCATCGTTACGCGGATTCAGAAGATCGTGGTCGATGATCGCCTGCTCCCGCCCGTCGTCCTTTGGGGACGAGCGACCGAGCGAGCTGCCGGTCATTTGTCCACGGCTGCGGGTTGTGCCGAGCGGAGAACTCGGCGATCACCGACACTCACGACCTCGCCCCCGACCCGCCTACCGCAACCGTGGCGGAGCGATCACGTGCTCAGTCGGAGCCGCCGTTGTAAAAGCGATCGCGCCCGAGCGGCCGCGGGTCGCCGGTTCTTCGCCACTCCTCCCCGCGCATAGGGATCACGAGGACGGCCGAGGCGGGACTATCGCTCCGGACCGGAGGGATCGGCCGATGCCGCAGAGCAATAGTGCGGTGGGCGAGGCCCGGTTCGAGTTGCGGGACAGATGCTCAGCTGGGGCGATGCAGTAGCCCGCGACGCGCCGAACGACGACTTAGTACGTGGCAAAGGCATCGCCGGCTCGCGGCCCGTCGCGACGCGCCGAACGACGACTCAGTACGTGGCAAAGGCATCGCCGGCTCGCGGCCCGTCGCGACAATCGCTATCCGGGGATGCAATCGCGCGCGGGTGGCGCGGTTCGGCGGAACCCCACCCGCTGAGTTTGGCCGGGAGCCGAAGTGCGCGCCGGATTCTTAGATCTCAGATGTGCCTATGCAACCGCCGGCGGGGTCTCGTCTCAAGTCACTGCCGGTCGGGCGACAAAGCAGGAGCGGATCCACGCCGCCGGGCGCCGCGAGTGTCGGCCGTCGCCTCGTCGAAGGCGGCGATCCGGGCGTTCTCGTGTGGGCGAATCGAGTCGTTCCGTCGCGGCGCCGTTCGTGCGGGATCTCGACCGGTCTTTTTAGGTTTAGGTGCCATGGGGTTTAGGCCATCGCTCGGAGGCGGCGGTGCGGAAGTCGGGCCAGCTCGAGGGCGGTCCCGCCGGGCGGTGGACGAGCCGCGGATCGCTTGCCGGCAGCTTGGCCAGCTGCGCGCCGAGGGGGGAGTTCCGGAGGTGTTCGGTCACTGTGCGCACAGCGGTTTCGGTGACGTGATGGCGCCGCCGGCTGCTCATCAGGTTGCTGCCGATCGCGTCCAGGTCGTGCACGGTGGGCTGGATCAGGACCACGTCGATCCCGGCCGCGCGCAAGCGATTGGCTTCTGAGCCCAGGCGCCGGCCGCAGGCTTGGCGCAGTTCGACCGCGACGCGCTCCGCGATGGTCCGTGGCGCGCCGACGTGCAGCGATGAGGTCGGGTTGAGCGCCAGGACCAGGTCGAGCGGCTCGCGGCCAAGCACGTCGAGGTTCGAGGTCGAGCGCACGCCGCCGTCGACGTACGGGCGGCCGTCGATCTCGACGCAGCGGTAGAAGCCGGGGATCGCGCACGACGCGGCGACCGCGTCCGGTAGCTGGGCCGGGGGCGAGCCGGCCCGCCCGAACGCGACCCGCCGGCCGGTGGTGTAGTCGACGGCCATCGCCCAATAGTTGGGATGCGGCGCCCAATCGTCGGCGCAAGCCCGGCGGACGGTGTCCTTCAGTGGCTCGGTGGAGACGATGCCGCGCGGCAGCCAGCCCGCGATCACCGCCGCGGGCGAGTAGCGGTAGGGACGCGCCAGCGACGCGAGCGCCAGCCGCCACGATCCCGGACCAAGCGCCAACCCACTCCGATCCAGGCGGAACGTCGCGCCCGCCGAGCGGTCGGCCGCCGCGGTCGCCTCGCCGCGGGCGTCACTCAGCCCCTCCAGTCGCTCCCCGGCAGAGTGGGCGACCATGAACCAGGGCGGCACCCCGCACGCCAACAGCGCACCAACCATCGATCCGGCCGACGTGCCGACGATGGAGTCCGCACTACCCGGGTCCCAGCCCGTCTCGGACGCGATCGCGTGGAGCGCGCCCACCAGCCACGCACCGCCGAGGATCCCACCGGCGCCGAGCACCAAGCCGACTCTCAGCCCGTCGCCGCCGTTCCTGTCCGCCGGTTCACCAGACATCGGCGTACGCGCACCGCACGGCACACCCCGCCGTCGGACTTCCGTGACGTCTCCGCGCGCCCATCCGTGGTTGTTTACCGCACAGACCGCTCGTTGGCGATCGTCAAGCCCGGCCCGAGATGTCCGCTACGGGCGGCGACAGCCCAAGGGCGCGCTGCATCCGCGACACGAACCGTTCGGACACGAACCGGTCGGCGTCGGTAACGGCCGTAAATGAGACGCGAAGGCTCGCGGTATCGATGTCCGAACTCGGCTACACAGGTGTCCGCAGGCCCTGCCTTGCGGCAGCGAATCGGTGCGGAATACGGACCCGGATCGGGTGGGCGACCCGATTGCGCGTCCGATGCCGACACGTAGCCTCGCCGCATGGCCGATGTGCTGAGCGCGCTCGACGAGACGTTTCTCGAACTCGAGGAACTGGAGCCGGGCGCGCTGATGAACATCGGCGCGATTCTGGTGTTCGACCCGCTGCCCGAGGGTGGCGTGCCGTCGATATCGGAGCTGCGCGCGAGCCGTCTCGAGCAGTTGGGGCAGCTCACGCGCTACACGCAGCGGCTATCGACTACGCGCACCGGTCGCCTCGCGCGCCCGTGCTGGGTGCCGGCCGAGCGCTTCGATATCGCTGACCACGTTCACCACGCGGCGCTGCCAGCGCCGGGGGGCGACCGGGAGCTGTTCGAGTGGACGGGCGAGTACTTCTCCCATCCGCTCGATCGAACCAAGCCGCTCTGGGAGCTGGTGCTGATCGAGGGCCTGGAGGGTGGCCGCTGGGCGCTGGCGTCCAAGATCCACCACTGCCTGGTCGACGGCGTCGGGTCGGCGGGCATGATGGACCTCACGATGAGTCGCTCGCCCGAGCGCCCGGCAGCGGTCGTAGAGGCGCCGTGGGTTGGACCGAACGGCGAGCCGTCGCACCACCGGGTCGACCCGGTGGTGCAGACCGCCAAGGCGGGGGCGCAAGCTGGCTCGGCCATTGTGCACGCCGCGCTGCATCCGCGGGAGGCTCTTGAGCGCTCGCGCTCGCTCGCTTCGCTGCTCGTCCGCGAGGGCCTTGCCGGGGCGGCGCGTACGTCGCTGAACGTCCCGATCGGCCAGGACCGCCGGTTCGCCCTGGTCCGGGCGTCGCTGGCCGACCTCAAGGAGATCGGCCGGCGACTCGATGCAACCGTCAACGACGTCGCGCTCGCCGCCTGCGCCAGCGGGCTGCGTCGCCTGCTGCTCGAGCGCGGCGAACAGCTGCCCGCGCGCGGGCTGCGGGCGATGGTGCCGGTCAACGTGCGCGACGCCTCGGACCGCTCCAGGAGCGGTAACCGCGTCAGCTCGGTGTTCGTCGAGCTGCCGGTGGCCGAGCCGCTGGCCGCCCTTCGCCTGCGCCAGATTCACGAGGCCACCTCGCAACTGGCCGCCTCGCACGCCGCCATCGGACCGACCACGCTGCTCGATCTGGCCGGGCTGGCGCCGCCGGTCGTGGTGCGCGCTGCGCTGGCCCGGACCGCGTTCTCGACGCGTCTGTTCGCGGTCACGATCACGAACGTCCCCGGCCCGCGACAGACGCTCTACTCGTTCGGTGCGCCACTGCGCGAGGTTCATCCGATCGTGCCGCTCGCGGCCGAGCACGCCGTCGGCATCGCCATTTTCTCCTACGACGGGCTGGTGACGTTCGGGATCAACGCGGACGCGCGGTCAATGCACGACCTCGACGTCCTGGTTCGCGGGATAGACGACGGAATCGAGGAGCTGCGCGCACCGGTCAAACGTCCAGCACGGCCGCGACGGCGAAGAGCGACACAGCGGGTAACTGACCGCTGACGACCTCCGCCAACTGGTTACGACAGCCACTACCGACGAACACTCACACCACCAAAACCGACTTGACTTGCTTACTGGCCGAACGGTTCCGGCCTCTCCCGACGTCTGCTCTCACGAACGCACAGCCATGATGAGCGTGGCGGTGTGGCTCGGAATTGCTCCCGCTCTGGGTCGGCGATGGCCCAAAGCAGAAGCTTGAGGAATCTTGTTGGCGGCGGGTCTCGCCGGGTCGAGGATGGGCGGTGATGCGTCGCGGATTGGCCGTGGTGCTACTCGAGAGGAGCCGCTCATGTCCAACGATTCGATCGTGCTGTTCGACGCCGCGGGCCGACGGCGATCGCCAGCCACCAGGCCCGGGTACCTCGCCGGTCGCGCACCGCATAACAAGGGGATGCAGTACCCGCCAGATTCGCCCCGGGCCGAGGAAATCATCCTGGTCATGCGCCAGGCCGGCCAAGACCGCCACGGCCTTCGGATCCGCGCGTTGATCGCAGTGCTGTGGCGCGGGGCCTGCGGATCTCCGAGGCGCTGGCGCTCAACGAGACCGATGTCGATCCCCGCCGTGGGTCGCTGATGATTCGCCGCGGGCAATGCCGAATTCGGCATTGGCCACGTTATGCCGGGGTGTTCGTTATGCCGAACGTACGGCTGATGAGCGTGTGATGCTGCTCAGCAGCGGGGTCGTTTGCCGTTCAACTCGGCGTAAGTTGCGCGCCTGACCGCTCGGGTTTCGTTCGCCGCTCGTGTTGTCCGGCTGATGGGCAAGTCGGTGCCGTCCCCGGTGGGAGGGCCGTTGTATCCGTTCGCGAGCGGCTTCTGGGTCGAGTTGCGGGAGTGTGGGTATGAGTGGACCGCGGTCCGCGCGCGGATGCGGCTGATGGCAGCGCTGAGCGAGTGGATCGCCTCGCGTGGTGTCGAGCCGCGACAGTTGACGGAGGCGTTGGTCGCGGAGTTCGTTGGGATCGTGCGGGTCTCGTATCCGGGGGTGCAGTGGTGCTCGCCGACGTCCGAGCGCCAGCTGGTGGACTACCTTCGGCGGGTCGGTCTGGTGCCGGAGCCGAAGGCACCGGTGGTTATCGACCCCGTCGAGTTGCTGGTCTGCGAGTTTGTCGAGTATCTGGCGCGGGAGCGTGGCCTGGTGCGTGACTCGAGCTCGGTCTACGAGTACACGCGGATCGCGCGTCTGTTTCTAGCTGGCCGTCTTGATCGTGACGGCGGCGGGCTTGACCGCGTCACGGCGGGCGATATGACGGCGTTCGTGCTGGCCGAGTGCCGACGCCGCAGCTACAGGGTGAGCTGTGCGCTGGTCACTTCGCTGCGCGGGCTGTTGCGGTTCGTATTCGTGGAGGGGCTGATGTCGGCCGACCTCACGGGCGCGGTGCCTGGGGTCGCGAAGTGGCGGGCTGCGTCGTTACCGAAGGCGATTCCAACTGAGCAGGTGAGCCGGATGATGGCCGGCTGCGATCGGACGACCGCGGTCGGTCGCCGCGACTTCGCGATTGTGTTGATGCTGTCGCGCCTTGGGCTGCGAGCGTGCGAGGTCGCGAAGCTTCAGCTGGCGGACATCGACTGGCGCGCCGGAGAGCTGATCGTGCGCGGCAAGGGCGACCGGCACGAGCGGCTGCCGCTGCCGGCCGATGTCGGCGAGGCGCTTGTCGACTACCTGCGCCACGGCCGCCCCGACCGCAAGCATCCGCATTTGTTTCTTAGGGCGCGCGCCCCGTTCGGGCCGCTGACCGGAGGTGACGGAGCGATCGGGATGCTGGTCCGCGCCGCGTGCAAGCGGGCCGGGCTCGAACCAGTCGGGGCGCATTCCCTGCGCCACACGGTCGCGACCGAGGTGCTCCGGGCGGGTGCTCCGCTTGAGGAAGTCACCTCCTCGTTGCGCCACCGCCGGCATGCGACGACCGTGGTCTACGCGAAGGTCGATTGGGAGCGGCTCAGGGAGCTCGCCCGCCGGTGGCCCGGGAGCGTGTCGTGATTACGCTGCGTGACGCTGTCGTCGACAACCTGACTACCCGTCGGGCGCTCGGGTTCAAGCTCCGGGAGCATGAGTGGGCGCTCGAAAGCTTCGTGTCCTTTCTCGAGCGCGCCGGCGCTTCAACGATCACTACCGAGCTGGCGCTCCAGTGGGCATGTGACACCCGCGGCACCGAGGGCTGGAAAGCCGCGCGGCTGTCCATGGTCACGGGCTTTGCCGTCTATCTCCGCACGATCGAGCCGGCGACGGACATCCCGCCGACCGGGCTGCTGCTGCACCGCAAGCGCTACGCGATCCCGTACCTGTACACCGACGAGGAGATCGGCCGGCTGCTCGCCGAGGCGGCCGGGCTGCGGCCCGAGCGCCGCGCGATGTTGCACGGGACGGTGATCGGGCTGCTCGCGGTTACCGGCATGCGCATCTCCGAGGCGCTCGGCCTGGACTGCGACGACGTCGACCTCGACGCCGGCGTGCTGACGATCCGGGCTCACCGGCCAGGCGAGCCGGGCGCTCGGACTGGCTTCTTTGGCGGCCGAGCAGCTGGATGCAGCAGTCAGCAAAGAACCGCTCGTACGGCGACGGAGGAGAAGTGCGTGTTCGGCGCGGCGGACTTCCGCTCTGACGCGATCGCTAGCAGCCAGCGTGCTAGCACGTGGAGATATGCGTGCTCGGTTTCCGCGCTACGCAGGTGCCGATCCGGAGCGGACCGTCAGACCTCTCGGCGACCGAAAGCGGGAAGGCGGAGAGACGCCCGCTGCGAGCTTTACGGTGACGAACACAGGGGATCGTCGAGGCGCACGCACACCGTGGTCACGCCGTCGCCAGCTCGCGCTCGGCCCGCAGCCAGTTCGCGACATCGTCTCCTCCACCTTCTCGAGGGAGATGAAGTAAGCGCGCTAAGAGATCTTGTCGTAATTGGGCGAACGCCTGTTCGCCTGCGGCACGCTCGGGTTCGCTTTTCTCGCGTGGCGGGCTAGGTCGGGTGGACGGCGGTCGTGCCCTTTTCTCGCGTGGCGGGTCTGGCGGGCTCGAGTTGGCGGAGCGTCTCGACCTCGCGCTCGTAGTCGGCGATGATCGTGTCCGGGTCGGGGATGAGCCCGGCGTCGACCTGCAGGCTGACGGTCACACCGCCGTTGTAGCTCATCATGTCGATGCCCATCCCGATCGTTCCCGCGGCCGGGACCCACGGGACCACGCCGGCGATCTCGCTACCCGCGAAATAGACCGGCTCGCGCAGGCCCAGGGTGTTGGACAGCACCGCGCTGGTCTTCTGCGTGAACACGTCGAGCAGGCTTTGTTCGATCTGGCGCGGGGTCAGGCCGACAGCTTCGAGGATCGCGTACGACAGGCCGCCTTCGCGTGAGTGCTTGATCGCGTCCATCCGGCGATGCACCTCGGCGAGACGGTCGGCGGGGTCGGCGATCCCGACCGGCAGCGTCAGGTACACGAGGCCGAAGCGGTTGCCCAGCTCGCGCGGGAGCGGCTCGTCGAGCGGCCGCAGGTTGTAGGGAACCGTCATGCGGATCTCATCGACGAGGCTGTCGCGGCCAAGCAGGTAGCGGCGCAACGCGCCGGTCATCGCCGCGGTCAGAACGTCGTTGACGGTCGTGCCGGTCGCGTGACCGATCGCCTTGAGGTCATCAAGCGGGATCCGCTCAGACCACGTCACCCGGCGCGACACTCCCGGCTTGGCGCTCAGCACGGTCTTCGCGTCGGACCCGGTCAAAAGCAGCTTCGCCAGCGTTGCCGCGTCGGCGGTCCCGCGCGAGGCGAGCGCCGGCAGCTCGGAGGTCGGGTGAGTGAGGATCTCGATGCCCTCGTGAACGCCCGCCTGAGCAAGCCGCGCGCCCGCCCTGACCGGCGCGACGACCGACCCGAGCCGACCCCGCCCGGCACCGTCGCGGGACGGTGCGATCCCCGCGTCCGCGTGCGTGTCGGTCAGCGACAGCAGCACGCGCGAGAGC
>DASPPG010000108.1:0-93542 GCA_035625625.1 Solirubrobacteraceae bacterium
TTCGCGCCGAGCCCGGGCACGCTGTCGCTGTTCTCGGTGCCCGAGCTGCTTCAGTTGCGCGTCGACAGCCACCTCTACCCGGGGGCGTCGATTCCGCCGTTCTATGACTCGCTGATGGCCAAGCTGATTGGGCACGCCGAGGGGCGAGACGCCGCCATCGACGTGCTGCTTGAGGCGCTCGAGGACCTCGACGTCGAGGGCGTCGAGACCAACCGCACGCTGCTCATCAGCGTCCTCGGCCATGACGACTTCCGTCGCGGCGCCGTCACCACCGACTGGCTGGAGCGGGCGATCGTATGAGCGCCGGCAGGACGATCGAGTTCGTCGACACCACCATGCGCGACGGCAACCAGAGCCTGTGGAGTGCCACCGGCCTGACCACGCCCGACGTGCTTGCGACCGCGCCCACGGTCGACCGGGTCGGCTACCACGCCTGCGACTTCACCTCGAGCACGCACATGGCCGTGTCGGTGCGCTTCCACCGCGAAGACCCGTGGGAGCGCATCCGCCTGGTGAGCGCGGCGATGCCGAACACGCCGCTCAGCATGATCACCCCCGGCCTGCGCTTCATCGCGTGGGTGCCGGCCGAGGAGGACGTGATGGAGCTGGTCTTCAAGCTCGTGGTGCGCAACGGGATCAGGCGCCTGCAGATCGCCGACCCCTCCAACGACGTAAGGCGCCTCGAGCGTGTCGCCGAGCTGGCCAAGGGACAGGGGATGGAGGAGGTGGTGATCGGGCTCACGTACTCGATCAGCGACGTGCACACCCACTCCTACTACGCCGAGCGCGCCGGCGCACTGGCCGACTGCGCGCACATGGACCGCCTGTATCTCAAGGACCCCGGCGGGCTGCTGACGGTGGACGCGGTGCGGGAACTGGCGCCGCATTTCATCGCCGCCGCCGGCGAGCGGACCGTCGAGCTCCACAGCCACTGCACGATCGGCCTCGCCCCGATCGTCTACGTCGAGGGCGTGAAGGCGGGCTTCGAGGTCGTGCACACCGCATCCGGACCGCTGTCGCGCGGAACCTCGCAGCCGGAGGTGGCGAGCACGGTGCGCAACCTCGAGGTGAACGGGTACTCGCACCGACTGGACCTCGAGGCCGAGGCCATCGTCGCCGGGCACTTCCGGCAGCTGGCCCGAGCCAAAGGCCTTCCCGCCGGCCAGCCGCGCGAGTTCGACGCGGTCTACTACCACCACCAACTGCCCGGCGGGATGGTGACCACAACCCGGCGGATGCTCGAGGAGCTGCGCCGTCCCGAGCTGTTCGACGCGGTGCTCGAGGAGATCACCCGTGTGCGGGCCGAGATGGGCTACCCGATCCTGGTCACGCCGGTCTCGCAGTTCATGGCCAACCAGGCAGTGCGGAACGTGATCGACCCGGAGCGCTGGGCGAACGTTTCCGACGAGACCGTGCGCTACTTCCTTGGCCACTACGGTGAGGCGCCGGCGCCGGTCGACCCGGACATCGCTGAGAAGGTTCTCTCGCGTCCGCAGGTGGGCAAGCTGCGCGATCTGAAGCCGATCAGCCTCGAGGGCGCGCGCGAGCGCTTCGGCCGACGCATCTCGGAGGAGGAGTTGCTGCTCAGGCTGACCATGCCGGAAGAGCAGGTCGACGCGATGGTCGCAGCGCGCGGACAACAGGCGCCGGCGCCGGCGGCGCGGCCCGGCCGCAGCCCAGTCGTCTCGCTCCTGCAGGAGCTGGCCAAGCGACCGGCGATCTCGCAGTTCGAACTGACCCAGGACGGCGACACGGTGGTGTGGCGCCGTGTTTGACGGTCTCCTCGACGGCGTCCGCGGCTTCGTCTTCGACGTCGACGGCACCCTCGCCCACCGCGGCCCCGACGGCCGCGCCCACCCGCAGCCCGGCGCGGTCGAGGTGCTCGAGCGGATCCGTGCCTCGGGCCGCCCGCTCGCCGTGTTCACCAACGGCAGCCACGTGACCGCGGAGACGATGGCCCGCGCGCTGCGGGAGGACGGCATACCGGTGCATGACGACGAGATGCTCACCCCGGTCGAGAGCGCGATCACCTACATCCGCCGCCACTACCCGGATCGTCCGGCGCTGTTCTTCGCCCACGACGTGATCCGGGCGCGGATGGTCGCGGCGGGCATCCCGCAAACGCATGGCGACGACGCCGAGGTGGTGTTCGTCGCCCACGTCGACGAGGTCGAGCTGCGCGACATGGACCACGCCGCCCGCGCCGTGGCCCGCGGCGCGCCCCTGCTCACCGGCAGCTACGCCCGCGGCTACAGCGGCGCAAACGGGATCATCTACAGCCGCGGAGCGATGGTCACCGCCGGCATCGCCAAGGTCACCGGCGCCCGGCCGCGGATCGTCGGCAAGCCGTCGCGCGCCGCGGTCGAGGAGGTGGCTGTGCGCCTCGGATTGCCGACGAGCGAGATCGCCGTGATCGGTGACGACGCGAGCATGGACATCGCCCTCGGCCGCATGGGCGGCTCGCGCACCGTGCTCGTGCGCAGCGGCATGAGCGGTCAGGTCGACCTCGACAAGCTCCCCGACCGCCACCGGCCCGATGCGGTCATCGACGGGGTGGCGGAGCTGCTGAAAGCGCTGTGAGAACGTCCCGGCGGGTGCGATCAGCCGCTCATGCCGCCATCGATCGACAGCCTGTGGGACGTGACCATCGCGCTCTCGTCGGCGGCCAGATAGAGCATGCCCTGCGCGATCTCCTCGGGGGTCGTGTGACGACCGAGCGGAATCATCGCGTCGAAGGCCTTGGCGGCTTCGTCGCGTGGCAGGTGCGTGGCGCGCATCTCGATGTCGTCTTGGAACGGAGTCGAGGTCGGACCGGGGTGGATGGTGTTCACCCGGATGCGGCGCGGCGCGAGCTCCTTGGCGGCAGTCCGCATCAGGCCGACCTGGGCGTGCTTGGCGGCGACGTAGGCTGATACCCCGGGCGGCCCGATCAGGCCGACCACGCTTGAGGTGATGATCACACTCCCGCCGTCGGGGATGTGCGGGATCGTGTGCTTGAGGACGTGGAAGGCACCGACCACATGCACCGCGAGTGTGCGCGAGAACACGTCGGATGGGTAGTCGACGATGGGGGCGACCGCGCCGCTGATGCCGGCATTGCTTACGACGACGTCGAATCGTCCGTAGCGATCAACGCCGGCGGCGATCGCGCGCGCCACCGCGAGCTCGTCGGTGACGTCGGCAACCGATGAGAACGCGTTGGCTTGCCCGAGCTCGTCGACGGCGGCGACTAGTTTGGCCTCGTCGATTCCGACGAGGTGCACGCTCGCGCCTTCGGACACGAACAGCCGCGCCGTCGTGAGCCCGATTCCGCTCTCGCCCCCGGTGATGAGGACGACCTTGTCATGCAATCGGGCCATGGCCACCTTTCTCCGCTCTCGGCATCTCCGAACGCGCCGCCGTCAGGCGCCGCCGACATGTCCCAGTCGGCGCCCTATTTTGCATGAGCCTTATGCTCCGAACCGCCCCATGGCCACGACCGAGCAGCCGACGCCCGCCACCGTTCTCGCCGAACACGGGCTGACCGCCGAGGTGCTCTACGACGAGCTCACCGCCGGCGCGACCCGGCCGCTCCGCCTCGACGACCTTCTCTACGCGGCGGCCGAGCGCGTTCCCGGGGTGGCGCCGACCCGGGCGGAGATGGAAGCCGAGCGCGCGCGCAAGCTCGCCGACAAGCACGGACTCGAGCTGAACCAGGGACTGCTCGCGAGCGAGTTCCTGGCCAACCCGCGCACCGGCCGCCACCTGGTCGAGTCGATGCTGCGACCGACGGACCTGGCGCTCGAGCACGCGGAGGAGCTGCGGATCAGCGGCTCCATCGACCTGGGCGCAGCGCGCGTCACCCGCCACGGGCGCGCCGGCGTGCTCGAGCTCTGCAACCCCCGCCACCTGAACGCCGAGGACGACACCACACTGGCCGCCACCGAGGCCGCCGTCGACCTGGTCACGCTCGATCCAGACATCGAGGTGGGGGTACTCCGTGGCGGGGTGGTCGACCATCCGCGCTACGCCGGCGAGCGCCCGTTCGGCGCCGGCATCAACCTCACCCACCTCTACTACGGGCGGATCGACTTCCTGTTCTATTTGATCCGCGATCTGGGCTACGTGAACAAGATCTACCGCGGGCTCACGGGCGGCTTGGAGAAGCTGTGGATCGCGGGCGTCGAGAAGTTCGCCATCGGTGGCGCGTGCCAGCTCCTGCACGTGATGGACCACGTGATCGCCGTCCGCGGGTCGCGGCTCTACCTGCCCGCGCGCAAGGAGGGGATCATCCCCGGTGCGTCCAACCTGCGGCTGTGGCGGTCGGTGGGCGACCGGGCGGCCCGGCAGGCGATCCTGTCGGGCCGCGAGTGGACGGCCGGCGCGCCCGACGCCGACCTCATCTGCGACGAGATCGTCGAGCCGGGGGACATGGACGCGGCGATCGAGAACCGCGTCGACGCGCTGACCAGCTCCGGCCTGATCAACGCCTCCGCCAATCGCAGCGCGATCCGGGTCGGGCAGGAGCCGCTCGACCTGTTCCGCGAGTACATGTCCAACTACGCGCGCGAGCAGGCCTACTGCCATCTGAGCGCCGCGCTCGTGCGCAACCTGGAGGAGCACTGGAGCGCTGACCGCCGCCGCCTCTGAAGCCAGGATCTGGGATGCCGTCGAGACCCTCCCGCGCGAGCGGCTCGCCGAGCTTCAGCTGGAGCGCCTGCGCGACACCGTCGGCCGCGTGCTGGCCGGCCAGCCGCTCGGCGCCGATCGCCTGGCACAAGCCGGAATCACGGACGCGACCGACATAACCGCTCTCGGCGATCTGCGCGCCGTCCCATCCTTCGTCAAGGACGACCTGCGCGAGAGCTACCCCTTCGGGCTCCTGGCCGTGCCGCGCGAACAGCTCGTGCGCGTGCACGCGTCGAGCGGCACGCACGGGAAGCCGACCGTGGTCGGCTACACCACCGCCGATCTCGAGACCTGGACCGAGCTGATGGCCCGCTCGATGACGATGGCCGGCGTCCGGCCCGGCATGGTGATCCACAACGCCAACGGCTATGGCCTGTTCACGGGCGGCCTCGGCTTTCACCAGGGGGGCGAGCGGATCGGCGCCACCGTGGTGCCGGTATCGGGCGGGCGCACCGCGAGGCAAGCGATGCTGCTGCGCGATCTCGGCGCCCATGTGCTCGTCGCAACGCCCTCGTACTCGCTCGTGATCGCCCAGGCGCTGGCCGATGAAGGCGTCGACCCGGCGTCCACCGCGCTTGAGCTCGGGCTGTTCGGTGGCGAGCCGTGGACCGAGGGCCTGAGGGCCCAGATCGACCGTGCCCTCGGAATCAAGGCGATCAACTTCTACGGCCTGTCGGAGATGTGCGGCCCCGGCGTCGCCACCGAGTGCCTGCTCGTCCGCGACGGGCTGCACGTTCAGGAGGACCACTTCCTGGTCGAGGTGATCGACCCGGACGACGGCTCGCCGGTGTCGCCGGGGACGGTGGGCGAGCTCGTGTTCACGACGCTGACCAAGGAGGCGCTGCCGCTGATCCGCTACCGCACCGGCGACCTCGGCGCGATCGCGACCGAGCCATGCCCATGCGGACGCACGACGGTGCGGCTCACCCAGCTCGGCGGGCGTCGCGACGACATGATGATCATCCGCGGGGTCAATTTGTACCCGTCGCACGTCGAGCAGATCCTCACCGCCGTCGACGGGGTCGCACCCCACTGGCGGCTGGTCCTCGAGCGCCCCGGGCCGATGGACGAGCTGACCCTCGAGTGCGAGCCCAGCACGCTCGATGGCGACCGCGTTGGCCTTAAGCAGACCCTGGAAAAAAATCTCAAAGAAGCCACCGGTGTGCGGATCGCGGTGTCGGTGCGCGAACCCGGCGAGATACCCCGCAGCGAGGGCAAGGCCGTTCGGGTCGTCGACCGGCGCTAGCGCTCCGCGCGTCCGCTGAGCGCCTGCTGGCGGACGTCGCTCGGCGTGATCCCGTACGCGCGCTTGAACACGCGCGAGAAGTGCGCGGCGTCGCAGAACCCCCACCGGAACGCGATGTCCGTCACCGACCCTCCGTTGGGGCGCTGGAGATCCTCGAGGCAGCGGGCCAGCCGCTCCGAGCGCACCAATCCGGCCACCGACGCGTCGACGTCCTCGAACAGCGCGTGGAGTGCGCGCACCGAGATCGAGTACGCCCGCGCGATCGACGCCGGTCCCAGCTCGGGATCCTGGAGATGGGTCCGCACGAAGCGCCTGATGTCCGCGCGCATCGTTTCGCGCGCCGCGGTCCGGCTGGTCGGCATGCACGGCTCCACCGCGGCCCTGAGCAGCTCGAGCGCCGCGTTGGCGGCGGCCACCCCGGCCGCGCCCTCGAGCCTGGGCTGCTCGATCGCCAGCGCGTTCATGTAGCGGACGAGCAGCCGCGCCGGGCCGTTGTCGTCGAGCGGCGGCAGCGCGCGCAGATCGGCGAGCCGCGGGCATACGGCGAGCACGCGCTCGCGCGGGAACAGCAGCGTGCGCTTGTGGAAGGCCTCGACGATCTCGACGTCGGTCGGCTGATGGCCGTCCCATAGGACCACGTCACCCGCCTGCAGGGCCAGGGCACGTGAGCCCTCGCGGACGGTCTCGATCCCCTTGCAGACGAACTGGAACCCTAGGATGTCCTCCTGCCGGGTCTGCGGCGTCATCACCGCGCGGCCCCGGTGCCCAAGAAACGGGGAGGCCGCGCAGTCGACCAGCATCAGGTCACCGATCGGGCGGCGGGTGACGGCCCCCTGGAACTCCTCGGGGGTCCGATCCGTCGGGTGAACCTCGAAGGCCAGGTGGGTGGTGGCGAGGATGTCCGACCAGGCGTCGAGCCGGCGAGCGGTTTGGCCACCGGCCACGCGCCAGCGCTCGGGCTCGCGGACCGCGGGAGCTGACGCCACAGCAGATGCAAGTGCGTCGGCCAGAACGGATTCCTCTCTGTCGATCTCCCTCTCGGACGGACTAAAGCGCCGCCGTCAGGCGCCGCCGACCATTCTCCAGTCGTCCGGTCCTGGCGCCCAATCCTAGCGCCGCTACGGCGTGCCGCTGACCACTTCCTCTGCGGCGAATCGCTCGCCGGCGAGTGCCACGAACGCGTCGAGCGCGGCCGGATCGACCAGCGAGTCGCGGCTGGCCACGCGCTCAGCCGCCTCGCCGCGGAGGATCCGCTTCACCGGGGCCTCGAGTTTCTTGCCCGTGAGCGTGCGCGGGATCCCCGGCACCGACACGATCGTGTCGGGCACGTGGCGGGGCGAGAGCTCGGTGCGAAGCGCGCGGGCGATCCGCTGGCGCAACGGATCGTCGAGCGTCTCGCCGGGCGCCGGCACCACGAACAGGAGCAGCTCGCCGGCGCCGCCGCCCGGGTCCTCGAGGTGCACCACGAGCGCATCGATGATTTCGGGGATGTCCTCGACGACGGCGTAGAACTCACCGGTGCCGAGGCGCACGCCGCCGCGATTCAGGGTCGCGTCGGAGCGGCCGGTGAGGACGCAGCTGCCGCGCTCGGTGAACATGATCCAGTCGCCCTGGCGCCACACGCCGGGGTACATGTCGAAGTACGAGCTCCGGTAGCGGTAACCCTGGGGATCGTTCCACAACACCACCGGCATCGAGGGCATCGGCGAAGTGATCACGAGCTCGCCGAGCTGACCCGGCGGCGCCTCGTTGCCGTCGGGGTCGAACGCGTGTGCGTCGACCCCGAGGCAGGCACCGGTGATCTCGCCCTCATACACGGGCTGGGCGTAGCTGCCTGACACCAGGCCGGTGCACACGTCGGTGCCGCCCGAGCCGTTGTTGAGCAGCATCTGCGGTCCGAGCTGCTCGTAGGCGTACAGGTAGCCCTCGGCGGGCAGCGGTGACCCCGCCGTGCACAGCATCCGGATGCTCGAGAGGTCGCACTCGCGACCGGGTGCAATACCGGCTTTCCGGCACGCCATCAGGTAGGCCGGGCTGACGCCCATGACGGAGGGCTTCAGCTCCTCGGCCAGCCGCCACTGCTCGAGCAGGTCGGGCCAGGCCGGGTCGCCGTCGAGCATCACGATCGAGGAGCGCAACAGCAGCGCCGAGACGAGCGCGTTCCACATCATCCACGCGGTGGTGGAGAACCACAGAAGACGCCCGCCGGGCTTGAGATCCCAGCCGATTCCCTGGTTCTTGTGGTGCTCGATCAGCTGACCGCCGTGGCCGTGAACGATCGCCTTGGGTAGGCCGGTGGTGCCCGAGGAGAACAGGATGTACAGCGGGTGCTCGACGGGGACCGGATCAAACTCGAGCGGCGCGCTCTCCGCCGTCAGGTCCTCCCATTTGAGCGTGTCCGGCACGTCCGCGTCGCCGTACGGCACGCTGATCACGTGCTCGAGCGTCGGCAGCCGGGCCCGGATCGCCTCGACCTCGGCCCGCCGGTCGACGTAGCGATCGCGGTAGCTGTACCCGCCGACGGTGAGCAGCACGCGCGGCTCGATCTGCCCGAAGCGGCCGATCACGCTGCGCGCGCCGAACTCCGGTGCGCAGGTGGCCCAGATCGCGCCCAGGCTGGCGGTGGCGATGAACGCCGCCAGCGTCTCCGGGATGTTCGGCATGTACGCCACCACGCGATCGCCGGAGCCGACGCCGAGGCGCTGCAGCCCCGCCCGCACCCGGCCGGCCTGCTCGCGCAGCTCGCCGAACGTGACCTCACGCGGCGGCCGGGTCTGCGACCTGGCCACCACGGCGACCCGGTCAAGATCATCCTCGCTACCCACCAGGTGCTCGGCGTAATTGAGCTTCGCCCCCGTGAACCACCTCGAGCCCGGCATCGTGCGCTCGGCCAGCACGCGCTCGTACGGGCTCCGCGCGCGGATCCCGTAGAACTCCCACAGCCCGCCCCAGAAGCCCTCGAGATCGGTCACCGAGAAGCGGTGGAGCTCCTCAAAGCTGGCGAAATCTCCGCGCCCGTGCTCGCGCAGCCAGTTCGTGAACCGGCCGAGCTCGGTCGTATCCCGCCAGTCCGCGGGAGGGGTCCAGAGGATGTCGCCGACCACTTGGTGGTCCGCAGGATAACTACGGGCGACTCAAGCCACTTGTCATTCAGCGCCCGGTTAAGCGGGTCTACAGGCAGCCGTCGCCGTCGCTCGGGGCGCCGTGGTTGTCCGAGTCGTCGTCGCCGCCGCCGTTCTGCGGAATGCAGCTGCTGGTCGGCATCGGCATCGGCGTCGCGCTCGTGTGCGTGGTCGGCGTCGGCGGTGGCGGCGCCGGAGTCGTTGCGGTGTGGGTCGTGGTTGGCGGTGGCGGCGGTGGGGTCGTCGCCGTGTGGGTCATGGTTGTCACCGGCGGGGGTGGCGCGGTCGTCGTGGTCGTGTGCGTGGTCGCCGCCACTGTCGCCTTGTGGGCGGACAGCCTGTGGTGAACGTGGTGCTTGGGCTTGGGCTTCGGCGTCGTGTCCGTCGTTGTGGTCGTCGAGGACGTTGTCGTGGCGGCGGTGGCCGCGGCGCTCGTGCTCTGTGTGGTGGAGGTGGAGGACGCCGATCCGCACGCGCTCACGATCAGGGTGAGCAGGACGGCGGCGAGCGGAATGCGCAGGTGTTTCATGGTGCTCTCAAGGACGCCGGTCGCCGCGGGTTGCTTCCCCGAGGTTGTGCGCGAGTTCCGGCCGAGTGGCGCCTATACGGCTCGATCGCGAGGACCCGCACCCGCTCTCGCCTGCGCCGAGGATCTGAACAGGCGATGAATGCCGGCCCGGCCGCTCGAATCGGCGCCATGGCACTGCGACAATCCGGAACATGGAGAACCACGTTCGGGGCTCGGTGCTCGTCGTCGACGACGAGCCGACGATCACCGAGGTGGTGGCGCGCTACCTCAACCGCGCCGGCTACGCGACGTGCGTTGCCGCCGACGGCCGCGAGGCGCTCGACGCCGCCGCCACCCAGCGCCCCGACCTGGTGGTGCTCGACCTGATGCTCCCCGGGATCGACGGTCTCGAGGTCATGCGCCGTCTGCGCGACCAGGACCGCGACCGGATCGCGGTGATCCTGCTGACGGCCAAGAGCGAGGAGTCTGACCGCGTCATCGGGTTGCGTCTGGGCGCCGACGACTACGTGGTCAAGCCGTTCTCGCCCGCCGAGCTGGTGGCCCGGGTCGACGCGGTGCTCCGCCGCTTCGACACCGCCAGGGCGCAGGAGGCGCTGATGGAGCTCACCGAGATGACGATCGACCCCTCTGCGCGCAGGGTTTACGTGCGCGGCGAGGAGGTACAGCTGACGCACCGCGAGTTCGAGGTCCTGCTGTTCCTGGCCCGCCATCCCGGCCAGGCGTTCTCGCGCAACCAGCTGATGGACGCCGTGTGGCAGTACTCGTTCTACACCGACACCTCGACGGTGACGGTGCATATCCGCCGGCTGCGCTCGAAGATCGAGGTCGATCCCGCGCGCCCACGTCACATCCAAACCGTCTGGGGCGTGGGCTACCGGTTCCAGCCATGACACCGCCCGGCCCCGTAGGCTGGATCCGCGCGCGCGCCGGATCGCTGCGCCGCCAGTTCGCGCTGGTGGTGGCGATCGTGGTGGCCCCGGTCCTGGCGGCGCTGATCGTGGGCGACGCCCTGATGGTGGTCTCAACTCGCGGGGTCGTGGTCGTGGCGGCGATCGTCATCGTCGCCGGACTCCTCGCGATCGTCGCCGCCCGCACGGTGGCCGGCGGGATCATGCGCGACGTCGAGGCGATCCGCGACGGGCTGATCGCGGTCGGACGCGGCCGGCGCGACGTGAAGATCGAGACCACGGCCCACGACGAGCTGGCCGAGCTGGCCACGGCGGCCAACGCGATGATCCACCAGCTGCGCGAGGAGGAGGCCCGCCGCGACCAGTCCGAGGCCGCCCGCCGGAACCTGATCGCCGCCGTCTCGCACGATCTGCGCACGCCGATCACCTCGCTGCGTCTGCTTGCGGACGCGATCGGCGACGACATCGTGGAGGACGCCGAGACCCGCCGCGGCTACCTGCGCCGGATGGGCACCCACATCGACGCGCTGGGCGTGCTCATCGACGACCTGTTCGAGCTCTCGCGGCTCGAGGCCGGCGACATCAACTGGTCGCTCGAGCAGGTGCCGTTGCATGAGTTGATCTCCGAGACGGTGGAGGCGATGCGCCTTCAGGCCGAGGCCAAGGGCGTGGCCGTGCTGGCCGAGGTGCCCGAGACGCTGTGCCCGGCGCGCGCCAATCCCGAGAAGCTCCAGCGCGTCCTCTTCAACCTCATCCAGAACGGCATCCGGCACACGCCGGCGGATGGAAGCGTGGTCGTGCGCGCCGAGCCGGTCGCCAGCGGAATCGAGTTCGAGGTGGCCGACACCGGCGACGGGATCGCTCCGGAGGAGCGCGAGCGCGTGTTCACGGCGTTCTACCGCGGCGGGACCGACGCGGCGCGGACCAGCCCGGGCGCCGGCTTGGGACTGGCGGTGTCGCGCGCGATCGTCGAGGCGCACGGCGGACGCATCTGGCTCGCGGACACGATGGTCGGGACGCGCGTGCGTTTCAGCCTGCCCGCGGCTTAGTAGATGATTGACGCCGCGGCGCGGGCGGCCGGATCGGCTGCCCGTTGGCGGGCTGAGCTGCGCGCGGCGGTCGAGCTCGGGGACCGCGCCCTCGCTCCCCGACCTGCATAACCCACCAATCGGTGCTCCCGGGGCGAGCCTTGGCATCGTGTGCATGCCCCACACGCACACGATGCCAAGGCCTTGCGATCACGCGCCGATTGGCCGAATTTGCAGGTGGATGCCGGGTCCCTCTGCTTCGGAAAGGCAGCACGCCGGCGCCGCAGACCTCGGGGGCGATACACCCGCCGCGCGGGGAGCCTGCGGCGAACGGCTCGAGCCGACGCCGTGGCCTTCGGCGAACAGTCCCGGCCAACGTGGAATCAATCATCTAGTCGCGCCCGATCGTTGGCGCTGCACCCTAGTTGTCAGGTGCATCGCCAAAGTTCCACGAGGGTCCGCCGGGAAGGTCCGCTGAGAACCGGGCGTCTTACGGGGCGTGCACGTCGCAGAACAGGCGCTCGCGCTTTCCGCCAACGTCGGGTCGCCGGCCCGCCAGCTCGACCCCAACCACCTGGGCGACCACATCGACCGTCTCTACCGCGCCGCCTGGGCGCTGTGCGGTAGCCGCGAGGATGCCGAGGACCTCGTCCAGGACACCTACGCGCGCGTCCTCCAGAAGCCGCGCATGCTTCGCTCCGAGGAGGACCTGGGATACCTCCTGCGCGTCCTGCGCAACACGCACTTCTCGCGGCTGCGCGCGGCGGCACGCCGGCCGCGACCCGATCCGCTCCCGGATGAGCTCGACCGCGTAGAGGACCGGAACGCCCCTGCGCCCGAGGCGGCGCTGAACTCCTCCGAGCTCTACGCGATGATCGCCAAGCTGCCCGACCCGTTCCGCGAGGCCCTGGTCGCGATCGACGTGGTGGGCTTGTCCTACCGCGAGGCGGCGCGGGCCCTACGCGTGCGCGAGGCGACGATCACGACGCGGCTGTACCGGGCCCGCCGGCGGCTCGCGGAGGCGCTTGGCGACGAGGGCCGCCCCGGGGCCTCGGGGTAGGGCGCGATGCGCGATCGGCACGGCCGCCCTCGCTCCACCGCCCTTGAGCGCGACCTCGCCCGGCTCGCCGATGGGACGCTCGCGGGCCCGCGCCGCGAGCTCGCCGAGTGGCTCGTCGCGCGCTCGCCCGCGCTCCAGCGCCGGTTGTCCGAGCAGCGCTGGGTGGTGGCCGCGACGCGAGCGGCCGCCCAGCGAGAGCGCGCCCCGCTGTCCGTGCGCATGCGCCACCGCGCGCTGAGCGCGCGCCCGGCCCGCCGGCGTGCACGCTGGCTGACGCCCCGACGCCTCGGTCTCGGCCTGGGTGCCCCGGCGGTCACGCTCGCCACGATCCTCGCCCTGATCGCCGGCGGCGAGCCCGGCCTCACGGTGGCGCAGGCGGCGACGCTCGCCGCACGCCCCGCGGTCGCGACCGTGGCCGAGCCGCCCGACGGCCGGGTCACGCTGCCCCGGCTGCGCGCGGCGGGCCTGCCGTTCCCCTACTGGGAGGATCGCTTCGGCTGGCGCGCCACCGGCGCCCGGACCGACCGTATCGACGGCCGCGTCATGACCACGGTCTTCTATCGCCGCGGCGCGCAGCGGATCGCCTACACGATCGTCTCGGGCAAGCCGCTGGCCACCGGCGCCGGCGTGCGCACCCTGACCCGCGCCCGCACGCAGCTCGCGTCGTTCTCGACCGCGGGCGGACAGCGGGTGGTCACCTGGCTGCGGCAAGGGCACACGTGCGTGCTGTCCGGCCGGGACGTGCCGGCGGCGGCGCTTTTCCAGCTCGCGGCGTGGCGCGCCCACGGCCGGATCCCGTACTGAGCCCCGATCAGAACGTGAGCACGATCTTGCCGAGCGTATGCCGCTGCTCGAGCTCCCGGAAGGCCTCGCGCACCTGATCAAGCGGGTACGTCGCGGCGATCGGGACCTCGAGCTCGCCTCGGTCGATCAGGCCGGCCAGCTCGGCCATGACCTCGGTGCTGGTCCCAACCATGCTCCCGTCGATCTTGGCGCCGTAACGCCCCGCCGTCTCCCAGTCGATGATCGTGTCGACGCGCTCGGGCGCCACCCCCAGCTCCTCGATCGCCATCTGCACATAACCGCCGCCGAAGGTGTCGATGAACGCGTCGACACCGTCGCCGGCCGCCGCGCGGATCCGCTCGACGACGCCCTCGCCGTAGCTCACCGGGATCACGCCGTGGGCGCGCAGCCATTCGTGGTGATGCTCGCTGGCCAGGCCGATCACCTTTCCTCCGGCCCTCACGGCGAGCTGCACGGCGAGCGACCCGACGCCGCCGGCGGCGCCGGACACCACCACCGTGTCGCCGGCCGACACGCCGACCGCCCGCACCGTCGCCCACGCGGTGGCGCCGGCGACGTACAGGGCCCCGGCCGCCTCCCAGGACACGTCGGAGGGCTTGCGGATCAGCTGATCGGTGGGCACGGCCACGAGCTCGGCATGGCTCGAGCGCCGCTCGCTCCACCCGAGCACCTCGTCGCCGACGGCAAACTGATCCACGCCGGGTCCGACCTCATCGACCACGCCGGCCAGGTCGCTGCCCTCGCCGGAGGGGAACGTCGCCGGCCATCGGTCGTGCAGCAGGCCCTTGCGGATCGACGCCTCTCCCGGGTTGATGCCGGCGGCCTTGACCTGGACGAGCACCTCACCGGGGCCGGGCGTCGGGCGCTCGACGTCGACGACGTTCAGGACGTCGACGTCTCCGTAGGAGTCGAACCGCACCGCCCGCGGCATGGCCACGTTGTATCACCACGCCGCTGTCAGGGTGCGGCGTACCCGTCAACCACATAGTGCGAGACGAAGTGGTCGCGCTCCATCAGGAAGCGCTCGTCCTCGGGGTAGAACACCGCGACGTCGGGATCTTCGCCCGCGAACGCCTTGATCGCCTCCATCGAGTCCCACAGGGTGAACATCAGAAACTCGGTCTTCTCGCCCACGTCGCGGCGGAGCATCCACGCGCCGCGGTTGCCTTCGGTGCTCGTGTAGCCGGCCAGGCCGGTGGCGGCCATGTAGTGCGCGTAGGCATCGCCGTCCGTCTGCCGGACGGCGCCGCGCCAGGTGCGCGCGATCATCGGTCCTCCTCGGGTCGGGGTCGAGACCCTGAATTGAACCGAGCGAGCTCAGGCGAATAGCGAGAGGCTGGCGGTCCGCATACCCGCCGCCACGGACCTGGCGTTGCTCCCGTAGAGGGGAGGGAGGGCGGTCTCGACGCTCGGAGGACCGCCGTCCTCGGGTGCCTGCTCCTGCTCGCGATCCACGGCACCGACCTTCCCCTCGCCGGCGCCCGCCGGCGCGGGAGTTCCAGGTGTCGGCCGCTCGGGGATCCCGGCGCCGATCGACGCGGAGGAGTCTGCGGTTAGGTAGGCGCTGAGCGCGCTCGCTGACTGGATGGCCACGAGTGTCCTGGATCGGGGGAGCCGCCGCCCCAAGTGATCGGCACCCTGCCGGCGAATCTTCAGCGCGTGGGCGGGCTCGTCAATCGGGCGGCGGTCCCGCCAGCACGACCGAGGTCTCGATCTGTCGATCGGGAATCCTCCAATACGCGCGCAGCAGCGATGCCGTCTCCTCCCGGGCGATCAGCTCGAAGCCGTGGCGCTCGTAAAAGCGGATCGCCCACTCCGCGGCCGCCCACGTGCCGACGAGCACGGACCGCTCTGCCAGGCCCATCAGATGCTCGAGCAGCGCGGCGCCGACGCCGAGCCGCTGGCGCCCCGGGAGCACGTAGGCGTGGCGGATCAGCTCGACGTCGCGCACCGGCTGGATGCCCATCACGCCGAGCAGTTCCCGGTCCGCCTCATACCCCCAGAACGCGACCCCGGCCGCGATCTCCTGCTCGAGCTCCTCCGCCGGCATGTACGGCTCGTGCCAGCAGTCGGCCGGGATCACGCCGCGGTAGGCCTCGGCCGCGAGGTTGATGATGCGCAGGATCTGTGCGCGCTCGTCGTCGTGGCAGGGGCGGATCGAGCTCACACGGGTACATTCCCAAAACGTGCCAACACTCGAGCACGCGCCTGACAACGCGATGGCGCACGACGGCGAGATCGCGCGCTTCTATGATCGCTGCAGCGATCTGATGCGCGAGCTGCTCGCCGCGTTGGCCGAGGCGCCCGACCAGCCGCGGCCCTTCCCGCAGATCGAGGATGCGATCGGCTGGCCGCGCCGACGGATCGCGTCCGTGCTCGGCGGCGCTTGCCGGATGCGGGTCATGGAGTTCGAGGGGCGCCGGCCGTATCACTTCCGCGAGCCGCGAAACGCCGAGTCCCGGCGTTGGGAGCTGTGGATGGACAGCCGGCAGGCGCGCGTCGTTCAGGCGGAGCGTCGCGCCAGCACTGTGGCAGCCTGAGATCCCGCTCGGCGCAGCCGAGCAAGAGCGAGCGCGCGCGGTTGTCCCGCCAGCTGGCCGCCGGCGCAGTCCTCACAGCGCACGACCCGTCGCGGGTTGACGATCCCGACCAGGCCGATCAGCCCGCCGAGCCCGACGAGCACCGCCGAGATCCCGATACCCACGTGGAACGCGTCGACCGAGGCCACCTGCACGGCGTGGGCGACGGTTGCGCCGACCCGCGCGGCGTCGACATGGGCCAGCGTCTGCTGTCGCGCCTGCGCCACCGCGGTCCGGGCGGCGGGTGACAACGAGACGCCGGCCAGATGCCCCTCGAGCTTCGATTTGAACTGGGCCGAGATCACCGCGCCGATCGACGCGATCGCGATCAGCCCCGCCACGCGTGCGATCGCGTTGTTGACCCCCGAGGCGATGCCGGCGTTCCCCTCGTCGGCGTCGGACAGCACCGCGGCGGTCAGCGGCGCCACCGTGCAGGCCAGGCCGAGCGAGAACACGACCAGGGCCGGGAATAGGTCGGTGAAGTAGTACACGTGCGCGTCCAGCCGGAGCATCAGGGCCAGCCCGACCGCTGCGAGCAGCGGCCCGAAGCCCATGAACAGGCGAGGCCCGAAGCGGTCCGCCAGACGGCCCATCCGCTTGGACAGCAGGAACAGCACGATCGTCGAGGGCATCGTCGCGAGGCCCGCGTCCAGTGCGCTGTAGCCAGCCACCTCCTGGAGGAACAGCACGAGCAGGAAGAACGTGACGCTGAGCCCGCCGTACATGGTGAACGTCTGCACGTTGCCGACCGTGAAGTTGCGTCGCTTGAACAGGCCGAGCGGCAGCATCGGGTTCGGGGTCCGGGACTCCCAGAGAACGAAGGCGGCAAGCAGCGCGAGGCCTCCGATCAAGGGCGCCCACACCTCGGGGCTGCTCCAGCCCACCACCGGCTGGCGGATCAGCGCCAGCACCGGACCGGCCAGGCCGAGGAAGGTGAGCACGGCGCCGACCCAATCGATTCGGGTGTGCGGAGCGCCGGGCGCCCGAGCCGGGACGGCGATCGACACGATCGCCAGCGTCGCCAAGACGAACGGGATGTTCACGGCGAAGATCAGCCGCCAAGAGACGGCATCGACGAGATAGCCCCCGGCGAGCGGCCCGATCACGGTCGCGATCCCCGACCAGGCCGTCCACGAGCCGATCGCGCCACCGCGTTCCTCGCGCGGGAAGGCGTCCACGATCACCGCCAGCGAACTGGGCATGAGCAGCGCGCCGAACGCGCCCTGGATCGCCCGGCAGGCGATGAGGAACTCGATGCTGGGCGCGATCGCGCACCCCAGTGACAGCAGGCCGAAGCCGCCCACCCCGATCGAGAACACCCGCCGCTCTCCGAACAGATCTCCCAACGAGCCGCCGATCAGGATCAGCGACCCCAGCGTCAGCAGGTACGCGTTCGACACCCACTGCTGGCCGGCGAGCCCCCCGCCGAGATCGGCGCGGATCGCCGGCAGCGCCACGTTTACGGCGGTCGCGTCGAGCCCCGCCACGAACGAGCCCAGGATCGCCGCGACCAACGAGAGTCGCTTCTGGCGATCGGTCATCAGGCCACGTTACCGCCGCTCGAGCAACTCCGGTGAGAGCTCGTCGAGTGAGTCGAGCACGACCGACGCCAGCTCGAGCGCCGCCGGCTCCGGCGGGAACTCCCGGTTGGGAAACGCCACCACCAATGTCCCCGCGGCCGCCGCCGCGCGCAGCCCGTTGGTCGAGTCCTCGACCGCGGCCGACCGAACTGGGTCCACGCCGAGCCGGTGCGCGGCTTGCAGGTAGATGTCGGGCGCGGGCTTCCCGTTCGCCACCTCCTCGCCCGCCACCGTCGCGCCGAACACTCCGGTGAGGCCGCTCCCGGCCAGCACCGCGTCGATCACCTCGCGGTTGGCCGAGGAGGCCAGCGCCACCGGCCAGCGTGCCGCGATCCGCTTGACCGCCGCGACCGCCCCCGGGATCAGCGGCAAGGCACGACGGTACCCGGCCAGAAGGTGAGCCACGACGGGGTCGCTGATCTCCCGGGGCTCGAGCGCAACTCCCAGCTCGTCGTGCAGGTAACGCGACCACTCGGGCGCGCTCATCCCCATCATCGCCCGGGTCGCCGCGGGCTTCCAGTGCCCGCCGTTCTCGGCCACGATGGCTCGGCGGGCCGCATCCCACGCGCCCTCCGAGTCGATCAGCACGCCGTCCTGGTCGAACAGCACCGCCTGTAGCTCGTATCTTGTCCGGGCCATGTTCGACCACGTGACGATACGGGTCAGTGACTTCGACGACTCCGAACGCTTCTACACCACCGTGCTCCAGGCGCTCGGGATCGAACAGAGCGCGCGCACCGAGACGTTCGCTCGCTGGCAGGACTTCATCGTGATCGCGACCGATCCCGACCATCCTCCCGCGCGGCGGCTGCACGTCGGGTTCGTGGCGCCCTCGCGCGAGCTGGTCGACGCCTTCTGGCGGGCGGGCACCGAGGCGGGTTTTCGCGACGACGGTGCGCCCGGGCTACGGCCGCAATACGCCGAGGACTACTACGGCGGCTTCCTGCTCGACCCCGACGGCAACAGCGCCGAGGCCGTCCACGACAACGCTCTGCGGCGCGGCGGGATCGTCGATCACCTGTGGATCCGGGTCGCCGATCTCGACCGCGCGCGGGCCTTCTACGACACGATCGCGCCGCACGCCGGCATCCGCAAGGACCGGGACACGACGGAGCGCGTGCAGTACCGGGGCGCCACCGGATCGTTCTCGCTCCTGGCCGGACCGCCGACTGAGCAGCTCCACATGGCGTTTGCCACCGACGACGACGGAGACGTCCAGCGCTTCCACCAGGCCGGCGTGGGGGCCGGGCACCGGAGCAACGGCGAGCCGGGGGAGCGTCCGCAGTATCACCCCGGCTACTACGCCGCGTTCCTCCTCGACCCTGACGGAAACAACATCGAGGTCGTGAACCACCATCGCTAAGGCGCCGCCGTCAGCCGCCGCCGACCCCCGATTAATCAGTGGCGTAGCATTGGCGACGTGACCGACGAGACCATCGCCAACCGGATCGAGAAGCTGGTCGCCGAAGAGCACGAGCTTCGCCACCGCGAAGAGTCCGACCATTACGACGCCGATCGCCTTGAGGACGACCAGGAGCGCCTGCGCGCGGTGGAGGTCGAGCTCGACCGTTGCTGGGACCTGCTCCGCCAGCGCCGCGCGCTCCGCGACGCGGGCGCCAACCCCGACGACGCGCACGTCCGCGACGCGGACACCGTTGAGCGGTACCTCCAGTAGGCCGCCCTGTAAAACCCGGCAGAGCGCCCTCCCGCCGGCCACCCCCGCGACACATAAGCATGCCCACCACGCTTATGTCGCCAGCGCAGCCGTGCCGGGGTGGGTTTGGCAGGTTGTCCATGGGCCAGCGCCAGACCCGGGTGCAAGGGCCGCGAAACTGACCGTCCCACCGCTTCCTCCACCCGCCCCCTTGACGGCTTTGCAAAGGTGAAGGTGACACCACGAGCGGGAGACGAACGATATGGAGCTGGACGGGATTCATCACATCACGTGCATCACCGCCGACGCGCCCGGCAACGTGGACTTCTATGCCCGCGTGCTCGGCCTCCGGCTCGTCAAGAAGACCGTCAACTTCGACGCGCCCGACGTCTACCACCTGTACTACGGCGACGAGCGCGGGGCGCCCGGCTCGATCCTCACCTTCTTCGAGTTCCCCGACGCGGCCCGCGGACGCGCCGGCGCCGGCATGATCCACCGGCTCCGGTGGCGCGTCGCCTCGACCGACGCGCTCGCCTTCTGGACCGACCGGCTGGCCGACGAGAACGTCGAGGTCCACGAGCTCGAGGACGCCATTCGTTTCGACGACCCTGAAGGCTTGAACCTCGAACTCGCCGTGGTCAAAACCCAGGACGAGCCCGAAACTGCGCACGCCGACGACATCCCCGCCGAGCATGCTCTCCAAGGATTCGACGGCGTCCGCGTATACGGTCCGGGTCGCGAGCGGGAGCACAAGATCCTGACCGAGACGATGGGATTCGAGCTGGTCGCGCCGGGCGAGTACCGCCTGGAAGGCCGGCGTACCGCGAACTACGGCTACGACGATCCGCCGGCGACGGCCGGGGTCCACGGCGCCGGCACTGTCCACCACATCGCCTGGTGCGACCGCGACGACGAGCACGCGGCGTGGCGCCAACGCCTGGCGCAGGCAGGCGAGCGCCCGACGCCGGTCATCGACCGCCAGTACTTCCTCAGCATCTACTTCCGCGAGCCGCGCGGGGTGCTGTTCGAGCTGGCCACGCCGAGCCCTGGGTTCGCGATCGACGAGGACCCGGAGCACCTCGGTGAGCAGCTGCGGCTGCCGCCCCAGCACGAGCATCTGCGCGACCGCCTCGAGGCGACGCTGACCCCGCTCGTCAACCCGCGCGCCGAGGCGCCGCCGTCAGGCGCCGCCGACAGTCGCATTGAAACGGCACGCCCGTGACCCCGACCGTGGAACTGACGACGAAGGTCAGCCCGTTCTCGGTCCCGGACACCGTCAAACGCCTGACCGACGTGGTCGCGGCGAAGGGCCTCAAGCTGTTCGCCGTGTTCGACCACAGCGGCGGGGCGGCGGCCCACGGGCTCGAGCTCCGGGACACCAAGGTGGTCGTGTTCGGGAGCCCGGTGGCCGGCACGCCGGTGATGCAGGCCGCGCCGCTCGCCGCGCTCGACCTGCCCCTCAAGGTACTGGTCTGGGCCGATGGCGATCAGACCAAGCTCACCTACACGGCGCCGGCGGCGCTGGCCGCCCGGTACGGCCTCACGGACGAGCTCGCCGCCCGGCTGGCCGGGATCGACGCGGTGACCGAGGAAATGACCGCGCCTTAGGCAGCGATGGGCGCGGCCAGCCCGTCGAACTCGGTCCGCAACTGCACGACCAGGGGCGAATCGGCGAGCAGCCGCTCGAGCAGCTCGAGGCAGCGGCGGTAGTGCGTCAGGCGACGCTGAGGGAGCTTGGCGGGCGATCGCGAGGAGCGAAGCTCGCGGACCTTTGAGATCTTGTCGGCCGCGAACACCATCTGCGCCTCGGGTCCGGCGGCGGCGACCTGGTCGCGCAACGCCGCCTTACGACGCGAATAGCCGCGGATCTCCCGATCCTCGCTCACCGCGGCCACGAGCGATGCGATACGGGCACCGAAACGCTCGTGGAGCTCGCCCACAGAAGCGCCGGCCTTCTCGATCGTGTCGTGCAGCACCCCGGCCGCGACGACGTCGTCCGGCGCGCCCGCGCGGTACAGGAGCAAGGCGACCTCGACCGGATGCTCGATGAACGGTGCGCCGTCGGTCTTGCGCCGCTGCCCGGCGTGGCGCTCCTCGGCGTAAGCAAGCGCTGCGCGCGTCTTGGGAAGACGCACTACCAACTCAGCAAAGCGTCCACCGGCCACGAGCCGCGGGAGTCTAGCTGATCCCGCATTTTCCGAGGATTATTTTCAGTGGCCGTCGCCCCACCGCGGACGCCATCGAGCGAAGGCGACAGGGCGCCTACGCGCTCGGCGATTCGGATGCGGACACCGCCACCGGCTCGGCCGCCGGCGTCACCGGCGTCACCGGCGGCTCGGGCTCGGGCGCGGGAGGTGGCGGCGGCATTGGGACGCCGGCGGCGGCGTAGGCCGCCGGCGCATCGAGCGTCTCGGCCACGAGCAGCGCCTGGGCGAGACTCTCGAGCTGATCGCGGTGGGTGGTCAGGAGCTTGGTCGCCGCGGTGTGGAGGTGCTCGACCAGCGTCTGGACCTCTTGGTCGATCAGCCACTGCAACTGCGGAGAGGTCTCGCTCGCACCGGGCAGCAGCGGCCCCTGCCCATCCGATGGGAGCAGCGTCAGCGGACCGAGCTTGTCGCTCATGCCCCAGCGCCCGATCATCGACCGCGCGATCTGCGTCAGCTGCTGGAGGTCCGACTCGGCGCCCGTGGTGATCTGCTTGTAGACGACCTCCTCGGCCGTGCGGCCGCCCAGCGCCACCTTGATCTTGGCTTCGAGCTCCTCGCGCGAGTACGACACCCGGTCGGCGTCGGGCGTCGACAACGTCACCCCGAGCGCCTGGCCACGGGGGATGATCGACACCTTGCGGACGGGGTCGGCTCCGGGGGTGAGCATCCCGATCAGCGCGTGCCCTGACTCGTGGTAGGCGGTCCGCTCGCGGTCCTCCTTGCTCAGCATGATTCCGCGCGGCGCACCCAGGATGATCTTTTCGAGCGAGTCGGTGAAGTCCGCCATCGTCACCTTGTCGTGGTTGCGGCGGGCGGCGAGCAGCGCCGCCTCGTTGCACAGGTTGGCGAGGTCAGCCCCGACCATGCCCGGCGTTGTCGAGGCCAGTGCCCCGAGATCGACGTCACTGGCCAGCGGTATCGAGCGCGTGTGCACCTCGAGGATCTTCGCCCGCCCGGCCCGGTCGGGCGGCTGCACGGCGACCCGGCGATCGAACCGCCCGGGCCGGAGCAGGGCGGGATCGAGGATCTCGGCCCGGTTGGTCGCGCCGATCACGACGACGGCCTCGCTCGGCTCGAACCCGTCCATCTCGGTCAGGATCTGGTCGAGCGTCTGCTCGCGCTCGTCGTTGGCGCCGGTGACCGAGATCGACCCCTGACGCGAGCGGCCGATCGCGTCGAGCTCGTCGATGAAGATGATCGACGGCGCCGCCTCCTTGGCCTTGGCGAACAGGTCGCGCACGCGCGCGGCGCCGACGCCGACGATCGCCTCGATGAACTCCGATGCGGCGATCGAGAAGAACGCGGCGTGGGCCTCCCCGGCCACCGCGCGCGCCAGCAGCGTCTTGCCCGTGCCCGGCGGGCCGTACAGGAGCACGCCGTGGGGCATCCGGCCGCCCAGCTTCTGGTAGCGCTCCGGGGTCTTCAGGAAGTCGACGATCTCGGTCAGCTCCCCCTTGGCCTCGTCGATTCCGGCCACGTCGTTGAACGTCACCCGGATCTTCTCCGGGTCGACGCGCCGGGCCTGCGAGCGCCCGAATGCCCCCAGCCCGCCGAGGCCGCCACCGCCGCCGGACGTTATGGCGCGCCGGGCGATGAAGTAGATCACCGCGAACAAGAGGAGCGTGGGGCCGAATCCGAGCAGCAGCTCGGTCAGCACCGAGGTCCCCGGGTTCGGGTTCTTCGCGTTGACCTGCACTCCCTTGGACTGCAGGAGCGTGGTCAGCTCGTTCGTGTTCCAGAACGACGGGACCTGCGTGGCGAACAGGGTGGTGGCCGTCGAGGTGCTCTCCGGGTAGTGCACCGCGGCCTTGAACGTGCCGTCGATCGCGCCACTCTTTGCGGAGATCGACGCCACTTGACCGGCCTCGAGCTGGTTCAGGAAGTACGGGCTGAACGGCACCGTGACCCGCGGCTGGCCAGCGGGCTGGAACAGCAGCACCGACAGCCAGTTCAACGCCAGCAGGACGAGGAAGGAGATCCACAGCCCGCGCCAGCGGTGCGGCGGCGCCGGCTTGTGCTCCTCCGGCATCCCGCGTCCATCCGGGGCCGGGGCCACGCGCCAGCCCTGTTTGTCGCGCGGCATATTCGCCGGCGGGACCGCCTTGTTGGATGGCGTCGAGGCCCTAGGCGCAGGTTCGGGGTCGCTCACGACCACTCATTCTGGCGACTTAGCTCACCGGGCACAAAAAAACGAGTCCACGACCACCGCTGGCCGCGATTAAGCTGATCTCAGCAGGAACCCGCCGGTGCTCACAATCGTCCGATCAGGAGCAGAACATGGCATCAAGTACACAGGCGCATCTTCCGGCCCTAGCCGAGCCGCATCAACGTGAGGACGTCGGCAACCAGCTGCAGGCGACGCTGGTCGAGCTGGTCGACCTCTCGCTGTTCGGCAAGCAGCTGCACTGGAGTGTCACCGGGCCCCTGTTCAAGCCGCTGCACGAGCAGCTCGATGAGTTCGTCGACTCGTGGCGGGAGCTCTCGGACGTGGTCGCCGAGAGAGCGGTGGCGCTGGGCTACTACGTCGACGGCCAGAGCGCGACGGTGGCCGGCAGCGGGCTGGCACGCATCGAGCGAGGAGCGCTCGACAGCCACGTGGTCGTGCGCGACCTGAGCGAGCGGCTGAACGACGTCGCCGACCGCGTGCGCGAGCGCATGGACCGAATGGGCGATATCGACGCCGCCAGCCAGGACGTGCTGATCGAGGTCCTCCGCGAGCTCGAGAAGCAGCTGTGGATGATCCGAGTCCAGATCGGGCACGCGGCGGCGAGCTGATGTCGCCGATCTCGCGCGGGTTCACCGGACGGCGCCGGCCGACGGTCGATCCTTCCCGTCTGCCGCCAGGGCAATACGTGGAGACGGGCTTCCCGGTCCTGTCGGCCGGACCCACCCCGCGCACGCCGCTCGATCAATGGAGCTTCCGGATCGACGGCCAGGTCGACCACTCGGCGTCGTGGACGTGGCCGGAGTTGCTCGCGCTGCCGGCCGAAACCCCGACCGTCGACATCCACTGCGTGACCAAGTGGTCGAAGTTCGACACGCACTGGAAGGGCGTGTCGGTCGACACGCTGCTCGAGAGCGTCGGCACCGAGGCCGAGTATGTGACCGCCTTCTCCGACGGCGGGTACACCACGAACCTCCCGCTCGAGGACGTCACCGGCGGCAAGGCGTGGGTGGCCTATGAGTTCGACGGCGAGCCGCTTCACCCGGAGCACGGCGGCCCCGCGCGGCTGCTCGTGCCGCATCTGTACTTCTGGAAGAGCGCCAAGTGGGTACGCGGATTGACGCTGACGCTCGACGATGAGCCGGGGTTCTGGGAGACCTACGGCTACCACAACCACGGCGACCCATGGCTCGAGCAGCGCTACCAGGGCGACTGACCTGGCAGCTGGCCACCGTCGTCGAGCTGGTGGTCGAGACCGCGCGGGTCACGAGCCTCGTGCTCGACCCACCGGACTGGACCGGGCACCGCGCCGGCCAGCACGTCGACCTGCGGCTGACCGCCGAGGACGGCTACGTCGCCGAGCGCAGCTACTCGATCGCGTCGGCTCCCGAGGACGACCATCTCGTCCTGACCGTCGAGCGCCTCGACGACGGCGAGGTCTCGCCGTACCTGGTCGAAGAGCTACGGCCGGGCGACGAGCTCGAGCTGCGCGGACCGATCGGTGGCTACTTCCTGTGGGAGGACTCGCTGGGCGGCCCGCTCGTTGTGATCGGCGGCGGCTCGGGCATCGTGCCGCTGCGCGCGATCCTGCGCCACTGGGTAGCGACCGGCCACGCGGTCCCGGCCCGCACCGTGTCCTCGTCGCGGTCGTGGAGCGAGCTGATCTACCGTGAGGAGCTGCTCGCCTATGACCACGCCTACGACCTCTTCGAGCTCCGCTTCGCGCTGACCCGCGAGTGGCCTGAGGACTACACCGGGCACACCGGGCGGATCGACCGGCCGCTACTCGAGCTGGCGGCCGGGCCGCCCGCCGACCGGCCGCTCGTCTACGTGTGCGGACCGAACGGGTTCGTCGAGACCGCCGCCGCCTGGCTGGTCGCGATCGGACACGACCCAGGCCGGGTCAGGACCGAGCGCTTCGGCCCGACCGGGACTTGACCGAAGTCTTTCGACGCTTGGCCGCAGGGCGGCGCCGCGGTCGGCGGCGCGGAGCGTGAAGCCGAACCTTCCGCCTCCGGGCCGGATGACTCGCCGACGACCGACTCGACGGTACGGTCGGTCCGGCGGCCGTCGCGCTGCCCGCCGAGGATGCCGGAGCCGGGGAGCCGCCGGGTAGCTGCACCATGCCCGTCTCGGTGCTGATCGCTTGCGTCGAGCCGATGGCGTTGGCGGCGGTGACGGTGGCGTACAGGGTCGCGCCGGCGTCGCTCGCCGTGAGCGTGTAGCCGGCGCTCGTCGCGCCCGGAACCGGAAGGCACAGCCCGGCCCAGCACCGCTGCCATTGGTACGTGTAGCCGGTGGGCGCGCGGCTCCAGTCGCCGGTGCTCACGCCCAAGGTGCTCCCGACGGTCGCCGAGCCGCTCACCACGGGGCGACTCCGGTTGCCGGGCGCGCCGTAGGGCGCGTCGCCGCCGGCCATGGCCACCGCGGCGGCCGCGTCGAGCTCGCCGCCACTCACCGACTCGCCGGCGAACTGCGGCTCCTGGTCCACGCTTGCCAGCAGGTCGCTCTTGAGCTGGGTGGCCGACAGCGACGGGTTGCGGGCCAGCATCAGCGCGAGCGTGGCCGACACCATCGGCGTCGCCATCGACGTGCCGTCGGCGTAGGCATACTGGGCCGAGCCGTCGCTCGTGAGCCAGGTGGAGAGGATGTTCACCCCCGGGGCGAACAGGTCGACGCTGCTCGTGCCGTAGTCCGAGAACCAGGCCGGCTGATCGTTCTGATCGGACGCGCCGACGCAGATCACGTTGGCCTCGGTCAGGTCGCAGGGATAGAAGGGCGTGCTCGGGTTGTCGTTGTCGGTCCCGTCGTTGCCGGCGGCGACGACGTACAGGGTGTTCGGGTAGGCGGCGATCGCCTGCTCGATGACCTGCGACGGGGTGGTGCTGCCGAGGCTCGCGTTGACGATCGGGACGTTCTCCTCGCCGGCGTAGTTGAAGGCGGCGGCCACGTCCGTGTCGGTACCGCCGCCACTCGCATCGAGCGCCTGTAGGGGCATCAAGTGCGCACCCGGCGCCACTCCGCTGACGCCGACCCCGTTGTCCTGGACCGCGGCGATGATCCCACTCACGTGGGTGCCGTGCCCGTTCTCGTCCTGGGTGTCGGTGTCGTCGTTCACCCAGGAATACCCCGGGACGAGCTGTCCGTTCAGGTCGGGGGCGGTCGAGTCGGCCCCGGTGTCGACCACGGCGACCGTCACGCCCGAGCCCGTGGAGTGGGGCCACACGTAGCTGGCACCGATGTCGTCGCCCGCGGTCCCGCTGTCGCCGTTCACCGATTGCCCGGTGTTCTGCAAGGCCCATTGCTGCGAGAAGTACGGATCGTTGGGGGCGGAGGTCGCGTGCACCGTGCCGTTGGGCTCGGCGTACTGGACCTGCGAGTCGCGCTCGAGCTTGCCCACCGCGGCCGCGAGCTGTCCGGCCGGGGCCCGATCGAGCTCGGTGCCCGGGAGCGGTCCCGGTCCGGCGTACGTCACTCCGGCCTGTGCCCGGATCGCGGCCTGCTGGGCGGCCGACACCCCGGGAGCCCGTTTCACGACGATCTCGCGCACGCCCTGGGCCTGCATCGAGCGGACGGCGGCGGCCGACATCGCCGGTCCGTAGATGGACGCGTGGGCGGCGGGCGCGACGATCAGGGCGGCCGCCAGCGCCGCCGGGGCGGCGCGCATGTACCTGGGCAGCGCGGGCATGGCTCCGACTTACGTCGGCCGCTCGACCGAACGCCTGCTGCTCTCCGATCCGGGCTCGACGACTCATCGAGGCCGGCCAAAGGCGCGCCGTCAGGCGCCGCCGAACAGTCTTTACCGGTGGCCGTGGCGGACGTAAGATCGAGGCCCGGCGCATGATCGTTCGGATTCGCCTCGGCAGCAGTCTCGCCCGGCTCGCGCCGGCGCCCGTGCTCAGCCTGGAGCTGCCCCGCGGCGCCACCGTGGCCGACGTTTACGAGCGTTTGGCCAACAGCACCCCGGAGCTGGGTGCCGTACTCGTGTCCGCCCTCCCCCTGGTCGCCGGTGAGCACGTAGACCGCGGCCGTGCGCTCGCACCCGGCGAGGAGGTCGCGCTGCTCACCCCGGTGGCGGGAGGATGACCAACCCCTGGAAGGAGTGACCTCGTGGCAATCGAACCAGCTGAACCTCGCATCAGGGAAGCCCACCAGACGGTGTTCGTCGATACCTTCACCGACGGCCTGCTCGGCCCGGACGTGGCGATGCTCGGGCCGGTGGCCGACGGCGGCCACGTGGTGTGGAACTCGGCTCCGGGGTGCTGGGGGCCGATGATCACTCCCTCTATCCGCGGCGGTCACGAGGTGGCCCAGCCGGTGGCGGTGGCTGGTGCCGAGGTCGGCGACGCGATCGCGGTTCGCATCAAGGACATCGAGGTCACCTCGCTCGCCACGGCGTCGGGGACCGATCGGCCCATGGAAGGCCGCTTCAACGGGGATCCGTTCTGCGCCCCGGTCTGCCCCGGTTGTGGTACCGAGTGGACCCAGACCCGGATCGAGGGGATCGGCCCCGAATCGATCCGGTGCGCGGTCTGCGGCGCCGATGCCACCCCGTTCACGTTCTCGGGCGGCTACACGATCGCCTTCGACGATCTGCGCACGGTCGGCCTCACCGTGCCCGCGGCGACGGCCGAGGCGTTCGCGCGGGAGGCGCGGCGCTTCGCCGCCTTGCCCGACAACTCGGTGCAGAACCCAATCCTCACCTTCGCCCCGCACGACATCGTGGCGCTGGCCACCCGGCTGCGTCCGTTCCTCGGGCAAATCGGCACCTCGCCGTCGATCACCATGCCCGACTCCCACAACGCGGGCGACTTCGGGTCGTTCCTGATCGGCGCGCCCCACGCCTACGCTCTGACGGCTCAGGAGCTCCAGGAGCACAAGACCGACGGTCACATGGACATCGACGCGGTCCGTGCCGGCGCGATCCTGATCTGCCCGGTCAAGCTGCCGGGCGCCGGCCTGTACCTGGGCGACATGCACGCTCTCCAGGGCGACGGTGAGATCGCCGGCCACACCTGCGATGTGTCGGGCACGGTCACGCTCCAGGCGGAGGTGGTCAAAGGGCTCTCGATCGACGGCCCGATCCTGTTCCCGCTCGTCGAGGACCTCCCGTTCCTGGCTCGCCCGCTCTCGAGCGAAGAGCGCATGCGAGCGTCCGCCCTTGGCCGGCGCTACGGCGTCGAGGAGATCGAGGAGTCGCTGCCGATCTCGGTGGTCGGCACCGGCCCCGACCTGAACAGTGCGACCGACAACGGCCTGGCTCGCGCGGCGCAGCTACTCGGACTCTCGGTGCCGGAGGTCAAGAACCGGGCCACGATCGCGGGCGCGATCGAGATCGGCCGCCACCCTGGCGTGGTCCAGGTCACCTTCCGCGCGCCCGTCGAGCGGCTTCACGCGTGCGGCCTCGAGCGCTACGCGATCGAGCAGTACGGCGAGCGCTGAGTGGGCCACTAGTGCCGTTCTCCCTCTCGCCGTCGCGGGCGGCGTCGGTTGCGTCGCATGCGATGGTCGCCACCAGCCAGCCGCTGGCGACGCTCCACGGCCTCGACGTCCTGCGCGAGGGTGGCAGCGCTGTCGACGCCGCGATCTGTGCCGCGGCTGTGCTGTGCGTGACCGAGCCGCACGCCACCGGTGTGGGGGGCGACCTGTTTGCCCTGGTCCGCGAGCCCTCCGGCGCGTTGCACGGACTGGACGCGGCCGGGCCGGCGCCGGCGCTCGCTCCCCGCGAGCCCCCCGCCGAGCAGGGCCCGCATTCGGTCGACGTCCCCGGCGCGGTCGCGGGCTGGGGCGAGCTGTCGGCGCGGTTCGGGCGCGCCGGCCTCCGGCGCTGTCTGGAGCCGGCGATCGGCCTCGCCGCCGCCGGCGTCCCGGCCGGCTTCAACTGCGCGCGGGTCTGGCGCACCAGCCCGACTGCTCCCGTGGCGTTCGGTCCACCGCCCGCGTTTGGCGGGCGCTACCGCTTGCCCGAGCTCGCCGCCACGCTCGAGGGCATCGCCGCCCTGGGCCCCGGGTTCCTGTACGACGGCCCGGCCGCCGAGGCGATTGCCGCGGCGACCTGGATCACCGTCGATGATCTGGCCGGCTACCGGCCTCGCTGGGTGACCCCGCTGACCGCTCCCTACCGGGGCCTCGAGGTGGCCGAGCTGCCGGCCCCGACCCAGGGCGTGGCCGCGCTCGAGGCGCTGACCATCCTCGGGGATGGAGACGCCGACCTACGCGAGCAGGTGGTCGCGGTCGGCCTGGCCCTCGAGGACGCGCTGGCCACCGTCCGGGACGGCGCCGACGTATCCCATCTGCTGGCCGAGAAGCACGTGGGGGCCCGCCGAGCGCAGCTGCCGGGCCCGGTCGCCGAACCGGCCGGCGGGACCGTGTGCGTGTGCGCGGTCGACACCGACGGGACGGCTGTGTCGCTGCTCCAGAGCCTCTACGGGCCGTTCGGCTCGGGCGTGGTGGCGGGCCAGACCGGCATCGTCCTGGGCAACCGCGCCGCCGGCTTCGCCGTGCAGGGCGAGGTGATCGGCGGCACGCGCCCCTACCACACGCTGATTCCGGGAATGCTCACCCGCGCCGGCGAGCTGGTCGGCCCGTTCGGCCTGATGGGTGGCTTCATCCAGGCCCAGTCGCACGTGCAGTTCCTGTGCTCGCTGATGGACGGCGGAGACGGTCCCGGCGACCCGCAGGTCGCGCTGGACCGCGGGCGATTCCGGGTCGCCGGTCGCACGCTCAGCCTCGAGGAACCCCTGTGGGAGCGAGCCGCCGAGCTGGGGGATCTCGGCTTCGAGATCCGCCTCGAGACGGCCCGCAACCCGTTCGGTGGCGGCCAGGCGATCATCGTCCGCGACGGGACGCTGTTCGGCGGCTCGGATGCGCGCAAGGACGGCTGCGCGCTCGGGATCTAGGGTTCGGGTCTGCATCCCCCCAGCCGGGGAGGCGGGGCTCCTACTTCCGGCGGAGTCGACTTGACATCGCGCTCATGAGCTACTATATATCGTAGTAGATCGGGCGGTCCTAAACCGGTCTACGACCGATCAGAGGTGCCGGCGCGCGCGAGCTCCCACACGCGCGCGCCGGCCGTCGGCCGCCCTGGCTACTTGCCGCTGGCGAGGCGACGGAGCCTGCGCTGCTGTGCCGGATCGAGCGACGACAGGCTACGCGCGAAGTGCGCCAGCGCCACGTCCCCGAACTGGTCGACGAGCCCGCGGACCTCGGCGCCGGCGCGCCGCTCCTGGTACTCCTCGCGCGTCAGCGTGGGCGCGTAGCTGTCGTAGCGACCACTTCGCTTGCGCGTCAGTAGCCCCTTGTCGTCCAGTCGGCGCATGACGGTCATGTAAGTGGTGTAGGCGCGCGGCGGCTTGGCCTTCCGGTTGAGCGCGTCCATCACCAGCTTGACCGTGGTCGGGCCCTCATGCCGCCAGATCTCCTCCATGATCTCCGCCTCCAGCTCGTGCAGCGGCGGGGGGACCTTCGGTGAGCGCGAGCGCGCCATTGGAGGGGAGGATAGCTCCGCGGTGGGTCAACACTATGGCCACGAACCGTGCGGGTGACCGCGCCCGCCCCCGCGTCCAGATCGCGCGCCTGGGACCGTCGTCAGCGTCGAACCGGACCCTGCCGACGAGCACCAGCGCAGCCTCGCCGATCCTGATGGCGTGGCTCCCGTCCTGAGGGTGGACGTCCGGCGGCATCGCGATCTACTATACAGCGTCGTAGATAAACCGCGCCGACCGCCACGAGGCCGGGGATCAGGGCGAGCATCACGACGCACGGCTGATGCGACAGCAAAGGCGGCGCCAGCGTGGCCGATCCGCTCGCCACCCGGCCGCCGAGCGCGGCGAGGGCCACCAGCAAGCCGATAACCGAGAGGGCGACCACGCACACCGCCGCCGGGAAGCGGGGGCTCGGCGGCTCCCAGTCCCCGAGCAGGTGATCGACGCGTTCGGAGTCGATGCCCGAAGGGTCGTCCATGCGCGACTGTCCTGAGAAACCGAGCATGGCGCGGGCCAGGGCGGAACGGCCGTCGGGCGCGGCGATGATCGCGCTCTCGTCCGCGCTCAGCTCGGTCAGGGCCTCGAGGCGGCGCGCCAGGTGTCGCCGGCCGGGGACGAACACCAGCGCTCTGACGATGACCCGGGCGCAGGCCAGGCGGAGGGGGTCGTAGCGCCGGGCATGGTGGCGCTCGTGCCCGAGCACGGCCCGTACGGCGTCGTCGTCGAGCAGCGCCAGCGCGCCGCTCGACACGTACACCCGTGGCTTGAACAGCCCGGCGCAGAAGGCCCGCGGCCGGTCATCGTCGATGAGGAACGCGCCGTCGATGGGCCGTGGTCGGCTGGCGAGGAGGGATCGGCGCAGTCGTCGATCGGCGGCCAGCTCGCGTGTGGCCCCCGCGATCATCGTCGAGATCACGGCGAGCCCCAACGCTGCGAATGCGACCACCGCGACCGCGGGTAGGTTGGCGGTCGGGTAGCTCAACCGTAGGCCCAGGACCACCGCGCTGTGCGATGCGCTGGTGGAGGTGACGCGCCAGCTCTCGAACAGCCGCGAGATCGCGAACATCGATGATCCCGCGCCCAGCGCTCCGAGCAGGGCGCCGGCCCGGGACACCCGGGTGGCCGCCAAGGTGGCGCGACGGGGGACCGGAGAAGCAGCGACGGTCGCCCCGCGCACGGTTCGGCCGGGCAAGCTCACGTACATCCTGAGATTCCAGACGCCTGTGGAGGCTCGAATCTTCCGCTCGTTCCTGGCTGCAGGGGGAGCCCGGCCGGGTGGTGGAAGGATTCGCTCGGGGGTGGCGTCTGGAACATTGGACCCTTCTACTACCACTCGTCGTATGGGGAGCGGAGGGGTCTTCCGGCTATCGAATCCTCGAGTGGAGCTGATCATCATGAACCTCAGACGGTCCCCGGCCGCTTCCTCGGTGTCGACCTTGGTCGACGCGGTCATGGACAGCTACGTCGACTGGCGCGAGGAGAGCGCCGCGGTCGAGCTTGCCTACAGCCGCTGGGCGCAGGCAGCCTCCAGCGATCGCGAGGTCGCCTTCGACGTCTACCTTGCCGCGCTCGACCGCGAGGAGAGCGCGGCGGGCGAGTACCAGCGCCTGATCGAGCACGCTGAGGCGGCTCAGCGATGAGCGCCCAGCAGCTGGTCGATTGCCGCCGCGAACGGCCCGGCGGTCAGCGATGACGGCGTGAGGGGCCGAAGCGGCCCGCCGGCCCGGCCGACCAGGAAGGACGGCGTGCCGTCGACGCCGTCCTCCTCGGCGATGCGGGTGGCGAGCCCGAGCGCGGCGTTTGCCGCCGGCGCGCGGCTCGCCGCGAGCGCGGACGGGACGTCGAGCCCGGGGACGGCAGCGAGCAGACGATGCAGGTAACCGGGGGTGACGTACCCGGTGTTCTCCTCGCCCTGATTCAGGTACAGCAGGTCGACGAAGTTCCACAGTCGGTTCTGCTCGGCCGCGGCCGCCGCCACGCGACCGGCGACCACCGAGCCAGGTCCGATGAAGGAGAGGTTCTCGAACTGCATCTGCACCCGGCCGGTGCGCACGTAATCCGTCACCAGCGTGGGCAAGGCCTGGAGCGCGTACTCGTCGCAGTAGGGGCACTGCAGGTCGGCGAATTCGACCATCCGCACGGGTGCGTCCGGGCGGCCCAGGGAGATGCCGCGCTGCGGAATGCCGGCGAACAGACGAGCCGAATACGCCGCGCCGCGCAGAACGCCGCCCGAAGCGGCGTTCGCCACCGCACCGCCACGACTCGAGACTCCCACCGCGGCCGCGACCAGAGCGATGGCGACCAAGCCGGTGCCGGCGAAGATCCGCAGCCGCCTGCGTCGAGCCGCCTCCGCGCGGACCCGTGCCTCGGCGATGAGCCTCGCCTCCCGTGCGGCGTCCCTCTCGGCGCGGCGGGAGCTCATCGCGTCAATCTGAGCGCGCCCGCCAGGAGCACCAGCGCCATCGTGACCGCGATGCACGGCCGAGGGGAGAGGATCGGCGGGTTCAGGGTCGCCTGAGCCGAGGCGACCCCGCTGATCAGCCAGATCGACCCCCCGAGTCCGGCCAGCCCGGCGAGCGATGCGCCGACCCGGCGGAGGGGCACGCTCAGGCGGACGGGCTGGCCGAGCAGCGAGTCGACGCGTTCGGCGGAGAACCCCGCCACCGCCGGATGTCCGCTTTGCTCGATTGCGAGCAGGGCCCTGGCCAGCGGTCTGCGTCCGACGTCGCCGATCGCCGCGGCGTCGGCGCCCACCTCAGCCAGATCGGCGTACCGGCGGCACAGCAGCCGCAGCGCCGGAACGAAGAACAGCGCGTCGCTGAGGATTCGGCCACAAGCGAACCGCAGCGGATCGCGCACGCGTCTGTGCTGATGCTCGTGCGCCAGCACCGCAGCGAGCTCATCGTCGCTGAGGAGTTCGACCGTCCGCTCCGGGACATATATCTCCGGCCGGAGATAGCCGACGCAGAAGGCCTGCGGATGCGGATCGGCGATGACGATGACCGCGGGATCTCGCTCGAGCGGTCCGACCACGGCGAGCCGGGCCATGTCGAGAAACCGCCGGCGCCGGCCGATGTGCGGTGCAGCGAGGCCAGCGCCGTCGCCATGGCGGCGCCCACGACGAGGAGACCGCTCACGGAACACGCGCCCGTGCAGCTCAGTCCTCATCGGCGATGCCTCCCAGCGCGCGCCGCCGATCGGGATCCAGTCGCGCCATCTGGCGGGCCATGTGGGCAACGGCCACGCCGCCGAACGCGTCGAGAACCGACTCGACTGCGGCCCGCGCGCACAGATCGTCGTAGCGCTCGCGCGTGAAGACCGGGTGGTAGTAATCCGTCTTACCGCAGCGCTCGCGTTGCAGCAGCTGCTTGCGCACGAGTCGCGCCATGATCGTCATGTAGGTGGTGTACGCGCGTCGCTTGCCACCGATGCCGTTCACGACGTCCATCACCTCGCGGACCGAGGCCTCTCCGCGCAGCCACACCACTTCCATGACGTGCCGCTCGAGCTCGTGCAGAGCCGGTGGGACCGTGGGCTCAGTCACCCTCGCATCTCCTGACTTGGCGGGTAACAATTACTACGCTACATAGTAGCATGATTCTCGCTATCTGCTCCAGTGCGTAGTAGATACGCGTGTCGCGCGCGCGGCGAGCCTCGTCGCCGGGGCCACGCTCGTGTGGGGATGGTTCGTCGCGCAGTCGCACCAGCGTCGTGCTGCTCGGCGTCGTTGCTGGCGGCGAACGCGGCCGGTCTCACCGGCCACGTTGGCCTACGCCTACGCCTGCGCCGCCCGCGCCGCACCCCTCTCCGCGCTCGGTGACGATCAGTAACCGTAGCTTGCGCTGCTCGGCCCACCCGCAACCGCGCCGCTCGAGATCGTGGTCTTGGGGACGCCGACGACGGCGTTCCCCCGGGGAGACACGACGTACCAGAGGGCGCCGAACTCGTTCAGGCCCTGCCCGGTCGTCTCGCCGGGCTTCTGGTCGCCGACGTAGTAGTAGAGGGGATGACCGTTGTAGGTGACCTGGCCGGATCCTGCGATCCTGCCGATCGCGCCCGCGGCGGCGCCGTCTAACGCCCGCGGCGTTCCGGCCGATGCGAAGGCGGGCCAGACGGCGAATCCGGCCGCGGACAGGGTGCTCTTGTTCGGCTTGTCGCCTTCGAACAGGTACAGCGTGCGTCCGTTCCCGTCCACCAGGGTCGGGCCGAGCGAGGTCTGCGCGACCGAGATGGCCGTGGCAGCCGTGCCGGTCGACGGCGTCGTCTTCGTGCTTCCGCCGCTCGTCGCGACGAAGATCGCGACGACGGCGACAAACACCAGGGCCAGGGCAGGGGCGAGTACCCGAGTGCGATTCATTGGGCGTTACTCCTTGCATCAGGTCAGCGCGCCGAGCGCTCGCGGATGAGGTGTTCGGGCGGCTGACGAGGGTCTTTCTTCGGAGGACGCCGGGCCAGAAGTCAACCTTCCCAGTATCTACGATTTCGCGTAGTAGTTAGCCACCTGTGCCCGATCAGGGCCGGCCGAGCGCGTCTTCTATACTTCATTTTGTGAAGCAGATCGGTTTTCTCTCCTTCGGGCACTGGCAGACCGCCCCGTGGTCCCAGACGCGCACCGCGGCGGACGCCCATCGGCAGACGATCGAGCTCGCGGAGGCGGCGGAGGCGCTCGGTATCGACGGCGCCTTCGTGCGCGTGCATCACTTCGCCCGTCAGCTCGCCTCGCCCTTCCCGCTGCTCTCGGCGATCGGCGCCCGCACCTCCCGCATCGAGATCGGGACGGCCGTGATCGACATGCGCTACGAGAACCCCCTCTACATGGCCGAGGATGCGGCCGCGGCCGACCTGATCAGCGGCGGGCGCCTTCAGCTCGGGATCAGCCGCGGCTCACCCGAGCCGGCGCTGAACGGGGCCCATGCCTTCGGCTACGTTCCGCGTGCGGGCACCACGGACGCCGACCTGGCCCGCGAGAAGACAGCGCTGCTGCGCCGGGCGATCGCCGGCGACGGCGTCGTCCAGGCCGATCCCGAGATGACCGGCGCCCCCGGGCTGCTGGCCATCCAGCCACAGTCACCGGGCCTGGGCGAGCGCATCTGGTGGGGCTCCGGTACGCGCGAGAGCGCGCGATGGGCAGGCGAGCAGGGGATGAACCTGATGAGCTCGACCCTGCTGCTCGAGGACACCGGCGTCCCCTTCGACGAGCTCCAGGCCGAGCAGATCGAGATCTTCCGGGAGGCGTGGGCAGCGGCGGGCTGGCCGCGCGAGCCGCGCGTGTCGGTGAGCCGCAGCGTGATCCCGATTGTGAGCGACGAGGACCGGAGCTACTTCGGTGCCCGCGCCGGCTCCGACCATGACCAGCTCGGGTACCTCGACGGCGCGCTGGCGCGGTTCGGGCGCACCTACACGGGCGAGCCGGACGTGATCGCCCAGGAGCTCGCGCGCGATGCTGGCGTGTCGGCCGCCGACATGCTGCTCCTGACCGTCCCCAATCAGCTCGGGGTCGAATACAACGCCCGGATGCTCGAGACGATCGCGCGCGAGGTCGCGCCGGCGATCGGCTGGAGTCCCGCAGCGGATACGATCGGCGTGTGACTAAGCCCGACGCAGCCGTCGACGACGTGGCCAACGAGCTAGCCACGTGGCCCGGCATCCACATCGAACGGCGCGCCGATGGCGCAGCCGTCGTCCGCTACGAAGACTCGGAGCTCGGCCTGCTCTACCCCGATCGAGGCGCGGCGGAGTTGCCCTTCCTCGAATCTGAGGCCGACGAGCTGATCGAGCACGGCGACGCCGAGCCGGCGGAGGAGTCGGGCGGGCTCGAGTCGTTCGGGGTCAGCCACGACCTGCGCGGCCCATCCGACGTGACCGAAGTGCTCGAGCTGTTCGACCGTCGCTACCGCGACGTGCGCGGCGAGGACGAGCCGTACAGCTCGCAGGATCCGGGGTACGGCCGCGGCGTCCCGCCCGATCAGCCCCCGCTGGACGGATAGACCTCCTCAGCTGGCGCGCTGAGGATCTCCGGATACGAAGCCGTCGCGCGGTTGCGCTGGACTTCATAGACGCGGCCGGCGAGGTTGGCCGCATCCGTAAGGGTCGGGATCAGCGCCGGGAGATCCGAGCTGGTCAGCGAAGACCGCGACCAGTGCGAGCGCCAGCGCGACGCACCTGCCTCCCCCGCCAAGGGACAAGCTCCTCAGAAACGGATTCGTACCACATGGGAACGCAAACGGTCAAGTTGGGTACCGGAAGGTTCCAAGAGCTTTCCCCGGGACGAGCGAGAGTCGCGCCGAGGAGATTGCGGCGCGGACGGTCAACAAGGAACGTGCCCAGTCGGGGGAGTCGAGCGAACGCTCGCGCACGTCGACCCGGGAGATGTCGCCGTCGCGTCGAGCTGCGGGGGGTCAGGCGGCCAGCAACGCGCGGCGGCCCAGGGGCAGTCCGTGCGGCGCACCGTCGCGCGCGCTCAGCACCTGGAAGACGCTGATCTCGCCGGTAGCGAAGCCGTCGGCGGAGCCGAGCAGATAGAGCCGCCAGGCGCGGACGCGCATCTCGCCCACCTCGCGGATGGCCTCGGCGGCCCGCGCCTCCAGGTTCGCGACCCACCGCCGCAGCGTGAGCACGTAGTGCTCGCGTAGGGATTCGACGTCGCGGATCTCGAAGCTAGAGCTCTCCATCGAGCGCAGCACGTCGGTCACCGGATGGAGTTCGCCGTCCGGGAAGATATAGCGGGTGATGAACGTGTCCTCGGCGCGGGGACGCTCGCGCAGACGAGCGATGCCGTGGTTGAGGAACAGCCCGCCGGGTCGGAGCAGCTCGTGGAGGTGGCCTGCGTAGTGGTCGAGCTGATCGCGTCCCACGTGCTCGTACATGCCGACACTCGCGATCTTGTCGTACGGACCGTCGGTCACCTCGCGGTAGTCGCAGACGCGGATTTCGAGCTGCTCGCTCAGCCCCGCGCGCTCGATCCGCTCGCGGGCAAGCTCGGCCTGGGCGTCGGACAGCGTCACGCCGACGCCGGTGACGCTGTGGTGTCGGGCCGCGTGCAGCAGGAGCGACCCCCATCCGCACCCGACGTCGAGGAGCCGCTCGCCGGGAGCGAGCGACAGCTTCCGGCAGATCGTCTCGAGCTTGCACTCCTGCGCCCGTTCGAGCGTGTCCGCGGGGTCCTCGAAGTACGCGCACGAGTAGACCATGGTCGGGCCGAGCATCGCCTCGTAGAACCGGTTCGACAGCTCGTAGTGATGGCGCACGGCCTCGCGATCGCGTGCCACCGAGTGCCTGGGCCCCTGCGGCTGGGCCTCGATACTCGGGACCGCCGGCCGACGCAAGACTCGGGGCCCCGCCGCTACCAAAGCTGCCAGGGCGAGTTGGGCCCGCTCGCGCACCGTCAGGTGCACCCCGGTGAAGTGCTCGCGCTGGGCCAGGACGGTTTCCAGATCGCCTTCGAGGTCGAGGCTCCGCTCCACCCAGGCACGCGTCAGCCCAATCTGGTTGGGCTCGTAGAGCAGTTGCGCGAGCGCGTGCCGGTCGCGGATCAGCACCGTCGGCGTGCCGGGCTTGGCGCTCCGCGCCGGGATCGTACTTCCGTCCCAGAAGCGGACCCCGAACGGCAGCGCGGAGAGGCGTCCCCCGGCCACGCGGCCCAGGACGCGCTGGGCGGTGGCGGCGAGTGTGCGCACGCGAGGAGGCGCGTGGTCGCGGTAAACGAATCGGCCGGCCCCAGCTTGATCAGGATTCGTGGTGCTCATGATCCCCCCGGAAACTCAACGGCTGTCTACCTATGATGACGAGTCGCTTACCTCGGGTTAGATAGCGATGTGTGCGGCGCCTGGCGGCGGCGCCTTAGGTCGCGCGCGAAAGCCCGGGTCCGGCTCCTCTTCCGCGCGGGCCCGGTCGGTTGTATGGTTGCTCGACGCATGGCGTGGCTTGATGAAGCCGATCAGCACGCTGCCGGGCGCATAGGCTTCGCGCTCGACGACACGCAGACGCGGCTGGGGTTGATGCGAAGCGCCGTCGTCGAGCTCGGCCGGTTGGTGCCGTCCGACGTTGGCGGCTGGAACCGGATCGCGCAGGCGAGCGGGGCGCTCGAGCACGTGGTCCAAATCGCCGAGGCGCGAGCGCGGATGCTACTGGCGCTGGCCTCGAACCCACCGCCGGGCACCGCGGTGGTCCTGCTCGACGACTACGGCGAGATTCAGCACGCGAGCCACGATGCCGATCGGTGGCTGGCCGAGCACTTCGGAGCGGCCGAGCACCACGGTTGGCTGCCCGAGCCGGTGGCCTCCTGGCTGGCGCTGCCGCCGCGGCCTGCGCTGCAGAGCATGCGCGACGGCCGGCGTCTGACCATCCGCCTGCTCCCCGGCCAGCCTCACGCGCTGCTCTTGGAAGAGGAGGTCGGGAGCTTCCGGGCCGGCGCACTCGAGCAGCTCGGCTTGACCGGCCGCGAACGCGAGGTGCTTGAGGCGGCCCCGGCGATCGGGGCCGAGGCGGCCCTGGCCGACGAGTTGTTCCTCAGCCGGCACGCGGTCTGCGAGCGCCTCGAGCGACTGGAGGACAAGCTCGGGGTGCATTCCCTCCCCGACGCGATCGCGGCGGCCCGGCGCGCGAGCCTCTAGCTCTCGTCGACAATCAGCCGGCTGCGGCCACGGCGTCAGGGCTGCTCTCCGACTCCGCTTCCACGGATTTGGTGCGGGCACCACGCGGCAGCACCAGCAGCGGGCACCGGGCGGTGCGCGCCAGGTGCTCCGCGATACCTCCGTGGATGACACGCCCGACCGGCCCGTAGCTCCGTGAGCCGACGAGGAGAAGATCGAGCGATGCGCTGTAGACGGTGAGCTCTTCGGCGGCGTCGCCATAGGCGACGTGAGGCTCCACGCCGCCAAGTCCGGCGATGCTGTCGCGTGCCCGCTCGAGCATCTCGGCGATCGGCACGCCTGCGGGGCGCGTCGTCGACAAGCCGGAGTAACCGAACCGCGGGACCGCCACCGCTTGGAACGCGGACAGCTTGCTCCCCAACTCCGCGGCGAGCGTCCTGGCGAGAGCCAGGGCGTGCTCGCTCTCGGTAGAGCCGTCGTAGCCGACCCCGATCTCGCGCACGACCGAGGGTAGGTCGCTGCTGTAGCCCGCGGGCGCGATCGCAATCGCGCACGGCGCGGCGTTCAGAGCTGCGCGCGTGTCATCCGCGAGCCGGACGCGTCCGAGCAGCGCGTGCTTGGACGAACCGACCACGAGCAGATCGGCGTCGCTCGCCTCGGCCAGTTCGTGCAGGCCGCGGCCGACCGACGGAGCGCCCTCCCAGCGCAGATGGGCCGGCACGCCGGCCTCCCCGGCGACCCGCTCCAGCAACTGGCGCGCTTCCTCCGCCCTCTCGGGCGCGGTCGGATCCTGGAATCCCCACGGGACGGCGGTATCGGCGTGGAAGATATGCCCAAACGTCAACGCCCCATCGCGTCCGGCGAGCAGCTTGGCCAGCGCGATCGCGTCGCGGCCGCCGTGATCGTCATCCACACCCACGAGCACTTGCCTGAACATCTCGGTATCTCCTCCTAGTTGTTCTGGGCGGACCGTACGGCCTGGCCCCGACCCAGTCAACGCCCGCGTGCCGAGGGCCTGGGTCTGGCCGAGGCCTCACCGAAGGTCGACTGGCGACAGCTCCTCGACCTGCTGCTTGGTCAACCCGACCCGGATCTCATCACCCACACGGGTGGCGGCTCCGATCGGGATCGTCACCTGCTTTCGCCCCCACACATGGCCCTCCTGGAGAAGGACGTGCGTGACGTGGTGGTCGGCCGGGTCGATCACCAGGCCCTGGACCGAGCCAATGTAGCCGTCGACGGCGTGCACCTGGTCGCCTCGCCGCACCTCGACTTCGCCGAGCGGGACGCGGTCGATCTCCATCGGGTCGTGATGATGGTGGTGGGGCGAGATCGCGATGCTGTAATAGGGCCACAGCAGTGCATGGTGTCCGTAGCCCAGGACGTCGGTGTCCGCGGGGAGGAACTGGCTGTCCTCGGCGTCGTCGAGCGTGAGGAAGCGCGCGACCGTGCCGCGGAGCCGGATGTGCTCGTCGTCCACGGACTCGACTAGGTCGATCGGCACGAGCCGGTCATCGCCGCCGTGGTGCCTGGGGGCGACGACGAGATGAGTGAGCGTCTGCGCCACCGGGTTGACGATCACCCGCACCAGCTCACCGCACTCGCCGTCGGTGGCGAGCACGCGGGCGCCCATGCGCAGGGGCTCGGTCCGCTCGAGCGGACTTGCCGCTGCGTCCGACCCGGGGCTCTCGTCGCCCGCCGACACGGCGCAAGTGTATTCGTCAGCCGGTCATCCAAGGCCCGATCTATGGCCGCTGTGCCGCGCGCTCAGCGGCGACCTCTGGCGAGGGGACGACGATGACGGGCCGGTCGGCGTGCTGGAGGACCGCGTGGGACACACTCCCGAGCAGCACCGATTTCAGCCCGGTCAGGCCGCGCGTGCCCATCAGGATCGCGTCAGCCCCGACGTCGTCCGCGGCGGCGAGGATCGTCGACGCCACCGAGCCCTCGCGCGCGCGCACCTCGACCTGCGCCTTGAGGCCGACCTCCCCGGCACGCCGTACCCCTTCCTCCGCCCGCTCCCGGGCTTGCTTCTCGCTGGCTCGATCGAGCGCTTCGTAGTCGACGTCGCCGGCCACGAATGCTGAGCCCGTCCGCGTCAGGACGTCGATGATCTGCTCCCACACCGTGAGAACCACGGCCCGTTCGTCGCAGAGCAGCCTCGCTGCGCGCTCGATCGCCGCCTGCGCGTCGGCCGATCCGTCATATGCGATCAAGATCATCCTGTTCGCTCCTCTGCTCGTCGGGGTCGTGCGAACGAATTCTTGCTCCCTCGCCACAAACGGGTGCTCCGGGCGGCTAACGTCTCGCCCTACGACAATGAGTTCTTCGCCGACCGTTCATGCTCATACCTCCGGCCCCGGCGTCCCGCCCGCCCCTGCCGCCGCGGCCACGCTTGGGCAGATGGTGCTGGACGCGGCCGCCCGCTTCAGCGGCGTCGCCCTTCAGTTCCCGCGCGGCGATCAGATCGTCCAGATCACCTATCCCGAGCTCGGAGCGATCTGCACCGAGATCGCCCGCGGGCTGATCGCTCTCGGGATCGAGCCCGGGGATCGGGTCGCCATCCTCGGTCTGACCTCTGCCAACTGGACGCTGGCCGACTGCGGCTCGCTGTGCGCCGGCGCCGTTGTAACGCCGATCTACCACACGAACTCCCCGGAGGAGTGCGCCTACGTTCTCGGCCACTCCGAGTCGCGGCTGGTGTTCTGTGACGACGCCGCGCAAGCGGCGAAGATCGAACAGGTGCGGGAGCGCCTGCCGGCGCTCGAGCACGTCGTGACGTTCGAGCCCGTCGCCGGCGCGATGACCCTCGACGAGCTGCGAGAGAGGGGCGCTGGCGTCCCTGCCGAGCGCGTCCACGAACGGATCGCGGCGACCGACCCCGGCGACGTCGCGACCCTGGTCTACACGTCGGGCACCACCGGGCCCCCCAAGGGCTGCATGCTTACCCACGAGAACTTCCTTTCCACCATGCGCATGTACGCGCAGCAGCTCGGTCTCGGCCCGGCTCACTCGATGTACCAGTTCCTGCCGCTGGCTCACGTCCTGGCCCGCATCGCCCAGGGGGTCGTTCTGAGCGTGGGCGCTCGGCTGATCTACTGGGGTGGCGACATGACCAAGATCGTCGACGAGCTTCCCGCGGCATCCCCCACGCACGTGCCGGCCGTGCCGCGGATCTACGAGAAGATCCACGGCGCGGTGACGAGCAAGGTGGCCGAGGGGCACCTCTACGAGCGCGTCATGTTCGAATGGGCGCTGCGCTGCGGAGCCCGCGCCCGCCCTGCGCTGCGCCGCCGTCGTCAGCCCGACGTGCTGACCGATCTCCAGTACCGCCTCGCCGATCGGCTCGTCCTGTCGAAGGTGCGGCAGGTGTTCGGCTCGAGCCTCGAGGTCGGGCTGGTCGGGGCCGCACCGATCGCGGCCGACCTGCTCGAGTTCTTCGACGCCTGCGGTGTGCTCGTGCTCGAGGGATACGGCCTGACCGAGAGTTGTGCTGCCACCACGATCAATACGATCGACGCGGTGCGCTTCGGCACGGTCGGCAAGGTGCTGCCCGGCGCGCAGGTCGCAATCGCCGACGACGGCGAGATCTTGATCCGCGGTCCCCACGTGTTCAAGGGTTACTACAAGGACCCCGCTGCTAGCGACGAGGTGCTGACCTACGACGGCTGGCTTCGGACAGGTGATCTCGGGAAGCTGGGCGACGATGGGTTCCTGTCGATCACCGGCCGCAAGAAGGACATCATCATCACCTCGAGCGGCAAGAACGTGACCCCGGTAAACATCGAGAGCGAGCTGCGGGACAGCCGCTTCATCACGGAGGCGGTCGTCTACGGCGACAATCGTCAGTACCTGGTCGCGATGCTCACCCTCGATCGGGACGAGGCGGCGAAGCTGGCCGAGCGGCTGGGCATCGCCGCCGACCCGGTCGCCATCGCGGACCATCCCGGGGTTCGCGCCGAGATCCAGAGGGAGGTCGACCGGGTCAATCAGAAGTTCGCGCGGATCGAGCAGATCAAGCGCTTCGCGATCCTCGACCACGATCTCACCCAGAGCGACGGCGAACTCACGCCGACGCTCAAGGTCAAGCGCGCGTTCGTCTACGAGAAGTATGCGGACCTGTTCGCCCGCCTCTACCAGTGAGTAACCCCCGGTCGATCCCGTAACGGCCGGATAACACCGTTACATCGAGTAAATCATCGGGGGCGCCGTCGCTGGCCGAGGGGGTTGCGCTCGCGGCCTGCATGCGCGCGCACGGCCTGTCGGGCAATCCCGATCCGGTCGCAGGCCACGCCATGCAATTCAACCTCGCTCCCGGCCTCAACCCGAGATCGCCTGCGTTCGAATCCGCGCAGAAGGCGTGCCAGAGCGATATTCCGCGGCCGCCCGCGGGCGGCGGCGGTGTGCCCGCCGGCCAGCAGGCCGCGGCCCTCGCGCACGCGCAGTGCATGCGTGCCCATGGCGTTCCAAACTATCCCGATCCGACGTATCCGAACGGGCGCCCGACCCAGGAGCCGCTCTCTACCTACGGCATCTATACGCAGTCGCCGGCCTTCTTGAGCGCCGCCAAGGCCTGCGGCGGCGAGTGACGGCGACGCGTTACTAATGCGCCGCCGAAGGCGCTGCCGATCAACCCCATCGGGCGCCGGCGACAATCATCAGTCTCTGTGCGTACGATCAAGGTATGAAAACGACTCAACAAATCCTTGATTCGATCGATAACCGGCTTCGCGAGCTGAACCGGGAAATCGCAACGCTCGATGCCGCGCGTTCCGCGCTCGGCAACAACCACGAGTCCGGACCGTCTCCGCGAGGTCGTGTCAGTGCACCCACCGAGACCCCTAAAACCGTCCGCCGAACCGCCCGTCGGAACACCCGCCGCGCTACCGACGTCGTCCCGGCCGGAAGGCTGGAGCTGTTGCTCTCCGAGAACGGCGGCCTGACCACGTCGGCGCTGGCCGACCGGACGAACGGCAACCGCGACCAGGTGCTCACACTGCTCCGCGAGCTGGAAGCCGCCGGCAAGATTCGCCGCAGCGGTCAGCGCCGCGGCACGCGTTGGCACGCGATCACCGACGAGGACCGGATCCGCGAGCGCGCGGCGGAGCTGGCCCGCCGTAGCCGACGGAAGGCCGCCTGACCGCCCGGCTTCGTGTCAGGAGCGCTGATCATCCAGGTGCCGCGCGACGGCCCGGTTGACCGACAGCTCAGCCGGGAGCGCCCGCCGAGCCTGTCCGGCCGCGAGGTCGTGGTCGAGCCCGTGCCGGCCGATGCCGAGGGCAACATCAACCCCCCGCCCGCCGGCGAGGTCGTGCTGTCGGTCCCCTCGCCCGCCTCGCTGGCCCGCGAGGCGGACGAGGTGCGCCGCGTGATCGACCGCGCGGGCCGCGGCGTCGAGCCGATCGTAGTCGTGGTCGAGGCCGCCGAGGAGTTCCTCGACGAGGAGCTGGCTCCCGTCGTCGAGGCGGCGGGGCGCGCATCCCGCCCCGTGATCGTGCGCGTCATCCGGAGCGCTTGAGCTCGCGGCCGACGGCTTGCCGGCGGCCCTCCAGGAACTCCACCTCGGACCGGTTCTCGGTCCGCTCGATCGCCGCCTGGTAGGCGACCACGGCTCGTTCTCCGTCGCCCAGGCGCCGCAGGAAGTCGGCGCGGATCGCGTGGTACAGGTAGTAGTGCTCGAGCGGTAGTCGGTCGACCTGCTCGAGCGCGGCTTGCGGTCCGGCTACCTCGGCCACTGCGACGGCGCGGTGTAGCGCGACGATGGCGGTCGGGGTGAACGACATCAGCTGGTCGTACAGGGCGAGGATCTGGCCCCAGTCGGTCTCGGCCGGGGTGGAGGCGTCACTGTGAACCGCGTTGATGGCGGCCTGGATCTGGTACGGGCCGGGCTGGTTTCGCCGCAGGCAGCGCAGGACCAGTGCCTGTCCCTGTTCGATCAGGTCTCGGTTCCACCGGCCGCGGTCCTGCTCCGGGAGCGGCACGAGGCTGCCTTCCCGGGTGGTGCGCGCGGCGCTGCGCGACTGCTCGAGCAGCAGCAGGGCCAGCAAACCCAGCACCTCGGGCTCGTCGGGCATCAGCTCGGCGAGCAGGCGGCCGAGGCGGATCGCCTCCTGGGCCAGCTCCTCGCGAACCAGGCGCTGACCCGAGCTGGCGGCGTATCCCTCGTTGAAGATCAGGTAGACGACGGCGAGCACCGAGGCGAGGCGCTCGGGTAGGTCCGCCTCGCTCGGAACCCGATACGGGATCCGCGCGTCGCGGATCTTGCCCTTGGCACGGACGAGCCGCTGGGCCATGGTCGCCTCGGGGACGAGGAAGGCTCGGGCGATCTCGGCCGTGCTCAGACCGCCGAGCAGTCGCAGGGTCAGCGACACCTGGGCCCCGGTTCCGAGCGCGGGGTGGCAGCAGGTGAAGATCAGCCGCAGGCGATCGTCCTGCACGGGGCCCTCCTCGAGCGGCTCGCGGCGCGTCTGATGAAAGAGCGCCGCCTGGGCGTGGCGATCATCGCGCGAGGCCTCCCGGCGCAGGCGATCGATGGCGCGGTTGCGAGCCGTGGTGATGATCCACCCCCCCGGCGCCGGCGGCAGTCCACTCTCCGGCCAGCGCGCGACCGCGATCGAGAATGCCTCCTGGACCGCGTCCTCCGCGATGTCGAGATCGCCAAAGACGCGAGCCAGCACCGCCACGGCTCGCCCGTACTGCTCGCGGAAGACACCCTCGATCTCCTCACGAGCGACGGCCGACACCCGCGGTCAGTCCTCCAGCTCGCCTTGAATCGGGCGCACCTCCACCGGGAGCGTGGTCGCCCGCGCGACCTTGCGCGCCCAGGCCAGCGCGTCGTCGAGGTCGTCCGCCTTGATGATCACAAAGCCCCCGATGTGCTCCTTGCCCTCAACGTACGGGCCGTCGGTCATCGGCATGTCCTCCCGGCGAGGGTCGACCACGGTGGCGCTGCTCGTCGGGTCGAGACCGGCCGTGAACACCCATGCGCCGGCGGCGCGCATCTCGTCCCGCAGCGCAAGCGTGTCACGCGCGATCTCCTCGAGCACGTCGGGCGGCGGAGGATCGCCGTCGGGTTGATAGACGCTCAACAGATATTGCTTCATGGCTCCTCCCGTCTAGTCGCGGGCCCGCTCGTAAGTGGCCATCACCACACCCGTGTGCGTCGTGACGCACTCAAGGACTGGAAGCGATGCTTGCACACCGGGTGCGAACAGCCACGCGCGGTCCGCGCCCATCCGCTCGCCCATCTTGGCGACCGCCGCATCATCGGCGTAAGGGGTCGCACAGCCCCCGTACGCAAACCCATCTCGCGTGTCCCCGTCTGGGCGGGCCGCCGACTGCATCACGCCGTCGAGCGTGACCCCATTCATCACGATCACCTTTCCCATCTGGTGTCCTTTCGGTCTCGGCGGCGCGAGGAGGGCGCCGCCTCTCACCCCCTACACGAACGGATGTGGACCAAATCGACATGAGACGCCGGTTTGGTCCGTGGATCGGGCCGAGGATTGGTCCTTTCTAGGCATTCGCCGCCGACCTACCGTTCTCACCCCAACCCACTGAACAGGAGAGCTCGCGATGATCGTGGTGATCGGTGCTCGGAGCAGATCGGCTCCGCCCTTGTCTCGGAGTTGGCCGTCAGTGGGAAGACCGTCCGCGCGATGATGCGTTCAGGAGAGAGCGCGAGCTCGGTGCCCGACGGTGTCGAGCCCGTCCTCGGCGACCTCGCGGATCGGGACTCACTCAGATCCGCCCTGTCAGGCGCGGACCAGCTCTTCCTGCTCTGCGGGCCGTCCGAGCAAGAGGCGCAGTTGAACCGCAACGCGATCGACGTCGCGAGGGAACACTAGACGAGCTCCTGGCCGAGCAGCCGTCGCCTGCCACCGCCTGACCCGCCGGTCATCGCGCGACGGCGCCTCGCTCGGCCTGTAGCGCCTCGAGGCCCCCGCGGAGGAAGTCGAGCACCTCGTCGAGGATCCCCATTGCCTGCTCGTGGGTCATCGGCTTGCCGCTCGCCGCCGCCGCGAAGATCCGGTCGCTGACCGAGGTCAAGGCCGCGGTCATCGAGGCCGCGACCAGGAGCGGGCGGATGTCGTCGGACGCGGCGCCAAGGTCCTTGGCGATCGACTCGGCCAGCATCGGCTCGAGGTCGGCGTGCGTCGCGCGCATCTTCTTCTGCAGCGCTGGATTGGCGGTCATGATCTGCTTGCGCTGCTTCGCGCTCTCGTCCGGCGCTTCGATGGACGAGACGAACTCGCGGAGCGTGTCGACGGTGGTGGTCCCCGGAGGCCGCGCGTCGAGCCTGCGCTTGAGCTCGCCCAGGAACGAGACCTCCTGGCACAGCAGGATGTCGTCCTTGCTCTCGTAGTAGGCGAAGATTGTCCGGGGGGCGACCTCAGCGGCCTCGGCGATGTCCGCGAGCGTGGTCGCGTCGTAGCCGCGCTCGGCGAACAGCTCGAGCGCCACCCGGGCGATCTTCTCGCGGGTCTGCTGCTTCTTGCGTTCGCGCAACCCAAGCTTCGTGGAGGGCGTCTCGACCGAGCTCATTTAGCCCGAGTTTACCAGCAAATCTTCACAGAAGGAAATTTTGCAATCAGTGTTGACTTTTGGCTTGCACTGTCGATATAAATGCACGACACGCAAAATTGCGACTTGTGAAAGCCAGGAACGAAATGGTCAACATCGCGCGCTGGACAATGGCTCACCGACGAACCGTCGTGGTGGCGTGGATCGTTGCCGTGGTCGGGATCTTCGCGGTCTCGAACTCGGTCGGGAAGAAGACCGCGAGCAGCTTCACGCTCCCGGGCACCGGCTCGCAGCAGGCGGTCGATCTCCTGCAGAGCCGCTTCCCCTCCCAGGCCGGCGATGCGGACCAGATCGTGTTTCACGCCCGTTCCGGGACGCTGACGAGTTCCGCCGACCGCGCGAGGATCGACGCGACGATCGCGCGCGTCGCCGGGCTGCCCCACGTGACCAGCGTGGTCAGCCCGTACGCGTCCGGACAGCACGCTATCTCGCGTGACGGCACGATCGCCTTCGCCACCGTCAACTTCGACGAGCCGGCCAACGCGCTCCCCAAGGCGGCGGTGGACCGGGTGATCACGACGGCCGAATCGGCGCGCTCTGCGACGCTCGACGTCCAGCTCGGCGGTCAGGCAATCGAGCAGGCGCAGCAGGCTTCGCTGGGCTTCGCGACGATCGTGGGGATCGCCGCGGCGATCGTGATCCTTCTGATCAGCTTCGGATCGTTCAGCGCGATGGGCCTGCCGATCGCCACGGCACTGCTCGGTCTGGGGGCCGGGATCGGTGTGATCACGCTGGCCAGTCACGTGATCGACATGCCGAGCTTCGCCTCCGAGCTGGCGTTGATGATCGGGCTGGGCGTGGGCGTCGACTACGCGCTCTTCATCGTCACCCGCTTCCGCGAGAACTACCGCTCGAATGGCGGCGATGTCGCGCAGGCTGTCGAGGCGGCGATCAACACCTCGGGGCGTGCCGTGCTGTTCGCGGGAATCACCGTCGTGATCGCGCTGCTCGGCATGTTCGCGCTCGGCGTCAGTCTGCTGAGCGGGGCGGCCGTGGCCGCGGCGATCGGGGTGGTCCTCGTGCTCGGTGCCTCCCTCACCCTCCTGCCGGCGTTGCTCAGCCTGATGGGCCGGCGGATCGGCCGGGCGGGCGAGCGTCGGTCGAGCCCCGACGCGCAGCCCGCGCGGCCCGGCTTCTGGCTGCGGTGGGTCCAGCGCGTGCAGCGCCGCCCCGCCTTCACCGCGATCGCGGCGACTGCGCTCATGCTCGCCCTCGCCGCGCCCGCACTCGGCCTCCGCCTCGCGTCGAGTGACGCCGGCAACGATCCCGCGGGGCAGACGACCCGCCAAGCGTTCGATCTCCTCGCGAAGGGGTTCGGACCCGGCTTCAACGGCCCGCTGCAGCTCGCGGTGGCGCTCCCACGGGCACACGACTCGGCGGCGCTGACCGAGCTCAGCGGCTCGTTGAGGAGCACGCCGGGCATCGCGTCCGTGGCGACTCCGAGGTTGAACCGCGACGGAACAGCGGCCGCCGTAGTGGCGTACCCGACAACCTCGCCGCAGAGCGCGCAGACCTCCAGCCTGGTCACGCGTCTGCGCGACTCGGTGATCCCGCGGGTCGAGCGAAGCGGCGGCGCGCGGGTGTACGTCGGTGGCGCCACCGCGTCGCAGGTCGACTTCTCCCACGTCCTCGCCAGCAAGCTTCCGCTCTTCATCGGGGTCGTGGTCGCACTGGCCGCGCTCCTGCTGCTGGTGGTGTTCCGGTCGCTGGTGATTCCGGTCCAGGCGGCGCTGATGAACCTTCTCTCGATCGGCGCGTCGCTCGGGATCATCCAGGCGGTCTTCGAACGAGGCTGGCTCGGAGGACTGTTCGGCGTCCAGGCGGGCCCGATCGATTCGTTCATCCCGGTGCTCGCGTTCGCGATCGTCTTCGGCCTGTCGATGGACTACGAGGTCTTTCTCGTCTCCCGCGTCCACGAGGAATGGCAGGCGCGTCGTGACCCGTCCGTGGCGGTCCGCGAAGGGCTGTCTCGGACCGGCCGGGTGATCACGGCGGCGGCCGCGGTGATGGTGGCCGTGTTCGGCGCGTTCGCGATCAGCGGCGACCGGGTGCTCGCGATGTTCGGGCTTGCCATGGCGAGCGCCGTGTTCCTGGATGCGCTCGTGGTCCGCATGCTCCTGCTCCCCGCCGTCCTGCAGCTCCTCGGGCGGACCACCTGGGCGATGCCCCGATGGCTCGACCGAAGGCTGCCCCGCGTCGCGATCGAGGCCGAGGAGACCGCGCCGGCGTCGCGGCGCTCGCTCGAGCCGGCGTTCGAGGTCACGTCATGACTCGGACGCCTCCGGGCTGACCGCGGTGCGCTCGTCGGGCTTGAGCACCTGCAGCAGCGGAGCCGCGGCTGCTCGCAACTGAGCGAGGGACTCGTCCAGCCGGGGCTTGTTGACGGGTCCCTCGCCGGCCTCACGGAGAACCTGGAACAACTGTGCGGCGACTCGCTGGGCCTCCTCCAGAAAGCTCCGGGGAAGGTTCGCGCCGATCAGGAGCGGTGCGCTCGTGAGCAGCATCATCGCGTACGTGCGCAGCTGGTCGGCGGCCGCTTCACGGTCCTCCTCGGAGGGTGAGCTGCTCGCCATCGCGTCCACCGCCCGCGCGGCCTGCGCGACGATGATCGCCGCCTGCGCGGCGATGGCCCGGGATTGGCTGCGCAGCTGGCGCATGCTGGTCACGCGATCGACGATCAGGACGGTCAGTAGGAGGACGAGCACGCCCGACAGCACCGACGAGGTGAACGAGTGTCGTGACCAGTAACGGTGCACTGTTCCGTCGGCGATGTCGAGGATCACCAGGACGGCGGCGATGACCATCACGATCAGGGCCCACGACCAGGCCAGCCACCGCCGCAGCATCGGCGAATCCTAGACGCCGGTTGCGCCGCTCCAAGTGATCGGCGAGGATCGTGCAGTGTCAGCAGATTTGACGCGGGGGCTCGCAGAACTGGCAGTCGGGGTTGGCGCCAACGTGCAAGCAGGTCAGGACGTCGTCGTGCTCGCTTGGGACGTGGGGCAGGCCCCGCTCGTGCGCGCGGTGGCCGACTGCGCGTATCGTCATGGGGCCCGGTTCGTAAGCGCGGTTTATTGGGATGCGCAAGTCAAACGCTCGCGTCTCGTTCACGCTCCGGCGCAGACGCTCGACTTCGTGCCCGACTGGTGGAACGCGATCACCGCCGAATGCGTGGCGCGACGCTCGGCGGTGATTCACCTGCACACGCCGCCGCAGCCGGAGTTACTCGAAGACATTCCGCTCGAGCGGTCGATGCTTGACGTCATGCCGGTCCCGCAGACGTTCTGGGATGCCGTCGACGGTGGAGACCTGGCTTGGACGGTCGTCCCGGGGGTCTGGTCCGGTTTGGCGCAGGTGATTCTGGGAACCCGTGACGTCGCGCCCCTGTGGGACGTGCTGGCGCCGATCCTGCGGTTGGACACGCCAGATCCGCAGGCGGCGTGGCGTGAGCACCTGACACGGTTGGGCGATCGTGCCGGCCTGCTCCAGCGCCACGACTTCGCGTCGTTGCGCTTCCGCGGTGACGGCACGGATCTGACCGTGGGTTTGCTGGCCGGCGCGCGCTGGGTGACGGTCGCTTCCGAGACCCGGTGGGGCCATCCGTATGTGTCCAACCTTCCGACCGAGGAGGTCTTCACTTCGCCCGATTACCGGCGCACCGAGGGGATCGTGCGCGCCACCCGGCCGCTTCAGCTCGGGCGCTCAGGCCGCGTCGAGGGGTTGTGCCTGCGCTTCGAGCAGGGACGGGTGGTCGGCGTCGAGGCCGCGCACGGCGCCGATCGCATGCGGGCGGAGTTGGCGGTCGATGCAGGAGCGGCGCGCTTAGGAGAGGTTGCGCTGGTGGACGGCTTCTCGGTGGTGGGGAGAAGCGACCGGGTATTCGGGTACGGGCTGATCGACGAGAACGCGACCTGCCACATCGCCGTGGGTACCGCCTACCCGCACACGATGCCCGACCTGCCCGAGGATCCGGAGGCGCAGCTGGCGCTCGGGTTCAATCGCTCGGAATGTCACGACGACATCATGATCGGCGGCCCCGAGGTCGACGTCTTCGGGATTGACGAGAGCGGCAACGAGACGCCGGTGATCGTCGGAGACCGCTGGGTCCTAGGCTGAGGGACGGGTATGAGCGTGGGTACTCCGGACCGATACGAGATCAGCGAACGAGGACGAACATGGAATATCGACAGTTGGGCCGCTCGGGCCTCCGCGTGTCGTGCCTGACCCTGGGCACGATGACCTTCGGCGGCCGCGGCCAGTTCAGCGCCGTGGGCGACACGGACGTGGACGGCGCGCGGCGGCAGATCGACATGGCGCTCGAAGCCGGCGTGAACCTGATCGACACCGCCGACGTCTACTCCGGCGGGGCGGCCGAGGAGATCCTTGGCCGCGCGCTTGACGGCCGGCGCGACCGGGTGCTGCTCGCGAGCAAAGCCCGGTTCCCGATGGGAAGCGACCCCAACGACGCCGGACTCTCGCGCCACCACCTAATCAACGCATGCGAAGCGAGCCTGCACCGGCTCGGCACGGATCACATCGACCTCTACCTAGTGCACGAGTGGGACGGGCAGACCCCGCTCGAGGAGACCCTCGCCGCGCTCGAGCATCTCCTGCAGTCGGGCAAAGTCCGCTACGTTGGCTGCTCGAACTTCGCCGGCTGGCAGGTGATGAAGGCGCTCGGGATCGCCGATCGCACGGGGCTCCCGCGGTTCGTCAGCCAGCAGGTCTACCTGTCGCTTCAGGAGCGCTCAGCCGAGTACGACATCGTCCCCTCGGCGATCGACCAGGGGCTGGGGCTGCTGATCTGGAGCCCGTTGGCGGGCGGCCTCTTGTCCGGGAAGTACCGGCGGGGCCAGCCGCCGCCGGCAGGATCACGTCACGCGAGCGAATGGGACGAGCCACCCGTCTACGACGAGGACAAGCTCTACGACACCGTGGAGGCGCTGGTGGAGATCGCCGACGCGCACGACGTCTCTCCTGCGCGGGTGGCGCTCGCATGGCTGCTCACCCGTCCGGCCGCCACGACGGTGATCATCGGCGCGCGTACCGACGAGCAGCTGGCCGACAACCTCGCCGCGGCGGAGCTCGATCTCTCGGGCGAGGAGGTTGCCCGGCTCGAGGAGGTGAGCCGACCGCCACTCATCTATCCGTATTGGCACCAGCGCAAGACCGCCTCCGACCGCCTATCCGCGGCCGACCTCTCACTGATCGGTCCGTACATGACTCCGTAGAGCGGGGGTCAGCCTGTGAACGGGTTGGTGTGCCGGCGCGGACTCGCGGCGTCGGCCGCGCAGCAGGACGAGGATCGCGACCGCAGCCACAAGCGCGGCGCCGGCGCCGGTCAGCAGCGCGATGTGCATTGCGGTCACGAACGCGGTGTGCGCTCGGTCGGCGGCCTGCGTCCCGAGGCGCGAGGCGACCGCGTATGACCGCCTTACCTCGGCGGCGACCCGGCTGGGCAGACTGGCGAGGTCGAGATGGCTGATGTAGGTGGAGGTGAGGATGCTCCCGATGACCGCGATCCCGGTCGCGCCGCCGACCTCACGGGAGAGGTCGTTGAGCGCCGAGCCGACGCCCTGCTGCGGATCGCCAAGCTCGTCGCCGCCGGCGCCAGTAACCGCGATGTGGCGGCGCAGCTGTTTCTGAGCCCGAAGACGGTCGAGTACCACCTGCGCGAGGTGTTCTTGAAGCTCGCCGTTTCCTCGCGGGTCGAGCTCGCGCGCCGGCCGCTCGAGCCGGCCCGGGTGGGCGCCTGATTACATCGAATCGCAGTAGCCACTACTGTCGATGTCGGCGGCGCTGGGAGGCAAGGTTCTGGTCCCCAACCATTGGAAGGAGCAACATGAAGCGAAGCATCACCATCCGTCGCCTGGCCGCCGTGAGCGCCTCGATCGCCGCCGTGGCCGCGCTGGGTGCCGGCACCGCGAGTGCAAACGTCTCGGCCAATGCGGTGACCAGGACGTTCTCGTTCATCGCGAAACCGAACTCCAAGACGACGACGCTGGTCAACATCGATTCGCTGCTCGTCAACGCACGATGCGACTCGACCGGCAAGCCGCTCGTCTTCGCCTTTTCCTCCGCGAGCAGCGCGGACATCTTCGGGCGGATCTTCGACGGGAATGGGCGGGTCCACATCCTGAAGAACAGCACCTTCACGAGCCAGACCAAGGGCATCCAGCTGTCGCCGACCTCTGGCGACTACGACGCCACCGGGACGTTCCTGTTCGAGACCTCGACCGGCAAGGTCGTGACCGTCAACCTGGCCTTCGACAACAGCACGACGCTGAACAAGCAGAACGTCTGCACCGTGTACGGGTCGATGATCGCCACCTGATCGACGGAACTCGTCTGGGCCTCCACGGACGGAGGCCCTGATGGTGGCCGTGAAGCGCGCGTTTCAGCGGAGTACGCCGCGGAGACTGCGGCGATCCTTCGATCCTTTACCCCGAGCTTCTGCATCGCCCGGTAGAGGTGTGACTCGACGGTGCGCACCGAGAGCACGAATCGGTCGGCGATCTCAGCGTTGGACAATCCTTGCGCCGCCAGCTCGACCAGCTGCCGTTCGCGGTCGGTAAGGCTCAGCGCGTCCGGAGCCACGCCGCGCACTTCCGGTGCGAATCCGCCTTGACAGCGACCGTGGAGCTCGCGAGACCGGGCGGCCGCCCGTCGGGCCGAGTCCTCGATATACGCGTGCGCCAGGCGCGCGTCGCACTGCTCGCGCAAGGCCGCGAGCGGTAGGTGCACCCGGCGCGGTGATGCGCCGGCGCGTATCGCCTCGTGGTAGAGCTGCGCGGCATAGATCGGCAACGCTGGCGTAACCCTCCGCGCACTCCAAGAGCAGCCGCTGCGCCCGCGGGGGATCACCCTCGGCCAGCGCAAGCCAAGCCTCGCCGCGAACGACGTACGCCCGGTCCTGATCGACCAGGTCGCTCGTGATCGAGGCCCGGCAGCGGTCCATGGCCGCCGCCGCGGCCTCCCGATCCCCGAGGTAGTAGGCGACGCCGGCCAGCAGGGCGTGGGTGCACTTCAGCGTCGAGAACGGGTCGTGATATTCCAGGTGCACAAGCGCCTCCCTGAGCCAGCGGGCCGCGTCGATGTAGCTGCCACGCAAGATGCACAGGGCGCCCAGCGTGCTCGCACTGATGCCGGCGGCCGCTTCGTCGTAGGAGCGGATCGCGTCTCTCAGGGCCCGGCCCATCCAGCGCTCGACCTCGTCGATTCTCCAGCCCGACTCGATCCCGGCGACGGAGCACGTGATCATCGCCAGTTCGTCGGTCTCGTCGCGAAGGGGTATCGGCGGCCGGAGGCGGGCGATCAGCTCGCAGGCCCGTCGAACTTGGCCGGCGCCGAAGAGGTGGACGGCGTGGACGACCTCGACTTGGCGCCGCACCTCCGGCTCGAGCGCGTCGTCGGCGAGCACCTCCCCCGACAGCTCGCCCGCGGCCCGCGAGCCCCTGGTCATCGCGAGACCCCGCACCCGAAGCGGCGCGAGGGCGCGCCGCCAACCCGGCTCATCCCACCACCCCAGGGCCCGTGTCACCAGCGCCATGCCGTCCTCAGGGCGTCGCAGCCCCCACAGCAGTCCGACGACGCGCTGCCGCAGATAGGCGAACGCGGTCTCCTGCGTATCGCACGCTCCCTCCAGCGGGGCCAGAACCTCCTCCGCCTCCTGGTAGCGCTGGCGTACGGCGCAGGCCCGCGCGACCAAGAGCGCGGCTCCGACCCGGCCGCCGCCATCGAGTGCCAGCCGCCCCAGGCGCTCGCCGAGCTCGGGATCTCCGGCCGCGATCGCCGCCGCGGCCGCCTCCAGCATCAGGTCGGCGGGCACGGGATCCCCGGCATCGAGCAGCCAGCGGGCGATCAGCAGCGCGTCCTCGCGCGAGCGATCCGCCCGCGACCGCACGCTGCGCGCCAGATCCCGACGCGTCTGGGCCGCTCTGATCACCGGCATCGACGCTCTGACGACGTCCCCGTAGAGCGGGTGCGCGAGCCTAACGGTCGCGCCCGGGCCGGCCCCTTCCACGGTCGCCATCGCGCGCGCCTCCACGGCGCTGGCTGCATCGAGACTCGACATCGACACGAGCTCGTGCAGGCGCAGTGGCTCGCCCAGGGCGAGCAGCTCGATCACGTGGCGCTCATCGTCATCGAGCTCCGACAGGCGGTCGTCGATCACCTCCGTCAGCGACGCGTTCGGGGCCGGGCGCTGAGTGAGTCGCCAGTAGCCGTCGACGCTGACGAACGCCTCCGCGTCCAGTGCGGCCAACACGAGCTCGTGCGTATAAAGGACATTGCCCCGTGATCGGTCATAGATCCAGCGGCACGCGCGCTGCTCGACGGGCCCGCCCAGGACGGCCTCGATCAGCTCCGAGGTGCGTGCCTCCGACAGCGGCTGCAGCTCGAGCCGCTCGGCGCCCGCGTCCTTCCACAGCGACTGCACCGCATCCGGGCACGGCTCAGACGAACGCACGGTGGCCACGACGAACGAGGTGCCCGTGATCGCAAGCTGAAGGATCAGCGCCGCCGAGGCCGGATCGAGCCGCTGAGCATCATCGACGCCGATCACAACCGGTCGGCCCCCTGCCTGCTCCCGAAGCGTCCTCGCACTGCGCTGCAGCTGTAGCAGGGGGTCATCCGCACGAGCATCGGGAGGAAGGAGCTCCGCGCAGGCCGCAAGCGGCACCGCCGCCGCGCTTCGTGTGCCCTGCACCCAACTGACCATGGCCCCCGCATCGGCGGCCGCCGCCACGGCCTCCCGAGCCAGCCGCGACTTCCCCACCCCGGCCGGGGCGATTACCACAACCGCTGGGCACGCGGCGCTCGTCCGCACGCTGGCGATCTGCTCGAGCTCGTCGTCTCGCCCGATCAGCGGCCAAGCGTGCGCCGCACCCGAACCGACCCGCGCCCCGGCGACGGTCATGTGGCCAGAGTACCGTCCGACCGGCCGATCCGAAAGGAACCGGCGCGGACAACGGCCGCCGGATCTCAGACCACTGGATCGCCGTGCCGGACGTGGCTGACGGACTCGGTCGAGGCCTCGAGGGCGCCCTGGGCAGGCGGGCTGGGCTCGCGGCCCATGACGCCGTCCCTGAACTCGCGCATGCCGCTGCCGAGCGAGCGGCCCATCTCCGGCAGGCGCTTGGCGCCGAACAGCATCAGGATCACCACGGCGATGATCAGGAGGTGGAACGGGTTTTCAAAGCCGGAAAGCATGGCTCTCTCCTCTTGTTTGGTGGTTGGATCTGCTTGATCGGTGGCCTGCGCGTCACGCGACGCCGAAGCTGTCCATGGCCGAGGCGACGAGGGTGCAGGCGCCGCCGATAAGCCCGGCCAGGAGAGCCGAGATGCCCTCGGTGCTGGCCACGATTTCCTTGGACAAGCCCCAGGCGAGGATCGGGGCCACGTTCGCCAGCACGGCGAGCACCGCGGGTTCAGCCGCATCGGCGGGGTTGGAGCTGTTGTCGAGCGCGGCGGCGACGCCGAGGCCGGCGGCGAACAGGCCGCTCAGCGAGGTCAGGAACAGGCAGCTGTCGTTTGCCGCCTCACCGCTGGGTTCCCCGTAGCTCACCCCGACGTAATAGGCGATTCCCGCGAGCACGCCGGGCGCCGCCGCGGTCGCCCAGGAGACCGCGGTCAGCACGTCTCCGTCGTCATCGAGCTTGATCGTCGAGCTGAACGGAAGGCCGTCGTCGTGGGCGGGCACCGTCAGGGCGCTGATCACCGCCGGCGCCACGATGTCGACCCAGGCGAAGAACGCCGGCGGCTCGTCTCCGCCCGCGACCAAGGTCGCCGCGATCGTGTCCATCAAGGCCCAGAAAGAGGTCGCGGCGAAGGTGGCGTAGCTGAGATCGTCCGCCGTGTCCGCGACCTGCTCGACTGAGCTGGTCCTTCGCGCTCTTGAACGGCAGCGAGTCAGCGTCGAGGTGGGCCAGCTTGTAGCCGAGCGCGGCGGGGAAGGCCACGAGCAGCGTGACCAGCCCGCCTATCGTCAGTCCCTTGGTCATTCCCGCCGCGTTCAGCAGCGGCCCGATCAGCGGGAGGTTGCTGAGCGGAGCGCTGAGGATGGCTTTGAAGGCGGCGATCGCGACCGCCGCAAGGTTCAGCACCACGTCGATCACGCCCCGGGCGGCGTCGAAGCCGGCCTTGATCATGTCGCCGAGCGCATCGATCACGTCGGTGATGACCGCGTTGCCGAAGTTCTTGGGGTTTGAGACCAGACCGGCCAACGTGTTCCTGAACTTGTTGGCGGCGTTGATGAAGTCCTGACCGACGGAGGCGATGCTGGCCTCAGCCTGCTTCATCAGCGTGCTCAGCGCGTCGTCTACGGCAGGTGTCTTGGCGAGGGCGACGCCGGACTGGCCGACCTTCTCCAGCAGCCAGCTTGCGTTGGCGCTGGTCGGCTGCTGCGGCGTCGACTGCGCGTTCGCGTTCAGCTTCGTGTCGTACTTCGGAGGTTGGGAGAAGGAGGAGACGGGCTTCGAGCCGACCGCGGTCTTGAGCTTGTCGAGCACCTTGTGGATCTCTTCTTCCTGCGCCGGGAGCCAGTGGTCGGCGCCGCTCTTGGCCTTCTGACTCAGCGTGTAGAGCTCGTCGCTCAGCTGCAGCAGCCAGCCGTCGTAGCGGGCGGCGAGGGTCACGGTGTCGGCCAGCAGCTTCAGCACGCGTGCCTGAAGCCAGTCGATGACGTCGGTGAGCACAGCGCCGAGCTTGTTGACGACGCCGTGGAAGATGTGGGCGGCGTCGTCGAGGCCCTGGATCGTCACCGAGTGAGGACCGCCTCCCAGTCGGGCCGGAAAAGCATCCGGTGCTCGAACAGCGTCGCCTGCTGCCCCGGGCCGTCGAAGGTCAGCCAGTGATAGCCGCGTTCGGCCGCGGCGGCGCCCACCGCTGCCCACATGTCGGACGTCGCCCGGTAGGAGCCGTTGTTCACCAGCACGAGCGGACGGGTCTCGCCTACGGCGGCGGTCGCGGGGAAGAAGAAGCCCGGCAGGGTCGTGTCCTCGTACGCGAGCGAGACCCGCTCGACCGGCACCGGGCTCAGCTCGAGAATCTGCTCCCAGCAGTCGCGCTGGCGCCGCCAGATGTCGAGCCCCCGGTCCGCTTCGCTCGAGTGAGAGATTTGGAGCAGCGCGGTGGCGTAATAGGTGGCGGCACGCCTGAAGTGCGCCAGCGCGCTGACGCGCCGGCCGGCTCGGCGCGCCCGGAACCCGCTCGCCCATGCCCCGCCGGCCGTCGACGTCCACTCACCGACCCAGGCATCCGCGTCGCCGTCGGTGATCCTCGCGGCCGTGGCGAGCACTTCGCCGACGTCCGCTGCCTGGCGGTAGCTCGCACCGAGCGCCCGCTCGAAGGCGAACTGGAACTCTCCGTCCTGAAAGCGAACCATCTTCGGTCCTCCGTTACCGACCGCCCGCCGGGCGGCTCAGTAACGCCTCCGGCTGGTCGGAGGGAGCGTCTCGAGCTTGCCTAGGAGCGCGGACCGGCGCGATTCGAACTCGGACTGGGAGATCCTCAGCCCTCGCGCGACGTCGGCCGCGGGGATGCCGGCCAGCAGCGTGCTGAAGATCGCGTGCTCGGGCGCCTCGAGGCGCTCGTGCAGCATCGCTCCGACTCGCGGTGGGACGCGCGGCAGCAGCCGCGCCCCGAGGCTCACCCGGCGCAGAACCGCGGCAAGCTCCGCGTCGCAGTCGTACATGTTGACGAGCGCGTCAGCTTCGGCCACGACGCAGCAGGCGGCCAACACCCCATCCGGATAGGCCGAGCAGATCACCACCGCCGGCGGCGTAGGCGTCTGCTTGAGCTCGCAGCACAGCCGCAAGCCACTCCACGATCGCGGACGATGACCAACCACGGCCACGTCGACGGGCTCTTGCTCGGCCATCCACAGCGCCTCCTCGGCGCAATCGGACACCCCGGCCAGACGGAGCCCGGGCTCGGTCTCGAGCAGATGGCACACGCGGGAGCGGAGCCAGGCATCGTTTTCGACCACCAGGACGCCGCTTTCAAGGGCGGTCAGTGTGGGGCGAGACTGGTCGTTGATCGCCTCGCGGCTGGGTTCGATGGTGCCCGTGGTCATGGCTGCATGGCTCCTTTGCGGTTGCGTGTTGCGTGACTTGCTCAGCGTGGCGCTACCGCGGCGCCGCATCATCAGTGGAGCGGTACTGCAATTTGGTCCCGGAGCCACCTAAGTAATCCCGGCGCAAACTTCAGTAAGCAGGTACTGACGACCGATCGTGGCGGTTGCGGGATCGTCTCCCCCACGGAGATGCACGCGCCAATCACCTCGATCTCGCCGGAGACGTTCCTCGCGAACATGGCCGCTATCGCGGTTGCCGGAACGGCGGCGGCGCTCGCGAGCCGGACCGGACTCACGGTGCCGGTGGTCGTGGCCGAGTTGCTGGCCGGGATCGTGCTCGGCCCGCACGTGCTGGGGCTGCAGGTGAGCTCGAGCGTGCTGTTCTTCAGGAACCTCGGGCTGGGACTACTCTTCTTCTACGTCGGCTACGAGATCGACTTCAGGCGCATCGCCGGCCTCCCGATGCGCCTCGGGCTGCTCGGCTGGGTCCTCTCGCTCGTCCTCGCCTACACGGCCGTCGCGCTCCTCCACTGGGCGGGGATCGCGGTGTCGATCCTGTACTGCGGCCCGGCGGTGGCGACCACCGCGATCGGCACCCTGATCCCGGTCCTGTCCGACAGCGGTGGGCTCGACAGACCGCTGGGGACGTACCTGCTGGCGGCGGGCGCGGTCGGCGAGTTTGGCCCGATCCTGCTGCTGACGCTCGGCCTCTCCACGCAGAGCTCCGCGCACAGCGCGTTGATCCTGCTGGTGTTCGCAACCGTGACCATCGTCCTGGGTACGGCCGCGATCAGGGCGCGCGGGCCGGCGTTGCGGTGGTTCGAGCGCACGCTCGAGTCGAGCTCGCAGCTCGCCGTGCGGTGGGTGCTCGTGCTGCTGTTCGGACTCGCGCTGCTGGCCTACCGTCTCGGGCTCGATCTTCTGCTCGGGGGCTTCGTCGCGGGCGTGATCGTGCGGGAGCTGTTGCGCGGAGCTGAGCTGCCGGGCTTCGACTCGAAGCTAACCGCGATCGCCTTCGGGCTGTTCGTCCCGTTCTTCTTCGTGGTCAGCGGCATGACGCTCGACATCAGCTCGTTCGCGAGCGCCGGCGGAATCCTGCTCACCGGTCTGTTCTGCCTGCTGATGTTGCTGGTCCGAGGCACGCCGGCGCTGATCCTGTACCGCCGGGAGCTCGACGCCCGTCGCCGGCGCGCCCTGGCCCTCCTGAGCTCCGCCCAGCTTCCCCTGGTGCTTGCGATCACCGCCCTCGCCACCGCGAGCGGCCGCATGAGCCCCGCGATCGCCGCCGATCTCGTGGGTGCGGCGCTCCTGTCGACCCTCATCTTTCCGCTGCTCGGGCTCCGTCTAGGCGGGGAGCGTTCGTGGCAGTCCGAAGCGGGGGAAGAGACTCCGCTCGGTGAACCACGTGATCGCCTCGCCGCCCTGGTACTCGTAGGGCTCGGGCGGCATCGTCAGCCAGGCGTCGGAGGTGAGCAGCGACACGATCCGGTTGGTGTCGCCACGCTCGACCGCGGTGGCGAAATGCCCCACGAGCTCGAGCTCGCGCGGCGAGCGTGGTAGCGGCGCGCGCTCGGGGCCGCCGGCCGGCAGTCGTTCATCGAGCGCCGCGCGGGCTCGCTGGAGCGCGCCTTTGATCGAAGCCTCGCTCGAGTCGACGATCGCGGCCACCTCGGTCGTCTGGAAGCCGAGCACATCTCGAAGCACGAGCGCCGCTCGCTGGCGCGACGGCAGCTGCTGCAGGCCGGGCCATGAAGGCCAGTCCGACCGACTCTCTCGTCTCGTACCGGGCCTCCGGTCCCGGGGCCGTGTCCGGGACTCCCTCCAGCAGGGAGTCCGGGTAGGGCTAGAGCCAGGTCGGCTCTGACATAAGCGTGGGCTCGGGCGGCTCGAGCATCGTCGGCATCTCCTGTGGGCGGCGTTTGCGGTCACGGAGCGCATTCAGGCAGCGGTTGGTGGCAATCCGATAGGGCCAGTTGCGCAGCGAGGCGCGTTCCGCGAAGCCCAGCAGCCCTCGCCAGGCGGCCAGGAGGGTCTCCTGGAGCGTGTCCTCCGCATCTTGGAGCGAACCGAGGATTAAACGAATCGGCCGTTCCGTTTCCGGCGGGGCCGGTGTCTGAAGCAACCACACACGACCAGTTGATGCACACGAAGAGAGGAGACATTCGTGAAGCCCCCTTCCGGTCCAGCGGTCGTCAACCAGGCGACGTTTCAGGCCGAGCTCGATGCGCTCCGGATGCGCGAGAAGGCGCACACGCGCGAGGGTGACGCGATCGCCGCGGCCCGACGGCGGCTCCCGATGCTGGAGGTCGACTCCATCTCCCACCTGCAGTCGCGTGATGTCAAATACGCCACGTTCTGTCAGGGGCCCTTCGACGAGAGCGTGCGCTACCGCGACTTCATGGGCTGGGAGATGCCGTGGTACTCAGCCCCGCGAGAGTCGCTCGAGAAGCTCCTGGTCGGGCGCCGGGTCGGCATGTTTCACCTGGTCTGCTACCTGCGGGACGGCAGCCGGGTGTTCGAGACCTACTGGACCAACGGCCGGGGCGTCGAGGCGATGGACAACAGCTACAGGCTGATGGATCTGACCGTCTATGGACGCCAGGAGAAGTGAGAGGACTCGCCCGCCGGCTGGCCACCGTCGTGGGAGACGAATCGCGACATCTGGCGCACGAACGGGCGCCCCACCGCCCAGCGGTCCCGTCTGCAAGCCGACCGCTCGGACGACCTCGGCACCCAGGGATGACGAGGGGCGGGGATATGCTGAAACCAGACCCTCGATGACCGATAGCTCTCCGTTCCGTGTCGCCATCGTCGGCGCTGGACCCGCCGGGTTCTACGCCGCCGGCCAGCTGCTCGCCGTCGGCGAGCCGCAGTTCGCCGTCGATCTCTACGACCGCCTGCCGACGCCCTACGGACTCGTGCGCTCAGGCGTGGCTCCGGATCATCCGAAGATCAAGTCGGTCACCCGGGCCTACGACAAGACGTCCGAGCACGAGCGGTTCCGCTTCTTCGGCCACGTCGAGCTGGGCTCCGACATCGGTCGCGAGCATCTGCTCGAGCACTACCACGTCGTCCTCTACACGATTGGCACCGCGACCGACAAGCGGCTGGGGATCCCGGGCGAGGACCTCCGTGGTTCGCACCCGGCCACCGAGTTCGTTGCCTGGTACAACGGCCATCCCGACCACTCGGGCCTCGAGGTCGACCTGCAGGCCAAGCAGGCGGTCGTCGTCGGGGCGGGCAACGTCGCGATCGATGTGGCGCGGATGCTTGCGCTCACCCCGTCCGAGCTCGCGATCACCGACACCGCCGATCACGCGATCGAGGTCCTGAGCACCAGCGGGATCGAGGAGATCACGCTCCTCGCGCGTCGTGGCCCGCTACAGGCGGCGTTCACCAACCCCGAGCTGCTCGAGATGGGTGAGCTCGAGCGCGGCGACGTCGAGGTAGTCGGCGCCGAGCTCGACGCGTTGTCGGCGACCGCGCTTGAGGACGCCGACAAGACGCGCCGACGTAACGTCGAGATCATCCAGGGGTATGCGGCCCGGCCCAAGACCGGCAAGCCAATCACCGTCCGCTTCCGCTTCCTCGCCTCCCCGGTCGAATTGCTCGGCGACGCCGACGGTCACGTCCGCGCGGTGAGGATCGAGAACAACGCCATCGTGGCGCGCAATGACGGCTCACTCGCCGCCCTCGGCACCGGCACCATCGAGGAGATCCCGGCCCAGCTGGTGTTCCGCTCGATCGGGTACCTGGGGCAGCCGGTTGCGGGGATCCCGTTCGACGATCGCCGCGGTCTGATCCGCAACGAGAGTGGACGGGTCACCGATGCCGACGGCACGCACCAGATCGGCGAGTACGTGTCCGGCTGGATCAAGCGCGGCCCGTCTGGGGTGATCGGAACGAACAAGAAGGATTCCCAGGACACCGTCGCCAAGATTCTCGAGGACGCGGCAGCCGTCCGTCTTAACGAGCCCGTTTCGGACGACATCGACGGGATGATCGCGACGTGCTGCCCGCACGCGGTCACATGGGAGGGCTGGCAGGCGATCGACGCGATTGAGACCGCTGCCGGCGAGGCGTCGATCCCCGGCCGGCCGCGGGTCAAGCTCACGGAGTGGGCCGCGCTGCGCGAGGCCGCCAGAGGGACACCAGCGGGCCCGGGTCGCCGCTAGTCGGCCGGCGGCCGGGCGGAATTACCGAGCGGCCGTCGTCGGCTCGAGCTGTGGCTGGACCTCGGTGATGAACAGCTCGAGCGTCCGCTTGGCCTCGTCGAAGGTCATATCGCCGGTCGGCATCATGAAGCAGATGTAGTCGGCCATGCCGTCGTTGAGCAGGCCCGCGACGCGCTCTGCGATCTGACCGGGAGTGCCGGCCCCGAACTGGATGGCGATGTCCATGTTGGCGTGGATCGCGCGCAACGGGCCCTGGGCCGCGTAGCACTCGTCTCCTGACACCTTGAGGTGGTCGAATCGGTGGGCGTTTTGGGTGCGGCGAACCAGGCCCTCCATTCCCCGCCGGGCCACGCCCTGGGCCTCGTCCTCTGTCGGTGCGATCGCGAGCAGCATGCTGTATCCGACCCGCGGCTCGGACTCGGGCCCGTCGAATCGCATGTCTTCGCCCTCGTGGTCGTGCCATGCCTGGAGGTACAGCTCGTAGGCGGCCTCGTCGATCTTCCCCGGCCACATGAGGCTCATCCCGTGGCGTCCCGCGGTCTGAGGGCTACCCGGATACCAGAACGGGATCCTGTCCTGGTAGGGCTTGATCGACATCGGCATCGCCGGGAAGTCGAAGAACCGGCTGTCCTCGCTCGAGACCTCCCCCGTGGCGAGCGCGCGATCGATGATCCCGAGGACGTCGGTGAAGCGGTCCCTGGACTCAGACCACTCATGGCTGTACCAGTAGTGCTCGATCGGGACCGGACCGCGTCCCACCCCGAACTCGAGCCGCCCCTCGGTGAGCTGATCGACCACGCACATGTCCTCGATGATCCGGACGGGGTGGTGCATGGGTAGCAGCTTGACCATCGGGCCGAACCGGATGTTCTCCGTCACCTGCGAGGCGGCGCCGATGAAGACCTCCTGACTCGGAGCCATGCACAGGTCGCTGCCGTGGTGCTCGGCCAGGTGATACCCGGCGAACCCGGCCTGGTCGGCCATCTTGATGAGGCTTAGGCGATCCTGGAACAGCCGGCTGGTGGGGGTGCCCGGAATGCCCTCGATGTGGTCGAAGATGCCGAACTTCTTTGCGATCAACGTCATGTCCCTCCGTCCGGGTAGGTTCGCGAGGTCGAAACTTAGAGGCTCGAACAAGATGGGGGCCGTCCTCAGTTTCAGAGAGGCTCTTAGGCGAAGCGTCGACTTCGCGGAAGCCTGTCCTTATGCGCCTGGCGAACATCTCGCCCGGTGGGCAGGCGCGCGGATCCATCTCAGCGAATCACCTACTCCAGGCGTGTGGCCAGAGCGCATGCTCGGCGTCGCCTGGTCGGACTTGGAGTGGTGCTTGTGATCGCGTTCGGCGCGATCGTGGCGGCCGGGCCCTGGGCGTCCAGCTCGTTGGCCTCGACGGCAATCTCCTACGGCCACCTGCTACTCCTGGGACCGGCCGACCCGGGGTGGTTCAACACGCCGAGCCGGATGCCCGGCGCGCTGATCGAGCGGCTGTTCCAAACCGATCCATTTGAAGGCTCGATCGCTGCGAGCTCTGAGGGCCACCACGTGATCGCGGCTGGCCTGGCACACGCGGTGGAACAGTACTTCGCCTCCTAGCGGCGTCGCCGTCGCGGGGGTCAGGAGTACCGTGACGGGTTGTGCCGCGCGATGAGCTTCGAGCTCGCTCGGCATGCCACGCGGCTGACCGCGGTTGACGCCTCACCTGAGATGCTCGCGTTGAATCGTCGCCGCGTCGCCGCGGACAACGTCCGTTACCTGCAAGCCGACCTGTTCACGTGGACACCGCGGGCGCGCTACGACGTGGTGTTCTTCTCCGCGTGGCTAACGCACGTCCCTCCGCAGCGATTCGACGCATTCTGGGACCTGGTCGGCGCTTGTCTTGACGAGGAGGGGCGGGTGTTCGTGATCGATGAGCTTCCCGCGGAGGCCGCGCGCGAGCGGGTGATCGCCGATGCCCCGGCGCCGACTGTGGAGCGAGAGCTTCAGTCGGGAGCCCGGTACCGGGCGGTGAAGGCCTTCTACGAGCCGGTCACCCTGAGCAAGAGGCTCGCCGCTCTGGGATGGAGAGCGGACATCCGAACGATTGGACGGCGCTTCTTCTATGCCACCGCCTGCCGCGACAGTTCACGACGCTGCCAGGCCGTGTGAGCGGGCGCTCGGAGCGGGGTTGGCCTGGTGGCGGAGTAGGTCGGGGCGGACGAATGTGCTTCCGCGGGGACCGGCCAGCACCGCTTGGCGCAGCGCACTGCCGCGCAGCCACTGGTTCCAGGACAAGAACCACATCGTCCAGCCGTTGTCCCAGGTGCCGGCGCGGGGGCTGCCGATGATCTTCACCGGGTCGCCGGGCACGGCCATCTTGTAATAGATCTCGGCGTCTGCTGGGGACATGTTCACGCAGCCGTGACTGACGTTGGTGAAGCCCTGCTCTCCGACTGACCAGTAGGCGTCGTGCAGGTAGTCACCGCTGAAGGTGAACCTGACCGACCACGGCACCTCGAGGCTGTAACCGGGGCCGATCATGTCGACGGGGTTGGCCTTCTCGATCGTCAGGTAGGTTCCGTTCGGGGTGTCGTCCCCGGGCCGGCCGCTTGAGATCGGCCAGTGCGCGAACAGCTTTCCGTTGCGGTAGACGTTCATGTAGTGGGTTGCGGTGCTGGCCACCACCGTCAGCGGGGATCCGATCGTGAACGTCTGGGTCAGCGTGTGGTGCCCCCAGACTCCCGGCGCCGCCTGCACGCCGTCCAGGTGCCCGGTGAACGTCACCTGCGTGTGCGCCGGCCAGTAGCGCTGCGGACGGAAGTACAGGCACAGCGGCGCGAGGCGACACGGACCGTCCCAGTACCACGCGCCGACGATGGGCTTGGAGGTCTGGATCTGCAGGGCCCGCTCCACCGCCGCCCGGTCGCTGATCGGCCGGTCGAAGTACAGGATGATCGGCATTCCGACGCCGTATGTCTGGTGATATCCCTCGACGATCTCGGCCGTGAACGTCGCCTTAGGCGTGAACGTCCGAAACGAACTCGTGCTGGTGACCGGCTTGCCGGAGGCTCCGATGGCTGTCGCGGTCACCGTGTAGTGCTGCGAGACGTCGAGGGCCCAGTTGCTGCGCCACGTCGTCCCGGTTCGGCTGAGCATCCCGGTCACCCGGTCGCCTCCGGTGTCCACGATCACCTTGCTGATCCTGCCCCCCACCACACTTACAGTGATTCCCCGGTTCGGGGAGGTATCCGTGCCCCCCGCCGGCGTGATCGATATGCGCGTCAAGCTTGTCGCGGCGCCTGATTGCTCGCCAACCTTCGTATAACCATGATCGTGGCCGACCGCGCGCGCCTCGCCGCCCGAGCAGGCAGCGGCCGGCAGGCCAAGCGCGGCGCACAGAACCACTGTCGCGACAAGACGCCCACCCGGTCCGGAGGACCGAAAAAAGGTGCCGTGTGAAATGATCGCTGGACGCAACGTCGAACCCCCGGAACCCACAGACAGCTTACGCCGCGCCGTGCACAGATCACCCGGGCGGGGTTTTGTTCGCCCGCTTCCTGATCGCGCTCGGCGTCCAGGGCCCGTCGAACTCATCCCGACGCCCTTCAAGCCAACCGAGGGCGCCAAGCCCAACCACCCGAAGTCGGCGGCCCACAACCGCCGCGCCGCCGAGCTCAGCTGAGCGCCGGAATCACCTCGGCGGCAAGCCGCTCGAGCTGCCCGGCGTCGTCGAGCATCGGGTTGAGCAGAATCAGCTCCGCGCCGGCGTCCGCCACCGCACGGAGGCGGGCGGTGCACGCCTCGGCGGGGCCCGCGAAGATGTGTTCGGACCAGCCGCCCCGGCCGTAGTGTTCAGTGAGCGCGTCCTCGAGTCGCCGGCGCCCGCGCTGCGCATCGTCATCGACGTGGATGTAGACGCGCTTGCCGATCCGAAAGGCCTCCGGATCGCGCCCCCGCGCGCTCAGCTCGTCCCTCACCACCTTGACCTGTTCGGCGAACTGGGCCGGCGTCTGGGAGCCGGCGCCCATGAATCCGTCTCCGTGGCGGACCGCGCGGCGCATCCCCGCGGGCGCGCTGCCACCGAACCACACCGGCGGGTACGGCTTCTGCACCGGCTTGGGCTCCATCGAGGCGCCCTGGAGCTTCCACCACTCCCCATCGAAGTCGATCTGACGCTCAGTCCAGCACGCCTTCATCAGCGCCAGCGCCTCGTTGAAGCGGGCCACCGGCCGGTCCGCATCGACACCGAAGGCGGCGAACGGTCGCGCCCGGCCGCCGGTCGCGACCCCTACCTCGAGGCGACCGTGGCTGAGGCAATCCAGCGAACTGATCGCCTTGGCCAGGTGCAGGGGGTTGTGCAGCGGAAGGATGAATACGGCACACCCCAACCGAAGCTGATCGGTGCACGCCGCCGCGTATGTCAGCGTCTGGAGCGGCGCAAGGCTGCCGGCGGCGCCGATCACCTGCTCCTGGACCCAGGCGCTCTCGAACAGCCCAAGCTCCTCGACGCGGTGTAGATGTGCGCGGAAGGCGTCTTCGTCGAAGCGGCTGTCGCGGGCGTACTGCGGGATTGAGATCGCGAATTGCATGGGCTCAGCGGATGACTGTGGCAGGCTAACCGGAAGGTCGCGACCGGTGCCGTGAGGCGGCGTTTCGCCTGCCACGACCCGTTCGAAACAACAGCAGTTAGGCGGCTGCTTCGCCGAGTGCCGCGGTCGCCAGGCCGCGGACGGGGGCCTCGCCGTGTTCGCGCAGCGGCACCGCACGAGGGAGCTCGGGCACCTCGAGCCCGACGAGCTCGCGCAACGCCGCAACGCAAACCGGATCGAAGGCACTCCCGGCCTCGTCCTCGAGCAGCGCGAGCGCGCGATCGGCGGGCCAGGCCTCGCGGTAGACACGGTCGGCGGTCAAGGCGTCGTAAACGTCGGCGACGGTGAGGACGCGGATCGCGAGATCGAGTTCGCCGGCGGGGACGCGGTTGGGATAGCCACAGCCATCGAGCCGCTCGTGGTGGCTCTCCACGAGGTCGAGCACGAGCTGCGGGAACCCGCCGAGCTCGCTCAGGAGCTCCCGACCGGCGGCCGGGTGACGCCGGATCACGGCGAACTCCTCATCGGTCAGCCGTCCCGGCTTGTTGAGAATCGCATTCGGCACCGACAACTTGCCGACGTCGTGGAGCAGGCCACCGAGCGCCAGCTGTCGGAGACGGCCCTCCGGGAGCCCAAGATGCTCTCCGATCGCCACCGCCAGCGTGGCGACGCGGCGCGTGTGTCCTTCCGTCGACGGGTCCTTTTCGCCCAGCCGGACGAGGATGGCGCGGACTCGCCCGCCCAGGAACGCCTCCTCGTGCTCCACCAACTCGCCGGCGCGGAGGTCCCCGACGAGCGGTCGAGAAGCCACGGCGTGCCGGAGGTCGAGTGCGGCCGGGATGCCGACCATCCCGATGCCGGCGACCTCGAGCAGGTGGGCCGTCCACCAGGCGCCATCGGCCATCGTGAAATTGAGGAGCCCGTACTGGGCGCCGATCAGCCAGACGACGCCTTCGGCCACGATTAGGTCAGAGAGGCGACGGGTCAGCAGGTAGGTCCGGGCCGCGCGCCAGGCGAGCAGCACGAGCGGGATCGCGCCCGCGACGAAGATCGCGTTGGCGGTGACCGTCGATGGGTTCGGCACCACCGGAATGTCTCGGGCGAAGACGATCGCCAGCGCACCGGCAGTCGCCAGAGCGGTCACCACCGCGAGCTGGACGCCGAGCAGCAGCTTGACCCGGCGCGGACGACGCAGCAGCGGCAGGCCCGAGGCGGCGAGGATCGCGCCGCAGACTGGCAGATTGAGGGCGCCGGCAACCTGCACAAGACCGTTGGCGGGCAGGATGATCCCGGGAGTAGCCAGGCCATGGATGACAAGTAGGGTGGCAACGGCCGAAAACGCCATGCCGATCCACACCGCACGCCCGTCGTTCCGGCGGGCGGCGATGACGGACATCGCGACCGAGGCCGTCAACGCGAGCGAACCGGCAGCGCCCACCACGGCGAGGTGGACGACCGGACCGAACATCACCATGTGCATCCCCGTCACGGCCAGCAGCAGCGCGGGGATCAGCGCGCCACGCGCCAACACGCCGACGACAGGTAGTCGGGCGCGGATCTGGCTCACCCTCTCAATGTCGGGGCCCTTCATGCGAGGCTTGATGACCGCGGGTCGAGCCCCGACACCTGTCCACCTACCGTTGTTTCTGAAAGGGCCTCGCCAGGTGCCGGCTAGGGACCGGGCTCTGGATCTCGTTCGTCCCGATGGCGCTGCCTGCGCCACTCCCCGACGACTCGTTCAACGTCGAAGGGCCAGAGCATGAGCGACGGCCCGGCGATCCCCTTCCTGTTGGCCTCGCGGATCCGTTCGTTGATGCTCTCGATGATCCGCCTCACCTCGGCCTCTGAGCGGGCCCGCGAGGCTGCTTCGAGCGCGTCGTGCGCGTCCTTGCGCAAAGCCAGCGACGGAGGCTGGTAGGTCAGGCCCTCGCTTGCCAGTTTGCGCTTGACCCACCACAGCTCGTCGAACGGCTTGTCTAGGTCCGGGATCGGCTTGCCGGCGCCGGGCAGATCGTCGAACTCGCCGCGTTCGGTCGCCTCGCGGATCTGCCTATCGATCCATGTCTCCCAGCCAAGCCCAGGTGGCTTGCGCTCCGCCATCGCGTCGGTGTGCTCCCAGTGCCGTTGAACTTCAGGGTAGTGGTGGTCGTCATGCGCTTGCGTGAGCGGCCTGGCCGTCCAGCCCAGGCAGGGTGGCCGGGGCCGGACCGGGCAGGGTGCGGGCGGCGATGATCACACCGGCGAGGGTCACGGCCACCGCGGCGAGCAGGCCGCGGTCGGCGGCGTACACCAACGCGTGGTGTGCCACGGATCCCAGTTCGTGTCCGAGCGGTCCGGGAAGCCGGCGTGCGATTTCGGTGGCCGCGCCGACCGACTGGCGAGCCGCCTGCATGACGTCGACGGAGATGTGGGCGGGTGCGAGCGCCGTCTTGTAGGCGGAGGTGACGATGCTTCCGATCATGGCGACGCCGAGGACGCTGCCGAGGTTGCGGGTCGTGTCGTTGATCGCCGAGCCGACGCCTGCCCTGGCGGGCGGCAGCGAGCTCATGATCGACTGGGTCGCCGGGGCCATCGCGAGACCGATGCCGGTGCCGATCACGCTCATCGCGAGCATGTAGTGCAAGTAGCCGGAGTCCGCGGTCGCAGCCGCATACAGATCAGGCCGCCGGTCGCGAGCGCCAGCCCCGCGGCGATCGGGGCCCGGGGCCCGCTCTTCTGAGCGACGCGGGCGCCGAGCGGCGAGACGACCGCGACCATCAGCGCGGGCGGCAGCGCCCTGAGCCCGGCCTGCAGCGGCGACAGGCCGATCACGAACTGGTAGACCTGGGTCAGCGCCCCGCGATCAGCGCGATCGCGATCACCGGCAGGTTGACCAGGAACATCGAGCTCCACGCGAAGTGCTCGACCAGCAGCCCGCCGAGCGTCGGTCCGATGGCGATCCCCAGGCCGCTGACCGCCGACCAGATGCCGATCGCCTTCGCGCGCTCGACCGGGTTGGGAAATACGCCCGAGAGGATCGAGAGGGTGGCGGGCATCACCAGCGCGGCGCCCGCGCCCATCACCGCCCACGCGGCGATCGGCTCACCGGCACCCGATGAGACCGCCGCGGCGACCGAGCCGATCGCGGACCAGCTCGGGCTGACCGGCCCCGCGATCGTGCAAACCGTCGACCGTCTCGAAGCGGCCGGGCTTGTCGAGCGTCGGCGCGACCCGGCCGACCGACGCTCGTACGCGCTTCAGCCCACGACCCACGGGCACGCCACCGCGCGCGAGGCCCGCGACTCCATCGCGGAGATCGACGGCCAGCTCGACCAAACCCTCGGCGGCGAGAAGCAACGAGACGAGCTCAACCGACTGCTTCGGAAGCTCCTGCACAACGCCTGAGCCGGAGGTCCAGGGCGACGTTCAGCCGTAGATTGGGGTCGCGAATGCCCGCTGTGCACAGACGGCGATCGACTTCGCGAGCTCACCAGCGCGCTCGACCCGATCGACGGCAACCGCGAGCTCGCGCCGGCCCGCACATACCGACCAGATCTCGAGCATGACCGGCCGGCCCCGGATCGCCCCCGCCAGCCGATCAAGCTCGGCCGGCTCAAGCTCGGCCGAGCGTCGATAACGCGACACGACAAGATCGACCAGCCGAAGATCCCGAGCCCCGGCGGCCCACAGCAGGAAGCCGATCGACCATAGCCGCGGTCCGCGGCCGGCGCCGGTCCAGTCGACGATTGCCAGCTTGCCGTCGGCAGTGGAGATAGCGTTGGCCGGGGCAAAGTCCGGGTGCACGAACGCGTGTGGCAGATCGTGGCAGTCATCCGTCCGCGCAACCTCGTCCCGGAGTCGATCGAGCAGCGCCAGCTCGCGCACCCCGACTCGGGGCAGGTGATCGTCGAGCAGCTGGGCCGCGGCCGCGATCTCCTCGCGGGGTCCGCCGGCGGACGAGAGGTGATGCCAGGCCCCTCCCTCGCGTATGTCCGGCACCGGGTGGGCGTGCAGGCGCCCCAGTAGCGCACCGAGTATCCCCGCTGGCCGGCCGGGTCGTAACGGCCCATGGTCCTCAAGAAAGGTGGTCACAAGCACGCTCTGGCCGAGGAACTCCGACACCGGTTCCGGGTGCGCGCAGCGCTCGGCCGGAAAGCCCGCTCGTTCGAGTCCCCGAAGGATCGCAGCGTCCTCCCGCACCGTCACGAGGGGCCGCTCGGCCCCGAACACCCGTGCCACCCACCGCTGACCGTCCCCGCGATCGACCCTGACCACACCGATGTCCAGAGGAGTGATGCCCGTCACCTCGATCCCGTAGCGGTCCTCTAGATGCCACCCTAGACCATCCAAGCGTGCCGGTTCCCGCATCCCACGCCACGATACCCGTCGGGGGTACGAGCCCCAATCGCGTCGCGGAGCTCTTCCTGGCCGTCGGCAGCAGGCCGCGGCAGAATGACCGGCGCGAGACCGGACGCCTGACCCGCGACGAAGCGATGGCCGCCAAGGAAACACCAGCGACCCGCGCCGCAATCCGAGCCGGCGTGAGCTTCGTCGTGCACGAATACGAGCACGATCCCGGCACCGAGTCGTATGCCCTCGAGGCGGCCGCCGCGCTAGGAATCGACCCCGCTCGCGTCTTCAAGACACTCGTGGTCACAGTTCGCGACGGTTTCGCAGTCTGCATCGTCCCGTCGGACGCGACGCTCGATTTGCGCTCGCTGGGAAAGCACGCCGCCTTAGCGCCGGTCGAACGCGCCGAGCGCGTGACCGGCCGCCGGTGGGATCAGCCCGCTCGGTCAGCGCCGCCTGCTCCCGACCTACCTCGACGACAGCGCAACGCACCTGGACACGGTCTTTGTCAGCGCCGGGCGCCGTGGGCTTGAAATCGAACTCGCACCCGACGACCTCATCTCGCTGACAGACGCCACAGTCCAAAAACTCCGCCGTGACGCCGCCGCGGACCGCGCGACCCGCTGATTCGACGCTGGATGGATAGGCACTTGGTTTCGGGTGGAGGCGGTCCGCGCCCACACCCGCCAGTGCCCTGGTTGTCAGGGAACCCTGAGGCTCGCATTCACCGACGAGAGCGCGCTGTCACCCAGCGGGGCAGAACCGGCTGACACGCGAGACGAAGAGCGGGACCGGGACGCCGGTGCAGACCTCGGCAAACGCTTGTCTCGGTGACCAGTTTCGCCGGCGGCCGCCCTAACGCCCTCAGCGACGCGCTGGCGACTGATCGCCCTTTCCTCTCTCGAGATGATGAAACTTGGCAATCTGAAATGATGAAGAGTGCGTCTGTGTGCGCGACGGGACGGATGCGGAGGTTTGTGGAGATGGCGCACCAGCTCGACTACTCGGGTTAGAAACCAACGACGGGGCTTCCATGACGGGTACTTGGCTGTCACATTAACCCCGTTTGGGGCAGCGCATGCGTGGATTTACCCTCAGCCGGTCGGTCCGAGGCGGTCGCGGGTGGCGACGCTCGAAGACCTACGCCTCGCAGGCTTCGTCAGCGGCAGATTGCCGGCAGTCGTTGCCGCGGCCGGTTCCGGACTCGACTCGGGCGGACTTCGCGCCGCACGGTTCGCCTACGAGCGGCGCCCGCGCAATCTCATATGGGAGGAGGCCTCCGTGGACCTCAAGCAGCTAACCCACAGGCCCAGGAATCTTGTCGGCAGACCCGGGACGCCGGAGCTGGCTGAGCAGAGCGGGGGAGATCCGCCGGCCGCGCCGACCGATGGTGGCCCGGGCTCCGGCACGCTGCCGGCCCGCGAGTCCGTGCCGGTGCCGGTGCCAGGCGGACGCGGGCGCGGCCGCGGCGAACGTCGCCACCATGCAGGACTACGGGTCACCGCCGGAGTCCGGTGCGGCGGGACCCGAAGTCGGTGGCAGCGACCCAGCTCACGCATCATGATCGACACGGGGAGCGCGCGGTGGACCGGTCGGTGGCGGCGGCTCGGCGCCGTCGTCTTGGTTGCGCTCGCGCTGATGCTCACGGCCTCGGCCTGCGGTTCGTCTTCGACCAGTTCCAGTGCGTCGCGCGCGGCCACCGCCACGGCTACCTCCGCGGCGGCTAGCTCGAGCACGACTACCACGCATCTGGCGAAGACCAAGTTCGTGCTCCACGCCGGGCTCGCGTTCGGCGCGTTCCACCGCTGGATCTACAAGCCGCTCAAGGCGGGCGAGCTTACACACCCGTTGAGTCATAAGGTGGCCACCATAAAGGCCGCGCTGGCCGCTGCCTTCACCTACCACGAGCTCAAGCTCGCGCTCGCTGATGCGCAAGCGGACCCGACCCTGTCGCACCTAGTCGCGCCGATTACCGCGCTGCAGAACAAGATCAACGGGCTGGGCTCTGGCCTGAAGGGCGGGCAGGTCAACGCCTCGCAGATCGAGGACGCAAACGGCTCGATCGGGTCGATCCACAGCCTGGCCGCGGCTGCCGGCCAGCCGATCGTTGAGCAGACTCCCGCAAGCCCATGACCCGGGAAGCCGACCAAAGCACGCGCTCTGGAGGCGTCATCACTTAGCGGCAGTAGTTACCCGCCGCCAGCCACATGGCCGGGCACGCCATTGCTCGCGCGGAAATTAGTCCGGACACGCGGTACCAAGTTACAAGGCAACTTTGGGTCGGTCGAGTCCAAGGGCCGGCGGCAGCCGGTCAGCTCGACGCCTTGGCGACATGTAGCGCGATCGGGGTCAGCGCATCGGTCGGGACGATCAGGCGGAACTCGCTCCAAGGGACCTTTCGTCCCGCCGCGTCGGCCTCCACCCAGACCCATTGAGGGCGGTGGCAGCTGTACCCGGACGGACGAGGCGAGACCTCGTAACCGTTGATGCTGAGGGCCAGCTCCCGCGCGCGCCGGGAGCGGTCGGCCCAGTCCTGGACTCGGAACTCGAACTGAGCGATGGCCACGTCCTTGATGCTGATGAAGCTCGTGCCCATGGTGCCAACGTCGTATCGGCTCCGAGCCGCAAGCCCTTGTGCCGAGGGCGATCAAAGCGGACGGTACGTGAGCCCGGGCTCATCGCCGCGTGTTCAGCCTCAGATCTCGATGTCTCAGCCGGATTGCTGTCGTCGGCTGGCGTCATAGCGGCGTCGGTCGCGCTTGGTCGGACGCCCCCCGAGGTTGATTGGGCCCGCGAGACGGCGCAGGTCCGTTTGGCGCTCGCGCTCCGTGATGCTCTCCTCGGTCTCCTCGTATAGGTCCGCCGCGGCTGCGGGTGACACACGACGGTCGGCGCTGCCGCGCACGATCACCGTCCTCCGCACGGACCCAATCGAGATCTCGAGCCTGTCGCCCGGCCGCAGCTCGCGGCTGGGTTTCACCGAGAAGCCGTTAACGTGCACACGGCCGCCTGTAACCGCGGCCGCCGCCAGCCCGCGCGTCTTGAAAAACCGCGCCGTCCACAGCCATCTGTCGACGCGCATCAGCCTTGAGCCACCGGGGCTTAGAGCCCCCGGTCTTGGTCAGCGACCGGAAGACCGATCCAGGCATCCGACTGCATAGCTGCCACGGTATCTGGTCGCGACTCGGCTGCCAATCTGTGCCACGTCGCCATCGCGACCGTCGCGCGACTTACGCCGTGTCCGCGGTGCCCGGCCCGATGGCGCCGCGATCGCGCCGGGACCGAGGAGATTGAGCGCGGCTGTTACCCCGAGGAGGTGGACAACCGTCTCGCCGATGTCTCGCCGATCTTGAAACGGCATTGCTCTCGTCCTCGTGAAGCACCGGCGCCAGCCATTCTCGGGGTTGCGCTCTGACCTCGAGGAAGGTGTTGCGCGGAGCTGACCCGCGGGCAGCCCGCACAATCTCTCGCGATGATCTTTCTCGGTGTGACCGTACCGAGGCGCGGATCTCATCCCACGAGCGTGGCTCCCGCGTGCGCGTGATCCAAACTGTCCGTCAGCTGCTGCCGCTCGAGCTGGTGCAATGGGGTCGTGAGTAGCGGCATGACCCGGTGGGCGTCGCATCGTCGCATCGAGGCGGCGTGGGCGGCCACCGGAGCTCTCAGCGTGGTGCTCTTCGGTTGCGGGCTGATCTTTGGTGATCTGCTCGGGACGACGAACTACCCGGCGCTCAACGCGAGTTCGTTCCAGCTGCGCCGGTATTTCGTGCGCAACGTCACCGAGGTGCGCGCGCTGAGTTTTTTCCATTTCCTCGCGGCGCTTGCGCTCGCGGTGTTCGCTTCATATCTCGGCGCGAGGCTGCGACCGGCGAGCGCTCGCGCGGCCGCGCTCGCGCTCGCCGGCGGGGTCATTGGCGCGGCGTTCCTGGCGCTGTCAGCGCTCACCTACCGGGTGCTCGCGGAGCGCTCGGTGGCCGGCGATCCCGCGCTGGCTCACGGATTAGTGGTGCTCTCGTACCTCGCGGGCGGGCCGGCGATCGGGGCGCCGCTGGCGCTGACCGCGGCCGCGTTTGCGGCGACGATCCGGCACCAGCGGACGCTCCCCGGGTGGCTGTCGTGGTTGAGCATGGTCGCCGCCTTCCTAGGGTTCGCGACTCTCACGGCGTTGCTCGGGCCGACGAACAACAGCTCCGCGACGTACGGGCTGCTGCTGCTCGGCGCCGTGGCGCTGTTCGCCTGGCTGGTGGCGAGCAGCGTGGTGCTGGTCGGGCGTACTTTCCGCGACGAACGATGACCGCGGCTCCGGCGCCGCAGTGCACGATGCGATTCGCCGAGGATCGATGACCGCGATATTGGGGAGCGCGACGGTCTGTCCGCCCCCGCCGGTGTTGTCGATCTGCGGGTCGTAGCGGACGTATACCTTCAGGCGATGGACGGCCGCGCTTGCGGTGCCATCGAGCGGCTCGAGCGTCGTGTGCATGACCACGCTGTCGCGGGCGGGATCCGTAAGGTAGTCCGTGACGAGGGCAAAGCCGTGTTCTGATCGCGGCCTGTCACCTGGCAGACCATTCCGCTGCGGTCGGGCGAGCTGACCGTGTAGGTCATGTCGCGCTGCTGCATGTCTGTGAACGACCGCCCGTCGGTGGCGATGTACTGCACCGTGTTGACATTGCTGTTTTCGATCGTCGGGCTGAACGTGACTAGTTGCTCGGCAAACATCAAGGGGGTAAACGCAATGGTTGGAGAGGCACTATTCGTTGGCTGGGGTCAAGTTGTGCGGGGGCGCGAGCAGTTTGCGCTTCAGGTCTTCCAGGAGGCTGTCAGCTACTACGGCAAGCTCCAGGAAGAGGGACAAATCGAGAGGTTCGAGGCGTATCTTCTGGATCCTCACGGCGGCGATCTCGGTGGGTTCTTCTTAATTCACGGTGAGCGATCGTCGCTCGACGCTGTCAGGTCGAGCGCCGAATTCCAGCGGCTGCTGGTACGGGCGGGATCGGTGATCGACAACCTGGGCTTGGTGGGCGCCTACAGCGGCGATGCACTAGGAGAGCAGATGGCGCTCTTCGGTGAGATGGCCCAGGAGCTGCCTCAGGCCACGTAGGCGCCATCAGGCGATCCGCACGTTGTCCGGCTGGCGCAGCACTCGCCAGTGGTCGGCATAATCGGCAACACGCGGCGCGCACCGGGCTAAATGACCGCGGGTCGGAGCCCGACCCGCTCGAGATAGATGAGGTAGGTAGGCGTCTGCTTCCTCAGGCAGCCATTCCCGAGCGTCTTGCGCGCCATACTGCTCGTTATGGCGCTCGCGCGGCCCGATGATCATCGGCGGCCGGTCGGCGATCTCGGCGCGCATACGGACATCACCGTCGTTCCGGGTCCGCGCGGTCACACCCTGCGGGAGCGAATCGTGCCGGCGCGGAACCGGATGGCGACCGGGTGGCTGGCCGCGGCGACGGTGGCAGCCGGTGCGCTCGTGGCAGACGTCTCGCTCACCGGCCGTGGTGGAGCGACCAGACTACTCCCGACCACGGTCCCCCCGAACACCGTCCTCTACCCCACCTACCTCCGCGCCACCGGCCCGGCCGCTGCCGCGCCGGAGTCCGCGTTCCCGCTTCGGTGCCTGAGCCTGCTGATCGTGCTCCACGACCCCAGTCTTATGAACGCGGCGTTTGACCGGAACGTGCCGTGCGGCCATCCGCGCGGTCCGTACACGCTGATCGCTATTCGTGTCCCGCGATCGTGCGGGACACTTAGGGCTCCTTCAAACGCGCGATCTCCTCGGGCTGAGTGCGGCTCCTCCGCGACGAGCGCATTCTCGACGTGGGCGGTGGGGCGTTTAGGGATCCCCGAACGGAGACCGTCTCTAGGCTGCGTGGAGTGAGTGCGACGGTGAGCCTCGAGCCCTGGGGTCCCGGCGACCTGCCACTGCTCGAGCGGCGGTTGGGCGACCCGCGCATGACTGAGCACCTGGGCGGCCCCGAGAGCCCGGAGAAGCTGCGTGAGCGTCAGGGCCGCTAGGAGCGTTTGGAGGGCAGTGATCGCATGTTCAAGATCGTCGAGGGGCGGGCGGCGCCAGCGTGGGCTCGGTCGGCTTCTGGACGAAGGAGTGGCGCGAGGAGAGGATCTACGAGGTCGGCTGGATGGTCGTGCCGGAGTTCCAGGGGCGCGGCATCGCGGTGGCGGTGACCGCGCAGGCGATCGAGCTCGCCAACAACGACTGGCGCCTGGAGCTGCACGCCCAGTCGGTTCCTTAGGCTGGATCCGTGCCGTTACGGAATCGCGTCACCCCGTTGGGCGAGCTGATCGCCACCCCGGAACGAGGGCTCGTCTATGGCAACCGCGGGTGCCTGCACAATGAGAAAGGCGAGATCCACCGGGGCTACGCCACCAAGCGGTGGATCGCGTGTCGCCTTTGCTTTCGCGGCCGGCGGCGCTCGCCGCTGATGGCGCCCGGCCGGTTCACCGAGCTGTTCTTTCTCGACGAGGCAACGGCGCTGGCGGCGGGTCACCGGCCGTGCGCGGAGTGCCGGAGGAGTGACTACAACCGATTCAGCGATCTCTGGTTGGAGTTGCACCCGGGCCAGATCGGAGCGGACGCGATCGACGCGCAGCTCCACGGGGAGCGGCTCGATCTCGGGAATCGAGACCGTCTGCTTTACGAGGCGCCGTACAGCGAGCTCCCCGATGGCGCGTTCGTGCTCGAAGCGGGCGCGCCACATCTCGTCCTATCGCGTCGGCTGCTGACCTGGTCGGCGGGCGGCTATCGCGATTGCCACCGCCGGCCGAGTAATGGTCGCGCCACGGTGATCACGCCTCCGTCGCTGATCGCGATCCTGCGCAGCGGCTGGTCGCCGAGCGTGCCGCTGCTGCACCCGAGTTCAGATGGCGTCTCGAGGTGAGCTACCCCGAGGACGGACTCGAGATCCGTGGCTGTCCCGACGAGGCGGGATCGGATCGAGACGCGCGCCCGCGAGCGACTCGGTCTGCCGCTCGACCTCGCCGCCGAGGATGGATTCACCGAAGTCGAGGGGCGCCTCTCCCCCCGTCTTGCGCTGGAGCCTCAGCTCGACGCTCTCCCGCCCAGCCGCGAGCGCTTCGCTCGGGCTGACGGGCGTCGGCGCGGCGGTCTTGCTCGCCCTGAGCATCGCGGGGACGCCGCCGGCGTACGCCATCACAAGGAACGGAGATGGCTCGGTGACCGTGCAGATCAACGAGAACTCGGCGCTTCCCCAGGCGAACGCCAAGCTCCCGCAATGGGGATCCACGAGCGGGTCACGATCTACATGGCGACCGGCTCGGCAGCCGTCAGTGGCCCAGTGAACTGCACGCCGGCGCCCGGTGCCAACCTTTCTGGGCCGTCGCTGAGGTTCTAGTGGGCACAAACGGCACGGAGGTCATCGGCCCGGGCCAGAGTGCCGGCAACACCGGCGAAGGCACCTTCCACCTGGACCGCTGCGTCTTCACGAGTGACAGCGACTCGGGGAATACCGGCACACTGGCTCCGGTTGATCCGATGACGGCCGTCGACGCCCGTCCGGCGGGGGCGTCGGCGACGGCGCGGTTGGCGGTCTGGCCCCCGGGTGATGGCGGGGGCCGGACCACTGCGTGGTGGCGTGGCTGCTCGTTGGCGCCGCGGTCGGGTAGAACCTCGTCAGTCTGCGGGCGCTCACGCTCAGGGTCGCGTACCTGAACGACAGCTCGCTGCATGAGCAGATGGTGCGGTTCGCGACCGTGCAGCTGCGCGCCGGACATCTGCTGCTGTCCAGCTGGTTTCCGTTTCTCGGTCAGGGGTCGCCGCAGTTCCTTCACTACCAGAGCCTGCCGGCGCTCCTGACCGGCGCGTTGGGTCTGCTGATCGGGGCTACCGTGGCGTCTGGCTGGTCGCTGTACCTGCTGCTGTCGCTGTGGCCGATCAGCGTGTGCCTGTCGGCCCGTGGGTTCGGCGCGGGCAGGCCGGCGGCGGCCGCATCGGCCGCAATGTCCCCGTTCTTGGTGAGCGCCACGGGGGTCGGCTATGAGCAGCAAGCCTACGTCTGGACGGGGTTCGGCGTCTGGACGCAGCTGTGGGCGATGTGGACGTTGCCGGTGGCGTGGGGGTTGAGCTGGCGAGCGATCCGCGACGGGCGCGGCTACTTCAAAGCGGTTCTGTTCACGGCGCTGACCGTCGCGCTGCACTTCGAGACCGGTTACCTGGCGCTCTTCGTGCTGCTCGTCTGGTCGTTGATCGCCGGCCGGCCGCTGCACGCCCGGATGCGGCGAGCCGCGGTGCTTCTCGGCGGCTCGCTGCTCGCGTCCGCGTGGGTGATCGTCCCGCTCTACAGCAGCGCACGTGGGCGGCTGTCAACGAGCCGCTGCAGGGCAGCGAACTCGTCAACGGCTATGGCACGCGTCAGGTGCTCGATTGGCTGGTCTCGGGGCAGCTGCTCGACCACGGCCGGCTGCCCGTCGTGACCGTGTTCGCGGCGCTCGGGTTCGGACTGTCTATTGCTCGCCTCGGTCGCACGACGTTCGGGTCGCTCGTCGATCTGGTCCCGGGCAGCGCTGACCTCTTCTTCCGCCGCTTCATGATGGGTGTGCAGCTCGCCTCCCTGCTGCTCGCCGGTCGCGGGGCGGCGTGGCTGGCGGCCGGGTGCGCTCGGCTGATCGAAGCCTGGGTCCCGCGTTGGCCGTCCGGCCTGCGGCGACCGACCCGGATGGTCGCGCCGGCGCTCGTCGCGGTCGACGCCCCCACGGGCACACACTACGTCGTGTTCCGCTTCCACGGCTACGGCGACTACCCGGAGTTGCTCGCGCTGAGCGGCCTCACCCTCGTCATAGTCGGCCTTGCGCCCATGTGCGTGCGGCGCACGAGGTGGCGCCGCTCTTCAGCGTGCGCCCGCCGCGCGAGACAGGACACGAGCGCCCGCCGAGGCAGGTCCGTCGACCGCCGCACCTGCTTCTGAGCAAACTGGGGATCCGACGGCGGCCACGGCCCTCGAATCACGCGGGCTCGCCACGTCGACTACTTGGTGCCGCGGCCAAGTCACCGGTCTTGTGTGCGTGCGTACAGAACGAGGCTACGTAGAAGCCAGAGGTCGAGGGCTAGAAACGGAAGGAAGACGAGTCCCCACCAGTAGCCCTTCACACACAGGAACACGGTGACGAAGAGGATCCACGGCGCGAGTAGGGCGCGCACGAAGATCACCTGTCTGTAGTGCTTGCGCGCCCACTGGCCGTCCCGCCCGACGCGTTGGTCGTCTGCCGTCATTTCAGCGAACGATCCTACGCGCTACCGGCTCGAACGGCCCGCATCGGGCGGCCGCGCTCCAAGTCTCCCACCGCCAGATGAAGTCGGCACTGTCTGCGGCTGAGCGGAGCGACCTCGCGGCGCGCGGGCGGCTCACGAGTGTTTCGCGCGGATGTCCCCTCGCCAGCGAGCCGGTGGCGTGCCGTAGCGGCGCTTGAACGCGCGGCTGAATGCCGCCTCCGACGCGTAGCCGACGTTCTCCGCGATGAGCGTGACGGGAATGGAGGTGTCGCGGAGCAGGTCGGTGGCGGCGTCTAGGCGTACGTGCGCGAGATAGGTGGCGGGCGGCTTCCCGACGCGAGCGATGAATCGCGCCGCGAACGCCGACCGGGAAAGGCTGCACGCTCGAGCCAGCTCCTCAACTGTCCAGTCGTGGCCGGGGTCTCGATGGATAGCGCTCAAGGCCAGACCGATCTGCGGGTCGAGCGCACCGGCCAGCCAGTTCGGTTCGGCGTCCGTGCCAGCGGCCCAGGCGCGCAGAATCCGGATGAAGAGCAGATCGAGGATGCGGGCGACCATCACCGCCGATCCTTGAGAGGGCGATTGCATCTCGAATAAGAGCATCCTACGGGCCACTTCGAGCCCTTCCAGCGCTGGGCCGCGGGAGCCGCGCAGGAGGATCACCGCCGGGAGGCTCGCGAGCAGGTGGCTCGCCTGCGGGTCGCCGATCGTGAACGTTCCGCAGAGCCAACGCGCCGGCTCGGGTGCGGGCGCGTCGTGCTCGGATGCGCCGGCGCGCAGGGTCGCGTGCGCGCGCTTACCTGCGTCGCTGATGTGGTGCGGGTCGCCGCGCGGGAGCAGGATGACATCGCCGCGACTCACGCGCTCGACGTGCGCGTCGCCGTCGATCCGAAGCACGAGTTCGCCCTCTTCGATGATGTGCAGGGTGCCGATATCGGCGAAGCCGATCGAAAAGGTCCGCAGCGGGGCGTACGCGACGATTCGTTCTCCGCTCAGACGGACGCTCCGGAGCAGCTCCGAGAGCAAGTCGTGCGGCTGGCCATAGACGTCGAGGCCGAGCGCGGCGTCCTCAAGCGCCGGAGGATCGGCAAAGTCTCGCGGCGCTCGGAGCAAATCGGCTGGCGCCGCTGGACGATCAGCAAGATGTTCCGGCGGAGTGGTCATTGTCTGTACGCATTCCTCGGACTACGCTCGACGAACAGTGAGTGGGGTGACCAATCGGACGGGCTTGCGACCAGGTTGGGGCGCTCTGTCAGGTGTCAAGTTCTCCGCTGGCGAAGCAGCTGCGCCATCGTAAGTTCGCCCGACATTCTCGTCCAGGTCTGGGTCCGCTCGCTTGCGTCAACCGTATCGCGCCGGACATCCGTAAATCGACCGGAAAGGAAACAGGACCCATGACATCGAGCGCCGGTGAAGCTGGGCAGGGCAAGCCGACCAAGATCAGCTTCGTCTATTCCAACCCCACCGACCCGGCCGCCTTCGAGGCGGCTTACCCCGAGCAGCTTGCGCTGGCGCGGAAGCTCCCAGGCCTGACTCGGCTGCAGACGTCGAAGGTCTGGCCTAGGGAAGACGGCAGCGCGACCCCGGCATACCGAATGTTGGACCTGTACTTCGCCGACTACGCAGCCGCCAGCGACGCCGCGGCAGAGGCGGGCGCCCTTGTCGGCGCGACCCTCGAGCACGCCACGGGAGGCGTAGTCATCGCATTCGCGGAAGTCCTCGACGACGCCTAGACCGACACGAGACAGATTCCAGTCGCGCCGGGTCGTCGCACCACGTCTCGTCGTGGCCGATGGCGCCCCAGTCCGCGGCGAATTCACAGCGGTAACTGGACGCGACCGCGGTCCGAGAGATGCGCGTCGCAAGGCTTGCAGGCCTCGCTCCGGCTTTCCGCGCTTTGCAGGTGCGACCGGCAACGGTCGGCTGCCCGCGCCGACATGTAACCAGGTCTCGCGTCGTTACATCGCTAGTGCAGAATCCTGAGCGTGTTGGCGCCGTCGTCGACGTAGTAGACACCCGTTCCGCCCGGCGCGGGCGCTAGCCCGAACAGCGAGCCTGCCCCAGTCTTCGCATCGGCCAAACGGGTCAGCAATTGCTTGCCCGACGGGCTCGTCTCAACGATGTCTCCGTTCAGCGCATTGGTCGTCAGGATGTCGCCGTTCGGCGCCAGCGCGAGCCCCAGCGGCTGCTTCAAGTCACCGCCGTGGGTCAGCGTCACAGAGTCGTCGTCCACCGCGGTGGCCCGCGTCAGCGCCTGGGGCACCGCGAGGATCGCACTCCTGAGTGTGTCGGCTACATACAGCGTGCCGCTGCCGTCGACCGCGACGCCGGTCGGCCCGATCGCCAGCGCGGTCTTGTCATCGCGCCACGGGATGCCCTCGACTACCACCTGCTCCGAGATGACCTTCGGCGCCCGGTCGGCACCGGACGTGATGTTGATTCGTACGACGGTGGAGTTGTCGATCGTGCGGATCCCCTCTTTTGGGCCCCCGTTCAACACATTCGAGACGAACAGCGATGTCGCCGACCCGTGCGTGACGGCGGTCATGTCCCAAGGGCCTTGGATGTTCGCGCCGGCGATTGTCGACACGGGATGCCCCTTGTCATTGAGGACGATCAGACAACCGTACTGGGCGGTGGCCGACTGCCCGTTGGTCGTCGGCAGGCTGCCTACGACCACGTAATTTCCGGGAACGATGCTGAGCGCAGTCGTGAGCCCAACGCCGCCGGGGCAGGCGCCCGGCAGCGAGGACGCCTTGATGTCCGCGAACACGGTCCGCGTGCCGCTCGATGTCAGCTCGACGATAGTGGTGCCCGTGCCCTGGTTGTTGGACTTGGCGTTGAAGTTTGAGACCAGCAGGTTCCCGGCGTGCAACGCGCCGGCTGAACTCGGAATGATCGCGAGCCCGTACGGGTTCAAATCGCCGTTAGGCGGGACGGTCGAGCCAACGGTCGTCACCTGTCTGAACGGCGCGAGGAACGGGGTCGTCGTGGCGGCTGGTGTGGCCGTGTTGGTGTGAGCCTGGGTGGCGGACGCCGGCGGTGTCGCGTGGGTCGAACTGCTGCTGCTCGAGCCTCCGCATGCGGCCAGCGCAACGGCCACCGCCGCAGCAGCAGCCACGGTCGGCGTCTTGTGCATGGAGAACTTCTCCTTGTCGATTGCCTTAGACCGTTGACGCCGGGTCCCGCATCATTCTTCCCGGCGCCGGTTCGGCTCCCGAGGGTCCGGCTGGCCCAGAGGCGGCGGAGCCACCGCCACGCTCGAGATCCAGTCACCAAGGCCGCCTGCGGGGCGTGTGCTTCTAATGGTGACCAAGCGTAGAGCGTCAACCAGCGCGCCGGCCTGCAACTGTGCGTGGGCCGCGGCGAGCGCGCGCGCTGACCGGTGCGATTCGTCGGGTGTCAACGACGTGGCTCGGTCGAGAAACGCCGCAGCGGCCGCGAAACCTCCTCGTGCCTGCGCCCGTGCTGCGGAGCGCTCGAGCTCAGCCGCGACCTCCTCATCCGGCATTGATGTCGCCTGCGCTCGGTGCCAGGCGCGGCGATCCGGGTCGGCCTCCGAATCGGTCGCCTCGGCCAGAGCTCGGTGGACCTCGCGCCGGTCACTGGGCGCGGATGTCCGATAGACGGCTGATCGAGCCAAGGGATGGCGGAACGCCACCCGGTGCTCGCGTTGCTGGCGAAGGGGAGGGGTGACGTTCGCCTTATCCATCAGTCGATGTACTACCCGGTCACCGATGCCGCGATGGACACCACCTCTTACGCTGAGTTCGGCGATGGACCGTACATCACTGCCAAGACGATGGAATGGTCTTGGGACTGCTACACCCAAGACGTCGGTCAGCGCGCGGAGGTCCACGCGTCGCGCAACCAGGCCACGTCGAGCAACTGCGCGGGTTGCTCCCAGCGCTGCTGCTCGTCGACGAGGCAGACGTGTTGCGAGACGAGGGCGAGGCGTATGCCGCGAAGCTCCGCGCTGCCGACGTTCCGATCACAACCGTGCGCTTCGAGGGAACCATCCACGACTTCATGATGCTGAACCTCCTGAGCGCCACAAGCTCCGCGCGTGCAGCGATCGCGCTAGCCGTGCACGCCCTCCGACAAGCATTCGAAGAGGCGTGAGCTGACGTCCTCGACCGCGTGATCCTTGGAACGTGAGCTCTCACCGTCCGACCCAGCCAGAGTTGGTGGATGCTGCCAAGGCGCGTCGGAGCCTGCGCAACTGCCGACAGCCACGCAAATAAGAACTCCTGCCACATGATCCGGACCGCCGGCGTGCCGGTGATGTTCGCGGGTCCCGCGAACCCAAGCACATCGTCTGCCCACCCGCGTCGTTGCTCATTGCCTAGCCCCTATTTCGGCGCCGGCTGGCAGGTTCGTGCGGCCGGCTTGGAGGTGACCCGAGCCGAGGCATCGGGGTAGGGCTTCCTCCTGGCCTCAGCTGCGCATCGCCTCTATCCGACCCCGCAACGACGCAGTTCTATTTTCCATCGCCCGGTTCGTACATCACGAGCAAGCCGCTCCGTCTCTCGGCTCGGATGCTCGAGAATGATCACGGATTCAGCCTCACTTTCACGGGCTCGGCAGTCCACACCGAGGCATGGAACGGGGTGCCGAATAGCGAGCACGTGCGGGTGAGCTGGAGCGGCGAGCTCGCGTTTCCCCCGACCGGCTGCACCGAGAACACCCTTACCTCCCCGCTCACGCTTCGGACGTGCTACCCGGGCTGAGCCGGGCACGTACGCCGTGGCCCGCACCCGTCCTCACAGGAAACGGTGACCTGACTCTCATTCGTTGAGTCCCGTGATAGGGGCTCGCACCTCGGGGCGCTCGGTCCAACTCCGTTTCGTGGCAAATGCGATAACGCGGCTCGCTGTCAGCGTGTGATGCCCTCGTCGCCAATTTCCGCGCAGTGTGGGAATGGTCAAGTGCGTTCCATCGACGCGGATAGAGCGGAAAGGAGATCCGCCGTAATAGCGGCGACCTCGCTACGCCCGACGGGTTGCCCGTTAACCCCTCGAAAGAGACGGCGCCGGATGGCAGCGGTCGCTGGTGCTGCTCGTCAGCCCTTGGCGTAGTGCTCCATGCCCGCGAAGTCGAGCACCACACAGGGCTCATCGCCGACCACTTCGCCGTCGTGCCCAGGTGGGATCGCGACCACATCACCGGGACCGAATTCGAGCTCGGTCCCATCGTCCATGGTCACCTTCTGATGCCCAGAAAGGACATAGCCCAGGTGTGCTGCCTGACAGCTATCGGTACCGGCCAAGGGCTTGACGTGCTCCGACCAGCGCCACCCCGGCTCGAATGTCGCCTTACCAACCACACCGTCGCCGACGTTCAAGATCTCGACCTGACCCATGCCGCTCATCGGCCGCACCTCGTCAGGCGACGCGAAACTCTTCTTCTCGAGCCGCATGCCGTTCTCCTTGTTTCGCGACGGGCGCCGTATCGCCCCGTCCGGTCGGGGCCGATCCTACCCCCCGCAGCTGTCGTCCGGGAAGTTCTTGGCGGCCGCTTCGGGCAGGCGTGCGTAGCGGCGATCGAGACCGGCTCCGAGAACGACCGGCCGAGCTCCACCAGCCTAGAGCCGGACAACCGAAAACGTCGCCGCCTTCGCATTACCGCGGCGTTCAAGCGACTGGACCTGAAAGCGATCGTCGACGAGATCGGTCCTTAGGCGGACACCCGCATGTTCGTTTGATTGCGCCGGTGCCGCCGCCGCCGCGAGGCGCATGGCGCAATCGCCGGCTAGCTCGTCGCCGGGGGCGCGGCCGGCGCTCAGCCGCGCTCTCCGACGTCCACGTACTCGCGGTCAAGCCTGCCTGTGTACAGCTGAAGCGGCCGGAACGCCGCCTGCTCGGGGTCCTTGACCATCTCGACCCACTGCGCGATCCACCCGGCGCTGCGGGCGAGCGCGAACATCACCGGGAACATCGGCGGCGCGATGCCGAGCGCCTGGTACGTGAGGCCGGAGTACAGATCGAGGTTCGGGTACAGCCGGCGGGAGGTGAAGTACTCGTCGTCCAGCACTCGCTGTTCGAGCTCGTCGGCTATCGCGAACAACGGGTCGGGCCGGCGGTCCTCGTAGAGCTGCTCGAGCTGCCGGCGGAGCACACGCGCCCTCGGGTCGTAGGTCTTGTAGACCCAATGGCCGAAGCCCAGCAGCCGTTCGTGCGCCGACTTGACGCGCCCGAGGAACTCGGGTACCCGGCTGGGCGATCCGATTCCCGTCAGCATCGTCAGCACCCCCTGGGCGGCTCCTCCGCGGATCGGCCCCGACAGCGCCGTGACACCGGCGGCGACGGCGGCGTATGGATTCACATGCGTGGACCCGACCGCGCGCACGGCGGTCGTGGAAGCGTTCTGCTCGTGGTCGGCATGCAGCATCAGCAGCACATCCAGCGCGCGCTCGACCACCGGGTCCGGGGTGTAGCGAAGCTCGCTCATCCGGAACATCATCGACAGTAGGTTCCCCGTGTAGCTGAGGTGGTCCTCGGGGTGCACGTAGGGGAGCCCCTGCAGGTGGCGGTAGGAGAAGGCCGCCAGGGTCGGCAACTTCGCCAGCAGGCGGACTACCTGCAGCTCGCGGGCTTCCTCGTCGTACACCTGGTCAGCGTCGGTGTAGAAGCTGGAGAGCGCGCCGACCGACGCGGCCACCATCGCGATCGGGCGCGCGTCATACCTGAATCCCTCGATGAAGCCCTTGACGTTCTCGTGGACGAAGTTGCGGGTGCCGATCCCGTGCAGCCACGACTCGTACTGCGCCGCGGTCGGCAACTCCCCGTTGATCAGCAGATACGCGAGCTCGAGGAAGTTCGAGCGCTCACACAGCGCCTCGATCCGGTAGCCGCGGTGCTGGAGAATTCCGGCCTGGCCATCGATGTGTGTGATCGCGCTGCGGCACACGGCCGTGCTCGAAAGGCCCGGGTCGTACAGCGCGAGCCCACCGGCCTGCCGTCCGAGCTCCGAGCTGCGGACCGCACCGTCGTCGATCGGCAACTCGAACCGCTCCCCCGTGCGGTTGTCGATCACGGTCAACGTGCTCCGGCTCGCCAATCCATCGGCCCTCTCGCCCGATCGTTGCTCGACCTGCTCAATCTTGCCCGCACTCATGTGTCGCTCCGCTCGCCGTTGGTCACACCACGCCCCCCACGATCGCACACCTAGCCTTCAGACCACGTGCAAAGACGGGCGATCCGCAGAGAAGTTCTGTGAAGGACATGCCGCAGCGCGGCCGCGATGAGTCCCACACCCCGTCGGTCACCTCGACAACGAGTCCAGGCTGGTCCCCCCCAATACCCAGGAGCGCGGCCGCAAGACCAGGCCGCGCCCGGATTGGTGACCAGCCACGGATCCGCGGCCTACAGCTAGTCACTCTCCTCGGCGAGCGCACCTCGACCAGTCCCCCGCGCTGTGATGATCACGCCGTCGCCTGGATAGACGATCGACTCGTGCTGGTTATCCCACCGAACACGATAGTGCTGATGGCCCGCGCTGCCCAGAAGCTCGACCACCTTCCCGCGCCGCGACGGCCGACCATGCAGTCCGCGCGCTTCAATTTGATCCCCCACCCCTGCCATGCCGGTCATTCGTGCACTTCTCATGTCCTCACCTCCGAGGTCGTCGAATCCTTCTCTTCTAACTCCTTCCAGCGGGCAGCGCAACGGTGCGATCGACTGACTCCCCTCCGGGATATCTACTGAAGGCCGAGAGCCCGGCTCAGCGCACCCACCCGCGAGCACGGATTGAAAGCGCGCAATTGCAGCAGGGAGTAGTCGAGTAGACGGGAGGCGCCTAGGCCACGCGGGCGCGTGCCGTCAGCGCTTGGTGCGGCGCAACTAGTGGGTCCAGCTCCGTAACGGCAACCTGTGCGTCCTCGTGTTCCGCTGGCCCAGGGCCGAGTCTCCGTTTCCGCAGAACTCGGCGGCTTATAATGATGGTCGAGTGGGCGGTGGCGGCGACAAGGGCGCAGTTGACTCCTGACCGTAAGGCTCGGAGCAGGCGCCGTGGGCTGCTGAGATGGTTCGTGCTTGCGGCGCTGACGGCGGGATTGTTGCTCGGTGCCGCCCCAGGTCGCAGCGACATTGGCTCGCTCGTGTTACGCGCGGTGGCGAGGGCTGACGTGCCTGCACGCGCTCCGGGCAAACCAGCGCTGGGCCCAAACCAGGCCGACGTAACCGTCCCGGGCCCGGGGCGGATTAAGGCCATACCGAACGAGTTCCTGGGGCTCTCGACTGAATACTCGACCCTGCCCCTGGTCGAGAAGCACCCCGTGCTATGGGCGCGAGTGCTATTTGACCTTGTCCCGGGCGGCAACATACCGGTGTTTTCTCTGCGCATCGGGGGCGACTCCGCCGAGCACGTCATCTACGGCAGGAAGCCACCTCAGTTCGCGCCATGGGAGGTTTTCTCGCCGACCCCCCAACTAATCGATGACACAGCCAAGGCCATCAGTGCGTCCAAGTTGCAGGTCATCATCGACATCAACACGATCACCAGCACCCCGCGCGAGGCGGCCGCCTGGATGCAGCAACTCCTGAGCGCGCTTTACAACGTTCTCGGGGGGAGAATCGTCGCCTTCGAGCTGGGCAATGAGCCTGACATCTATACCTGCAGTGCGTGGGCAGGCGGCCTCCTGACGGCGAGTGATCAGTCGGCCGAGACGAGGCAGACGTGCCCGGCGAAACTGCCGAAACGGATCACGGCGACGAGCTTTGCCAAGAGCTTCCAGGCATACGCTCGCGCGCTCTATTCCGTGGCACCGTCCGTGCGACTGATGGCTCCCGCGCTTGCGGAGGCGACCGATCACCTCGGATGGATCAAAACGCTGCTGCACTATCGAACGAAGAATCTGAAGGTGATTACCGCCCACGTCTATCCATATTCCGCCTGCGCCAAGCCCGGGCAAGCGACCTACCCGACGATTCAGAAGGTCCTCAGCGAGAACGCGACAGCCGGGATGGCAAAGACGATCGCACCGGCTGTCGCACTCGCCCACAAGGCCGGCCTCTCGCTTCGGCTGACGGAAATCAACTCGGTGACCTGCGGCGGAACCCTGGGCGTGAGCAACACCTTCGCCACCGCGCTTTGGGCCCCGGACGCCCTGTTCGAGCTGATGAACGCCGGAGTGGAGGGAGTCAACCTGCACGCCCGCGTGAACTCGATTAACCGCCCGTTCTCCTTCACCCGGCAAGGGCTGGAGACCCGCCCGCTGCTTTACGGTCTGATCCTGTTCAAGAGGATGCTGGGCCCCGGTGCCCGCCTCGTCCCCGTACAGCTGCGCGCCGGGGGATCGCTGCACCTCAAGGCATGGGCGGTGAGGGCGTCGTACTCGACGGACGTTGGGGAAGGGCCATTCATCCGCAATCCGCTGAATGTGCTGCTGATCAACAAGGGCCCGGGGTGGGCCCGGATCACCCTCCACCTACCTTCGAGCCACCCGGGCTTCGTCGAGCGCCTGCTCGCACCCTCGGCATCGTCAACCTCGGGTGTGACCCTGGAGGGTCAGCACCTTAACCACCAGGCGATGTGGCAGGGCAAGCCGAAAGTGCAGGTCATCAGGCCGTCCCGAGACGGGTCGTACGTCCTGTGGGTCAGGGGCGAGAGCGCCGCACTGCTGACGGTTCCCGTCGCCCCCGGCACCTTGAATTCACCGGGCGAGCACGCTGCTGGTCCTGCGCCGACGTTCGGCTACATGTAAGGCCGCGGACGCCTGTTGGATCTCGGAATAGGAAGTGTTGAGCTCGAGATATCGGCGGTCATCGGTTAGGATCGCGCCGGCCGTGGCGGCTGCCACTCTCTCGAGAGGTGTCTAACGGCTCCTCGCTACCGCCAGCGGAGCTCTACGGAGGGCACGGAGCGGCGGTCCTGGGTTAGGTGCTGCCGTTCACCGCCCATGGGTCTTTCGCCTCCGGGTCTGTCCGAATCGTCGGGCCGATTCATGTATCCGACGAGCGCCTCGTGTCTTTCATAAGCATCAGCGCACCGGCCTCGTCACATCACAACAGAGCCGAGGAAGTGAGCTGTTCTATGCCCAAGGGCGGCTGCACCGCGCGGCGCGCAAGCTACCGCGCCGGTGCTCGTCGCTCTCTCATCCCTGCCGAACCACCGGCACCTCTAGTTGAAGCGAGGTTCACATGCCCCACTCGTACAAGCTCGGTAAGCATCCTCCCGTGATCGACAGGCGCACCTTGCGCTTCGGCAAGTACGTGACCGCTGCCCTTCCGAGTCCCCCGGCCTCCGTCGGCTACGGCGCCAACGTCCCCACGTGGCCGATGTACGCTAACAACGAGTACGGCGATTGCACGTGCGCCGCGGCGGGGCACATGATCCAGAACTGGACTGCCAACGCCAACGGAGAGGTAACGCCGCCCAACGCTGCGGTCGTCAAGTTCTACGAGCACTTCGTCGGCGATCCTCCTCCACCGGACGCGGGATGCAACATGCTCCAGGTGCTCAACTACTGGCGCTCGGCTGGCCTGGATGGCCACAAGATCAACGCGTACGCCGCCGTCGCATTGAAGAACCAGACCGAGGCGATGACGGCGCTCTATCTGTTCGGAAGCGTTTACATCGGGGTTGCGCTCCCAGATTTCGCCGTGCAGGGGGATATGTTGACGGTTCCGTGGGTGGTCCCGTCGGGCGGACCCGTGGGTGACGCCGCGCCGAACCCGAATAACGGGCACTGCATCCCGGCCGTCGCATACGACGCCAACAACCTCACGGTCGTGACTTGGGGGGAGCCGAAGACCATGAGCCGGGAGTTCTACGACGCGTACGCCGACGAAGCGTTCGCGGTTCTAAGCCCGGATCCACCGAGTCGCTGCGTCAGAGGCTGTGATGGCCGCTGGCCGGGCGGGTGATCGCGCGTTGGCGGCCGGGTGTGGGTCGATCTGGGAGTTGAGCCGCGGGTCGCGCGTTTCCGCGGAGACGTTTCGGGTGTT
>DASPPG010000109.1:0-15825 GCA_035625625.1 Solirubrobacteraceae bacterium
CGCCACCAGCGAGCGGAGCATCTCGGCGACGCCGCCACCGGCGGCGGTCGTGTTCACGTTCCAGACCGCTCGCGCGTCCAAGCTGGCAACCCCATCGCGCAAGGCCGCCTCCAGGGAACGCCACACCTCGTCCCCGAGAACGTCGCTGAAGCGGGCGGGATCGCGGGGGGCGATCGGGACTATCTGCACGTGTGTCACAATGAGCCTCCGGGTGAAGTGTTGACGGGATCGAGGTGGGCGAGGTATGGGCCGAGTTCCTCGGCGACGATCTTCTGTCGCGCTGGCGATGGTGGCTGCTCGTGCACGTGCGAGTGCCAGCCGAGGCCGTCGATTACGCGCGCATCCAGGTACAGCGGCTGGTCGCCGGTGAGTAGCGTGCCGTGGATCATCGGCCGCAGAGGCTCGGGGCGTTCGCCAACTCCGAGCAGGTGTGCGATTCCGGCGGCTGCCGTGTCGGCCTGCTGGGCTCCGATGCCGCCGTGCTTGACGGGGAAGTCGGTCGCGTCGCCTGCCGCGAACACACGGCCGCCCGCGTGTCGCACGAGGCACCGTTCGTCGATCGGAACGAACCAGGCGGTCCCCGCGGGAATCCCGCGCACGCCGGGTCCGCTGACCTTGGGCAGGGTGACGATGCGCTGCGCCTGGACGCGCGTCTCGCCGAACGTGACGAGCTGCGGAGCCGGCACTTGCGGGATTACGCCGGTGTGCAGCGTGATTCCGGCCTGTGCGAGCAGGCGCAGGGTCGCCTCCCCCGCTGCCTGGCCGAACGCCTTCAGCGGTCGCGGTTCGGGCGTGATGAACGTGATCTGAGCTTGCAGGTCCAGGAGGCGCACACGCTCAGCCGTCATCAGCGCGAGCTCGTAGAGCGGCACGGGCCAGACCGGCCAGTTCGGCATTACGAACGCCACAGCGTTTACGTCACCCCGCTCGATTTCCTGCACGATCCCGCGGAAGCACTGACCGGCATCCCGACCGGTGAATACATGCGCATGTTCAAACGGTGAACGTTCCTCGGCTCCGAGCGCGAGCAGCAGCGCATCGTAGGCAATTTCGCGGCCACCGCCGGTGTGCACCTTGCAAGCGCCAGTGTCGACGCGGACCAGCCGGTCCTTGATCCAGCAGGTGTCGGTGTCGGATGCGATCCGCTCGAGCGGATAGCGCCGGATGCTGTCGGGCGTGAACGGCTCGAGCACCGACAGAGGACGGTACGCGAACTCGCTCTCGGGGCTGAGGAGCGTCACTCGGATGTCGTCACCCACGAGTCGTCGCAATCGCAACAGGGCTTCGATCCCGGCGATTCCGCCGCCACAGATCACGAGATGCGGATCGGCCATCGGTTGCTCACCACATGCTGTCCGCGAGGAATCGGCAACCGGCCGGCTTGTCTGCTGGTCACGGACGCTCGCTGTCACTTCGTGCGCCAAGCGGGTGATCTCGTCCCGCAGCTCGGCAGGGATGCGCTCCCCGAATTGAGCCACGTAGTCGCGTATCTGTGTCAGCTCGGCGCCTGCGGCGCGGTCGTCGAATGCAAGGAGTTCGTCGAGCGCGCCGGGCGCGAGCTCCAACCCGCCGAGCTCGAGATCCAAGGGACCGGGGATCAGCCCGATCGGCGTGGCGCGCGCTCCGGCGTCGTTGTCGCAACGTCGGAAGATCCATTCGAGCACGCGGCAGTTCTCGCCGTAGCCAGGCCACAGGAATTCACCCTTCGCGTCCTTGCGGAACCAGTTGACGTGAAAGATCCTCGGTAGCTTCGCTCCCTTCCGTCGGCCGAGCTCGAGCCAGTGGGCGAAGTAGTCGGCCATGTTGTATCCGCAGAACGGGCGCATCGCGAACGGGTCGAAGCGCAGCTCACCGACGGTGCCATCGGCCGCGGCCGTGTTCTCGGAGCTGATCGTCGCCGCGAGGAACACACCGTGGGGCCAATCGAACGCCTCTCGTACGAGCGGCGCCACGGTGGCGCGACGCCCGCCGAAGACAAGCGCGTCGATCGGGACGCCCGCGGGGTCGTCGTACTCGGGGGCAATCACCGGACACTGGGCGACCGACACGGTGAATCGCGCGTTCGGGTGCGCGGCCGGCGAGTCGCATCCGGGCGTCCACACTTGGCCGCGCCAATCGACCAACCGGCCGGGGACGTGCTCGGTCATACCCTCCCACCAGACGTCGCCGTCGTCGGTCCGGGCGCAGTTGGTGAACAGCGCGTCATGCTGGATGGATGCCATCGCGTTCGGATTGGTCTCGTCGTTCGTGCCGGGTGCGACGCCGAAGAAGCCGGCCTCGGGGTTAATCGCGTAGAGCCGGCCGTCGGGGCCGAACTTCATCCAGGCGATGTCATCGCCGATCGTCTCCACCTTCCAGCCAGGCAGGGTTGGAACCAGCATCGCGAGGTTCGTCTTGCCGCATGCGGACGGGAATGCGGCGGCGATGTATTTGACCTCGCGGGCGGGCGACGTGAGCTTCAAGATCAGCATGTGCTCGGCGAGCCAGCCCTCCTCGCGCGCGATCACCGACGCGATCCGCAGCCCGAAACACTTCTTGCCGAGTAACGCGTTGCCCCCGTACCCGGACCCATAGGACCAGACCTCACGGGTGTGCGGAAAATGGACGATGCATCGATTCTCGGGGTTGCACGGCCACGGAACGTCCTGACGACGGTCCGCGAGCGGTACGCCAACGGAGTGCACGCACGGTACGAACGAACCGCTGTCACCGAGCGCGTCGAGCGCCGGCCGGCCCATTCGAGTCATGATCCGCATCGACACGGCGACGTACGCGGAGTCGGTCACCTGCACGCCGATGTAAGACTTGTCTGATCCGATCGGTCCCATCGAGAACGGCACGACGTACATCGTGCGACCCTCCATCGACCCCGCGAACAGCATGGTCAACGCGTCGCGCATCCTCACCGGATCGCTCCAGTTATTCGTCGGCCCGGCGTCTCCCTGGCGCAGCGAGCAGATGAACGTCCGATCCTCGATCCGCGCGGCGTCGCGCGGATCAGAACGAGCCAGGTAGGAGTTCGGGCGTCTGGCATCCGACAGCCGCTCGAGCGTGCCGGCGGCGACGAGTCGCTCGCACAGCCCTTTGTACTCCTCGTCTGAGCCGTCGCACCAGCAAACGGACTCAGGGCAGGTGAGCTCCGCGATCTCCCGCACCCACGCCCGGACGCCTACATGTCTCGTCGGCCCGCCCTCGGCCCGCGCAGCCGACAGTGCCGGGTAAACCGTGCGTTCGCGCCTTGAGGGCATGTGCGTATCGGGACGGGGATGCGGCAATTGGGGTCTCACTCGAATGTGCTGCGGCAGGATGCTCTGTGGGCAGCTCCGCTGTGTCATTGGCCCGCGGGCCAAGGAACAACGGCTCCCTTGAGCCAGGAGGCGGACGGGCCCGCCGTGGGCCGCGCTGCCCGCGATCGTTGGCGATGATCGCCACTCGCGCGCGCGTCATCGTCGGCTCGTGAGGTTCGGCAACACCCCTGCGCAGACCGGGTACAAGCATGGTTCCGCTCGCCGGCCAGACGCCACTCGAACAGCGTGGGCTCGTCGGACGACGTGGGATCCGCACGCCCGCCAATTGCGCGACGCAAGCTCCTCACCAGGAACAGCCACCAATCCGGAGCTGCAACCTGCGTAACGCTGCATCTCACGCCGCGGATCAAGTCGACGGGTGTGGCGTCGCGGAAAGCACGATACGGCTCTTCCATTGCTGGCCTTTCACCCCCGCGAATAGGCGGCTGCTCGTCTCGCGCATATGCTCCCCTGAAGCTGCCGCGGTGCACGTCTTCACCGTAGATCTGCCGCCGTGATGATTCCGTAGGGATCGGACCCCCACGCATACAGATTTCGTTCGGGCGCCGTGGAGTACACGCTCCTGACCAGCGAGCGCGAACGCGCAGCAGCGCGCGCTCCTGTGGAAGAGGCATAAGCACGCCTCGCAACTCGGCGCGCTGAAGCAGAGCACGGAGCGTGCGGAGTGCTTTCAATCTTGCTCCTCGCCCGCCTCTGTGGCGAGGAGGCGATGGAGACCTCGGTCGAACGAGCCCAGCACGGGCGCGAGCGGGAACCGCACGCGTTGATAGACGCGCGCCATTGTACCCGCGCGAGAAGCTGGATCCAGCCGGTGACCGTCATCGTGGCCGCCCTCGATCGCGTGGACTCTCTCGCGAGCCGGGCCGATCAGGCTGTTACGCGGGTCTCACCGCGAGATCGCGGCTGCTCGCGATCTCGCCGCAGTGCCCGCACGTCCAAGCGACACGGTCCGGATCTCGCTTCATGATCACCGGACAGCCCCACGTGTGCGGCGGGCACCCACGCAGCCCGTCCGAAATCCACCACAACGCCCGCGCCAGCGCGCGCTCGGCTGTTGGGTTGTAGAGCGGGCCGGTACCGTCGCACACCAACATCCTTGCCCGCGCTACCCCGCACGGTTCACCCGCTCGCGCGCCTCCAATCGCTCCGCCACTCCCAAGAGCCCCTCCCGCCAACGCACGACCACGTCTCGGCGCAGGGGAACTGCCGCCCACGGGACCCACTCACGTGGACGTTCCGCTTTCAGCACGATCCTGCGCAGCGAGCACGCCAGCTCCCGCCGCGCGGTCGTACCGGCAAGCTGCGTCGCGCGTACAGACAGATCCCGCGAGGACTCCGGGGAACGCCCATCTGCGAGCTCGCGATCATGCTGCCAGCGGTGCAGCCAGACTCGGATTCGTACGCTCCGCCGAGCCTGCACGGCCGACCCTCGCTGCGCCTCGAGCCCGCTGATCGCGCTCACGTCCGCGACCTCCTCAACTCCGGTACGGCGCGGCATGCTGGATGCCCGCCGGAACCGGTGGGGAGCTAGCGGCCCCGCGGGACCATGCGTAGAGCCACACGGCCGTCTGCTCGTCCTTGTCCAGGTGGCTCCTGGTGAGGAGCTCGGTCTCGATCGGCTCCAGGTTACGGCCACCCAGCAGGGCAAGCTCGACCTGCGTGCGCAATGCGGAAGCGCTGGACGATCGTTCCATGAGATACCGCCGATCAGATCGCCCGCATGTGCTGCAGAAGCTGGTGGATCGAAGCGGCCTCGCCGCTCAGCTCGCGCAGCGAACGCTCCAGGCCGGCGAGCCGGATCGTGGCCTCTCGCACGCGCGGATCGTCTTCATCCTGAGCCTGCGCGATCTGCAGCATCTGCCTGCCGGTCGCCACGAGGAGATCCGCCAAGCACTCCAGCAGTTCCACGAAGCGATCGGCGGCCGGCTGGCGCTCGGAGAGCGGAGCCAGCCTCCTGACAGGAGTGCATACCGCGTCGGTCATCGCGCCGCGCCTCCTCTACGGACGAGCCGGCGCCGAAGCGCTCGCACCGGCTGCGCGCCCGACGCGGCATGGTCCGGCACCGTTGCCGCCCACGAGGGCAGGGCCAAGGAAAACATCCGTGCCGCCCGCACCGACCGCGAGGAGGTTGCTCGATTCTGGGTGGGAATTGCCATCTGCGCCTCCGTTTCAGCGCCATCACATACACCCTCCAGTGTGCTCGTCAGACATACCTGAAACGTGCAGATTCGCGCCGCGCGCATGCAGATTTCGTAATGCTTGCTCTCCTGAGCGAGTGAAATGACGCATTCCGGGGGGATGCCGCCCCGGCCGGGCAGTGCATAGCTGCTCTCGTCTTCGGCGACGGCCAGCGTAACGGTCGTGAGCGTTCGATCCAGCTGCGCGAAAGACGGATTCCTGCAGCTCCTCGAGCGTCGCCATCCGGCAGCTCGCACGATCCGGATCGTGCGACGCACGATGCTCGTCCTCACGTGAAGGCGGGACTCGGTGGCGTGGTCCAAGCGTCGCCGATTCGCAGCGAGCAACCTCGCGAGGTTGCACCATATCCAACGATGTTGATTTCTGACTCGCCTCGTGGCTTCTGTTCGAGGTGCTTGCCGAAGCGGTGCACGAGCGAGCGTGCTCTTGAGCCGTCACGCGATGGCGACTGCAAGCACCCCTCAGAGCAGGCAGAGCGGCCCAGCGCGGCGGCCGCCTAACCCGGTTCTCGGCACGGCCCAGGGCACCGGCCTGCACGGTCCGCGCAGCCGGGGACGAGGCGCCCGGCACTTTCACGGTGTCGGAGCCGCGCCTGACCTAGGCAGCGGATCGAGCTGCAGGCAGCGCTCAAGCAGCTCATCCAGTGCGCTGTTGTGATGGTGGTGGAGCAGGTTGATCGCCGGCAGACCGCAGAGCAGGTTCACGAGCGCGATGGCGGCGTCGGTGCTGGTAGCGCGGCCGGACACGAGATCGGGTTGATGTTGAAGGGCACTGATGGCGCCGGCGACCGCGTATGGATCGGAGGCGCACAGGACGGTGCAGCGGACGCGGTCGGCGAGGACTCGCAGGGCAACGTCGCCGTTGTAGGGCTCCAGTGGTGATGCGCCTGCCTCGGCGACGACGACGTCGGGGTGAGCGCCGCCGAGTTGCGAGAGCAGTTGGAGGAGCGCCGCTTCGTACGTCGCCGGCTCGACCATGGTTGACGGCAGTCCGGCGTCGACGAAGTCGAAGATCGCATCGGCTCCCGCGTCGCGCATGGCGAGGATGTCGCGTACGTGGCCGGCCCCGGTCAGCTTCACAGCCGCGACTCGGAGGCCGTGGGCCTTGAGACGGCGCACGACCGACTTCGCGGCAGCTGTCTTGCCGCACTCCATGGAGGTGCCGATGATCAGCACGACCGGAGCATCGAGTGCTGCGCAGGCCACACGTGGCGCGAAGTCGCCCATGCCGAGCTTGCGCTCGCGCCAGACGTGGCCGCGGTAGATCACGTTTGTGTAGGGCAGTGGTGGCGTGGTGGCGGAGGTGATGCGACCGAGCAAGCCAGATGGGGTCAGGGTCTGCATCCGCAGATCCTCGCCCACGCATGTCCAATCGCCGACTAGCTCGATCGTGGCGGCGCGGCGGCCGAGAGCGCCCACGATCACGTCACCGGGAATCACCTCAACCCTGCGCCCGTCGGCCGTCTCGATCGCGAAGGTCGCGGCCAGCTCGGAGGTCTCGGTCAGCTCGGCCGCGACAAAGTCGCCCGTGGCCCACTGCTCACGTGGCAGATTGACGATCTCGAACGGCCGCTCAGCGAAGTCGGCGTTGCGGGTTAGGCTGGTCAGGAACATCACGGTGTGAGCAGGAGAAGGGCCAGAAGGGCGGCCCGCTCAGGCATCTGCGATGCGACAACGTACTCGTGGGACGCGTGCGCGCCGTCGCCGACCGGGCCGAGACCGTCGAGCGTCGCGGTGTACTGGCTCGTGACGTTCCCGTCCGAGGTCCCACCGACAGTTGCCTCGTCGACGTCGATGCCGAGCTCGCGCGCAACCTCCTGGGCTGCGTGCCAAAGTCCAGCATTGCGCTCCGTGCGCTCGAGCGGGGGCAAGCTGATCCCGCCGGTAACCTCGAGTTTGACGCCCTCCACAACCGGGGTCAGACCAAGGATCGCTCGCTGAATGGCCTCCGCGTCCTCGCCGTGCAGCACGCGCACATCGACTTCCGCCGTGACCTTTGGCGCGACCACGTTCGGTCGCAGTCCACCGTCGATCGTGCCCACGTTGACCGAGATTCCCCGCTCGCGGTCGTTGAGCGCGAACAGCCGCTGGATCTGGTGTGACACCTCGAGGATCGCGCTCGCGCCCTTCTCGGGGGCGAGGCCCGCATGGCTCGCGCGACCCTCAACTGTGATCTTGAAGTACCCGGCTCCCTTGCGCGCCGTCTTCAGCTTGCCCGACGGTCCGAACGATGGCTCGAGCACAAAGGCACGCGTCGCGCCGGCGGCAAGCCGGCGAATGTGCGTACCCGAGTCGTGGCTGCCGATCTCCTCGTCGGTGTTGAGGAACACGACCGGTACAAGCGGCGGCTGCGCACGAACGTCATGCAGCGCTCGCAGCGCGAACACCATTTGCACGAGCCCGCCCTTCATGTCATAGACGCCGGGACCGCGCACGCGGTCGTCATCTGCGACCACGGGCATCTGCTCGAGCGTTCCGGTCGGCCACACAGTGTCCATGTGGCCGAGCAACAGTTGGTAGGCGCCCGGGCGACCCAGTGGGCGGGCCTCGAGGTGGTCGCCGCTCTCGCGACCTGGGACACGCTCTACCTCAAAGCCGATCGACCTCAGCTCGTTGGCCAGGATTGCGAACGGCCCGGCCTGAGTCGCGGGCTCGAGCGACGGCGACTCGGCCTTGGCGAGCTGCTTGAGCAGCCCGGTCATCTCGAGCTCCTGGCCACGGAGCCGGTCGAGAATCCCGGCAGCGCTCGTCATAGCCGGAAGTCAGCCGGGAGCGGGAACGAGAACGTCTCGCTGATTTCCGCGAAACGCCGTGGGCTCACGTACACGAGCAGTGGCATCGCGCTCGTTAGATCCGCGTCATCGGCCTCCGAAGCCCGCAGCGCCCGCTCGTCCACGGACGCGGAGACGATCTCGCCGACGATCAGGCTGTTCTCGCCGAAGCCGTCGACGACGCGCTCCAGCGCGCACTCGAGCCACAGATAGGCGTCGCGCACGAGCGCGCCTTCGACGACGCGCGCCGGCATCGTCGGAACCGCCGCCGCCGCGGGCTTGGACCCGTCCTGAGCACGACCCGACGCGAGCAGGCTCGACTCGATGAACTGATCCGGACGCGGGAAACTCACCGTGAACTGCCCCCTTGCCTGCGCGTTGCGCTGGGTCGCGTGCCGCGGGCTGCACACGAAGCAGAAGTAGTTCTGCCAGCCAAGGGGCATCGCCATATGTTTCGGCGCGAAGTCGAGGGAGCCGTCGGGCTCAAGCGTGCCAACGACTATCAGCGGCGCAACCGTGAAGAAGCGGCCCCAGATCGGCGACCGCGTGTCCAGCTCGACAATGCTCGACATACGACACATCCATACCACCCCGGCACTGGGCCGGTATCGGTGACAGTCCGCGGCGTCAACCGGGTTATCCCCGGATCTCAGGTCTTCAGACACCGCGACGACGCGCGAGTACGCGGTCAATGCGGTGCCGACCGTCCGCCCCCGAGCCGGCAAGGTGATCGTCGACAGAACTCGCAGCGCGTTCCTGAGCGGCGCTCACAGATCGGAGCTTCTCGCGAACCCAGACGCACCGCATCGGGCCGGTCGGTGCGTCGCTGCGTGGCCCTTGTATGCGATGTATGCACGCGAACGAGCGCCAGCATCCGGAAGAATGACGGCCCGGGGAGCACCGCAACCCCGCAACCGTCAGATCGGTCTTGCGACGCGCCTGCCGCTCGATCCTCCAACGAACCCCTGCGACAGCGCCACGACGGGCGCCCTACTCTGTCAAACCATCGTGTGTGGGCAGCGCTCCGGTCGCGCGCCCGTCGCGCCGCGCGTTGTGTTGGCCGGCAGCATTCGGCGCATCTCGCAGGCGCCTCTTTCGCCCCCGACGGCTCCCCGGATCATCCGCCGACACGTAACCCGAAGGGCACCGAGGGGGATAATGCTCGGCTTCGGACAGGAGTTCGTATGCAAGAGCTGAGCATGGGGATCGTCGGGACGTCGCGCAAGCCGGATGAGCACCGGTTGCCGATCCACCCCGAGCACATCGGACGGATCGACGTCGAGTTGCGACGCCGGATGTTTTTCGAGCGTGGTTACGCGCACAATTTCGGGATCTCGGATGAGCAGCTCGCGGCACAGGTCGCCGCGCTCCGTTCGCGTGAGCAGCTCATGGAGGAGTGCGACGTGCTGGTGCTTCCCAAGCCGTTGGCGGAGGACCTCACGGCGCTGCCCCCGGGCGCGGTGCTGTGGGGATGGCCGCACTGCGTCCAGAATGAGGACATCACCCAGATTGCGATCGACCGCCGCCTCACGCTTATCGCCTGGGAGGCCATGAATCACTGGACCCACGACGGTAGCTTCGGCCTACACGTCTTCCACAAGAACAACGAGCTCGCAGGCTATTGCTCCGTCCTCCACGCGTTGCAGCTGATCGGCACAGCCGGCGCCTATGGCCGGCGTCTGCGGGCGGTGGTGATCAGCTTCGGCGCCACTGCTCGCGGGGCAGTCGCCGCGCTCCTTGCGCTCGGGATCCACGACATAACCGTACTGACCCGTCGAAGTGTCCCGGCGGTCGCGGCGCCGAGCCCGCCGGCGCGGCTGGTCCACTATGAGCGTGATCCCGAGCGCCCTCACCGCGCGCTGGCGATCGACAGCTACGGAAGCCGACCGGTAGCTGAGTTCCTTGCCGGGTACGACATCGTTGTCAATTGCGTCCTGCAGGACACCGACCAGCCGCTCATGTTCGTCACCGCCGCCGAGCTCGAACTCCTTCCACCAGGCAGCCTGCTCATCGACGTCTCCTGCGACGAGGGCATGGGCTTCGAATGGGCGCGGCCCACCTCGTTCGCCGATCCAATGGTCACCGTCGGGGATGGTGTGCACTATTACGCCGTGGACCATAGCCCGTCATATCTGTGGAACTCGGCAACGTGGGAGATCAGCGAGGCGCTCATCCCGTTTCTCGCAGCCGTCATGTCCGGCGACGCCGCCTGGCAAGTCGACCCGACGATCCGCCAGGCAATCGAGATCCGCAACGGCGTCGTGCAGAACCCCAAGATCCTGTCTTTCCAATCCCGCTCGTCAGCGTTCCCCCACGTGAAGCTCTGACTGTCACGAACGCCGTCGACTCGCGAAGCTCGAAAGCTCGCGGACAGAGTTCTACAAGCGCCGAGAAGCGCAGAAGTGTTCGTCTGCTCTCGCGGACGCAGGTCGCAGCCCGCCGGTTGGGCCTGGTGCGATCTACGGGGTCCTACGCAGGGCACATCGGTGTCGGGCCCTGATGACAGCAAGCGGATTGCCAGCGAGGATGCGGACATCGTCAGGATCGTGTGCCTGTGGGCGTTGTGGATGACTTCGAGTGCTTGAGCCAGGATGTGCTGCAGCTTCGCAGCACCGGCCCGTACCTCGCCAACCTCGATCCCATCAGCACTCGAGTCGAAGCAGGAGCGCGACCATGACCGTCGCGCGCCGCGGCGACGACCAGCGCGATTACCTCGGCGACGCTCATTCAGCCTCGTGCCTCAGACGAGACCGCTCGCGGCGTGACGCGACGCCGGTTCGTGGAGAGTGGACGAAGTCGCTGTTCGCCCCGCGACGTGTCATTTGGAGGTCAGGCCGACCGTCTGCTCGCGCTCGCGTAGCTGGCGGATCGTGGTCAGGAGCGTCCGGAGGAGTTCTGCGTCCTCCTCCTCGAGCCGGCTGCCGGTGATCGCTAGCAGGCGCCCGCTCGCGAGCTCGATCGTGAACCCGGCATCGTCCGGCCCGCGCGGAACTGGCGCGCCGACCGCACGTTCCGTCTCCCAGCCACGCTCAGCACGCCGCAACACCGCAACCGAGTCGAGGTCGAACACGCTCCGCAGCTCGTCGATTGCGCCGGCGACGGCATCGCCGTCGGCCGACAGCTGCTCGGCAAGAAGGCGTGCCAGGCCCGTCGCCTCTGCACGAGCGCGGGCAACCCGGACACCCTGTCTGGTCAGGACATCGACGAGCGTGCCAACGACAACGGCGACGACGGCGAACACGATCAGCGCGACCACGTCAACGAGTTGGTTGACCCGCAGGCTGTAGTACGGCCGCGTGTAGAAGAAGTCGGCGAGCAGAAAGGCGATGGCGGTCGACAGCACCGCGGGCCGTACCCCGCCGACGACGGCGACCGCGACGATTCCAAGAAGCATGCAGAACAGCTCGCCCGCGACACCGAGCGAGGACCGCACCGGCAGCAGCGCCACCGCGATCAGCACGGGCAGCGGCACTGCCAAAAGCCACGCCGCCTGCCGCCGCCGTGCCGGCAGCCTCACCCGCCGCGGCGGCTGCGGCTTCCCGATCTGACTCGGCTCGATTTCCTTCGGCGGCCGGCGCGCGGGAATTACATGCACCTCGATCGCGCCCGCACGGCTGATCGCCGTGTTGATCACCGAGCCATGCCTAAGCTCCTCGCGTCTGGACCGGCGCGTCGCGCCCAACACCACCTGATGCGCCTGCTCGGCGCGAACGAAATCAAGCAGCGCCGTGGCGACATCCTCAGCCGCCGTCTCCGCGTAGCGGCCGCCAAGCGATAGCAGCAGGCGCTGCTGGCGCTCCAACCACACCGGCGGCCCACCGACATGAGCACTCGGTGTGCGCACGTGCACGCCCACCAGTTCCGCCCCGGAGGCCGCGGCCAGCTGCGCCGCGCGGCGAATCACATGCTCGCCCTCCGCCTCTCCTGTCAGCGCGGCCACGACCCGCTCGGGCGGGGCAGTGGAGCGAACGCCAGCCACCGCCCGGGCAGTCGACGCCTCGACCCGGTCGCGCCCCTCCAACCAGCCGATCGCCAGCTCGCGCAATCCCGCCAGATGCTCGGCCGAGAAAAAGCCTGCCAGTGCCTCCGCCGTCCCGCCATGCGCAAACACCGCCCCCTCCGCGATCCGCTTGCGGAGCACCTTGGGCTCCACATCGAGCAGATCGATCCGATCCGCACTGGCCACGAACGCGTCGGGCACCGTCTCGCGCTGAGCGAACCCCGTCAACGTCTCGACCGCATCGTTGAGACTCTCCAAGTGCTGCACATTGAGATTCGTCACGACATCGATCCCGTCGTCGAGCAGTGCCTCAACGTCCTGCCAGCGCTTCTCAAACCGGCAACCCGGAGCATCCGTATGCGCGAGCTCGTCAACCAGCACCACCGCTGGACGCCGGTTCAACAGCGCATCGAGATCCATCTCCCGCACAGCGACCCCGCGGTAGGAGACCTCGCGCGGCGGTATCACCTCCAGGCCGCCCAGCCGGGACACCAGATCCGCGCGATCATGCGTCTCGATCACCCCGACCACAACCTCCACGCCGTCCTCTGCTAATCGCAACCCCCCATCCAGCATCGCGAACGTCTTCCCCACCCCGGGCGCCGCACCCAGGAACACGTGCAATCGGCCCCGGTGGCGCCGGAGCGGTGCGCCAGCCGCGGCCTCGCCAGCAACCGGGGCGTCCCTCACCCCAGACCGATCGCCGTCACGGACGCCCCTCGGCCCCTTCATCTCGCTCACGCGCCGACTCCCGGTCTCTAGCCCGCGCAACTTCGGTCTAGCCGTTCGTGCCAGCACCGGCAGCGGACGCCTGGGCCTGGCCGCGAGGTCGTTCGACGTGCTTCTGTTGATCAACCGGCTGCGTCGAGGCCTCGCGCAACCGAGGTGAACGCACGGTAACCGACGATGCAGACTAAGACCCCTGCCATACACATGTGTCCGTGTCTTCTCAGCGCTCGCCGCGGCCAGGATCTCGGCCACCGCAACCTTGTGACGGCCGCCCCGCATCCCGTCCACGCCACCAAGAATCTTCACGAACACGACGTTCTCCGGAGGTCCACGCATCACCGTAAGAACACCGAAGCCGTGCGGCATCCGGGAATCACCCACGCCCCCCGGGGCTTTCTACGCATGCACGCGATCCGCCAGCGTCCTCGCGAAACGGCTCCGCGGCCCGGAGCCTGCGTGTCAGCTACCGCGCCGCTGGCTGTAGAGCTCGATCAGGCGCTCAGACGGAACCTCACGCTCGCCGGACAACCTGATCGCATCAAGTCGCGCACGCTCGGCCTCACCCACCTCACCCTCCAAGCCGAAATGCCGCACAAGCGCAACCACCGCCGTCTGCAACTCACGCACACGGTGCTCCAACAGCGCGATCCTATCCTCAGCGCTCACAACCACCTCCAATCTTTCGAACGTGCACCCCGAGTATCGAACGCCCGGCATCAACAAGGCGTGAAGATCGGCGGCCCGCTCAAACAGAACATGTCAAGAACCCGCGGTCATCACGGCCGCCTGTCCAGCCCGCGGAAACCCGGGGTCGTTGTCCTTCCCCGACAATCCACGCGCGCGGGCCGGCGGGTTCAGTGGTGCAGACGAGCGCCACGTGTCGTCGTGTGATGGAGATTCGCGACGCGGCGACGCTGCTCGCCCGGATCGCGGAAGCGACGCTCTGAGCGTCGCTCTCGTCGGATCCGGAAGCCACGGACTGGGAGATCACGCCGGGTCGCGCTCTCGCTTGGGACGCACAACCAGCGATCCCGCCGCGGGCGACCGGCTACTGCATCGCCCGGCGGAACCGGAGTCGACGCGCCTGGATGGAGACGCCACGTCGCCGGCGCTGCTGCTCCAGCAGACGCAGCAGCAGCGGCCGCGGCGTGCGATGTCCCTGCTTAGGCGCGTTCCCCGTGCCGCTCGAGCAATCGGCCGACCGGTGCGGTGAGTCAGCGAAGCAACAGTCGGCGGCCAGGTTCAGAGCGGGCCGTTCCGCCCCACCGCAACCCTCCGCGGAGGCGCTGCCGCTGCTCCTGGAAAGCAGCCACGGTCCCAGCACGGTCGCTTCAGGCGTGATTCAACAGCCCTCCGGTCGGCGACCGGCGTGGCTGCATTGACGCGTCAGCAGTCGCCAAAGCCGACGATCGCTTCCCCTCCCCGCCGGTTTCCGGACGGCGACCGCTTTGCGACGCTCCGATCGCCAGGCCGGCGGCACCCGGCGTGATCGATTGGCCACGAACCCCATGGTCGGCATGCCCACGACGGCCCCATCGGGTGCGCGGACTGGATCGGCCGTTGTGCGGTAGGAGTCGATTCTTCGGTGCTGTGGCTGGTCATAGCCGCTCGTGACGCTCAGCAGGTAGCCGCCCGGGCGGGGAGGGAGCAGGCGGGCTGTCGCCGGGCGGCCGGGAGCTCGGCGCGCGAGCCGTGATGGTTGACGCGATCGACGATCAGGCGGCCGCGTTCTACTGTGAGTTCGACTTCCATCAGCTCGACGACCGCCAGCTGTGGCGGCGGCCGGCGGACGTCGCGCCCGCCGTCGGCGAGTAGACCACCGCCGCCCCTCGCCAAACGCAGCGACGCTCCGGGGTTCGCGAGCCCGGCTCTTGGGCTTCTTTGGACGGTTTGGTGGCAGTGGACCACCCGGTCGCGACTGGTGATGACCGATATCGGGAAAGCGGGCAGGCCGGACCTGATTCTGGCTGGCGGCGATCAGCTGGACGGTCCAGTGGGGCCGCTGGCCGCCTATCTGCGCGCCCTGGAGGCAAGGGTCGGCGCGCTGGAGCGGCGGTTGTCGGCTGTGCCGTTGATGACGGCGGCGGACGCGGCGCGCTACGCGCGGGTCAATGTGGAGACGATCCTGCGCGCCGTCCGGGCCGGCGAGCTCTCGGTAGCAGGGTATGTCGGCCGCTCACCCCGGATCTCCCGCGATGCGCTCGTCGGCTGGCTCGCTACCAGATCACCCTCAGCGCCGTCGGTTGCTCGCCAGCACCGCCGTCGTCGACGTAGGAAGGCGAGCGACGCTGTTGAGGCGGCATGGCAACGGCTGGGGTAGCGCTCGGACACAGGCCATCGCGACGCGATCGCGGACACCTGAAGCCGCGTGATCGACAAGCTCGACGCGCCCAGGCTCGGCACCCTGGACGCGATCGTGCAGGCGCGCAGCGGGCCGCCTGCGGAGCGTCCGGGTTTGACCGTATCGTCGGCGTGATGTCCGCTTCCGGGTCATACGACGCCTTGGCCTCGAATTGTGGCCGTGGGGCCACGATGGGGCCACCAGCTTGTAGCGACCAGTCGTCTCCAGTCGCCTTCCGCTGGCGCCGTCGTGGCGGTTTGCACCGATTACTTGCGGGTTGGGACGACTGGAGGGGACAAATGGTTTTCCTGATAAGGAAGAGGTCCCAGGTTCGAGTCCTCGATCGCCCACTTTCCGGTTTGCCGATTTCCCCGCATTTGATGATGTTCTGGGATTCGGGGCGTTGATGGACCGGAATGGTGGAAGCGTTCCATGGGGCCATATGGGGCCACCAGGTGTTACCGGCGTGGCGAAAAAG
>DASPPG010000110.1:0-10512 GCA_035625625.1 Solirubrobacteraceae bacterium
CTAGCCGGCCTCCGTCGGCCATCTCGGGCATGAGCAGCCGTGCCAGCAAGTAGTGGGAGAGATGGTTGACGGCGAACGTCATCTCGAACCCGTCGACGGTGCGCTGGGCATGCCGGAATTGAGAGCCAGCGTTCAGCACGAGCATGTCGATCCCGGTGCCGCCGAGATGCCGTTTGACCGCGTCCGCGAAGTCCCTGACGCTTTGCAGTGAGGCGAGGTCAAGCGGGAGGACGGTGGCGTCCGGCAGGTCGCGACCGCCGCGGGCGCCGACAATGATCTCGGCGCTCGGGCTATCGGCCAGGCGCGCGAGAGCGTGAGCACCGATCCCGGACGTGGCGCCTGTCATAACGATCGTGTGGTGACTTTCGGACATCATCTGGTCTCGCTAGACAGAGAGATACTATCAATTGATAAGAACTGGGATGGCTGAGGATTCCACCGCACAGGGCGAGCAGCTCCTGCGCACGTTCGGGGCGATCACTAAGGGCTTGCGACAGTGGGTGCGCGCGCATATGGGGGCCGATCCCGCGATCACCGTCGGCCGCGCCGGCGTGCTGCTCGCACTGCTAGAACGCGACCAGCCCGTCAGCATGAGCGCCCTGGGGTCCGCGCGCGACCTGACGCCACGGGAGATGACCGTGCTCGCGTCCGGGCTCGTCCGCGAGGGTCTCGTCGGACGCTCGACCGACCCGCAGGACCGGCGCGTCTCGCTGCTCTCGCTCACCCCGGCCGGGAGAGCGATCGCAGCAGAGCAGCTCCTCCCCGCCGGCAGGCAGGCCGCCGCCCTGTTCAACGAGCTCTCCGACCCAGACCGCGAAGAGCTCCTCCGCCTCCTCCACGAGGTCGCCACTGCCCTCCAACGGCACGGCATCAACGTGGCGCTCCCGCCTGCCAGCTGAGGCGCGATTCGCGCTCAGCCGCGCCCGTCGAGGGCGCCCGCTGGGAATACGCCGCATCATGTTCGCTGTCGACGACATCGATGACGTCGTTGCCCGCTTGCGAAGCGACGGTGCCGAACTCGTTGGCGAGATCGCGCAGTACGAGGACATCTACCGGCTCTGTGTTTCCTGCCTGGCCCGGAGGGCATCATCATCGGACTGGCCGAGCAGCTCAGCCGAGGGCTCTGGCGGGCGGACTACCGCCGCCCGAGCGCAACAGGAGAAACGAACGCGCTTGCCGCGCAAAGGAGGTTCGCCGACGCAGACCGGCAAGAGGCCGCGTCGGGGAACGGAAGCAGGGCCGCAACGCGACCCGACCAGGTGCTGGTCGGTGATTGATGCGGCGGTCTTGGCGGGGCTAGACCTGGTCGAAGCGTCCTCGGGAGGTGAGCGGCGTGCTTTGGGCTACTTCGGGGAGGTACTCGTCGAGGAACACTCGCGCGACGAGTTCCTGGCGCGAAGCAACGCCGACCTTCTCGTAGAGGCTCTTGGTGTGGTCCTCGACCGTGTGCGGAGAAAGGACCAGCACCTCGGCGATCTCGGCGCGCGAAAGGCCGCGGGCGAGGAACGTGGCGACCTCGCGCTCGCGGGGTGTGGCGCCGAAGGCCTCTAGGCGGACGGTTGCCGAGCGGGCTGCGCTGGCCCGCTCGATCACGATCGCCACGCGGCCGTCGGACGTCGGGCCGGGGCGGGACGCGTGGAGGGTCACCCAGCCGTCCTCGGCCGGCACTGTGACGGCGTTCGCGCCGCCGTTGGCCGCGTGGGGGGCGCTGCGGACGAACCCCGCCAGCGAGAGTACGGCGGCGGGCATGTCGTCGTCGCTGTAGGCGAGGTTGCTGGCGGCGATCGAGGCAAGCAGTTCGCGGGCCGGCGGCGTGATCATCTCCACCTCGTCGCCGGCGCCGAGGACGACGAGGCCGGGCGCCTCGATCCCATTGATGCGCCGAGCAGCGTCGAAGCGCAGTGAGGTGCGGATCCCGCGCGCGATCGCCCCGGAGATCGCGGCGAGGGCGTCGGCGTCCTGCTGCTGGAACGGGCCGCTCGAGGCGCGGCGGGCGATGTGGACTGCGCCCCAGACACGACCGCGGATGACGAACGCGGCACGGAGCTCGTGCGGGATGTCAAGCGGCAGGAGGAGATCGCGGTAGCGCGGGCTGCTCTCGGGATTGCCACGGGTGGCGTGGTCGAGAATCCCGACCGGCACCCGCTTGCCGGCGAGCCCCGCGAACGTGTTGACGTCATCGATCATGTACTCGCTGCGGACGATCAGCTCGCCCGCGCCGGGGCCCTGCTCCGGGGTCAGGATCCCGCGGCCGATCAGTTCCGCCGGGTCGTCGCTGGTCAAAAGACGCGTGTACGGATCGAGCGTGTGCCAGCAGCTCGCGTCGTTGTCGATAACCGTGCGCACCCTCGCAGCGATCTCAGCGAAGAACTCCTTGCGCGGTAGCCCCCTGGACGCGAGCAGATCGATCTCGTCAATCAGCGCTCCGACGGACCGTGCCATCGGCCCAGTCTCCCACGGCATGCAAGAAAGATCCCCGCGCGCGGGGGATGGCCGCGCAGTGCCGCGCGGAGCATGCTGCGCACATGACAACCCTTACCCCCATCGCACAGCCGCCTGGCACCGGCGAGCACCTCTGGTTCTTCGGCGGGCTGACCACAATCAAGGCGGCCAGCGACGGCGTCATGGTCACCGAGCAGACGGCCCCGCGTGGAAGCGGCTCGCCGCTCCACGTCCACCACAACGAGGACGAGTGGTTCTACGTCCTCGAAGGTGAGCTCACGATCTGGGTCGACGGCGAGACCCATGCCGCACCAGCCGGCTCGTTCGTTCTCGGGCCGAGGGACATCCCGCACACGTTCATCGTGAGCTCCGAGATGGCGCGGTTTCTCCTGGTCACCGAGCCGGGCGACTTCGCGGGCTTCGTCCGCGCGCTGGCCGAGCCGGCCCCCGGGCCGGAGCTCCCGCCCGGTCCTCCATCGCCGCCCGACATGGAGCTGGTGATGAAGACGGCCGCCGAGTACGGCCTCGAGATCCTCGGCCCTCCCGGCATCCCAGCCTGACGAAGGAGACAGAACATGACCATCGAGACGCCAAGCAAATCCGCGTCGACCGAGAACAGGCTGGCCGCCCGCCAGTGGGTCGACGCGTTCAACGCCCGCGACGACGAGGGTGAGGCCAACGCGCGAACCGCCGACTACATCGGCCACGCTCCCGACAGCATGCACCTGCCCGAGCTCGACAGCGACGCGTGGGTCGCATTCCTGGGCACCCTTTCTCGAGGGATTCCCCGACCTGCACCTCCACGTGCAAGACACCGTGGCCGATGAGGACATGAACGCGCAGCGAATTCTGTTTACCGGAACCCACACCGGGCACTTCCGGGGCCTCCCACCGACCGGCCGCAAGGTCCGCTTCTCCGGCCTCGAGCTCAGCCGGATGGTCGACGGGAAGGCCGCCGAGCACTGGTTCCAGATGGACACGCTCACCATGTTCGACCAACTCGGCCTGCGAGTCTTCCCAGGTCCCCGACTGCTGGCACGCCTCATGACGACGCCCCTCTTGAGGCTCTCAAAGAAGTGGCGGCGTTGAGCTGGCCCGACAGCCGCCCGAGGCCGCGAGCAGGCCACCCGATCGGCTATGGAGCCACCCGTCCGACACGAGTATCGGCACCACCGACGAGCCCCGCGCCGACGCAATAGCAGAGAACTCACCCCGACCGGCGAGGAGACCCACATAATCGCCAAACGCAGGTCGTCCGCGCCTTCCCCTTGGGCTACAAGCAACAGACCATCGAGCAACTCGGGAACATGCTCAGAGCGCGTGAGCCCAGAGCGCTAGTTCTCGATCAAACCGAAAGGTGTTGTTGGAGCCTCGTGGCGTGCCCACCGGGTAGCCAGGCAACCCAGCAGCGAAGATCAGTGTCGCGCGGCGGTCAGCATCTTGTGGCGTGATCCCGAACCAGCCCTTGCCTCGGCGGATAGGAAACGACGAGGTTCGCCCCGATTCAGCCCGGTTCGGCCTCTAGGTGCCACGCCAACGTCTGGGCTCTGACCTCAAACGCAGCCTCGTGCGAGGGCGCTCCGAAGCCGCCCTCGATCCCTGCCTGCATCCGAGGCATCAGAATGCTGTCGCGAAACTTCTCCCAGCTCTCCTTCGATTCGTGGATCGCCACGATCACCCAGCCGTCGTCCGACGGCCCAGCTGCATGGAACACCTGGCCCTCCGGTAGCCTGCCCCCGCTCGGATGCACGGCGGCTATCGACGCGCGGTACTGGTCCTCGGTGCCGCCGGCGAACTGATGGACGATGCCGTAAGCCATGCTGTCTCCTCACGCTGGACGACGTAATCCGCCGGCGGCTCCTCGCCCCGACCCCGCGACACTAACATCGAGGCATACGAGGCTGCAATGCGCTCTTCAGGAGCGCGGCGCCTCACTTCAACCAGCTCCGACCGCGTTGCTTTCCCTTCGGGCTACAAGTAGCGGCGCATCACGCCGGTCCAGAACGTGCCTGACCCTTTCAAGCACGAGACTGCCGGTTCTCGATCAAAGGAGCACTTTGAGCGCCCGGCGCCAGGGTGTTCCTGCGCATGGAAGCCAGCACTCCGTGCGGGCCAAGTCCGGCCGTCGCTTCTGGGCGGTACCAAACGCTGCGGTTGCTGAGCTCGTAGTCGTCAGCGCCGCGCTCGTGCATACGCATAGGTTGGGCAGCGATCCACCGCTCGGCGCTCCTCTGGTTCCAACGCGATCACGGCGACCCTGACGAGCTGTGCACTCGCAGTACCCCTGATGCGTGGCCCGTCGAGCGCGCAGCGCCTCGCTGGAAAGCGCCACCGATGATGCGGTAGTCGTCTGTGTCCACCACCGTGGGGCCACGATGGGGCTACCGTGCGCCCAGCTAGGCGATCGCATGACCCTTGCCCGGGGGCTTGTTCCGAGCTAACGTCCAGCCTATCTGCGGTGTGCTCGACTTGAGGGGGGTTCCGTGAATCGCGATCTGATCCGTTGGGGGGTACTCGCCGGGGTGGCGATGGCTCTCGCGGCGCTGCCGACTGTCGCGGGGGCTGCGGCCACGACAGAGATCGCCGTCCAGCCTGGGATTAGAGCTTCGGCTCTGCCCGGCGCCTCGGTGTTCGGCAACACCCCGCCGAACACGCCGGAGACCGTGTCCTTCATCCTGCGTGAGCGCAACCTGTCCCAGCTGGAGGCGAGCGCGCAGCATGGTTTCAGTCGTTACCTCTCGGTAAGCCAGTTCGCCGGCACCTATGGGCAGACCTCAGCCAACATCGCTCAGCTGGAGAGCTATCTGGCCGGGTTCGGCATAACCACGCACGCTTACGCCGACCACGTCGACGTAGTCGCCAACGGCACGGCCGGCGAGTTCGACCAGGCATTGTCGGTCCAGCAGAAGCAGTACTACGTGCCGGCGATCAAGGGGCGCGACGGGACGCAGATGATCAGAGCCCAGCGCGTGCACGGAATCTCTCAGTCGCCTGAGCTTCCCGCATCGATCGGAAGTTACGTCCTGGCCATTCTCGGGCTGACTAACTACGGCCCGTTCGGCACCCAGGCCGTGCACATCGGCGGTCAGGCGTCCGGCGGCTCGTCTGGTTGTGTACTCGCCGCACCGCTTCCGGGCCAGCCCGCGGTCAGCTCCGATCCGTATGCGTGCAAGACGCCCACGGACTTCGCCCAGGACTACGATCTCACCTCGCTGTACGCTGACGGCGCCGAGGGACAGGGACAGACGATCGCGGACGTGACCCTGGCCGCGCTCGATCCGGGCGCGCCGCAGTACTTCTGGCAGAACGTGATGCACCTGCCGCCCAGCAACCGGACCGTGACGGTGAATAACGTCGACGGTGGACCGGGCGCCCCGAGCGATGTGTCGGGGTCGGGGGAGACCGACCTCGACGTGGAGCAGGCGGGCGGGCTGGCTCCCGCCTCCAATGTGATCGTCTACCAGGCGCCGAACACCGACTACGGCTTTGCCGACGCGTTTTTCTACGCCGCCAGCCAGAACATCGCCAGCACCGTCGGGGTGAGCTGGGGAGAGTCGGAGACCATTCTTCAGGCGAGCATCGTCAGCGGGCAGGAGTCCCCGGGGTACGTAGCCGCTTTCGATGAGGCATTCCTGGAGATGGCGGCCCAGGGACAGTCTGGCTTCGCCTCTTCCGGTGACGCGGGCGCGTACGACGCGAGCGGCGACATCGGAACGACCAACCTCTCGGTCGACAACCCGTCCGACAGCCCGTACATCGCGGCTGCCGGGGGAACGACTCTCCCGTTCAGTGCCACGTTCACCGGGCCGGGGGGAGCCGCGCCTTTCGGCAACGCGGCCCAGCGCACCTGGGGCTGGGATTACACCTGGCCGGCGGTGGCCGCCGCCGAAGATGAGTCGCTGACTCAGGCCGCGGAGACGAACGTGATCGGCAGCGGAGGCGGGTTCAGCGCGATCGAACCGCAGCCCTCCTACCAGCGGGGCGTGCCCGGCACTAGCTCGTTCAGCGCGGTGCCGTACCTGACCCCGAGCGACTACCAGAACGTGGACGGCCTGTTCCTGCCCGCGGCGTGGAACTTCGATCCGACGCCTCCGGTGATCACCGGTTACGGGTCAGGCCGGGCGGATCCGGATATCTCGGCCAACGCCGATCCATTGAGCGGCTATCTGATCTACGCGCCGTCGTTCGGGCAGCCGACCACCCTTCAGGGTGGCTGGGGCGGCACGAGCTTCACCTCTCAGCAGCTGAGCGGATCGGCGGCCGTGATCGACTCCTACCTCGGGCGTCACGTCGGCTTCTGGAACCCGGATATCTACCGGTTCGCGACTAGCGGCAACTCGCCGTTCACCCCGCTGGATCAGCGTGGGACCCAGAACGACAACATCTTCTACACCGGCACGTCGGGGCTGCCGTACAACGAGGGCAGCGGCCTCGGGTATCCCGACCTGAGCAAGCTGGCCGCCGACTTCGCAGCGGCAGGATAGGACGGCCGGCACCGGCGCCGCAGGCATAGCTCCAGGCCTAGGAGGGTCCTAGGCGTCAACCAGCCCGCGCTCAGGACGGAGGCGCAGCTCGTCGGGTGATTCCCGATGCCCAACCTCAGCGTATGCACGACAGCCGCTGCCACGCGAGCCGACAGCGTGCTTCATTCCGCCTTCGCCCAGAAACGACGGCCGAACGTTGACCGCGAGGAGTGCTGGTTTCCATGCGCAGCGACAAGGTGGAGCCGGTCGCTCGGACTGCTCCTTTGGGCTAGAAGCGGAAGTCGCGCGGGCTCATGCGGGGGCTGGTTCGCGCACGGGCCGAGATTTCAGCCAGCGACTCATCGCGCGGAAGCCCTCGAGGTCGAGTGAGGCCGCTGATCAGGATGGGAGGGTTTCGCGGCGGCGCGTCGAATCGAAGCATCGGTTCTGCGCTTTCCCGGTCGAGCCGTGGCAATGCGCGCTTAGCCGGCGCCGTGGTGCGCGTCGACACCGGTCTCGCTCGGATCTGAGCGATCCGCGATGGGATGCTGATGAGATCCCTCCCATTTTGGACATGCTTCTCCAGCAGCGACATCGCGGTCGATCTGGGGACCGCCAACACGGTCCTGTCTGCTTGCGGCGGCGAGATCGTCCTATCCGAGCCCAGCGTCGTCGTCGCCGACGCGCGCAGTGGCGAGCCGCTCGCCGCGGGGCGCGAGGCACTGGACCTCCTCGGCCGCGAGGGGGCCGCTGCGATCCAACCGCTCAAGCACGGGATGATCGCGGACCTATGGGCCACGGAGGAGCTCTTGCGGCACATGATTCGGAAGGTGCGGCGGTACAAGAGGCCGAAGCCGCGGGTGATCGCGGCGGTGCCAACCGGCGCAAGCGGCGTGCAGAGGCGCGCCGTCGCGCAGGCCTGCATGACGGCCGGCGCCCGGGAGGCACGCCTGGTCGCGAAACCGATCGCGGCGGCATGGGGCACCGGGTTGCCCGTGGAGGAGCCGACCGGATCGATGGTGCTCGACATCGGGGCGGGCACGACCGAGGTCGCGATGATCTCGATGGGTGCGATCGTCACCTCGCGCTTGATCCCGATCGGCGGCCAGGAGCTCAGCGACAGAATCGCCGCGCACCTCAAGCGCGAGCATGCGGTGCTGGTCGGTCAGCAAGCCGCCGAGCAGATCAAGGCTGACATCGGCTCGGCGTCTCCGTACGGGCACGACCGGAAGATCGAGATCATAGGCCGCGACATGGGCTCCGAGAGGCTCAAGACCATGCGGCTCACCGGCCTGGAGATCGGCTGTGTGCTCGAGCGGCCCCTCGCCCGGATCATCGAGGCGACCGAGGAGACCCTTACGCGCACGCCGCCGCTGCTTGCCTGCGACGTCATGGACCGCGGCATCACCCTCATCGGCGGCGGCTCGCTCCTCCACGGGCTTAGAGATCGTCTCGCTGGCGAGACGCGGATGCCCGCCCATCTGGCTGACGCCCCGTCCACGTGCGTCGCGATCGGCGCGAGCAGGCTGGTCGAGAGCCGAACGTCACCCGTTGCGGCTAGCTGGAATGTTCGACGAGGGGCTCCTGGTTGGCCGCCCCGACCACCGTGCAGCTTCCGTCTGAGGTGCACGACACGGCGCTAAGCGTCATGCCGGGGGCTACGCCGGGGAGGTTCTCGATGGACCAGCTTGCGCCATCCCAAACTTCGACGACGTTAGGGGCTGCGATAGCGGCGCAGGCGGACGCAGAGGTGCACGACACGTTGGTTAGGATCTCGTTTCCTGCGAGGCCTATTGGTGCGGGCTCGATCATCCAGGTGCTTCCATCCCAATGCTCCGCAAGGGTAGTGCAGCAGCTACCAAAGATCTCTCCGACGGCGGTGCAATCCGTTGCGGATGTGCACGACACCGCGCTCAACTGGTAGCCCTGCGCGCCGGGTGGTGTTGGTGTGTTCTGGATCGACCACTGCGTGCCGTCCCACCGCTCTACGAGCGCCTGTCGGATCGTTGGGTTCAGAAAGGATCCAACCGCGGTGCACGCGGTGTCGGATGTGCACGACACCCCGGTCAGCGCGGCGCCAAAACCAGGCAGGGGTGGAGCAAAACCAGTGAAGGGTGGAGTGGACTGGATTGTCCATTCTGTCCCGTCCCAGTGCTCCACGAGGGGCTGCCCCGATCCCGCGCTTTGTTGCCCCACTGCCGTGCAGGCGGTCTCAGATGAGCACGAAACAGCGTCGAGCGTCGCGCCTTCGACACTCGGTGTGCTTTGTATGTTCCAGTTGGCGCCGTCCCACCGCTCAATCAGGCCGCCTCCGAGCGCCATGCAAGCGGTTTGTGACGCGCATGAGACAGCACCTAGAGAGGCCTCGGTGCCAGGGGTAACGACGGGGTTTGCCGTGGCCTGGACGGACCAGGTCATGCCGTCCCATTGCTCGGCCAACGTCATGGTCGTTTGGGATGTGTCGCTCAGGCTGCCGACGGCAATGCAGGCGCTACTTGATGCGCATGACACCGCGTTGAACCCGCCGGGTTCTACGACAACGGCGTTTGGGGCCTGCTGCATCGACCAGGTGGCGTGACGGCGGCTCTCCGCGAGGGGGAAGGCGGCGCCTGCGCTGTTCGTGAAGGTTCCGACTGCGGTGCAGTCGCGCTGCGACACGCATGAGATGCCGGCCAGGATGGCGCTTTGCGCCTCCTCCGGCTGCGAGATCGGCTGGATGGACCACCGGGACCCGTTTGACCGCTCGGCGAACAGACCGGCGGTACCGGCGTTCGTCGTCAAACCCGCGACCAACGTGCAGGCCGTTGCGGAGGTACACGACAACCCCTCGATCTGCACGGTCTTCGCCCCGTGGGGGTTGGGCATTCGCCGACTGATCCACACGCCACCGGTCCACTGTGCGGAGAACGGCACCGATTGGTTGCGGCGGCGAGTAAACGTCCCGATCCCCGTGCATCGCCCGATCGACGAGCACGAAATTTGATCGACGCTCACGCTCCTGGCGCCGGGGGGACGGGGAGCCGATTCGACTGTCCAGCTATGACCATTCCATTGCTCCACCAGCGCTTTCCTTGTGCACGGCCCGGCCGCATGCCCGTCAGAGCAGCCGCTCCCGGAGCGGAAGTACCCGACCGCGAGGCAGGAAGTCGCAGAGCTGCACGACACGCCGTTCAACGAGGTCTCATACCATTGTCGTTGCAGGGCGATCGGTTCCGCGAGCCACCGCTTGCCGTCCCAGCGTGCAGACACGGCGGCCGGCGGGGAGCCGTAGAGATCGGTCCTGGTGCCGACCGCAATGCACGCCCGCGCGGAAGGGCAAGACACCGCGGTGAGATCGCCCGCGCCGCTAAATCGTCCGACCGTCCACCCCGATCCGTTCCAGCGCTCCACCAACTCCTCGTCCTCAGGGCCCTCGTAGCCCGACAGCTGGGTGAATCCGACTGCGGTACACGCGCGCGCGGAACTGCACGAGACGGCATTCAATGCCGCCCCCGTCCCCCCCGGACTGGTCTGCTGCGGCATCGAGAGCGCCCAACTCCGCCCGTCCCAACGCTCGGCCAACGGGGTTATCCCCCCGGTGTCGCCCTCGGTGTCGGTCTCGGTAAAT